>NZ_JBJFLO010000006.1:216806-305248 GCF_045363175.1 Xanthomarina sp. GH4-25
ATCAGGTAGTTATGTTATTACAGGCTTAGAATCTGGGGTTTACGATTCTATTGTTGTAATGGAAGATATTTCAGGATGTACAGATAATTTAGGTCAAATTATTTTAGATGAGCCAGATTTAGGATTCTCCATTATATCCACAGATTTAACAAGTTGTGAATCAGACGATGGCACAATTACCATTTCAGGTTTAACATCGGGAAACAGTTATACTATTACATACCTTCACAATTCGGTTACAGAAACATTGTTAGTAACAGCAGATGCATCAGGTAATTATGTCCTTATAGGATTAGAATCTGGGGTTTATGATTCTATTGTTGTAACGGAAGATGTTTCAGGATGTACAGATAATTTAGGGCAATTTGATTTAGAATGCTTTAATCAAGAATTAGCATGTTTTAAAACGAAGCTTTTCTTTACGCCTAATGGTGATGGATTTAATGATTATTGGAATTTGATTATAACTTCAAATGCTTGTGAATACATCTTATATATTTTTGATAGGTATGGGAAATTGATAAAAACATTAAGTCCAGAAAATAATAAATGGGATGGAACTTATAGAGGATATAATTTGCCTTCAAATGATTATTGGTATTTAATTGAATATAAAATCAACAATAAAAAACAAACTTATAGTTCTCATTTCGCTTTAAAAAGATAAATTAACATTTATAGACTATAGCGTTGATATTCATTCCTGCACCAACACTAGCAAACATAATCACATCACCTTCGTTAATAGAATGTCCTTCAAGTTCGCCTTGTAATATTAAATCGTATAAAGTTGGAACTGTTGCAACACTTGAGTTTCCTAGTTTATTGATGGTCATTGGCATAATGCCTTTTGGCATATCCATGTTGTAAAGCTTGTAGAATCGTTGAACAATGGCTTCATCCATTTTCTCATTAGCTTGATGAATTAAGATTTTCTTTAAATCTCCAATTTCATAACCACTTTTATCTAGACAAGATTTCATAGCAGCAGGAACGTTGTTTAGAGCAAATTCATATATTTTTCTGCCATACATTTTTATGTATCGACGTTTGTCTGTAATTTCTGGATGGTTTGTTTCTCCAAAATAAATAAAATGAGCTTCATCAAGAGCATAAGTGGCGCTTTCATGAGCAATAATACCACCTTCATTAGAAGTGTCTTCAACAATAACTGCTCCAGCTCCATCACTGTATATCATAGAATCCCTATCGTGTTTATCTACAACTCGAGATAAGGTTTCTGCTCCAATGACCAAACATTTTTTAGCAATTCCAGCTTTAATAAACGCATTTGCTTGAATAACCCCTTCATTCCAACCTGGACAGCCAAATAAAATGTCGTAAGCCACACATTTTGGATTTTTTATTCCAAGAAGATGTTTTACTCTAGAGGCAATACTAGGAACAGTATCACTTTGTTCTGCTTTGTGTTTAACATCGCCATAATTATGACCAACAATAATGTAATCAATCTCTTCTTGATTGATTTTTGAGTTTTCAATTGCCTTTTGAGCAGCAAAGTATGCGATATCTGAAGTGTTTAAATCGCTTTCTACGTAACGTCTCTCGCCAATTCCAGTAATAGCTTTGAATTTTTCAATAATTACTTCATTGTGATGATTTATGGATGAACCATCTTCATTAAGAAATTCATGCTGATGAAAATCTTCATTTTTTTCAATGGTACTCGGAATGTAACTGCCAGTTCCTGTAATTTTTATTGCCATTAGGTTGCTATTAAGTGTTAGGCTTTGCTAAATTAATCATTATTAAATTGTTAATGTATTCATTTTTTAATTATTAGTCAATATTTGTCAAATTCGCATTAATTGAGGCTTATTTTTGTTTTTATATAAAAAAAAAGCCCTCCAAATGAGGACTTTCTAATTTAAGTATTTTAAAAATTAAGCTTCCATGTATTCTTCAATAGGTGCGCAAGTACAAATAAGGTTTCTATCTCCATAAGCGTCATCTACACGTCTAACGCTTGGCCAGAACTTATTTTCTTTTACATATTCTAAAGGAAAAGCTGCAGTTTCTCTACTGTAAGGCATGAGCCATTCAGAAGATGTTAGCATTTCTAAGGTATGTGGTGCATTTTTTAAAACATTGTTATCATCGTCTTTAGATGCCATATCAATTTCTTTTTTTATTGATATCATAGCATCACAAAAACGATCCATTTCAGCTTTGCTTTCGCTTTCTGTTGGCTCAATCATCAAAGTTCCAGCAACTGGAAACGACACTGTTGGTGCATGAAATCCGTAATCCATTAAACGTTTTGCTATGTCTGTTACTTCAATACCATTGGCTTTAAAAGGCCTGCAGTCTACAATCATTTCGTGTGCTGCACGACCACATTCTCCAGAATATAAGGTATCGAACTGACCTTGTAAGCGATGTTTGATGTAATTAGCATTTAAAATAGCAATTTTAGTGGACTGTGTTAAACCTTCAGCGCCTAACATTTTAATGTAGGCATATGAAATTAAACAAACTAATGATGAGCCATAAGGAGCAGCAGATATTGCTGTAATGGCTTGGTCTCCTCCTGTTTTTATGATAGGATTTCCAGGTAAAAAAGGCACTAATTGTTTTGCAACACATATTGGTCCAACTCCAGGACCACCACCACCATGTGGTATGGCAAATGTTTTGTGTAAGTTTAAATGACATACATCTGCGCCAATGTTTCCAGGATTAGTTAATCCTACTTGAGCATTCATATTGGCTCCATCCATATAAACTTGTCCGCCATTATCATGAATTATTTGCGTAATTTCCATAATTGCTGATTCGTAAACACCATGTGTTGATGGGTAGGTTACCATGATACAAGATAAATTGTCTTTGTGCAATTCAGCTTTTTCTCGTAAATCTTCAACATCGATATTTCCTTTTTCAGTAGATTTTGTTACAACTACTTTCATACCAGCCATTACAGCACTTGCAGGATTGGTTCCATGAGCCGAAGATGGAATTAAACAGATGTTTCTATGGTGATCTCCACGGGATTCGTGATAGGCTTTAATAACCATTAATCCGGCAAATTCTCCTTGAGCTCCAGAATTAGGTTGAAGAGATGTAGCCGCAAAACCAGTGATTTCTGTTAACTGATCTTCCAATTCTTTTAAAATGGTTTGATACCCTTGAGCTTGTTCTACAGGGACAAATGGGTGCACACTTCCCCAATTAGGCGAACTTAATGGCAACATTTCGGCAGCTGCATTTAATTTCATGGTACAAGACCCTAATGAAATCATAGAATGATTTAAAGATAAATCTTTGCGTTCTAATTTTTTGATATAACGCATCAATTCTGTTTCAGAATGATGAGAATTGAAAATATCTAAACTTAAGAAATCTGATGTTCTTTGCAAATTTGCAGAAATTAGATTAGATTCTTGAAGGGCTGTGATTTCTATAGTTTCTTTTCCAACAGCTTCTGCAAAAATGGCAATAATCTCGTTAGCATCTTTTAAGTTAGTCGTTTCATTAATTGAAATAGTTACTGTGTTTTTTTCTGGATAATAAAAGTTAACATGATGTTTCTCTGCAATAGTTTTAATTTTTGAAGCCTCAGCTTGAATGCTTAAGGTATCAAAATACGAGGTGTTTGTTTGTGTAAACCCTAATTTTTCTATACTATTAGAGATCGTAGATGCTGTATTGTGTACTTTATTTGCTATAAACTGTAAACCTTTTGGGCCATGATATACGGCGTACATACCAGCCATAACAGCTAACAATACTTGAGCTGTGCAAATGTTTGAAGTTGCTCTGTCTCGTTTAATATGTTGTTCTCTTGTTTGTAAAGCCATACGTAAAGCTCTATTTCCATTGACATCTTTGGTAACACCAATAATACGTCCAGGAATATCCCTTTTATAGGCTTCTTTAGTTGCAAAATATGCTGCATGTGGTCCACCATAACCCATTGGTACACCAAAGCGTTGAGTAGTACCTACTACAACATCTGCTCCAAATTTACCTGGAGCTTCAAGCATTACTAAACTTAAAATATCTGCTGCAACAGCCACTTTAATTTGGGCTTTATTGGCTTTTTCTATAAATGATTTAATGTCTGTTACCTGACCGTTTTTCCCTGGATATTGGAGAATGGCTCCAAAATATTCAGTTGAAAAATCGAAAGTATCTTCATTACCTACAACCAATTCAATACCAATAGGCTTTGCTCTAGTTTCAAGTAATGAAATCGTTTGAGGTAAAATATTTTCTGAAACAAAAAATTTAGTGACATTAGCTTTCTTTTGATCTCTTTCTCTAACAGCAAACAATAAACTCATAGCTTCAGCTGCAGCTGTGCTTTCGTCTAAAAGCGAAGCGTTAGCTAGTTCCATTCCTGTAAGGTCTGTAACCATGGTTTGGAAGTTTAATAAAGCTTCTAAACGACCTTGAGCTATTTCAGCTTGATAAGGTGTGTATGCAGTGTACCAACCTGGATTTTCAAGGATGTTACGTTGAATAACAGGTGGTAATATGGTTGGATGATATCCAAGACCAATATATGTTTTATAGGTCTTATTTAGTTTTGAGAGTTCGTGAATATGTGTTAAATATTCTTGTTCGCTCATTGGCTCACTAAGTTCCAGTGCTTTTTTTAATTTAATACCATCTGGTAATGTTTCAAAAATAAGCTGATTTAAAGAGTCTACACCTATGGCTTTTAACATGAGGTTTTGGTCTTCTTCTCTAGGACCAATGTGACGAAGTGCAAAATTAGTTGTGTTCATTAAAAATGAGTTGTGTTAAGTTTTCGATGTCTCGAAAATGACCGTTTTAATGTGGCTATAAATTAAATAGTAATAGCCCTTTTTTCAAGCGCAAAATTACGCAATAATTCATGTTATTTTGTTAATGAAAACTAAAGTTTTTAACCAGTTATAAAGATTATTAACACTTTGCGTACTTTTGTTTTATGCGTTTTTGGAAACAAATATTTAATTTCTATCTAGACAGTAGTATTCACGTGGCTTTAGCGGTTTTTGCTATGTCATGGGTAACACTCTTAGAGTTTCGTATTCCTTTTGATGGTGTTGTCCTTTACTTTATTTTTTTTGCTTCAATTTCTGGTTATAATTTTGTGAAGTATTTTGGGTTAGCACGTTTTCACCATAGAAGTTTGGCTAATTGGCTTAAATGGATTCAATTGTTTTCGTTGCTTTGTTTTTTACTGATGTGTTATTATGCTTTGCAACTAAAGTTTAAAACCCAAATGGTTATTTTGGTCTTTGGTTTGGTTACTTTTTTATACGCGATTCCTTTTTTGCCTAGTAAAGTGATTTATGACAAACATAAAAACTTAAGGAATATTAGTGGTTTAAAAGTCTATATTATTGCATTGGTTTGGTCTGGAGTAACAGTTGTTTTGCCATTGATAAATAATAACATACCTATCAATGCAGATGTGATTATTACAATTATACAGAGGTTTGTGTTTGTTGTAGTTTTAATGTTGCCATTTGAGATTAGGGACTTAAATTACGATAGTTTGAAATTAGCAACCATTCCACAACAAATAGGAATCAAAAACACAAAAATAATTGGCGTTATATTACTGATGATTTTCTTTTTCTTAGAGTACCTTAAAGATGTAATGAATGCTTATAGCGTAATAATCTTGTTAATAATTATTTTTATAAGTCTATTGTTTTTGGTGTTTTCAACAAAAAAACAAGGAAGCTATTATAGCTCTTTTTTTGTAGAAGGAATCCCTATTTATTGGTTGTTATTAATGATGCTGATTTTCTAATTCTTCTCGAAAAAGGTTTTTTAATTGCTCTTTCTCAGAGTTTTTTAAACAAGTAATTTTTGAAGATTCTACGGCTTTTGAAAGCTTTTTATTCCTTTTAACATAAGCTCTGGTGATCTGACACCAAAGATATCGTAGGTTTAGTTTTAATTTTTCCCAAGGAGTGGCTTCATTATATTGTGCTTTATCGCAAATATGCTTTGCTTCATCACATGATATAAATAAAAAGGATTTATTTTTCATGACTATTTAAACCAGTTTTTTTCCATACATTCTGCCATTGCAATTCTAGCTCTGTGGACAATGACCCAAAGGTTAGACGCAGTGATATTTAATTCATTACAAATTGTTTCAGTTTCTAAACCTTCAATGGTTTTCATTCTAAAAACGGTAGCCTGTTTTTCGGGCAATTTATTTAAACAATCGAATATAGCCTCACCAAGTTCCTCGTTTATTAGAGTTTCTTCAGCTGTTTTATATTGAGAATCTGCAACTCTTTCTTCTAACCAATTACCTTCATCATCATCATCAGACTTGAAATCCATTCGGACTTCAGCTTTCCCTTTTTTTGAATTAATTTTCCTGTAATAATCAATTATTTTTCGTTTTAAAATTGAAACCAACCATGTGCGTTCGCTTGCTTCACCTTTAAAGTTTTTCATCGATTTTAAACTAGCAAAAAAGGTATCCTGAACCAAATCCTTAGCAATTTCCCTATCGTTTACACGAGTTATGGTGAAATTGTATAAGTAATCTGAATAACGGTCAATCCAAGTATTTGGATCTAATTGGTGTTTTGGCATTCTTTAGCTAGCTTTTTTATCAAAAATAGGTAAAATATTTATTTTTCTATTAATCCAGCTCGTTTTAATAATGCATCTGGTTGAGGTTCTTGTCCTCTAAAGCGTTTGTAAAGAATCATTGGGTCTTCTGTTCCTCCTTGAGATAAGACGTAATTTTTAAATTTTGTAGCTACGTCTTTATTGAATATACCTTTTTCTTTAAAATACTCGAAAGCATCTGCATCTAGAACTTCAGCCCATTTGTAACTGTAATAACCAGAACTGTATCCTCCTTGAAAAATATGCGAAAATGCTGTACTCATACAATTTTCTTCCACATCTGGAAATAATTTTGTGTTCTCAAATGCTTTCTTTTCGTGTAACTTTACATTTGTTATAGTTTCTGGAGAATCGCTAGCATGCCAACTCATATCTAATAAACTAAAACTTAATTGACGTAAAGTTTGCATGCCTTCATGAAACGTTGATGATGCTTTAATTTTTTCGATTAAATCCATTGGAATTAGATCTCCTGTTTCGTAATGAGTTGCAAATAACTCCAAAGCTTCTTTTTCGTAACACCAGTTTTCCAACACCTGACTTGGTAATTCTACAAAGTCCCAAAAGACACTAGTTCCAGAAATACTTGGATAAGTTGTGTTTGCCAGCATGCCATGTAGTGCATGTCCAAATTCATGAAATAGCGTAATAACCTCATTAAAGGTTAAAAGTGAAGGTTTGCTTTTTGTGGGTTTTGTAAAGTTGCAAACTATTGAAATGTGAGGACGTGAGTTTTCATTGTTTTTAATGTATTGAGGTTTGTAAGAGGTCATCCAAGCACCATTTCTTTTTCCAGGTCTTGGAAAAAAATCGGCATAAAAAACGGAAATCAATTCGCCTTTTTTATTGGTTACTTTATAGGTCAACACATCTTCGTGATATTTGTCGATGGTAGAAATTTCCTCAAAATGAAGGTCATATAGCTTTTCAGAAACTTTAAAAACACCTTGAATCACGTTTTCAAGTTTAAAATAGGGTTTAAGTTTCTCGTCGTCTAAATTGAAACGTTCTTGTTTTAATTTTTCTGCATAATAAGAACCATCCCATTTTTCTAATCGATCGATTTGGTCTAATTCTTTAGCAAAAGCTTCTAGCTCGTTAAATTCTTTTAAAGCAGCAGGTTTAGCTTTTTCTAGAAGTTCATTTAAAAAAGCTTCTACTTTTGCTGGAGTTTTTGCCATCCGTTCTTCTAAAACAAAATGGGCATGTGTTTTATAACCTAATAAATTAGCTCTTTGATGGCGAAGTTTTACAATTTGCAACACATTTTCTTGATTATCTAATGCGTCATTTTTAAATGCTTTAGTCCCAGATGCGATGGCTAATGTTTTGCGCAATTTTCGATTATTAGCATAGGTCATAAATGGAATATAACTAGGGTAATCCAAGGTAATTAACCAACCTTTTTTGTCTTTAGATTCTGCTAATTGTTGAGCAGCTTCTTTAGCGCCTTCAGGTAAACCAGATAAGTCTTTTTCGTTTGTGATTAGCATTTCAAATTTATTGGTTTCAGCGAGAATGTTTTCGCCAAATTTTAATTTGAGTTTGCTTAATTCCTTATCAATTTTTCTAAGTTGAAGTTTTTTAGCTTCAGGTAGATTAGCACCATTTCTAGAGAACCCTTTATATTTTTTGTCTAATAATGTGTGTTGTTCTGTCGTTAAGTTTAAGGTGTTTCTTTCTTGATAAACAGTTTTAATACGTGCAAATAGTTCTTCATTTAAAGTAATATCATTGCTGAATTCAGATAAAAGCGGTGACACTTCCTGAGCGATTTTTTGGATATCTTCGTTGGTTTCTGCTGAATTTAAATTAAAAAAGATACTTGAAATTCTGTCAAGTTCTTCCCCAGAAAAATCTAGAGCTTCAACTGTGTTTTTAAAAGTTGCTTTTTCAGAATTATTTGTAATAGCATCTATTTCATTTTTTGCTTTTTCTATCGCTTTTATAAAAGCAGGTAAAAAGTGCTCATTTTTTATTTTTGAAAAAGGAGCAGTATGAAACTGTGTATCAAATGGTTTGTTAAGGATATTCATTTATTAATGGCATCTGTCAAAAAATCTATGTCCTACTTTTCTTACTAAGAGTTTGATTTTCTGATAATTAACGTTATTTTAAGAGTTTATTTGAATTTAAATTCTACTTTTGCATCAGATTTTTCATGAGAGTTTTAAGTGACTCTTTTAAATAATTGATTAATAGCGTTTAAAACCCTGACTGTAGTTGGGGTTTTTTATTTTAAGTCTTTTGCAGACTCAATCACTTTTGCTTTTAATCCTTCTTTATAATGTATAATTTTGTCTAAAACAGAACAGTCTGAGCTTCCAATAATCTGAGCTGCTAAAATACCTGCATTTTTTGCACCGTTAAGAGCTACTGTAGCCACAGGGACACCTCCTGGCATTTGTAAAATGGATAAAACAGAATCCCAACCATCTATAGAATTACTGCTTTTTACAGGAACTCCAATAACAGGAAGTGGAGATAAAGATGCTATCATTCCTGGTAAATGTGCTGCTCCACCAGCTCCAGCAATAATGACTGAAAATCCACGTGTATGTGCATGTTTTCCATAATCGAACAATTTTTCTGGTGTTCTATGTGCCGAAACAATATCTACTTCCACATCAATTTTAAAATCTTTTAAAATATCTATGGCTTCTTGCATAACTGGAAGGTCGCTTTTGCTTCCCATAATAATTCCTACTTTGCTCATAATTATTTGCTTATAACTTTAATGGTGTTTTTAACTTTTTCGGCAATATTTCGTGCTTCATTTAAATCCTTATTAACGATGGTAACATGACCCATTTTTCTGAAAGGTCTGGTTTGTTTTTTACCGTAGATATGTGGTGTTACTCCTGGCATTTTCATAATGTCATCAATATTTTGGTAAACCACAGGTCCAGTGTAGCCTTCAGCACCAACCAAATTTACCATTATCCCTCCAACTTGGCTGTCGGTTTTTCCTAACGGTAAATTTAAAATGGCTCTTAAGTGTTGCTCAAATTGCGAGGTATAACTTGATTCAATGGTGTGATGCCCAGAATTATGAGGTCTTGGAGCTACTTCGTTAACTAAAATATCATCATTTTCTGTTTGAAACATTTCAACGGCTAAAAGACCAACATGATTAAATGCCTGAGAAACCTTTAAGGCTGTTTCTTTAGCTTTTTCAGCTACTTTATGGTCTATTCTTGCTGGACAAATAACATACTCTACTTGGTTAGCTTCTGGATGAAATTCCATTTCAACTACAGGGTAAACCGCAACCTCACCATCAGGATTTCTTGCAACAATTACTGCCAATTCGTTTTTAAAAGGAATTAGGTTTTCGGTAATACATTCAACATTTGGTAGCTCTTTTAAATCGGCTTCTGTTCTAACAATTTTTACCCCATTGCCGTCATATCCAAACTGTGCGCTTTTCCAAACAAAAGGAAATTTTAATCCACCATTGTGTATTGCATCTTTTATTTCGGAAGGATAAGCAAATCGGGAGAATTCTGCCGTTGGAATGTCGTGATCTCTATAAAATAGTTTTTGGGTTGCTTTATTTTGAATGGTTTTCAATGTTTTAGATGAAGGGAACACTTTCACTCCTTCTTTTTCTAGAGCTTCTAGAGCATTGGTATTTACGTTTTCAATTTCAAATGTTAGCACATCTACATTCTTACCAAAATTGTAAACAGCATCAAAATCCATTAAATCTCCTAAATGAAACTCATTACAAGCTATTTTGCAAGGTGCTTCATTGTTTGCTTCTAAAACAGTTGTGTAAATGTCGAATTTTCTAGTATCATAAAGTAACATTTTACCTAACTGTCCACCACCTAGTATGCCTAATTTAAATTTTGAAGAAAAGTAATTCATATGTTTTTTAGTTTAAACTAATTCCAGGTGTAGGAAAGTTGATTGTTCGATTGAAAGCAAAGATAAATAGACCTATTAAAATATAAACTTATTTTTTTATAAAACTTATTTTATTTATATTTAAAATAATAACTTAAAATATTTATTATGATGAAAAAAATACTTTTTTTGATGAGTTTTATGGTGTTGCCCATGTTAAGTCAAGCTCAATTTCTTGAAGATTTTGAAGGTGGTGAAACCATACCCGCAGGTTGGTCTGTAATAGACGGTGGAGATGCTAGTAATACCTGGGATGTTATTGATTTGTCAGCTTCCGAGCTTACTGCTCATAGTGGAACAAATATTGCTTATATAATTTATGGTAGTACTCCTCACGATGATTATTTAATTTCGCCACAGGTAACTGTGACTGCAGGCGTTTCAGATTTTCTAATTTTTTGGGCAAGGAGTAGAGACCCATTATATCCTGAATCTATTAGTGTAAAACTATCGACTTCAGGTAATTCTGCTTCCGATTTTACAGTTACGTTGGATGCTAATGTTGCTCCAGCTAGTGGCCCTGATTTTTATAAATATCAGTACGATTTAACTGATTATGTGGGAGAAACAATCTATATCGGTTTTCACTCAACTACAAACGATATGTTTGCTTTTGATTTAGATGATGTCCAGGTTACTTTTATTCCATCTTGTTTGGAGCCAGCTAATCCTGTTGTCGATGCAGTGACTACAACTACAGCAGATTTGTCATGGACTTCTGATGTTGGAGATTTTGAAGTTGAATATGGTGCTCCAGGATTTAGTATTGGCTCTGGTACATCTGCTCCTGCTATAATAGGTGCAGTTTCAACAACTCTAACAGGTTTAACACCTAATACACCTTATGAGTATTATGTTAGAAAAGATTGTGGCAATTCTGATTATAGTGTTTGGGTAGGACCAATTGCTTTCAATACACCTTGCGAAGCAAACACAGCATTTCCTGTTGAAGAAGGATTTGAAAGTGGTGTACTTCCTGTGTGTTGGAGTAACGAAACAGTTGTAGGTTCTACAGTATGGACATTCGTTTCTCAAAATGGAAATGGTACAATTACACCAAGAACGGGTAACACTATGGCAGAGTTTAGAACAAGTACTACAGGAGCAAAAACGAAATTAGTGTCACAGCCTTTAGATTTATCTAGTGCTACAAATCCAGAATTGGAATTTTATTATGCCAATGTAAATTGGGTAGGTGATATTGATGAGTTACGTGTTTTTTATAAAACTGATGCTTCTCAACCATGGGTGCAAATAGGGACAGATTATCTTGCTGAACAAACTCAATGGACAAATGTTACTTTAACATTGCCAAATCCATCTGCGACTTATTATGTTGCTTTTGAAGGTACTTCAAATTGGGCAAGAGGATTGAATGTGGATGATGTTACTATTAGACTAGCACCACTATCGGTTGAAGATTTTAGTATAACGGAATTATCTTATTATCCAAACCCGGTTAAAAACACATTTTATATTTCTCATTCTTCTCAAATAACGTCTGTTGAAGTTTATGATTTATTAGGAAAGAAGGTTCTGGAAAGTAATAACCATCAAGGCACTTCAATTCAAATAGATATGAGTGGAGTTGCAACTGGAAGTTATATTGCTAAAATATACAGTGGTAATAATTTTCAAACAATTAAAATCCAGAAACAGTAATTTAATTGTAATATTTTTATACAAAAAAAGGGCACCTTAATAAGATGTCCTTTTTTTGTATAAAAATATTACATAAATCCTTAGACCAGTGGTTTTTTTAAAACTTAATACCCAACAAAATATTCAAGAATTCGTATAACCTTAATCAAATGATTATCTTTGCATTTCTAAAAAAAAAATATAACAAGTGGTTAAGCTTCACGATTTACAATTTAAGCCTTTTATTTCTGAAGAAGAAATTCAATCGACAGTACAACGTTTGGCAAATGAGATAGCTAGTGAATTAAAAGACGAAGTGCCTGTGTTTATAGGCATCTTGAATGGGTCTTTTATGTTTGTTAGCGATTTTGTTAAAAAATATCCAAAACCTTGCGAAGTTACTTTTATTAAATTAGCTTCTTATGAAGGTGTGAAATCTACAGAGGATATTCAACGATTAATTGGGTTAACACAAGATTTAAGTGGTAGAACAGTCGTTATTTTAGAAGATATTATAGATTCTGGAAATACCCTAGAAGAAGTTCATAGAATTTTTAAAAATGAAAACGTTAAACAATTAATTATTGCCACTTTATTTTATAAACCAGCAGCTTATAAAAAAGATTATAAATTACATTATATAGGTATTGAAATTCCAAATAAATTTATAGTAGGCTATGGATTAGACTACAATGGGTTAGGTAGAGATTTACCATCTGTATATCAATTAAAAACAACACAACATATGACTAACATAGTACTATTTGGCCCTCCAGGTGCTGGAAAAGGAACACAAGCAAACTTTTTAAAAGAAAAATATCAATTAATCCATATTTCAACTGGTGATGTGTTTCGTTTTAATATTAAAAATGAAACGGCTCTTGGAATGATTGCTAAATCTTATATGGATAAAGGCGAGCTAGTACCAGATCAAGTTACTATAGATATGTTGAATGCTGAAGTTGAGAAAAATGCCGATGCCAATGGTTTTATTTTTGATGGTTTTCCTAGAACAAATGCACAAGCGGATGCATTAGATAAATTAATGGACAGCAAAGATTCTCAAATTGATGCCATGGTTGCTCTAGAAGTTCCAGACGAAGTTTTAGTGGAACGTTTGTTAGAACGAGGAAAAACAAGTGGGCGTCGTGATGATGCTGATGAAGGTATTATTAGAAATAGAATTAAAGAATACTACAATAAAACAGCAATTCTAAAAGACTATTATTCTGCTCAAAATAAATATTATGGAGTAGATGGTGTAGGAAGTATAGAAGATATTACTAATCGATTAAGTTCTGTAATAGATAAATTATAATAACTTTTTCTTGATGTTTAAACTGAACTTGAAAAGTATAAAGGAAGAAAAATAAAAGTAAAAGTTTCATTAAATACAATCCCTATTTGACTGGGAAAATGCTATGACTGAGGGAAATTTTGTAGACTACGTTAAACTTCATGTATCTTCTGGAAAAGGAGGTAAGGGTTCTATGCACTTACATCGTGAAAAATTTATTGAAAAAGGTGGTCCAGATGGTGGAGATGGTGGACGTGGAGGTCATGTAATTATGAGAGGTAATCCTAATTTATGGACACTTTACACCTATAAATTTAAACGACATTTTAGAGCTGGACATGGAGAACATGGAAGTAAAAGTAGAAGTACTGGAGCAGATGGTCAGGATGTCTATATGGATGTCCCTTTAGGAACTATTGTTAGAGACAGAGAATCCAACGAGATTATTTTTGAAATTACTGAAGTTGGAGAAGAAAAAATAATCGCCAAAGGTGGCATGGGTGGACGTGGTAACTGGCATTTTAAAACACCTACAAATCAAACTCCAAGATATGCACAGCCAGGAACCCCTGGTGAAGAATTAGATATTATTTTAGAACTTAAAGTATTAGCTGATGTTGGTCTGGTAGGATTCCCTAATGCAGGAAAATCAACGCTGCTTTCTGTAGTAAGTGCTGCAAAGCCTAAAATTGCTGACTACGAGTTTACGACCTTAAAACCAAATTTAGGTATCGTAGAATATCGTGAGTTTAAAAGTTTTGTTATGGCAGATATCCCAGGAATTATTGAAGGTGCTGCCGAAGGTAAAGGGTTAGGCCATTACTTTTTGAGACATATTGAGCGTAATTCTGTTTTGTTATTTTTAATTCCTGCAGATGCAGACGATATTAGAAAACAATACGATATTCTGCTTGATGAATTAAAACGATATAATCCAGAAATTCTTGATAAAGAACGTTTTATTGCTATTTCTAAAAGCGATATGTTAGACGACGAATTAAAAGCAGAACTTAAAGTAGAACTTGATAAAACTCTACCAGTTGAATATATGTTTATCTCTTCAGTAGCACAACAAGGCCTTACCGAATTAAAAGATAAACTCTGGAAGATGCTGAATGTGTAGATCCTTATGAAACAACGAATAAAAAGCATTGTTGAAATAAATGATAATAAGGCTAGTAAAGTCTTTGCTATTTTTATTCAAGTACTAATTTTAATTTCTATAGTCACTTTTACTATAGAAACCTTACCCAACTTAAAACCTAGAACCCGATCCATTTTGTATGTTATCGAGGTTTTTAGTGTTATTGTTTTTACTCTTGAATACCTCATGCGTATTTATGTTAGTGACAAAAAACTAAAATTTATTTTTAGTTTTTTTGGCATTATAGATTTACTTGCCATCTTACCATTTTATTTAAGTTTTGGTGTCGATTTACGTTCGTTAAGAGCTTTGCGTTTTTTAAGACTTTTCAGGATCTTAAAATTAGTGCGTTACAATCGTGCAATGAACCATTTTACAACGGCTATAAAATCTGCTAAAGAAGAAATACTCCTATTTCTTTTTATTACTTTAATCTTAATTTATTTTGCTGCTGTGGGTATTTATTATTTCGAAAATGAAGCGCAACCAGAACATTTTTCATCAATATTCGACAGTCTGTGGTGGGCTATTGTAACGCTAACAACTGTTGGGTATGGTGATGTTTATCCAATTACAGTAGGAGGGAAAGTGTTTACTTTTTTTATACTATTAATTGGGCTAGGAATTGTGGCTATTCCTACAGGAATTATTTCTTCTGCATTAACAAAATCTGTAGATCATAATGAAACAGAGAAATAATTCTTAAAACGTTTAAAGAGGATTTCTTATCTTTAAAAGAAAAATGAAAAAGTTAGCCTCAATATTTTTTCTGTTTATTTGCTTATCCTGTGGTGTTACCGTTAATTACGATTACGAAAAAACCACTGACTTTTCCAAATACAAATCATACAGTTATTTCACGAACATGGATACAGGTTTGAGTGAATTTGATGCCAAGCGCTTGTTTAAAGCCTTAGATGATGCTATGGCGTTAAAAGGAATGACACTCTTAGAAGATTCTGATTTTATCATAAATATTAAAAGCGCAACCTTCCAAGAAGTACAAAGTCGATCGTCCGTAGGTGTTGGCGTTGGAGGAGGTGGAGGCAATGTTGGAGGAGGTGTCTCGGTAGGGATTCCTATTGGTCAGGCCAACATGTCTCGACAAATAACATTCGAATTTGTCGATGCGAATACCAATCAATTATTTTGGCAAGCCATCAGTAGTGAAACAGATATTCCAAGAGACTATCCTGAAGAACGTGAAGCCAAGTTTAAACAAATAGTTACTAAAGTTCTAGAAGGATTTCCTCCAAAAAAATGACAACAACTTTATCATTTTCATAACATTTCAAAATGCCAAAGCGCTATTTCGTTTTGTAACTTTGGGTTCATTTAAAAATTTACTTCATGGAAACATTACAAAATAAAGTGGCTTTAATCACTGGAGGCACTAAAGGAATAGGTTATGGAATTGCTCAATCACTAATTAATCAGAGAGTTAATGTTGCAATAACTAGTAGAAGCTTGGATGCTGCAGAAGAGGCTGCTAAACAATTAAATCTATATTCTAAAACATCTGCTAAAGCAGTGGGTTTGAAAGCCGATGTTCGTAGTTTAGAGAGTCAGAAACAAGCTGTAAAACAGGTTAAATATCAGTTTGGGAAATTAGACATAGTAATTGCTAATGCAGGTTTAGGTCATTTTGGAAGTATTGAAGACTTAACTAAAGAGCAATGGGATGAAACAATTGACACCAATTTAACTGGTGTATTTAATTCTATAAAAGCTAGTATAGATGCGTTAAAAGAAACCAAAGGTTACTATATCACTATTTCAAGTTTAGCAGGCACTAACTTCTTTGCTGGTGGTTCAGCTTATAACGCCAGTAAATTTGGTGTTACTGGATTTACTCAAGCAGTTATGTTAGATTTAAGACAATATGGAGTCAAAGTTAGTACCATTATGCCTGGTTCGGTTTCTACATATTTTAATGGCAATGAACCCGATGAAAGCGATGCTTGGAAAATTCAAATTGAAGATATTGGAGAACTGGTAGTCGATTTATTAAAAATGAATCCAAGAACCCTACCAAGTAAAATTGAAGTAAGACCTAGCAAAACATCTAATAAGTAAGTTGCAAGTCGTTTAGAGTTAAGTCTCTGTTAAATAGAAACATGTTTTAGTTTGCATTGCGTTAATTTGAAAAACTAAAACCAACTAAAAACATGAGAACACTAGGGAGACTACTTGCATTATTTGTAATTTCAATCACAACTCAGGCACAAAACATAATTGGCCCTCAAGAAGGATTTACACCTGAAATAGGAACCATGGTGTCCATGCTTAACGATTTAAGTAACCGCGTAGAATACACAGTTAAAGATTTGAACACTGAAGAATTAGATTTCTTAATGGACGACAATGCCAATAGAATTGGCTCTTTAATCATGCATTTGGCTGCAACCGAAGCTTTTTATCAAGTTTATACATTTGAAAACAGAGAATTTAACAAATCAGAAGCGAAACAATGGCAAGTAGCCATGAGTCTTGGTGATGAAGCTCGGGAAACATACCAAGGACATGATGTCAATTATTATTTAGATATCTATAAATCCGTTAGACAGAAAACTATAAACTTGATGAAAGAGAAGGACGATGCTTGGTTTGCTAGTGTGCCAGAAGGTTATAATATGAATAATCATTGGGCTTGGTTTCACGTAATGGAACATCAATCAAGTCATTTAGGACAAATCTTATTACTTAAAAAACGACTCCCAAAACAATAAATAAAACGAAGCTTTATAATTTTACTTATTTTACTTTTTAACTAGCTTCTTATTGGCTATTAGCACTTTGTCTGAATAAAACTTAATTAGGTAAACTCCTGAATTAAACTGACTGATATCAATGACTGATGTTTCATTATTAAAAAAATTAGTTGTCATTAGCTTTTTACCATCTAAGCTGAAAATTTCTACAGATAAGTGAGACCCTAAAGAGCTTTTAGAAGTGAAATTCACAAGGTCTTGCGTAGGGTTTGGAAACATGTTAATGCTAATATTGTTTTGTTCGCTAGTAATTTCAGCAATACCTATTGTTGATGAATTTATAGTCCAATTTACCATATAAGCATGTATGGTTTCATGATTATCGATTCTTTGTAGGCTTGTATTGTCTGTAACTACAACGGTTAAATTATTATCACCTTCAATCAAATCAGATTCCAGAATATTAACAACATCAACATTTGAAGCGACGTTATTAGAGTTTAGAGACCATGAACTTTCTAAAGTGTTTGGAAAGGGTTGAACTAGAGATAAACTAAATTCAATAGGAAAACTAGGATCTTGAATAGAACTGTTTTCTGGAAGATAAGAATCGATTGGCGAAACAAGATCGTGAATTTTTTCAATGATGCCTTGTGTGCAAACTGAACAAAAATCATTTCCTAAAATACGCATTTTGCAACTTTGATGTGGTCTATACCAATCTTTAGCAACTCCAGATGTTCCATAAGCATATATGCCAATTCCGTTAGCATTTATCCAGTTGGTCCATTTTACCAAATTAGGATCTGTTTCTTGAGTCATGTTGATGCCTTCCTCTACCCAAAAGTCTCCAGGATAATATTCATCTTTTAAATCTACTAAAGAATGTCCCATTTCATGAATGGCAATTTCGCTGGAACTTGTATGTGTTGAAGCTATTGGAAATTCACCACCACTTCCACCATAATAAGGAGAATTAACAAGAATAAGACCTTGATCGTAGAGAGGGAAATTATCTTGTAAAACACTCATAATGGTCGCAGAATTCTCTGTATATAAGGATCTATGATACCCATAACTGTCGAAACTAGTTCCAAAATAGTTGTCAACGGTTGCTACAGGAACGTTATAACTTGCTTCATCGGTTGCAGTGCCAGGATGACTAGCTCCACTTTCGTTTGAAGGTACTTTTATTATATATACATTAAAAAAATTGGTGTATTCAGAAAATGGCGATTGGCTAAACATGTCCGTTACAATGGCATTCGCATCGATTACAAATTGTGGAAATTCACTAGTTTGATAACCATCACTCATAATCACGATATTAATTCTTTTATCAATATCTCCAGTAAATTTTATGTTTTCAACTTCAAATACTTGTGAAAATGAAATTTGAAAAGTAATTACAGTAATAATAAAAAGTAATGTGCGTTTCATATAATTACAATTTGGTTGTGATTATTTTTTTTAATGTTTTGCCTGATGTTTTCTCACTAATTTCTATAAACCTGGTGTTAGCAAAATAAGGAGCTCTAATAACAAATTGGGTACTATCCATCTCAAATATTTTTTTCTCTAAATTACCAGAATTATTTACAAACTCCACTAATTTTTTGAGAGGGTTTTTTATATGTACAATTTGTAATATGTTCTTGTTTTTATCTAAAAAAGAGCATTCTAAATCACCCATTGTTTGGTTCTGATTATTATTCGAAAAACCTTTAATTTTTCCATTTACAATTTTTAGTTTTTCGAATATAATTTCTGTTTCCTTTTCTGTGTTTTTTTTAATATTATAAGTTAAGAACACGATTTTTGGTGTTTCTTTTTTTTTATTAGCTAAATCGTTACTACTAGCGCACGAATGTATTAGAAATAAAACAGTTAATAATTTCAATGGATTTTTCACTCAAAACCTAATATAGATTAATGCCGTAAAGTTAATAATTAAAGTGCGAATGAGATGTATAAATAAAAAAAGAGGCTTTTAAGAAGCCTCTTTTTTAAAATATGTATGTAATTAATGAAGCAAATCTTTATATCGATCTCTATAACCATAGATAGCAATGATATTCAGGATTAATAAAACTACAGCTCCTGCAATGTTATCTGGATCTAAAGTAGCATGAAAAAGGACTGCGTTAATGGAAATACTCATAAGTATTAATGCCATCAAGGCGCCAAATTTATTAAGTAAGAGAGCTATTCCAGCAGTAATCTCTACAATGCCGACTAACATTAGTGTTTTAGAGCTTGCTAAAGCACCAAAATAGGCTCCTGCATCTCCTGTTGGTGGATCCATTGGAATAAAATTAAAAAACTTATTTAATCCGAAGACTAAGATAAAAACACCCAAGAGTATTCTTAAAACCATAATGACTTTTGAATTCATAATATTTTGATTATTAGTTAGTAATACAATTTAGGAAATAATTATTTCGCTAATATGAAACTTTTGTCGTATTATAAATTGGTTACTAACAATTAATCGTTATTTACTTGAATTCTAACACCTTCGCTATGACTACTAAATTCTGGTGCATACATGCTTTGAATGGTGGTAATGCCATTGCTCATGTTTCCAGCATTGCTTACGCGTAAATCGTATTCGAATACGTAAACACCTTTTGGTAGATAATCGAAAAAGAAATTGGTAGCAGCATCTTTAGTGCTTTCATAATAACCCAAGCCATCTTGCCATTTGTATTGAGACAACACATTAACGGGTTCTAAACCACTTGCTCTCATGTCTTTCATATGAAGGAATTCCATGTCTCTATCGCTTGTTAGCTCTATACGAATGCGAACCAAATCACCAATTTTTAATTGGGTGTAAGTTGATATTTCAGAAAGTTCTTCACCCAAATCTGTGTTGGTTTTTAAGAAGAGTTTTTTCTTAAGAGTTAAAGGGGTTTCAGCCGAAGTAATTTTATCTAAATCTTCAAAATATTGCCAGTATAAACTACCCCAAGCTATGCCTTCGCCTTTTTTGGTTAAGGTCACTTCTGCCATGTCTGGTTTAATTTCAGAACCAGTCCAAGCCGTTTTATAATAACCGGTTCCAGCCTCTATTTTCACGTCTTCCAGTTTAGAAGGTTCTATGCTATTGCCACCTATAACCACATCAACCATATCTGTTACAGATAACCAATCACTTCCTTGAAGCAATAAGGCATAGACAGCTTCGGTGGTTGCTTTTGTGGTTTTCCAACGGTTGGTTTGCTTATTTTTTAGAAGCCAGATTTTAAGGTTGTCAATAGTTTCTATGTCGTTTTCAATTTCTGAAAAGGTTTCAATCAGCAAGGCTTGTGTTTCAATTGGAGCCTGATACCAATACCACGAGCTTGTGTTTGCTTTCCAGTACATGCCTAACTCATCACTTGTAATACTGTTTTCTTTTAAAGACTTTAGGATTTTTACTGCTGTAACATCATCCTCTAATCTATGCGATACTAAGGCCATTAAGCCTTTAGAATATAACGAACGGCTTGCCCAATATTTCTGAATTTGTGTTTGGTAATAGGCGATGATTTTTTCAACTTCATTCGATTTCTTAATCTCAGGAAAAAAGCTTCGCATGTATAAATAATGCAATTGGGTATAACTTAAATGATCTAAGCTTAAATCTGCCTTGGCGTTGTATTTGGTGATGTCTTTGTATTCTTCAATAAATTCTTTGTCTAGATAAGACATAGCTCTTTTAATCATAGTTTCTTCGCTATCACTCTGATTGACATCTAGCTTATCTAAATGACCAAAACCAGTAATGATATGTTGTGTGATATACCTATTTGATCTGCCACCTTGAAACCAGGCCCAAGCTCCATTACCCATTTGGTTTTGTTCCAACTTGCGAATATTAGCTTCCAATTCGCTGGTCATTTTATTTAAATCGAACAGCAAAGCAATCCGTTTCTTTTGTTCGCTTTCACTCTCAGCATCTCGTAACCAAGGCGTTTCTTCAATCAATATCGATTTTAGTTCTTGGTTCTTTTCTAAATTAGAAAGTAAGGCATCTGTGTTTTTCCATTGATTAAAGACTTCTTGAATTCTAGGATTCGAATTGACAATATGGCTTGCCAAGGAATTTGCATAATATCTACTAAATATTTGTTCATTACACTCATAAGGATATTCCATTAAATAAGGTAATGCTTGCACAGCATACCAAGCAGGATTCGAGGTCATCTCTAACGTCAGCTTATGATGTTTTAAGGTGGTTGAGGTATTTGTCTTTAGTTTATCTAAAGTGAAGGTTCTAGATTCGTTCGAACGGATCCACATAGGAAGCGTTTCAGTAACCAACATTCTATTAGAAAGTACAGGAAGGGCATTTTGCTCGCCATCGCTATAGTTTCCAGCTTTGGCAATTATTTTATATTGAACAGCATCTACATCATCTGCAATAGACAAGCTCCAAGATACTTCTGTATTCCCTTTTTCATCTACAGTAAAAGCCTTTGTGTTTTGAGTATTGTTTAAATCAGCATCAATGGCTTTGCCATTGGTTGCATTAAAAAGTTGCAGAATGGCTTGTCCTGACAATTCCTTTTTAGTGAGGTTTGCAATTTTAGTGCTGATGGTTATCTGGTCTCCTTGACGTAAAAAACGTGGTGCATTTGGAAGCACCATCAGCTCTTTTTGAGTCACTGTTTCTAAACTGGTTGTTGCAGACTCTAAGGTTTTGGTATGTGCTACTAATTGCAGTTTCCATTTGGTTAAAGCTTCAGGTGTTGTGAAGCTAAAACTCACGTTGCCTTTGTTGTCTGTTTGTAATTGTGGAAAGAAAAAAGCCGTTTCCTGAAGGTTTTTACGAATTTTTACTTGTGTGAAGTCTTCTTTTGGAGAAGCTGTTTCAGTTACAACTTCCTCATTGAGTTCTTCAGAATTCTCCATGCTTTCAGTTTCTAAACTATCAGATGCATAACCCATAGCGCTTTTCTCTTTTTTTACTCCAAGAGCAGTCACAACAACTTCATCAATGGAATTTACATCAGGTCTCATTGAGAGACTAAAAGTGTTATTTGCATCTATTACATACTCTTTTTTAGAATATCCAACAAAGCTAAGTACCAGTATATCACCAGTTTTTGCTTTTATAGAAAATAGTCCATCAAAATCAGATTGAGTACCTTCATTATAACCTTTTATGATAATATTGACTCCTGGTAAAGGCAATCCATTTTCATCATATATGGTTCCTCTAACCATTCCTTCTTCAACAGCACTATTGTAAGATGCTTTACTTCTTAAGTTTCTAAGATATTGATGTCTTGTCCAAGAATTTGTTAAACTAAACCCAAACCAGTCTAATTGATCATAACTGTTTTGTGGATAATACGCAAAATACCTTTGTGAATTTTGAACACTAAAACTAGATGTAGAAAAACTAATTCTGGCATTTCTATAGCTATTAGAATAATAAGTAGGAAGATTTATTGGATTAAAACTCCAGTTGTGAGGTTTAAATTGGTCTAAAGACATGTCGTACATACTAGCTAATATTTCGGCAGATACCTGTTCGCCTTTTGGGCCTTTAATTTTAAAACTCCAAGTCTCATCTTGTCCTGGCTGAAGCTTATCTCTAAACGTGGTAGTTTCAATCTCTAAATCGGTTTTAGGATAAGGCACAGAAATAGATCTGGTGCCAGATTCAAAACTATTGGCATAAGCCAAACTATAATGCACGGCAAAACCACCTAAATCTGCTTTATTAACAGGGATGCTTAATGTTTTCTTGCTATTATTTAGTTGAATGATATAGGTATTTACAGTTTGTTTGTTCTTTTCAATTTCAATGGTAACTGTCAGGTTTTCGGCAGCTGAAGCCAGCGTTAGTAGAACAGTTTCGTTTGTTTTGTAAGTTTCTTTATCGGTTGATAGACTAAAAAGTTGCTTGTCAGCAAGCATATTATCGGTATCACTAAACAACGTGGTTCTGACTTCGTCTTTCACCTCTTGTCCAAATTTGTCTTTGCTTTCCAAGATAACAACATACTGTCCCGAGAGCCATTTCTTTATGTTTCCTAACTCTAATGTTTTAGACTTTTCGGTATTGAAAGACTTTTCAAAAACAAGGTCTCCTTTTTTCCAGTTATTAGGATTGTCTTCACCTTTATAGGCTTCAAAAGGGAACTTGGTTTTAAACTCTTTCTCAGAAAGTACTTGATAATCTGGAGCCTTCCAAGGTCTTGGTCGCAATACAAAATCGGGTGCTTGAAGCTTGTAGATTTTTACGGTTCCTTGAGCAGGAACAAATTCGCCATTCAGGTTTTTTGTTTCAATGTTAAGGAGGTGTTCTTTATTTGTCTTATCTAAAGTTACATCTACTGAAACCGTTGCAAGCAAAGTATGATAGCCAACATGAACAGTGGTTGTAGCAGAACGTGTTTCCCCATTTAAATCGGTTACATCTGCTGTCACCTCATAATTAAAAATAGGAAGATTATCTTTATTAACACTTGTATCTGGAAGGGCTTTAAACGTGATTTCAAACTCGCCTTTCTCGTTAGTGGTAGCTTCACCATGAGTTATTTCTTGCGACTCGCTGGAATAGGAAGGTCTGTACCAATAATACCAACGTGGATATTGCACTTGTCTATGTACGCGATAAACTACTTTAGCATTGGTAATATTACTTCCGGCATAAGCCAAAGCATGTCCTTTGATGGTCACAGAATCGTTTACTTTGTAGCTCTCTGTTACAGGTTTGAATTGGGCTTCAAACTTGGGGCGTTTGTATTCTTCAACTGAAAAATAATACTCAATATCAACATCATTAGCAGCACCATAAAAATTAATACTATACTCTCCGTTTAATCCTGAATTGGGTAGCATAAATTCTCCAGAAACAGAACCAAATTCATTTGTTGTTAATTCTAGTTCTGTAACTTCATTGTAGTTTGTGTCATAAACTTCAATATGAAATAATTCGTTTGCAATTATTTCTGATTTACCATTTTTAGTTTTTACAGCTACCCCTTTAAAATAGACAACTTGTCCAGGTCTGTATATGCTTCGGTCTGTAAATAAAAAGGCGTTATAATCCTCTGTATCGTCTTCCCAGTCGTATTTTCTATTGAGATAATAATCTCCAAAAAAGGCTTTTTCGTCTGAACAAGTTGCTTCTATGCGAACATTGGACCATGTGTTAGATCCTTTAATCAAAGCAATTTCTCCAGAAGCATTTGTTGAATACGTTTTACTACTTTGATTATCTTTATAATTTTTACGATACGTGATGTTAACTTGAAGATTGCTTAATGGTTTTCCGTTGTTTCTATCAATAAACTGATAGATTTGTTTGTCTTGTTCTGTTTTTTCAACAACAGCAATGTTGGTCACCTGAAAGGTGTTGTATGCAAAGATGTTTTCTTTGTTATGGGTTTTTGCAACAATTAAATATCTGCCATTATCAAGCTTTGGCAATAAGAGCTCGGTACTGTGTTGTTGAAAATCTAATTCGTTTTTTAGAGTGCTTTTCCAAGAGGTCTCTGCTTTTAGCTTGTTAATATAATCAAGCTTATCAACTAGATTATGGATTTTGTCGATGGCTTCAAACTGTTTTTCAGATATCTTATAAGCACTAAAATCTAGCTGCTCTAAATTTTTATACCTCACCAATATTTTAGCATCTTGCTGAATTGGTAAATAGTTTTCAGCCTGTATATTTAAGGACTCTTGATGTATTTTTTTTAAAAGAATCTGTGCCTTCACAGCTGCATGACTCTTAGGAAATTTGATGATAATACTCTGACATAGTTGTTCTGCATCTTTTATTTTCCAGCGATTGGTTTCATTGGTTATTGGCTGATAATCTTGCCCTTGTTTATAGTAAATATTGGCAATCTCAAAAGTATATAAACCAGAAGCTTCATGTGTTTTTATACGTTCTGCTTCTGTGGTATATGCTTGAATTAATAAGTTGTCTTTATTTTTAAAGGTGGCATGTTCTTTTACAAAGTTGTATCGTAAAATATTAACGTCTGCCAACGCATCAGGTTTGTTGTCTTTTAGATGAAACCGAATTAAATCTTGATATACTTTTAAAGCTTGTAATTCTAACGACGTGGAATCTTTTGAAGTGATGTTTAAATTTGAAAAAGTTTTGGAATCGCTTAAATAAGCGTCATCATTAATTTCAAATTTATAAGCCGGTTTGGTAATGCTATTTTCAGAGGTTTGATAAAAACCAAGTGCATTATGTGCTAGCAAATCAAATAACGTTGGTCTGAATATTTTAGAATCTTTTTGTTCAAGCAGAATGCTGGAGTAGGTCTTTAAATTTTCTTGCTGAAGAAGTTCATCATTTTTTAAAGAATTGGTATAATGCAGTTGAATCTCAGTAAAAAGGGTTTCCAAATCCCAGGTTCTAAAATCAGTAGCAACAGTTTTATCAGCTACTTTGGTTCTATTGTAAAATTTGTATCTGTTCTGCTGAAAATATTGCCAATAGATAGTAGCCAGCATATTTTCTAACACATTCTTTATGGGAGCTTCGTTCTTAGAAATAGCAGTTTTAAAATCTGTTACAACCTTTAGTTGCGCCTCTTCTTCAAGAATTAAGGCAAACTTACTTTTAAAAAGCAAGGTCTTTATTTGTTGAGGTTTGTTTTTGTCTTTGATGGCTTGAACGGAAATTTGTTCAACAATCTTTAAAGCAGATTTTGGTAAATCGTCTCTTTCAAAAGCTTCTACTTGTTTCCATAGCTTTTCATAATCATTGTTTTGAGCTTCAGAAAAATTTGAGAATAGTAAAACCATTAATATTGTAACGTAGTATTTCATTTGTAAGATTTTGTGTCAGTAGCAAATCAAAATGTGTTCCAAAAAAAAACACAGCTATAATATTTGTACTTGCTAGTGTGAAAATAGACATTTTTTAAGTGATTAAGAAAGGTTACTTTTGTTATTCCGACGATTAATAGATGAAAAACCTAGTTTTACTTTTCTTGTTTCCTATTTGGTGTTTTTCGCAAACATCTCACCAAGACCTCGAGTTATTATTGGAGCAGAAAAACTATGTAAAAGCCGAAGCTTTAGCTACACCAATTGTAACTAATAATCCAACCGATTTAAAAGCTATTGAGCTCTTAGGGGACGCCTATGCCTATCAAGAAAAATGGGATGAAGCCATGGAGCAGTATAAAAAGCTGACCATCTTAAAACCCAAAGTAGCTAATTATCATTATAAATATGGAGGTGCTTTAGGCATGAAGGCTCTTTCGGTAAATAAGCTCTCGGCCTTAACCTATTTAAGCGATTTAAAAGGAGCTTTTTTAACGGCTGCAGCTTTAGATAAAAACCATATAGAAACCCGTTGGGCTTTGGTAGAATTGTACATGCAATTACCTGCTATTGTTGGAGGGAGTATGACGACTTCTCTAAAGTATGCCGAGGAATTAGAACAACTGTCCAAGGTGGATGGCTATTTAGCCAAAGGCTATATTTATGAGTACGACAACGAGCCAGAACTTGCCGAATTATATTATA
Organism: Xanthomarina sp. GH4-25; assembly: GCF_045363175.1. Lineage (NCBI taxonomy): Bacteria > Pseudomonadati > Bacteroidota > Flavobacteriia > Flavobacteriales > Flavobacteriaceae > Xanthomarina > Xanthomarina sp. GH4-25. Next base: position 243,622 of record NZ_JBJFLO010000006.1, read on the forward strand.
AGAAAGCCATTCATGTAGGAGGGTCTTTAACTTGCTATACTAAATTGAGTGAGTTTTACGAAAAACAAGATCAGCCAGAAAAAGCTATTATTAATATTGAGGAAGCTCAAGATAAATTGCAACGTAATGCTTTGCACTATCAGTTAGGAAAGGTGTCTGCCGAATATAACGTACAGCTTTCTAAAGGTGAAGCTTGCTTAAAAAACTATATTAAAAATTATTCTCCTGAAGATGGTGTTCCCATAGCTTGGGCTAATTACAGATTGGCACAGATTTACAAAAATAAAAACCATAAGGCACAAGCCTTAGAGTACATCAACCTTGCTATTAAAGAACTTCCAGAGATTAAGGTTTTTAAGGAAGAACGTGAAATTATCTTGGCATTTTAATTTTTTTTTTAAATCAAAGACTCAATTAACAGCTAAACAACTGCCATTTTTATTCGCAAGTTAGTTTCAAAAAAAGTATCTTTGAAACCATTACAAATTACAACAATGAACGTACATTTTATAGCCATTGGAGGCTCTGCCATGCATAATCTAGCTCTGGCCTTGCACAATAAAGGATCTCAAGTTACAGGAAGTGACGACACCATTTTCGAACCTTCAAAATCCAGATTAGCAGCTAAAGGATTATTGCCTGAAGCCTATGGTTGGTTTCCAGAAAAAATTGCTGCGAACCTAGATGCCATTGTTTTAGGAATGCACGCCAAAGCTGATAATCCGGAACTTTTAAAAGCGCAAGAATTAGGCTTAAAGATTTATAGTTATCCAGAGTTTTTGTACGAACAATCTAAAAACAAAACACGTGTGGTTATTGGTGGAAGTCATGGAAAGACAACCATTACATCCATGATTTTACATGTGATGCATTATCATAATCGCGATGTCGATTATATGGTTGGTGCACAACTGGAAGGGTTCGATGTCATGGTAAAACTAACCGAAGACAACGACTTTATCGTTCTGGAAGGCGACGAGTATTTAAGCTCACCTATAGACAGACGTCCAAAGTTTCATCTCTACAAACCTAACATTGCCTTGTTAAGTGGTATTGCTTGGGATCATATTAATGTTTTTCCAACTTACGAGAATTACTTAGAGCAGTTTAGCATCTTTGTAGATAGCATTGTAAGAGGAGGAAGCATCACGTATAATGAAGAAGATGCCGAAGTTGTAAAAGTGGTAGAGGCAAGCTTAAACACCATTAGAAAGTTACCTTATCAAACACCTAATTATACTGTTGATAACGGACAAACCCTTTTGGAAACGCCTGAAGGGCCTTTGCCAATTGAAGTATTTGGAAAACACAACCTTAACAATCTAGCAGGAGCTAAGTGGATTTGCCAACATATGGGCATCGATGAAGACGATTTCTACGAAGCCATTGCCACCTTTAAAGGAGCTAGTAAACGTCTGGAAAAAATTGCTGAAAGCAAAAACGCTGTAGCTTATAAAGATTTTGCACATTCACCTTCCAAAGTGGAAGCCACTACAAATGCAGTAAAAGAACAATACGAAAATAGAACCTTGGTAGCTTGCCTAGAACTACACACCTATAGTAGTTTAAATGCTGAATTTTTAAAAGAATATAAAGGCGCTTTAGATAAAGCAGATGTTGCTGTTGTTTTTTACTCACCACATGCTGTAGAAATTAAAAAGTTAGAAGAAGTCACCCACGAGCAAATTGCCAATGCTTTTCAGCGAGACGATTTAATTGTTTATACAAATCCCGAAGAATTTAAAGGCTTCTTGTTTAAACAAAACTTTGAAAATAAAGCCTTGTTGTTAATGAGTTCCGGAAATTATGGTGGATTGGATTTTGAAGAAGTTAAAGGGTTGATTAAATAATAACTCTCCATCATAGAATACTAATCTTATTTGAGTTTTCTCTTCTGGATTATGTACGTAATTGAACTTTCGTTATTTAGTTTTTATTCAATTCCTTTATCTCATTTTCTAATAGTGAAATATTACTAGTGTTTAATTTTGAAAAAGCATCATAACTTTCCAATACAGAATTAAAGTCATACATTTTGTTGTCGACCATACCCTCAAACTTTACATCAATTAAAACTATTCTATTGTCAACCTTACTTAAATTACTCTTACCTAATCTGTTTTTTATAGCCGCAAAGGTTCCGTCTATTTGTCGTAAAGAAATATTATCATAGAGATAGGGCATTAAATTATTTTTATAATCATCTAAAATCAGTTTTTCAAAAAATAAAACATTATTAAAAGCATTAGGTACTTGATATAATTGATCACGCAAACTGTCTGATTGAATTAGTGAGACAATTCCTGAACTTAACGCTTCATCTAATGTAGAAGATTTATAATTAAAACGTGGTGTATAAAGTAAATCATAAATCAATGAATCGACAGTTCTAATATTATTGTTCGTATATTCATCATTAAATAATATTATTAAATTTTCAGCGCTATTTAATAAGGAGTTTACTACTTGGATTCTAATTTTTAATTCTTCTTGATTTTGTTCACTTTCTACTAATATTCTCGACATTAACTTTAATGCATCATTATCGCTTTTTCGTTTTGTATTCCAGTTATTAACCTGAAGTGCAATTAAAATTCCGATGACAACTAGTATGATTTCACCTATGGCATACTTTAAATACTTTCCAGTTTTTTTTTTGTCCATAAGGTTGTAACGTATTTTTCTAAAGTATTTTATCATTGGTTTGTAGTTTTTAATAATGAAGCACAACGGATATATATGAATCTGTTTTAATACTGAAACAAGTACAGCACATGTAAATTATATATGGTGCGTTCACCTTTTGACAGATTGGAACTAAGTTCGGGATATTTTTTAAAAAGCAATAAATAGTGCCCGTAATTTGCTTTAAATCATCTGTTTACTAAGAAGAAACTTATAGTTTGCCCGTTTTTCACCTAGGTCTAGTTCGGGTTAACTTCAAGTTTCTTTCTATTTTAGTTCAACTAAAGCTTCCAGTGTTTATAGAATTCTGCTTTAGAGCTTAAAAAAAACAGCTTATTAAATTAAAACACGCTGTCCAAAAACGTTTTAATACTTTCTTGATTGGCACGTAACAATTCAGCCCTAGCATTAGCCATATCTTGTGGTTTTTTATCTTGAGAGAGCTTAAACTTACCTTCCCATGAAGTTATGTTAATTTCAAAACCTAACACATAGTTTATAAACTGATTCATTTTGTCATTGTCCATGTCTAAAACGTATTTGTATTCAGGAGCCTCCAAAAATTCTGTCATAGCAATCATAGACTGCTTTACGGTTTCTAAATTGGTTATTTCAAACGCAGTTCCAGTAACGTGGACTTTAATATAATTCCAGGTAGGTAATTGATTGGTGGTATAAATACTAGGCGAAATATAACACTGTGGACCAGAAAAAATAAGAGTTACAGGATGCCCCTTTTTTAATAATTCAGCTTGAGGATTGTTTCTATCTATATGCCCAATTAATTTCCCAGCCTCGTAAATTAATGGCAAATGTGTAACTATGGGGTTATTCTCTTTTACAGAAATTACGGTTGCTAACGGATAGGCTTTAACCACTTCAAGCAGGTGCGTCAAGTCGGTCTCTTGGTGATGTTTTGGTGGATAGGCACTCATAATTAAACCCCAAATTGCGTTAAATGATGATCTAAATGTTTGTACTGCATTTTCCCCCATTGTTCCGTGTTAAAAGTCCCAAACATAGGATGTGCTGGCCAGTCTTGTTTATTTTTTTTTGTAGAAAACTCATTGATAATATGTACTAATTTATCCTTTTCAGCATGGAACTCATGGGTGTCTGTAATTCTAAATTCTTTTACAGTCCCTAGGTTTTTTTGCCAAGGTTTATCGTTATACATCACAGGTTTAAAAAGTTTAAACATGAGTTTTTTAGCAAAGCCTATTTGGGTGTTTAATTCTAAATTTCCATTGGCAACTTCTAATGGTTTTTGGCAATGAGTTAGCATTTGACCAACATCCATCGTTCCCCATTTTGGTTGCGATTTTTCATGAAGATTATTTATACGTTTTATAATATCTGCTTGTGTATCAGTGTTAAATAAAGAGTTCATATTAAAAGTTTTTATTGCAGTTGAAATTTACAATATTTATCTTTACTAGATGCAGGAAAAACCAACATCCTTTTCTATAAAAAACTGGAATCAAGACGACCAGCCTCGTGAAAAACTACGCGATAAAGGTAAAGTCAATCTTAGCGATGCAGAATTGGTGGCAATTCTTATTGGTTCTGGAAGCAGAAATGAAAGTGCTGTAGACCTAAGTAAACGCATTTTAGCGAGTGCAGATAACAACTTAAATGCTTTAGGGAAATTGTCATTAAAACAGTTAATGACATTCAAAGGCATTGGAGAAGCAAAAGCTATAACCATTGCTGCTGCTTTAGAGTTAGGTAGAAGAAGAGGAGGAGAGGAAGTTGTCCAAAAAAAGAAAATAACCTCCAGTCAGTCGGTTTTTCAAATCATGCAACCCATTCTTGGAGAGCTGCCTCATGAAGAATTCTGGATTCTCTATTTAAATAATTCCAATAAAATCATTCAAAAAAACCAATTGAGTAAAGGTGGCATTACAGGTACATTGGTAGATGTACGCTTGGTTCTTAAAAATGCTTTAGAAGTTGGTGCAACTGGACTTATTTTGGTACATAATCATCCATCGGGTACTTTAAAGCCTAGTGAAGCCGACAAGCAAATTACACAAAAGCTGAAACACGCTGGAGAAAGTTTAGATATAAAAGTCTTGGATCACGTAATCGTAACCGAAAATGCCTACTTTAGCTTTGCTGACGAAAATATCTTTTAAGTGCTTTTAGTTTATACCCATAAAATATCACCTCGATTAAAATATGCCTTTAAGCATATCTTTACAAGAATATTAGGCATTCCAGTTAATTTTACAACAACTATCGAAGATTTTATTGCTCACGACAGCTTAAAAATGTCTTATACCAGACAACCATTAAGTAACGAGATTTTTGTAAAAAGTCACGATATTTTATACGAACAAGGCCTTGAAGATGTTGAGATTCATGTGCAAGACTGGGAGGAAACCAAGTGTTTTTTTTCCAGTGGAGAAAAAAGTGCCATTCCTTTCGATATTTTTTCAGCTTCCTTCTATTTGCTAAGTAGATACGAAGAGTATTTGCCACATGTAAAAGATGAGTATGGCCGATTTACAGCTCAGGAGAGTTTAGCGTTTAAGCATCATTTTTTGCATCAACCAGTGGTAGATATTTGGGCTTATAAATTTAGAAAGGTATTAGAAGAAAATTTTCCAGATTTCGTTTTCCCTGAAAGACACTATGCCATAAAACCTATTATCGATGTGCCATCGGCTTATAACTTCAAATTAAAAGGCATCTTAAGAACCTTAGGTGGAACCGTAAAAGATATCTTTAGTTTTAGTTTCAAGAAACTGTATTACAGATATATGGTGCTTTTTGGTTTTAAACGCGATACTTACGATACGTTTAAGTACATTATTAACAAACAAAAACACAGCCAATTTAAGTTCCTGTTCTTTTTCTTAATTGGTGATTATTCAACTTACGACAAGGGAATTGATGCACAAAAGAAGAAGTTTATTTCGCTTATAAAACAAGTGGCAGATTATTGCCAAGTTGGTTTAAAAGCATCTTATTTTGCCTTAGAGGATATTGCTGTTTTAAAGAAAGAAAAGTTAAGAATGGAGTCTATTTTAAACACCTCTCTAACAGCTTCAAGGCATTCGTTTTCTAAATTAAATTTACCAGAATCCTATAGAAACTTAGTGGAATTAGAGATTTTAGAAGACTATACCATGGGTTATGTCAACCACCCTGGATTTAGAGCAGGTACCTGTACCCCTTTTTTCTTTTACGATTTAGATTATGAAATTCAGACGCCATTAAAGATCTATTCCTACCATGTATTAGATTATTCTTTACTAAAATACCATTCTCTTTTGGATAAAAAGAAGGCTTTAAATGAAGTTGTTTATCAGATTAAAAAAGTACGTGGAGAGTTTGTTCCGGTATTTCATAATTATACCTTTAGCGAAGTCGATAGATGGAAAGGATATAAAGAATTATTCAATATTATTTTAGAATCAACACATGAAGATTAACGGTATTAAGGATGTTTATTTCGATTTAGATCATACCCTTTGGGATTTTGATAAAAACTCAGCTCTGACATTTGATAAAATTTTTAAAATGCATAAGGTTCCTGTAGATTTAGACGCGTTTTTAAGTCACTACGAGCCCATCAATTTAGATTATTGGAAACTGTATCGAGAAGAAAAAATTGACAAAGAATCTTTAAGGTATAACCGATTAAATGATACTTTTAATAAAGTAGCCTTCCAGGCAGACAGCACCTTAATCAATAAACTTTCTATAGATTATATTGCACATCTATCCACATTTAATCATTTATTCGAACATACCATTGATATTTTAAACTATCTGAAACCCAAATACCATTTACACATAATAACCAATGGTTTTCAAGAAGCCCAAGCAAGTAAATTAAAGAACTCGAACATTCAACATTTTTTTAAAACGGTTACAGACTCTGAACAAATAGGTGTTAAGAAGCCAAATCCGAAGATTTTTAATTATGCTCTAAATAAAGGAAATGCAAAACCAGAAACAAGCGTCATGATTGGAGATAATATAGAAGCAGATATTTTAGGAGCCTTACATATTGGTATGGAAGCTATTTATTTTAATTATCAAAAGAAATTAGATAAACTCCAATTGAAGCAAGTAAATAATCTAAATGAATTAAAATTATTTTTATAAATCTTAGTTATCTTTACACGAATTAAATTGTACTCAAAATGTTTAAGAAATTTCTTTGTATTGCTATAGTAATCTTTTCTTCGCTTTCAGCCTTTTCACAGAACAGTGTTAATGACTATAAATACGTTATTGTTCCAAGTGAATTCAGATTTTTGGACGAACCAGATGAATTTCAGCTAAATTCAATTTCTCATTTTTTATTTAATAAATATGGTTTTATTGCTCTAAAAGAAGACGAACAATTTCCAGAAGATTTAATATTTAATCCATGCTTAGGTTTAAAATCGGATGTTATTGATGTGTCCGGAACTTTTAAAAGAAAACTAATTATAGAATTAAAAAACTGCAATAACGAAGTCATTTTTCTATCACAAGAAGGGGAGAGTACTGAAAAAACTTATTCAATAGCTTATAATAAAGCATTAAGAGATGCTTTTTTATATGTAAATGCTTTAAATTATAACTACAAGCCTAATGAAACTATTTTAGCAAAGGGAAGTTCAAAAAATAAAGCAGCAGACCAAGAAATAGAACAACTAAAAGAAGAAATTGCTATCTTAAAACAAGAAAAAGAAACTCAAATAGTTTCAGAAACTGCAGTTGCTGTATCAACTGTCGATTCTGTTGTAAATGAAACACCAGAGCTGGCTTCTGAAAGTGTTGAAACAAAAGAAACTGTTTTATTTGCACAGAAAACAAACAGTGGTTATCAATTGGTAAATAATGCTTCAAAAGTCGTTATGGTTTTATTGCAAACCAGAAACCCTGAAGTGTTTATTGTTCAAGATAAAAATGCCATTGTAATAAAGGAAGGCACTTTTTGGTATGTGTCTGAAAACGATGGTCAGGTAAAAGATACCAGATTAAATATTAAATTCTAATAGGAGTATTTATCTTTCCAACGAAGTTTTAGAAATTCACGATGGGCATTTTCTCGAGCATTGTTACCTGGATCGTATAACTTCGAATTTTTAATTTCCTCGGGTAAAAATTCTTGCTCAGCAAAATTGTTTTGATAATTATGGGCATATTTATAATTGTCGCCATAACCCAGTTCTTTCATCAATTTGGTTGGTGCATTTCTAATTTCTAATGGCACCGATAAGTCACCAGTGTTTTTAACCAATTGTTGTGCTTTACTAATAGCTTGATATGCAGCATTACTTTTTGGCGAACAAGCTAAATACGTAGCACATTGACTTAAAATAATGCGCGATTCTGGATGCCCAATGGTAGATACTGCTTGGAAAGTATTATTGGCCATAATTAAAGCTGTAGGATTGGCATTCCCAATATCTTCACTTGCAAGAATAAGTAATCTTCTAGCAATAAATTTCATATCTTCTCCACCTTCAATCATTCTAGCTAACCAATATACAGCTCCATTTGGGTCGCTTCCACGAATCGATTTTATAAATGCTGAAATAATGTCGTAATGCTGTTCACCTGTTTTATCATATCGAACGGTGTTGTTTTGAACTTTTTGTAAAACAGCTTCGTTTGTAATTGTAATATGTTCTGTCGCTTCAGAATTCACTATCAGTTCGAAGATGTTTAATAATTTTCTAGCATCTCCTCCAGAAAGACGTAATAGGGCGTCTGTTTCTTTAAGTTTGATGTTTTTTTTAGATATTATCTCATCTTTTTCAATTGCACGCTTTAAAAGCGCTTCTAAATCGTTTTTGCTAAAAGAATTTAAAATATAAACTTGACACCTTGACAAAAGTGCAGGAATAACTTCGAAGCTAGGATTTTCGGTAGTGGCTCCAATTAAAGTCACCCAACCTTTTTCAACAGCTTGTAATAAAGAATCTTGTTGCGATTTGCTAAACCTATGAATTTCATCAATAAAAAGAATTGGATTTTTAGTTGTAAATAAGCCTCCACTTGTTTTTGCTTTTTCAATTACATCCCTAACATCTTTAACACCTGAACTAATGGCACTTAATGTGTAAAAAGGTCTGCCAGATTCAGTTGCAATTATATTAGCTAAAGTAGTTTTTCCAATTCCAGGAGGTCCCCATAAAATCATGGAAGGTATTAAGCCCTGCTTGATTTGTTTGGTTAATGCACCATGTTCACCAATTAGATGTGTTTGACTGATATAGTCATCTAAAGTTTTTGGACGTAATCTTTCAGCTAATGGCTCATTCATAATGTAAAAATAACACAAAATAAGACGAAGACTGAATTTTCTTAAAAAGAAATGTGGTACTTTTTAATTGTTCTGACAATTTAACACGAATATTAACTATGGTCGTGTATTTGTAATAAATAGTTTAAATTTAAATATGAAAACAAAAGAAGAATTTCAATTTTCAAATGCTGTTGTATTGGTACCCATTTTTTTTGTGTTACTTATATGGACGATATTTTGGATTGAAATTCGATTTGGTTTAGATTTTACAAAATTTGGGATTTATCCGCAAACCCTTAAAGGATTACGTGGTGTTTTGTTTAGTCCGTTTATTCATTCTGGCTTGTCTCACTTATATCATAATACCATTCCTCTATTTGTTTTAACAGCAGCTATATTTTATTTCTATAAACCTATTGCTTGGAAAATCTTAATTTATGGCATATTGTTATCGGGTTTAATAACTTGGAGTATAGGGCGACCATCTTATCATATTGGAGCCAGTGGACTTATTTATGTGTTGGTAAGTTTTACTTTTTTTAAAGGCATTTTAGCAAAACATTATCGGTTAATTGCTTTATCCTTACTTGTTGTCTTTCTTTATGGGAGTATGATATGGTATGTCTTACCTATTAAAGAAGGGGTTTCTTGGGAAGGCCATACGGCTGGTTTAGTAACTGGGATGCTTTTTGCTTTAATATTTAAAAAGGAAATTGCTAGACCTAAAAAATATGTTTGGGAAGAAGAGGATTTTAAAGAAGACGAAGATCCTTTTTTAAAACATTTCGATGATAATGGTAACTTTATTGAACACTTAGAGACTGAAACAGAACTTGAAATAGAAAAGGAGGCAAGTCCAACAATCCACTATACGTTTATTCCTAAAGAGAAACATGTAGATAGCGATGAAACTTAAAAAACAATTAACGTCTTTGCCTTATGGTTTCATAAAGTATAGCACCACACGCCACAGATACATTTAAAGATTCTATCTCACCTAATAATGGTAATTTCGCTTTAGCATCTACTAGTTTTAAAACCGATGGATTAATACCTCTACCTTCCGAGCCCATAATTATGGCACATGGTTCTATAAATGAGACATCATAAATCGTTTGATCTGTTTTTTCTGTAGCAGCAATCACTTTAATGCCAGAAGCTTGTAAATAAAACATCGCATCTTTAATATGGTCTACTTTACAAATAGGTACTTTAAATACAGCACCTGCACTTGTTTTTATAGTATCACCATTTACGGGAGCACCACCTTTTTTCTGTATTATTATAGCATCAACTCCGGTACATTCAGCAGTTCTAATAATTGCGCCAAAATTTCTAACATCACTTATTTGATCAAGAAGTAAGAACAATGGTACTTTTCCAGATTCCACTACACGTAACACAAGGTCTTCTATATTATAAAATTCTATAGGAGAAATTTGAGCTACAGCTCCTTGATGGTTTTTAGTTGTCAACCTGTTTAATTTCTCTACAGGAACATAAGAACTATTAACATTTTCTTTTCTTATCAACGTTTCTAAATCGTTAAATAGATCTCCATGTAAACCCTTTTGAAGAAACACTTTTTCGATAGTTTTTCCAGAATTTATGGCTTCTATAATGGCTCTTAAACCAAATATTTGTGTGCTATTTTCCATAAAAACAAATGTATAAAAAAAACCACCTCTTTCGAGATGGTTTTTAGAATTATAATTTGATTACTTACTATAAAGGAGTAACAGTAAAACTAAATCCATTTTTAGTTACGGTTGCAACTTCAATGTCACCACTTGTTGAATTGGTTGTATAATCATCCAAAATAATAGTTCCATTAGCAGAACCGTTATAGTTTAGAGTAACTGGCATTTCAGCACCTAAGCCTAAACTAGAAAGAGGATTATCATATAAACTAACAACTAAAGTGTAAACACCATCAGCAAGTGTTGAATCAAAATTAAGATATTCTGGACAATCACCAGTAGCTGCATCATAAATTCCAGTATCATTACCCATTGAATCCATAACTAATAAGTCGAAATCAACATCACATAAGCTGTAAGTATTCCCACCACTAACTACTTCACCAGACCAATCTAATACAGAATTAAGTGTGTCATCTACTAAATTAATAGAAACTGTAAAGTCGTTTACATTAGCATTAGCTACGTTATCGCTAGCTCCAACTTGTAAAGTTTTAGCACCAGCCATACCACTATCCCAAACAGTAACTACTCCAGTACCACTTGTTGATCCAGCAGCTAAAGCAATAGTTCCAAGCTCATAATAATCTGAACCAAGAGTTCCACCAGTTTTAACTAAAGGAATATATATATCAGCTTTAACAGCCTCTGGAATAGATACTGTTACACTAACATCATATCCATCTCCCGGGTCAATCATGCTTTCAGGAACATCTACAGCACTACTACTAGCTAAAGCTACTGTAGGAGCTGTAAAGTTTATCATACTATCTCCAGTATAATCGTCTTCACTACAAGAAGTAGTTATTACACCTGTACATAATGCAAATAAGAATAATAATTTATTTATTTTTTTCATTTTGTTTAAATTTATTAAGTGTTACTAACTAGTTTCTTACGTATGTCGAAGTATAAGCTCCTATACCAAAGAAATCATCTTGATGTTGTAATTGTAATACCCCAGTATCTTGATTCCAAGAACCACCAGTAATACAACCAATTGCACCACCTGAGTAAGTACAATAATCTGGACCACCTGAAGTACCAGATGCATCAACAACACCACCACAACCAATAGCAAAGCTACCTGGGTTAGGAATATTGTTGCTAGTACAGAATTGTAATAAACCACCATCAGCAGTTTCAGCATACCAAGTACCATCAGAGTTTTGTGTAATTGCAACTGGAGGAATTCCACCATTAGTAGTTCCAGGTCCACATACAGAATTTGTTACTGTATAGATTCCATTTAAATCACTAGCGCAATTAACAGTTAGTGCATATCTTCCCATTGGATTATGGTAGTAATATACATCCCCATCTGTTTGGTGAATTTTAACTCTAAATACAAAGTTATCACCAATTCTTAATTGGTCTTCTGTTACTCCAGAACCAGCTAAGAATTCATCTATAGTAGTAAGACTGAAAGTATAAGGAAGTGTTGTTGTTTCAGCAACTGTTACTTCAGTTTTACCTTGGTTTAAATCTCCATTGTAAATTTTAACAACTTCTAATTTAGACACACCATCCATACTACCTGAAGTTTGTAATAAATTGAAAGTCATCCCTACTTCTGTGAAAGTTACTGTTGCATCTTCAATAGGTACCCCTGATTCAGGTGATCCTAATAAAGCTCCAGAAGAGGTAGATACGCTAATTAAAACTCCAGCAGTATCTTTATCATTTAAGACTTCAGACTCATCATCAGTATCGCAAGAAAATACGGATACTAATAAAGCCAAAATCATGATTTTTGTAAAATATTTAGTTTTCATCTTTTTTATTTTTTTTTAATTAATTTCTATCCCAATCTACTTTCGTAGTCAATAAATCTGGACCTTGATTTGCAATTGCAGCAGCAAGATTTGCAGCATTTAAAGATTGTTCACTAGTAGGGTAAGTATATCTAGTTGGTATTGAATTAACACCAGGAGCATTATCTACAGCTAATGGTAAATTAGCAGGGATATCTGTTCTTCTCCACTCGTTCCATGGCTCTAAACCTTGCATATAAGTCGAAACCCATAATTGCTCAGCAATAGCTTGTGTTGAGAATGCAGGAGAGAAAGAACCTGAAGCTAAACCGTTTCTAACTAAAGAAGCATTGATACCAGCTTGGAAATAATTTGCTGCGTTACCACCAATATAACCTGCATCAGCAGCTTCTGCTAATAATAAGTTTATTTGAGCAGCAGACAATAAATATACAGGAGCATCAGCAGCCATATAAGCATCACCAATTTCAGAAACTAAACCAGGAGCATAACCTGCTAAACCTGGATTAAGGTATCCTGCTGGTTTCCCAACATATCCACCAGCATCTACTTCATTTGCGTATACTGGAAGTCTAGGATCTCCAGTTGAAAGCATATGATCTACAAGAGCTTTACCCATACACCATTCTCCAGATCTACCACCTTGTACAATTCCGTAATATGGATTTGTATTTGGTGCATTTTCTGTTGCATATGTAATAAAGGCATCATCAGAAGCATTTACAATTAAATTACCACTATTTGCTAAAGCTTGTAAAACACTTGCATCAAATTGACCAGTATCAGAAATTCTCATCATGGCTCTAAATTTAACTGAAGCAGCTAATTTTTTCCATTTAGAAATATCTCCACCATACATTAAATCTTGAGCAGGAGTAATAGCTCCAGTTCCATCTAACATTGCCATAGCAGAATCTAACATATTAAAGATCTGTCCATAAGCAGCAGCTTGAGTGTCGTAAGCTGGAAATGGGTTTGCACCTCCTTGATTAGCTTCGCTTACTGGAATATCTCCAAAAGCATCAGCTAAAGTTTGAAATGCCATTGCTTGTATAGTTAAAGCAACACCTTGAACAGCTCTATTACCTTCAGCAGCAGCTAAGGCTTGCATATCTTGAGCCTCATTAATGACACTAGTATATATGTTTACAAATAAATTATCTATAGAACCTATTCTAGGGAAATATCTATCAGCATCGTTATATACTGGCTTAGATAAATGTTGCGTCCAAGCATTTGCAGCTTCTCCTGTTAAAAAGTAATCATTTACTCTATTAACAAAAGTTCTTTCAATAAAACCTAATTCTAAATCTACAATAATTTCTGTAGGATTATTAGGATCTGTATTAACTTCATCGAAATCTTTATCACAACTAGTAAGTCCTAATGCAAGGAATAAAGACAACAATAAAGATATTTTATTATATTTTTTCATCTTTTTTTTTAATTAAAATTTAACATTTACGCTAAAGCCTATTGTTCTAGCCGATGGAGTTTGAGCATACTCTAAACCTTGTTGACCAGTACCTGTACCAAATGCAGTTTCAGGATCAATATGTGGAGCCTTTTTATAAAGTATAGCAAGATTTCTTACATTCAAACCTAAATCGATAGATTGGATTGGAATGTTATTGAATAATTTCGAAGGAATTGAATATCCTAATGAAAGTTCTCTCCATTTTACAAAAGATGCATCGAATACAGAAGATTCTGCAACCCCTTGACTAAATGCAGTAGAGTAGTAACCTTGAGCTGTTTGAACTACATTGTTAGGTACATATCCACCGTTTCCGTCAGACATTACACCATTTCCAATAACTCCAGTTTCTCTACCAGGAAGTGTTTCAGCAAGTACTCCAGATAACATACCCCAAGTATTAGTTTGAGAATATACATCACCACCACTTTTCACATCGAATAAAGTTCTAAAACTAAATCCTTTATAAGAAGCATTAAGTGCTAAACCACCAGTCCAATCTGCTTGAGAGTTTCCTAATACTTTGTATTCACTATCGTAAACAGGTAAACCATTATCGTAAATAATTTCACCGCTATCAGTACGAGCAAAAGCAGGACCGTAGATTACACCAATTGGGTAACCATTTCTAGCTTGTGTATTTACGTTCCATAAACCACCTGATGTTAAATTTACAGCATCACCAGCTATATCGCTAACTTCGTTATCGTTTTTACCAAAGTTTACATCAATTCCAAAATTGAATCCACCAGCTTCTTTGCTTCTAATAATATCAGCACCAAGAACTAACTCAATACCTTTATTTGTAATAGTAGCAGCATTATCCCATACACTAGCAAAGCCAGATGCAGCAGATACATCAACAGGTAAAATTACATCAACAGCTTCTTTGTTGTAATAAGAGAAATCTACTCTTAATCTGTTAGAGAAAAATCTTCCATCAAATCCAACTTCAAATTCTGTTTCTTCTTGAGGCTTAATGTTTTCATTCCATAAAGTTGTTCCAATAAAAGCTGTTGGGTCAGTTCCGTTTAAAGGGAAACCACTTAAGCTATAAGATGGTGCAACATTGTAAGCACTTAAAGGACCTGCACTACCAGTTTTTGCCCAAGAACCTCTTACTTTTAAGAAAGAAACTATGTTCTTATCAATGCTTAACATATCACTAGCAACAACACTTAAAGATGCAGCAGGATAGAAGAAGCTATTGTTAGATGCTGGAAGCACTGAAGCCCAGTCATTTCTACCACTAAAATCTAAATAGATATAGTTTTTATAGCTAATTTGACCTGTACCAAATAAACTGTTAATAGCACTTTCAGAACTAGTATCAGTAATTAATGGAGATGAACTAGAGTTTGATAAATTAAATAATTTATCTAAAACTAATTGTTCAGCAATACCTTGAAAAGCTCTGTATTTAGTTTTCATGATATTTCCACCAACACTTAAGTTTAAACCAAAGTCTTCACTAGCTCCAATTTTAGTATCGTAAGATAAAATGGCTTGTGTATTTACTTCATAACTATTTCTATTAGTTAAGCTGTAATACCCATTACGGTAATCTACAGTACCAAAAGAACGTTGTACCTCTCTTGTATCATCAAAATAATCGATACCAGTAGAAGCAGAAATGTTTAAGTTATCTGTAATCTCGTAAGCAAGATTCACAGAACCTAACCATCTGTTTCTTTCCCAAGGGTGTAAGTTGTTATCAAGTGCCCAGAAAGGGTTATTGTTGAAATTTAAATTCCAGTTTAGTGGAGTATAGATACCAGGATTGTTGGTTTCAATTAATGGAAGGTTTTGCCAGTCTCTTAATAAAGACCAATCAACTTGTCTTGCTCCCCATACTAATTGACCAATTTGGTTGTCTACATCACCATATCCAACTGCATTTCTGTTATCAGATTGACTTTTAACATACATTGCTGTAACTCCAGCACTCCATCTGTCACTTAAATCAAAGTTCACATTTGCAGAAATATTGTATTTTTTCAAATCTGTATTGTAAATAATACCTTCAGCATCTGTTAATCCCATAGATAATCTATAAGAAGCATTATCAGAAGAACCATTTAAAGATAACGTGTTTGTTGTAGATAATCCAGTGTTATAGAAATCATCTTTCACACTGTCAGGGTTAGAAACCCATGGTTGTGCTTGTGGATTGTCTGGATTGTCAATTAATGATTGGAATTGAATAAAATCAAAACCAGCATCTAAAGCAGGTCCCCAACTTTCGTCAGTACCACCGTCTCTAGAAATAGCTCCACCATCATAACCAAAACCATCTTTAAATTCAAAGTAACTTGGTGAGTGACCTTGACCATAAGAGTTTTGATAATCTGGGAAGATATAAGGATTAGAGAAACTTACATTACTAGATAATGAAATACCTAAAGCTTCTTTTTTAGATCCTGTTTTAGTTGTAATTACAATTACACCATTTTGACCTCTCATACCATACAGAGATGTTGCAGCACCACCTTTAAGAACATTTAAACTTTCAATGTCTTCAGGGTTGATATCTGCAAGACCATTAGGTAAATCTGTACCTGAATTTGTTTCTGCAAATGTAGAGTTGTTCATTATTACACCATCAACAACAATTAAAGGCTGAGAGTTTCCGTAAATAGTAGAAATACCTCTAATCGTAATACGCGTAGAAGCACCTATATCTCCAGAAGATTTAGTAATGTTAACCCCAGCTACTTTACCTGATAATGCGTCAACGACGTTTGTAACAGGAACTGTGGTTAATTCATCAGATTTAAGGTTTTGGGCAGAATACCCAATACTTCTCTCTTCTTTTTTAATACCAAGAGCCGTTACAACAACTTCATCAATTGCAGTAACATCTGGTGCCATACTAAAACTCATGTTGTTGGAAGCTCCAACAGTCATTTCTTTTTTAGTATAACCTACGAAAGAGTAAGATAAGACATCACCAGCACTTGCAGATATGGAGTAATTTCCATCAAAATCTGTTTGTGTACCATTTGTCGTACCTTTTACAATAATATTAACTCCAGGAAGGGGTAACCCGTTTTCATCGGACACAGTTCCTGAAATTGTTTTTTCCTGTGCAAACGTAAATTGCACAACAAACGCTAGGAATAGCGTTAAAATTCCACTAAACTTTGTTTTCATTTTATATTTTATTTGAATTAGTCTACGCCAAAAATCATAATAAAAAGTTAATTAAACAATATTTAAGGGTTAAAATTTCATTTTTTTTTAAAAATAGCCTCATTTTTAGTTAATATACCCTTAAAAAAATGCTGTTAAACTTAAATGTACTTGAGAATTAGAGAACTTAAAGGATTGATTTTCTGTTTTCCCATTCGCAAAATTAAATTTTAAGAGTCCAGCTTTTGTAATTAAGCCAAATCCAAACCCAAAACCATATAACTTTTCTTTCTGCTCCGTTATTTTATTTTCAAAATAAGCGGCGTCTATAATTGTATGAACATAGATACTATTGTTAAACATATATCTGTATTCTGTATTAAATAGCCCATATAGAGTTGCAGATAAACTATTTTCCTCAAAACCTCTTATGGAATTGATACCTCCAAAACGAATTAATTCATTTTCGAGATAGGTGTCGGAAAATAACCCATAGCTATTAACTCTAAAGTAAATGCTGTTTTTAAGGTTTAGATGGAATATATGAAAAGCATCAAAATAATATTGATACTGTTTTGTTGAAGTGTTCTCGTAGTCGCGAGACCCTGTTTCAACTTGAAAATCTAATAACGAAGTCGTGCTAAATAATACACTTTCTTTTTGTCGTTTTTTATATTGATACCTTACATTATAAAACAAAGTTTTAAAATCCTTTATAAGTGGGTCTCTATAAATGGAATCTAATAAGTTGTTTGATTGAATAGATCTTACTCCTGCAAATACTTTGTTTCTTGGGTTTAATTGATAAAATAATTTAGCATTTTGGTTAGAGGTTGAATACGATGAATCTCTTTTTAATAACCCTAACTCTAATTCTGTGCCTAATGGTGTGCCAAATATATATGGGAGGTTTAATTTAACATTAAATGTTTTTTGCTCATTTTCATCACTTTTATATATTAACCTAAAAGACTCTCCATAATTTAAATTATTAATAAGCTCTAAATTTAGGTAGCCACTAAATTCAATGTTGTTGGTTTCTTCATTGGTGCCAAACCCTATGAAACCATCAAAATTGTTACTCCTGCTTTTGTCAATATATAAATATACCGTTGTCGAATCTTTACTGAATAATATTTCGGGATCTTTTATTTGGTTAGCAAAAGGTAATTCGCTTAAAGATTTGGATTGATTCTTAATTTCAGATAGATTGAAAATGTCGCCTTCTTTTATTTTTAAATAATATTTTAAATACGATTTTGGAAATTTCTCATAACCTTTCACAACAATCTTATCGATATGGCGAATCATTATTTTGTCAGACAATATTAGAGTGGCATCAATTTCAGAGTTGTTTTTAATTTTGATGTTCGAAAGTTTTAATGTGCTAAAAGGGTCACCTAATTCTGAAAGTTTTAAATTAATAGTGTTTAGGGTTTTTTCTGTATTTTGAATTGCGATTGTAAAATACCTATCTGTAATTTTATTAGACACTAATTGTATGATTTTTCTAGGTAGCAAACTATCATTAAAATAGATGTTGATGTATTCAAATTTTCTATTCAGATTCATGTTAACAACTAAAGAAGAGTCATTTTCTCTTTGTATTGCCGACATGACACTCTCTATATAACCAATAGTATTTAATTTAGATTTAAATTCAGAGACCTCTTTTGATACAGATTCATAATCTTTATGCTGCTTGACATATTTAATAGAGTCAATAACTTTGTTCTCTAAACTGTCTTTACCTGTAATTTTTAAATTCAAAGTCTGGCAAGTAGCTTCTATTGAAAATAGGCTATATATAATAAGTAGTAAAATGGGTATTCTAGACACGTATATTTGTAAATAGCTATTTGAATTGTAAAACTAACGCAAAAAGCAGACTTATTATATATTGACAACTTTAATTTTTTTAATTCAAATAAAATCTTCGAAAGAATCAAGGTGTATATTTTTATTTAGAAGGCTTTAAAATATAGAAGTTAGAAGGGAGTGTCCTGTAAGTGAATTCAGTATTTTTTAAACACTTCAAAAAAAAAATCGTCTATCAAGTGAAAATTAATCAATTAACGTTTGAAAAATTAAAATATATTTCTACCTTTGCAGCCCTCTAATAAGAGGTATTAGTAAAATATTATAGAAAATATATGCCAACAATTTCACAATTAGTACGAAAAGGAAGAACCAAAATAACCAAGAAGAGTAAATCGGTTGCTTTAGATTCGTGTCCACAAAGACGTGGAGTATGTACTCGTGTTTATACTACAACACCAAAAAAACCTAACTCAGCAATGCGTAAAGTAGCAAGGGTAAGGTTGACAAATGGTAAAGAAGTAAATGCTTACATCCCAGGAGAAGGACACAATTTGCAAGAGCACTCGATAGTATTGGTTAGAGGTGGAAGGGTAAAAGATTTGCCAGGAGTTAGATATCATATCGTTCGTGGAGCCTTAGACACAGCAGGTGTTGCAGGAAGAACACAGCGTAGATCTAAATACGGAGCGAAACGCCCTAAAAGTTAATTAAAGAAAACTTAAGAAGAAGACATGAGAAAAAGAGCAGCAAAAAAGAGACCGCTTTTACCAGATCCGCGTTTTAATGATCAGTTAGTGACACGTTTCGTTAACATGATGATGTGGGATGGTAAAAAGTCAGTAGCTTTTAAAGTGTTTTACGATGCTATTGACATTGTAGATCAAAAGAAAACAGAAGAAGAAAAAACAGCTTTAGAGTTGTGGAAAGACGCTTTATCTAACGTTATGCCTCACGTAGAAGTACGTAGTCGTAGAGTTGGTGGTGCAACATTCCAAATTCCTATGCAAATTCGTCCAGATAGAAAAGTTTCTACTGCAATGAAATGGCTTATTAGCTATTCTCGTAAAAGAAACGAAAAGTCTATGGCGCAAAGATTAGCATCAGAGATTTTAGCAGCAGCTAAAGAAGAAGGAGCTGCAGTTAAAAAGCGTGTTGATACACACAAAATGGCTGAAGCAAATAAAGCATTTTCACACTTTAGATTTTAATATAAAATGGCAAGAGATTTAAAACTTACTAGAAATATTGGTATTGCAGCTCATATTGATGCTGGAAAAACCACTACAACAGAACGTATCTTGTTTTATACAGGTGTGTCTCATAAAATTGGAGAAGTTCATGATGGAGCTTCTACAATGGACTGGATGGAGCAAGAAGCAGAAAGAGGTATTACAATAACTTCTGCAGCAACAACTTGTGATTGGACGTTTCCTAAAGAAAATGGAGAGCCAACAGAAGATGCTCAAGATTACCATTTTAACATTATTGATACTCCTGGTCACGTAGATTTTACGGTTGAAGTAAATCGTTCTTTACGTGTATTAGATGGTCTAGTGTTTTTGTTTAGTGCAGTAGATGGTGTAGAACCACAATCTGAAACTAACTGGAGACTAGCAGATAACTATAAAGTGCCTAGAATTGGTTTCGTTAATAAAATGGACCGTCAAGGATCTGATTTTTTAGGTGTTTGTCAACAAGTAAAAGACATGTTGAAGTCTAATGCAGTGCCAATTGTTTTGAACATTGGTGATGAAGAAGACTTTAAAGGTATTGTAGATTTAGTTAAAAACAGAGCTATTGTATGGCATGATGATAACTACGGATCTACTTTCGATGTTGTTGATATTCCTGAAAACATGAAAGATGAAGTACGTAAATATCGTGCTTTATTAATCGAAGAGGTAGCAAGTTATGATGAGGACTTATTAGAAAAATTCATGGAAGATGAAGATTCTATTACAGAAGTAGAAGTGCACGCTGCGCTTAGAGCTGCTGTAATGGATATGGCTATTATTCCTATGGTTTGTGGTTCTTCATTTAAAAACAAAGGTGTGCAGTTCTTATTAGATGCTGTATGTCGTTACTTGCCTTCTCCAATGGATAGAGAAAGCGTTATAGGTACTAATCCTGAAACAGGCAATGAAGAAAGACGTAAGCCTAGTGTTAATGAGCCTTTTTCAGCATTAGCATTTAAAATTGCAACAGATCCTTTCGTAGGACGTTTAGCATTCTTTAGAGCTTATTCTGGTCGTCTAGATGCAGGTTCTTATATCTTGAATAACCGTTCAGGTAAAAAAGAACGTATTTCTCGTATCTATCAAATGCACTCTAATAAACAAAATGCTATCGATTTTATTGAAGCTGGAGATATTGGAGCAGCAGTAGGATTTAAAGATATTAAGACTGGTGATACTATGTCTGACGAAAAACATCCTATTGTCTTAGAATCTATGGACTTCCCTGATCCAGTAATTGGTATTGCAGTGGAACCTAAAACAAAGGCAGATGTCGATAAATTAGGAATGGCTTTAGCTAAATTAGCTGAAGAAGATCCTACTTTTACAGCAAGAACAGACGAAGCTTCAGGACAGACTATTATTTCTGGAATGGGTGAGCTTCACTTAGATATTATTGTTGATCGTTTACGTCGCGAATTTAAAGTTGAAGTAAACCAAGGACAACCTCAAGTAGAGTATAAAGAAGCTATTACAGCTTCTGCAGATCATAGAGAAGTTTACAAAAAACAATCTGGTGGTCGTGGTAAATTCGCAGATATTGTATTTACGGTAGAGCCAGCAGATGAAGGAGTAGTAGGTCTACAATTTGAATCAATCATTAAAGGTGGTAACGTTCCTAAAGAATTTATCCCTTCTATTGAAAAAGGATTTAAAATGGCAATGGTTAATGGACCATTAGCAGGATACGAAATAGACTCAATGAAAGTAACATTGAAAGATGGATCTTATCACGATGTCGATTCAGATCAATTATCGTTCGAATTAGCAGCTAAGTTAGGATTTAAAAACTGTGCAAAAGCAGCTAAAGCTGTAATCATGGAGCCTATTATGAAGCTTGAAGTTATCACTCCAGAAGAAAACATGGGTGATATTGTAGGAGATTTGAATAGAAGAAGAGGTCAAATGAGTAGTATGGGAGATAGAGCTGGTGCAAAAACTGTAAAAGCTACTGTACCATTATCTGAAATGTTTGGTTATGTAACAACCTTAAGAACATTATCATCAGGTCGTGCGACATCAACAATGGAATTTTCACATTATGCGGAAACTCCTTCAAATATTTCAGAAGAAGTAATCAAAGCAGCTAAAGGCGTAGAAGCTTAAAACTAAAAGAAAATGAGTCAGAAAATTAGAATAAAATTAAAGTCTTACGATCACAATTTAGTTGATAAGTCTGCTGAAAAGATTGTAAAAACAGTAAAAAGCACAGGAGCTGTTGTAACGGGACCAATTCCATTACCAACTCACAAGAAAATTTTCACTGTATTGCGTTCACCACACGTAAATAAGAAGTCTAGAGAACAATTTCAATTAAGCTCTTATAAGAGATTATTAGATATTTACTCTTCATCTTCTAAAACAATTGACGCTTTAATGAAACTTGAATTACCAAGTGGAGTTGAAGTAGAGATTAAAGTGTAAGTGTAAGTAAACATGTCCTTAACGATGGTTAAGGAAAAACGGAAAAATACAATTCAAGGCTGAAACGTATTTTTCAGCCTTGAATTTTAATAAATAGAATAGTAATAATTAATAATTAATAAATATGTCTGGGTTAATAGGAAAAAAAATCGGTATGACCAGCATTTTCGATGAAAATGGAAAAAACATTCCATGTACAGTAATCGAAGCTGGACCATGTATCGTTACCCAAGTCAGAACTGAAGATGTTGATGGCTATAGTGCTATCCAACTTGGTTTCGATGACGCGACAGAAAAAAGTGCTACTAAAGCTGACTTAGGTCACGCTAAAAAAGCAGGGACTTCTGTAAAACGCAAAATCGCTGAGTTTAAGGGTTTTGATGAGGAGTACAAATTAGGTGATGCAATCACTGTAGAACACTTTACAGAAGGAGAATTCGTAGATGTTTCTGGAATTTCTAAAGGTAAAGGATTTCAAGGGGTTGTTAAACGTCACGGTTTTGCGGGTGTAGGTCAAGCTACTCACGGACAACATAACCGTTTAAGAGCACCAGGTTCTATTGGAGCTGCATCTTATCCTGCAAGAGTATTCAAGGGAATGAAGATGGCAGGAAGAATGGGAACCGATAAAGTGAAAGTTGAAAATTTAAGAGTTTTAAAAGTAGTTGCTGAAAAGAATCTACTTGTGGTTAAAGGATGTGTTCCTGGTCATAAAAACGCTTATGTAATTATTCAAAAATAATGAAAGTAGCAGTTTTAGATATAAACGGAAAAGAAACTGGAAGAAAGGCAGACCTTTCTGACGCAGTTTTCGCTATTGAGCCTAACAATCATGCTGTATACTTGGATGTTAAACAATATTTAGCAAACCAAAGACAAGGAACTCACAAGTCGAAAGAAAGAGCTGAGATTTCTGGTAGTACACGTAAGATTAAAAAACAAAAAGGAACAGGTACAGCAAGAGCTGGATCTATTAAGTCTGGTGTTTTTAGAGGTGGTGGACGTATGTTTGGTCCTAGACCAAGAAACTACGGCATCAAACTAAACAAAAACCTAAAGCGTTTAGCACGTAAATCGGCCTTTAGTATTAAAGCAAATGAGAAATCTATAGTCGTATTAGAAGACTTTAATTTTGATGCTCCAAAGACTAAAAACTTTACAGCTGTTTTAAAAGCTTTAGACCTAGAAAACAAAAAATCTCTCTTTGTGTTGGGTGCTTCAAATAATAATGTATATTTGTCGTCACGCAATTTAAAAGGACTTGAAGTTGTAACAAACACAGAATTAAGCACTTATAAAATATTAAATGCTAATCAAGTAGTATTGTTAGAGAGTTCTTTAGAAGGAATTGAATCGAATTTAAGTAAATAAGAAACAGATGAACATCTTAATTAAACCTATAATCACAGAAAAAGCGACTGCAGATAGCGAGTTAAGAAACTGCTATACTTTCGCAGTGAATACCAAGGCGAACAAGGTAGAAATCAAAAAAGCGGTGGAAGCTGCTTATGGAGTTTCTGTTGAAAAAGTTCGTACTATAAATGTCCGTCCAGATAGAAAAACTAAGTTTACAAAAACTGGTATTCAACATGGTAAAACAAATGCTGTTAAAAAGGCAATTGTACAACTGGCGGAAGGTGAAATGATTGATTTATACAGTAACATGTAATTAAAGACAAATGTCAGTAAGAAAATTAAAACCAATCACACCAGGACAGCGATTTAGAGTAGTAAATGGGTATGACGCCATAACTACTGATAAGCCGGAAAAGAGTTTACTCGTTCCGAACAAAAGGTCTGGTGGTAGAAACAGTCAAGGAAAAATGACCATGCGCTATATAGGTGGAGGTCATAAAAGAAAGTATCGTATTATCGATTTTAAGCGTAACAAAGCTGGTATTCCTGCTGAAGTTAAGTCTATCGAGTACGATCCAAACAGAACCGCTTTTATCGCATTATTGAATTATCAAGATGGTGAAAAAGCATACATTATTGCACAAAATGGATTACAAGTAGGTCAAACAGTAGTATCAGGCGATACTGCTCCTACCGAGATTGGTAACGCTATGCCATTAAGTAATATTCCTTTAGGAACTATTATTTCTTGTATAGAGTTGCGTCCAGGGCAAGGAGCTATTATGGCTCGTAGTGCTGGTACTTTTGCACAATTAATGGCAAGAGATGGTAAGTTTGCAACTATTAAACTTCCGTCTGGTGAAATCCGTTTAGTGTTAGTAACATGTATGGCTACAATAGGCGTTGTCTCTAACTCAGATCATCAATTGTTAGTATCAGGTAAAGCTGGTAGAACAAGATGGTTAGGTAGAAGACCTCGTACAAGACCAGTAGTAATGAATCCTGTAGATCATCCAATGGGTGGTGGAGAAGGAAAATCTTCTGGTGGACATCCACGTTCTAGAAATGGTATACCTGCTAAAGGTTATAGAACCCGTTCTAAAACAAAAGCGAGTAATAAATATATTGTAGAACGTAGAAAGAAATAATAAGTCATGTCAAGATCATTAAAAAAAGGACCTTACGTTCATTATAAACTAGAGAAGAAAGTTGCTACAAATGTAGAAACTAACAAGAAAACAGTAATCAAAACGTGGTCTAGAGCCTCGATGATTACTCCAGATTTTGTTGGACAAACAATTGCAGTACATAACGGTCGCCAATTTGTTCCAGTTTACGTAACTGAAAACATGGTAGGTCATAAGTTAGGAGAATTTTCACCAACAAGATCTTTTAGAGGTCATGCAGGTGCTAAAAACAAAGGTAAAAAGTAGTAAGCTATGGGAAGTCGTAAAAAACAAATGGCAGACGCTATTAAGGAAGCAAAAAAAGAAATCGCTTTTGCTAAACTTAATAACTGTCCTACATCACCGAGAAAAATGCGTTTAGTAGCCGATTTAGTAAGAGGCGAACGCGTAGAGAAAGCGCTTAATATTTTAAAATTTAGCCAAAAAGAAGCATCTAACCGTTTAGAAACTTTGTTACTGTCTGCAATTGCAAACTGGCAAGCAAAGAACGAAGATGCAAGTATTGAAGAAGCTGAATTATTTGTTAAGGAGATTCGTGTAGATGGTGGATCAATGTTAAAAAGATTGCGTCCAGCACCACAAGGTCGTGCACACAGAATTAGAAAACGTTCAAACCACGTAACATTAGTGGTAGGAGCTAACAATAACACACAAAGTTAAGATAGAAGTATGGGACAAAAAACAAATCCAATCGGAAATCGCTTAGGAATTATCAGAGGATGGGAATCTAACTGGTACGGAGGAAACGATTATGGCGACAAACTTGCCGAAGACGATAAGATCAGAAAATACGTACATGCACGTTTATCCAAAGCTAGTGTTTCAAGAGTAATTATCGAAAGAACTCTTAAACTTGTAACCGTTACTATCACTACCGCTAGACCTGGTATTATTATCGGAAAAGGTGGCCAAGAGGTAGACAAGTTAAAAGAAGAACTTAAGAAAATTACAGGTAAAGAAGTTCAAATAAACATATTTGAAATTAAAAGACCGGAACTTGATGCGCAATTAGTAGCAGCAAGTGTTGCTCGTCAAATTGAAAATCGTATTTCATATAGACGTGCAATCAAAATGGCAATCGCTGCAACTATGCGAATGAATGCAGAAGGAATTAAGATCCAAATTAGTGGTCGTTTAAATGGTGCTGAAATGGCACGTAGCGAACATTATAAAGATGGTCGTATTCCATTATCTACATTCAGAGCCGATATTGACTATGCTTTAGTTGAGGCCCATACTACTTACGGTAGATTAGGGATTAAAGTATGGATCATGAAAGGTGAAGTATATGGTAAAAGAGAACTTTCTCCGCTTGTTGGATTATCTAAGAAGCAAGGAAAAGGTGGAGCCGGAGGACGTGGTGGAAATAATAAACCTCGTCGTAGAAAGTAATTTTTTAAAGAACAAGAAAAATGTTACAGCCTAAAAAAACAAAATTTCGTAAGCAACAAAAAGGACGTATGAAAGGAAATGCCGGAAGAGGGCACCTTTTATCAAGTGGTACTTTTGGTATAAAATCATTAGACACTAGCTTTGTTACTGCACGTCAAATAGAAGCTGCACGTATTGCTGCTACTCGTTATATGAAAAGAGAAGGGTCGTTATGGATTAAAATATTTCCAGACAAGCCTATTACAAAGAAACCTCTTGAAGTACGTATGGGTAAAGGTAAAGGTGCTGTAGAATACTGGGTAGCATCTGTGCTTCCAGGAAGAATATTATTTGAAGTAGGTGGAGTGCCTTTAGACGTTGCAAAAGAAGCATTACGTCTAGCAGCACAAAAACTACCAGTTAAAACTAAGTTTATAATTGCTCGAGATTACGAAGCATAATTTATTTGATATTATGAAACAATCAGAAATTAAAGAATTATCTGTAGCTGAGTTGCAAGAGAAGCTTAGTGAAACTAAAAAGAGTTATTTAGATTTAAAAATGACTCACACAATTTCTCCTTTAGAGAACCCAATTCAATTACGTAACGTTAGAAGAGACGTAGCTAGAATTGCGACTGAATTAACTAAAAGAGATTTACAATAATTCTGCCGAAATGATGGAAACAAGAAATTTAAGAAAAGAACGTATAGGAATCGTTACTAGTAACAAAATGCAAAAATCAATAGTTGTTGCAGAGGTTAAAAAAGTAAAACACCCTATGTATGGAAAGTTCGTGTTAAAAACAAAGAAATATGTGGCGCACGACGAAACAAACGATTGTAATATTGGAGATACTGTAAAGATCATGGAAACAAGACCTATGAGTAAATCTAAATGTTGGAGATTAGTTGAAATAATTGAAAGAGCTAAATAATTATGATACAAACAGAATCAAGATTAAAGGTAGCTGATAACACTGGAGCAAAAGAAGTATTAACCATACGTGTTCTAGGTGGAACTAAAAGAAGATACGCTTCTGTAGGTGACAAAATAGTTGTTACAGTAAAAGATGCAACACCTAATGGAAACATTAAAAAAGGTGCTGTTTCTACTGCAGTAGTAGTACGTACTAGAAAAGAAGTAAGAAGACCAGATGGATCTTATATTAGATTTGATGATAATGCATGTGTTTTATTAAACCCAACGGGTGAAATGAGAGGAACTCGTGTATTTGGTCCTGTTGCAAGAGAACTTCGTGATAAACAATTCATGAAGATTGTATCATTAGCACCTGAAGTGCTTTAATACAAAATAAAATGACAAAGCTTAAAATTAAATCGGGAGATACTATAAAAGTAATAGCTGGAGATCATAAAGGGTCTGAAGGTAAAGTACTTAAAGTATTACTAGATAAAAACAAAGCGATCGTTGAGGGAGTAAACATGGTTAAGAAACACACAAAACCAAGTGCACAAAATCCTCAAGGTGGAATCGTAGAAAAAGAAGCAGCTATTCAAATTTCTAACTTATCATTGTTAACTTCAAAAGGAGAAACAACAAGAGTTGGATATAGAATGGAAGGCGATAATAAAGTAAGATTTTCAAAAAAATCAAACGAAGTAATATAGTTATGGCATATACACCTAGACTTAAAGAAGAGTACAAAAGCAGAATAACTGCAGCTCTTACAGACGAATTTGGTTATAAAAACATCATGCAAGTGCCAAAACTTCAAAAGATAGTCTTATCTAAAGGAGTTGGAGCAGCTGTTGCTGATAAAAAATTAATTGATCATGCTATTGATGAATTAACAACTATAACTGGACAAAAGACCGTTGCGACTATCTCTAAAAAAGATGTTGCATCATTCAAATTACGTAAAGGGATGCCAATTGGTGCAAAAGTAACTTTACGTGGTGAAAGAATGTACGAATTTTTAGACCGTTTAATTACTTCAGCCTTACCTCGTGTAAGAGATTTTAATGGAATAAAAGCGACTGGATTTGATGGTAGAGGAAATTACAACTTGGGTATTACTGAACAAATTATTTTCCCAGAAATCGATATCGATAAGGTGAATAAAATATCAGGAATGGATATTACATTTGTAACTACTGCTGCAACAGACAAAGAAGCAAAATCATTATTAACAGAATTAGGATTACCTTTTCAAAAGAATTAAGATATGGCTAAAGAATCAATGAAAGCCCGTGAGGTAAAAAGAGCAAAAACAGTAGCTAAATATGCTGAAAAACGTAAAGCTTTAAAAGAAGCTGGAGATTATGAAGCATTACAAAAGTTACCTAAAAATGCTTCCCCTGTAAGAATGCACAACCGTTGCAAACTAACAGGAAGACCTAAAGGTTATATGAGAACATTTGGTATTTCTCGTGTTACATTCAGAGAAATGGCCAATCAAGGTTTAATACCAGGAGTTAGAAAAGCTAGCTGGTAATATAAAAGAATTATAAACTGGTTTTAGGTTTAACAATAAAGTTAAAAACCGATTCCGAAATTTAATAACTATGAATACAGATCCAATAGCGGATTATTTAACAAGAATTAGAAATGCTGTGCGTGCTAACCACAGAGTAGTAGAAATACCTGCTTCTAATTTAAAAAAGGAAATTACTAAAATATTATTCGAACAAGGATATATTTTAAGTTACAAATTCGAAGACAATGCTGTACAGGGAACAATTAAAATTGCTCTTAAGTACAACAAAGAAACAAAAGAATCTGTAATTAGAAAGATTCAAAGAATAAGTAAACCAGGTTTACGTAAGTATGCAAGTTCTAAAGAATTACCTAGAATTTTAAATGGTCTTGGTATTGCTATAGTTTCAACGTCTCATGGCGTAATGACTGGCAAACAAGCTCAAAGAAATAACGTAGGTGGAGAAGTACTTTGTTACGTTTACTAATTAAAAGCGAATAAGACATGTCAAGAATAGGTAATAACCCAGTAGCAATTCCAGCAGGAATTACAGTTGATATTAACGATAATGTTGTAACAGTAAAAGGAAATTTAGGAGAATTATCTCAAGAATATTCTGATGTTACAATTAAAGTTGAAGATGGAAATGTGTTAGTAGAACGCCCTTCAGATTCTAAAGTACACAAAGGAAAACACGGACTTTACAGATCTCTAATTAATAATATGATTAATGGAGTATCTAAAGGATGGACAAAAGAATTAGAATTGGTTGGTGTTGGTTATAGAGCATCAAATCAAGGACAAAAATTAGATTTAGCCTTAGGGTTTTCACATAACATTGTTTTAGATATTGCATCTGAAGTTAAAGTGGAAACAATTTCTGAAAAAGGAAAAAATCCAATAGTAAAATTAACATCTTCAGACAAACAATTAGTTGGTCAAGTAGCTGCAAAAATACGTGGATTTAGACCACCAGAGCCTTACAAAGGTAAAGGGGTTAAGTTTGTAGGAGAAGTACTAAGAAGAAAAGCAGGTAAATCAGCTTAATAATTAAGTTATGGCATTAACAAAGAACGAAAAACGATTAAGAATTAAAAGCAGAATTCGTAAAATAGTTTCAGGAACTGAAGCTAGACCAAGATTATCTGTTTTTAGAAGTAATAAAGAAATTTATGCTCAAGTAATTGATGACGTATCTGGTAAAACTATCAGTGCAGCATCATCTAGAGATAAAGACATTAGTTCTGCAAAAGGTACCAAATCAGAAATTGCTGGTTTAGTAGGTAAAGCAGTAGCTGAAAAAGCCCTTAAGGCTGGTGTAGATTCAATCTCTTTTGATAGAGGTGGATACCAATACCATGGTAGAGTAAAATCATTAGCAGAAGGAGCTAGAGAAGCAGGACTTAAATTCTAAGAAATTATGTATCAGAAATACAAAAGCGCAGAGTTAGTAAAACCAAGTGGATTAGATCTTAAAGATCGTTTAGTTGGTGTTCAAAGAGTTACAAAAGTAACTAAAGGTGGTAGAGCATTCGGATTTTCAGCAATTGTTGTTGTTGGAGATGAAGCAGGTGTCGTTGGTTCCGGTTTAGGGAAATCTAAAGACGTAGCTAGTGCTATTGCAAAAGCAGTAGAAGATGCTAAGAAAAATTTAGTACGTATTCCTTTAGTAAAAGGAACTTTACCACACGAACAAAAAGGTAAATATGGTGGAGCAAGAGTAAATATTATACCTGCAGCACCTGGAACAGGAGTTATTGCTGGAGGTGCTGTGAGAACAGTACTTGAAGCAGTTGGAGTACACGATGTATTATCTAAATCTCAAGGTTCTTCAAACCCTCATAATGTTGTTAAAGCTACATTCGATGCATTATTACAATTAAGAAATGCTAAAACGATAGCTCGTGATAGAGGTATATCACTAGAAAAAGTTTTTAAAGGTTAATAACAGAAAACGATGGCAAAGATAAAAGTAAAAAAAGTTAAGAGTGCGATCAAGCGTACATTAAGACAAAAGCGTACATTAGAAGCTCTAGGTCTTAAAAAGATTGGTCAAGTAGTAGAGCACGATGCCACACCAAATATTCTTGGTATGGTTGCTAAAGTTTCACATTTAGTTTCTGTAGAGGAAGCTTAAAAATATAACACTGAAAATGGATTTAAGTAATTTAAAACCTGCAGAAGGTTCAGTTAAAAGTCAAGGAAAACGTATTGGTCGTGGTCAAGGTTCTGGAAAAGGTGGCACAGCAACAAGAGGTCATAAAGGAGCGAAATCTCGTTCAGGATATTCTAAGAAAATTGGTTTTGAAGGTGGTCAGATGCCTCTTCAAAGACGTGTACCAAAGTTTGGCTTTACTAACATAAATCGTATAGAACATCAAGGAATTAATCTTGATACTTTACAACAATTAGTAGACGAAAAGAAAATTAAAGATACTTTAGATTTTGAAACACTTGTTGCTTTAAGATTAGCTAGAAAAAATGAACTAGTTAAAATTTTAGGAAGAGGCGAATTAAAAGCTAAATTAAAAGTATCTGCTCATAAGTTTACCGCTTCAGCAAAAGCTGCGATTGAAGCTGCAGGAGGAGAAACTGTAACTTTATAATCACAAACAAGCGCATGAAATTTATAGAGACACTTAAGAATGTTTGGAAAATAGAGGAATTAAGAAACAGAATCATTGTAACACTTGGTCTGTTATTAGTTTATCGTTTTGGCGCACAAGTGGTTTTACCTGGTATTGATGCTTCTCAATTAGAGAACCTGCAAAGCAATACTGAGTCAGGATTATTAGGATTACTTAATGCATTTACAGGAGGAGCATTTGCTAATGCTTCTGTTTTTGCTTTAGGAATTATGCCTTATATCTCTGCTTCAATTGTAGTTCAGTTAATGGGAATTGCTATTCCATATTTGCAGAAATTACAAAAAGAAGGAGCTAGTGGTCAAAAGAAAATAACTCAAATTACACGTTGGTTAACAATTGCCATTTGCTTGGTGCAAGCACCAGGTTATTTAGCTAGTTTACCAACAGCATTTGGTATTCCACAAAGTGCCTTTTTATTAGGTACTGGAGGATTGTTTTATTTTTCATCTATAGTTATACTAGTTACAGGCTGTATTTTTGCTATGTGGTTAGGAGAAAAAATTACCGATAAAGGTATTGGTAATGGAATCTCATTATTAATTATGGTTGGTATTATAGCAACATTACCAAAAGCATTTTTGCAAAATGCATCTTCTAGATTAGAAGGGAATAACGTCATGTTAATTCTTTTCGAGCTAGTAATCTGGTTAGTCATCATTTTAGCATCAATTATGTTAGTTATGGCTGTTAGAAAAATAGCTGTTCAATATGCTAGAAGAACTGCTTCAGGAGGTTATGAGAAAAACGTTATGGGCTCTAGACAGTTTTTACCATTAAAATTAAATGCTTCTGGAGTTATGCCAATTATCTTTGCTCAAGCCATTATGTTTGTGCCAAGTCTAATAGGTGGATCTTCTTTCTTAAAAGATACTGGAGCAGGACAATGGATGCAAACAAATTTTGCTGATATATTTGGATTTTGGTACAATTTTGTATTTGCGTTATTAATTATAGTATTTACATACTTTTATACGGCAATTACAGTACCAACAAACAAAATGGCAGACGACTTAAAACGTAGTGGTGGTTTTATTCCTGGTATTCGACCAGGTGGTGAAACTTCCGAATATTTAGATAAAATAATGTCGCAAATTACATTGCCAGGATCTATATTCTTAGCATTAATAGCTGTGTTCCCAGCCATTATAGTAAAGCTAATGAGTGTACAATCTGGATGGGCATTGTTTTTCGGAGGAACCTCACTATTAATTATGGTTGGAGTTGCAATTGATACTATGCAACAAGTAAATTCTTACTTGTTAAATAGACATTATGACGGCTTGATGAAAACAGGTAAAAATAGAAAAGCAGTAGCTTAATTTATATATACTATGGCAAAACAAGCAGCAATAGAACAAGATGGAACAATAATAGAAGCATTATCAAATGCCATGTTCCGTGTTGAACTAGAAAATGGTCACATTGTGACAGCGCATATATCTGGTAAAATGCGTATGCATTACATAAAATTATTACCAGGAGACAAAGTAAAATTAGAAATGAGTCCTTACGATTTAACTAAGGCTAGAATAACTTATAGATACTAACAAGATGAAAGTAAGAGCATCAGTTAAAAAAAGAAGTGCAGATTGTAAAATCGTGCGCAGAAAAGGTAGACTTTACGTAATTAACAAAAAGAATCCTAGATTCAAACAAAGACAAGGATAGTTATGGCAAGAATTGCAGGTGTAGACATACCAAAAAACAAAAGAGGAGTAATTTCCTTAACTTATATCTATGGAATAGGTAGAAGTAGAGCAAAAGAAATTTTAGCAGCAGCTAAAGTTGAAGAAAGTACAAAAGTTCAAGATTGGACAGACGACGAAATTAGTAATATTCGTGAGGCTGTTGGTTCTTTCACTATTGAAGGAGAATTACGTTCTGAAACACAATTAAACATTAAGCGATTAATGGATATTGGATGTTACAGAGGGATTCGTCATAGAGCTGGGCTTCCATTAAGAGGGCAACGTACTAAAAACAACTCTAGAACTAGAAAAGGTAGAAGAAAAACTGTTGCCAACAAAAAAATGGCAACTAAATAACAAATAGTCTTTAGTCTTTAGACGTTGGAAAGAATCTGTTTGAAATTTAACGGTTTAGGATTCTAGCGACTATTAACTATTACTAAAAACTAAAATTAGATATGGCAAAGTCAAGTACTAAAAAACGTAAAGTTGTAGTAGACGCTGTTGGAGAAGCACACATTACAGCTTCTTTTAACAACATTATTGTTTCACTTACCAATAAAAAAGGAGACGTAATATCATGGTCTTCTGCTGGTAAAATGGGATTTAGAGGTTCTAAAAAGAACACCCCTTATGCTGCTCAATTAGCTGCAGAAGATGCAGTTGGAGTAGCACAAGAAGCAGGATTAAAGAAAGTAAAAGTTTATGTAAAAGGACCTGGAAATGGTAGAGAATCTGCTATCCGTTCAATTCATAATGCAGGAATTGAAGTAACAGAAATTATTGATGTTACTCCATTACCACATAATGGATGTCGTCCTCCAAAACGTAGACGTGTATAATTTATTTTTTATATAGAATTAATATCAGCTATTTTTAATAGTTGATATTAATTTTTTATATGTAAATTTGCACTCTGAAAAAATAATTAACAAGTATCAACGAGAGATTAACGGTTATCGAAGGATAAGATTAAGACCTTAATTCATAATCACTCTCATAACTCAATTTAAGAAATGGCAAGATATACTGGTCCTAAAACTAAAATAGCTCGAAAATTTGGAGAAGCTATTTTTGGAGAAGATAAATCTTTTGAAAAAAGAAATTATCCTCCAGGTCAACATGGTGCAAACAAGCGTCGTGGAAAAAAATCTGAATATGCAATCCAATTAATGGAAAAGCAAAAAGCAAAATATACTTATGGTGTATTAGAAAAGCAATTCAGAAACATGTTTAAAAAAGCAACTGCTGCTCCTGGTATTACAGGTGAAGTATTGTTACAACTTTGTGAGTCTAGATTAGACAACGTTGTATTTAGAATGGGAATTTCTCCTTCTAGATCTGGCTCAAGACAATTAGTATCTCACAGACACATTACAGTAAATGGAGAAATCGTAAACATCCCTTCTTATCAATTAAAAGCTGGAGATGTCGTTTCTGTAAGAGAAAAATCTAAATCGCTTGAAGCTATCGATAGATCTTTATCAAATTCAAGTGCAGTTTACGAATGGATTACATGGAATAACGAATTAAAGCAAGGAACTTATGTTTCTGTTCCTGCAAGAATTCAAATTCCAGAAAACATAAACGAGCAATTCATCGTCGAATTATACTCTAAATAATAACTGATATAAAAAGCAAATATGGCAGTATTTAATTTTCAAAAGCCCGACAAAGTAATCATGATTGATTCAACTGATTTTGAAGGGAAATTCGAATTTCGTCCTTTAGAACCAGGTTACGGATTAACAGTTGGAAATGCTCTAAGAAGAGTTTTACTTTCTTCTTTAGAAGGGTTTGCAATAACATCAGTTAGAATGGAAGGTGTAGATCATGAATTTTCTACAATAGCAGGTGTCGTTGAAGATGTTACTGAAATTATTTTAAATTTAAAACAAGTACGTTTTAAAAGACAAATAGAAGATGTTGATAGCGAGTCTGTTTCCATTTCTATTTCAGGACAAAATCAAATTACAGCTGGTGATTTCCAAAAGTTTATTTCAGGATTCCAAGTGTTAAATTCAGAATTAGTTATCTGTAATTTAGACCCTAAAGTAAATATTAATATGGAGATTACAATTGAAAAGGGTAGAGGTTATGTGCCAGCAGAAGAAAATAAAAAAGCTTCAGCACCAATTGGGACTATCTTTACAGATTCAATTTACACACCAATAAAAAATGTTAAGTATAGTATTGAAAACTATCGTGTAGAACAAAAAACAGATTACGAAAAATTAGTTTTCGAAATCATAACAGATGGTTCTATTACGCCTCAAGATGCTTTAACAGAAGCGGCTAAAACATTAATCCATCACTTTATGTTATTCTCAGATGAGAGAATTACTCTAGAAGCTGATGAGATTGCTCAAACAGAAACTTATGATGAAGAATCTCTTCACATGAGACAACTATTGAAAACTAAATTAGTTGATATGGATTTATCTGTTCGTGCACTTAACTGTTTAAAAGCTGCAGAAGTTGATACCTTAGGAGACTTAGTGTCATTTAACAAAAACGATTTAATGAAGTTCCGTAACTTCGGTAAAAAATCTTTAACAGAGCTTGAAGAGCTAGTAAACGTTAAAGGACTTAATTTCGGAATGGACTTGTCAAAATATAAATTAGATAAAGATTAATTAATCATATTTTGCTCCTCGATATCGAGTTTGGTAGCAAGATGATAAAACAAATGTCATGAGACACGGAAAAAAGATAAATCACTTAAGTAGAAAAACAGCTCACAGAAAATCAATGTTAGCTAATATGGCTTGTTCTTTAATAGAGCACAAACGTATTAATACAACAGTAGCTAAAGCTAAAGCTTTGAAGCAATTTGTAGAGCCTTTGGTAACGAAATCTAAAGAAGATACGACTCACAACAGACGTATTGTTATGTCACGTTTAAGACAAAAAGAAGCAGTTACCGAATTGTTTAGAGAAGTAGCAGTAAAAGTTGGAGATAGACCAGGAGGATATACAAGAATTATTAAACTTGGTAACCGTTTAGGTGATAATGCTGATATGGCAATGATAGAATTAGTTGATTTCAACGAAATCTATAATGCTGATAAAGCTAAAAAGAAAACAACTAGAAGAAGTAGAAGAGGTGGCTCTAAAGCATCTGAAACCACTGCTCCTGTAGCAGAAACTAAAGCTTCCAACGAAGAGGAATAATATTACTGTTAATTTATGTTAATTAACAAAGGATGGACTTATTAAGTCCATCCTTTTTTTATATTTGCAACTTAAAATTTTAAACAATGAATAAATATTTAGTCTTCATATTAGCATTAACAACTAATTTTATATTCTCTCAAGCAGGTGTAAACATCGCTGCAGAAAATACTTTTACAAATTCAAAAGGAATCATGGGTCATGATGGAATCTGGGTTACAAACTCTGAAAGCTCAAGAACTATAAAAGGTTCACCATATTTGTTTGATTCTTGGAAATCTACTAATGCTTTAATTTATACTAAAGACAATAAAGCATATAAGTTTAATACGCTAAATTATAATGTACGATTAGAACGTTTTGAGTCTAAATTCTCTAAAGATTCTATATTAGCTTTTAACCCTAAAAACATTGAAAAAGTTGTTTTGGATGGGAGAACATTTAAACGCTATCTAGATAATGAATTTCAAAGAAATTCTTACTTTGAAGAATTAGTCGTAACCAAATCAGGAACTATTTTAAGAAAATATGAGACAGCAATAAAAGAAGGTATTTATAACCCATTAACTCACCAAAAAACTACTGATGATGAGCTGATAATAAAAGAAAAATACTTTTATACAGCAGATAATGAAACTCTAAAGCTTATTCAACTTAAAAAATCTTCTATTTTAAAAACGTTAGATTCAGATAAAAAAGACGCATTAAAAGATTATGCCAAAGAGAATGATTTAAGTTTTAAAAATATTAACGATCTAAGAAAGATTTTAAAATATTATAATACACTTTAATATTATAGTTTTCTTTAATAAAGAAATCATAAAAAAGGATAAACATTTTAGTTTATCCTTTTTTTTATGCAATTTTGCAAAACCTTTTTTTTAAGATGAAATACAACAAAAGAGAAAAAGCCATAGTTCTACTTGCAGACGGAACCATTTTTCATGGAAAAGCCATTGGAAAACCTGGAACTGCTTTTGGTGAAGTCTGTTTTAACACTGGTATGACAGGCTATCAAGAAATTTTTACTGACCCGTCATATTTTGGACAGTTAATGGTTGCTACCAATGCACATATTGGAAATTATGGAACTAATAAAGAAGAAGTAGAGTCAAATTCAATCAAAATATCAGGATTGATTTGTAAAAATTTTAGTTACGATTATTCACGAGATGCAGCCGATGCTTCATTAGAAGAATTTTTGAATGAAAATAATTTATTTGCTATATCAGATGTAGATACTAGAGCTTTGGTTACATATATTAGAGAAAATGGTGCTATGAATGCTGTTATTTCTACAGACATTGATAACCTAGAAGATCTTAAAGCACAATTAGCTGAAGTACCAGAGATGAATGGTTTAGAATTAGCTTCTAAAGTTTCAACGAAAGAGCCATATTATTTTGGGAACGAAAATGCGACTTATAAAATTGCTGCTCTTGATATTGGTATAAAAACAAATATTCTTAGAAATTTAGCTAAAAGAGACGCTTATATTAAGGTGTTTCCTTATAATGCAACTTTTGAAGAAATGAGTACTTTTAATCCAGATGGATATTTTTTGTCTAATGGACCAGGAGACCCAGAACCATTAGAAGCTGCACGAACTTTAACAAAAGAAATTTTAGAAAGAAATCTTCCTTTATTTGGTATTTGCTTAGGCCATCAGGTAATTGCTTTAGCAAACGGAATTTCAACATATAAGATGCATCATGGTCATAGAGGAATTAATCATCCAGTAAAAAATGTATTAACTGGTAAAGGAGAAATTACATCTCAAAATCATGGTTTTGCTATAAATAGAGAAGAAGCAGAAAAAAACTCAGACATAGAAATCACTCATGTTCATTTAAACGATCATACAGTAGCTGGGATACGTATTAAAAACAAAAATTGCTTTTCTGTACAATACCATCCAGAGGCAAGTCCTGGACCACATGATTCTTCATATTTGTTCGATCAGTTTATAGAAAACATAAAAAATAAGTAACTTAAAACCTCAAAGAAGATTTAATTCCTTGAGGTTTTTAAATAAAGAAACAATTATCAAAACCTTTTAAAATATTAAGAATGAGCATTATTATTAACATTCACGCCAGACAAATTTTAGATTCAAGAGGAAACCCAACTGTTGAAGTAGATGTCATTACTGAAAATGGAATCATGGGAAGAGCAGCTGTACCATCAGGTGCTTCAACTGGAGAACATGAAGCTGTAGAGTTACGAGATGGTGGAAATGCATACATGGGAAAAGGTGTTTTAAAAGCTGTTGAAAATGTCAATACCATCATTGCGCAAGAATTACTTGGAACATCTGTTTTCGAACAAAACCTAATTGATAAAACCATGATCGATTTAGATGGAACATCTAACAAATCAAAATTAGGAGCTAATGCTATTTTGGGAGTTTCTTTAGCTGCTGCAAAAGCTGCTGCTAACGAATTAGGCATGCCATTATACAGGTATGTAGGTGGCGTAAGTGCTAACACGCTTCCAGTGCCAATGATGAACATTATTAATGGAGGCTCACATAGTGATGCTCCAATTGCTTTTCAGGAATTTATGATTATGCCTGTAAAAGCTGCAAACTTTACACAAGCCATGCAAATGGGAACTGAAATATTTCATCATCTAAAAAAAGTTTTACACGATAGAGGTCTTAGTACAGCAGTTGGTGATGAAGGTGGCTTTGCACCAAATTTAGCAGGAGGTACAGAAGATGCTCTCGATACTATTAAAATAGCAGTAGAAAATGCCGGCTATACATTAGGTGAAGATATTATGATTGCTTTAGATTGTGCTGCAGCTGAATTTTATATAAACGGAACATACGATTACACCAAATTTGAAGGAGATAAAGGTCAAGTAAGAACCAGTAAAGAACAAGCTGATTATTTAGCCGAATTAGCTTCAAAATACCCAATTATTTCTATCGAAGATGGTATGGATGAAAACGATTGGGATGGTTGGAAATATTTAACTGATAAGATTGGTGATAAAGTACAATTGGTTGGAGACGATTTATTTGTAACAAATGTAGAGCGTTTATCTAAAGGAATTGACAACCAAATTGCCAATTCTATTTTAATTAAAGTAAACCAAATAGGAACACTTACAGAAACCATTGCAGCTGTAAACATGGCGCATAATGCTGGATATACATCTGTCATGTCTCATCGTTCAGGAGAAACAGAAGATTACACCATAGCAGATTTAGCCGTGGCGTTAAATTGCGGACAAATAAAAACAGGTTCTGCATCTCGTAGTGATCGTATGTCTAAATACAATCAGTTATTACGAATAGAGGAAGAGTTAGATGAAGTGGCTTATTTTCCTGGAAAGAAAGCATTTAAGATTAAGTAAAAATGTATTATACATTTATTAAAAAAGCGATTATCTAGAGATGGATAATCGCTTTCTTTTTAACTATCAATTTTGTCAATATTTTTATTAGCAAAACCTTTGTTAAGAGCTTTATTAATCGTTAGATATTTCGTAAATTCGTAAAGTTAGAAACTACAATAAATTACAATAATATTTTTACAATATATGTCAGATAAAGCTACAATAGAAATTAAAGGCAAAAAATACGAATTCCCATTAATAGAGGGAACTGAAAAAGAAGTTGCCATAGATATCAAAAACTTAAGAGGAATTACGGATGGTGTTATTACAATAGACCCAGGTTACAAGAATACAGGGTCTTGTGAAAGCGCAATTACGTTTTTAGATGGAGAAAAAGGAATTTTAAGATATCGTGGATATTCTATTGAAGAACTTGCTGAAAAAGCTGACTTTTTAGAAGTTGCATTTCTCTTAATTTTTGGAGAACTGCCAACCAAAGAGCAGCTTGATAAATTTCATACAGATATTAAAGCTCAATCTGTTGTAGATGAGGATGTTCGCAAAATAGTAGATGCTTTTCCAAAATCTGCTCATCCAATGGGTGTTATTGCATCTCTAACAAGTGCACTAACGGCTTTTAACCCTTCTTCTGTAAATGTAAATTCTGAAGAAGACATGTATAAAGCTATTGTAAAGATACTAGGAAAATTTCCGGTATTGGTAGCATGGACGTTTAGAAAGAAAAATGGTTTACCCTTAGATTATGGCGATAAAAACTTAGGATATGTTGAAAATATCTTAAAAATGATGTTTAAGTTACCTAATGAAGAATATAAATTCAATCCAATTGTAATAAATGCCTTAGATAAATTATTGATTCTTCATGCAGACCACGAACAAAACTGTTCTACATCAACTGTAAGAATTGCAGGTTCTTCTCATGTTGGTTTATTTGCTTCGCTTTCTACAGGTATCTCTGCGCTTTGGGGTCCACTTCATGGTGGTGCTAACCAAGCGGTTCTAGAAATGCTTGAAGCTATTAAAGAAGATGGTGGTGATACAAATAAATTCATGGCTAAGGCTAAAGATAAAGAAGATCCATTTAGATTAATGGGCTTTGGACATAGAGTCTATAAAAATTTCGATCCAAGAGCAAAAATTATTAAAAAAGCTGCCGACGAAATTTTAAACGACCTTGGCGTTGAAGACCCTATTTTAAATATTGCTAAAGCTTTAGAGAAAGAAGCTTTAAAAGACCCATATTTTGTTGATAGAAAACTATATCCAAATGTCGATTTCTACTCTGGTATTATTTACAGAGCTATGGGTATTCCAACAGATATGTTTACAGTTATGTTTGCATTAGGTCGTTTACCAGGTTGGATCGCTCAATGGAG
This sequence comes from Xanthomarina sp. GH4-25, assembly GCF_045363175.1. Taxonomy (NCBI): domain Bacteria; kingdom Pseudomonadati; phylum Bacteroidota; class Flavobacteriia; order Flavobacteriales; family Flavobacteriaceae; genus Xanthomarina; species Xanthomarina sp. GH4-25. Next base: position 284,733 of record NZ_JBJFLO010000006.1, read on the forward strand.
AGAAATGCGTTTAAATAATGAGCCAATTGGTCGTCCTCGTCAAATTTATGTAGGCGAAACTTTAAGACCTTTTAAAGCTATCAATAAGCGCTAAATGATATATAATAATACTAAAGCTTCATTTTTTTAATGGAGCTTTTTTTTATTATCTTCAATTGGATATTAAATGAGTTACTTAAATAAATTATAGGTTTGTAACATTATGATTAAATTAAACGTAAATAACGAAACTTCTAGATTAAGAGCAGTTGTTTTGGGAACAGCTAAAAGCAATGGGCCTACACCAACTGAAGATCAAGCATACGACCCTAAATCTTTAGAACATATAAAAGCAGGAACTTATCCTGTAGAAGCAGATATGGTTCTAGAGATGGAAGCTGTTGCAAATATTTTTAAGAAATACAACATTAAGGTCTTTAGACCAGAATTGATTAAAGATTGTAACCAAATCTTTACTCGAGATATAGCTTTTGTAATTGATGATGTATTTGTAAAAGCTAATATTCTACCAAATCGGGAAGAAGAGTTAGAGGCTATTCAATTTATTATTGATCAAATTAATCCAGAAAAAGTAGTTAGACCTCCAGAAGAAGTACATATTGAAGGTGGTGACGTAATGCTGTGGAACGACCATATTTTTATTGGTACTTATAAAGGAAGCGATTATAAAAACTATATAACTGCTAGAACCAATATGGAAGGTGTTCAATATATTAAAGATTTGTTTCCAAATAAAATTGTTAAAGAATTCGATTTGGTAAAATCTAAAATTGAACCAAGAGATAATGCCTTACATTTAGATTGCTGTTTTCAACCAGTTGGAAAAGATAAAGGTATTATTTACAAAAGTGGGTTTAGAGAAGAAAGCGATTATATGTATTTGGTAAACTTGTTTGGCAGAGAAAATTTGTTTCATATTACAAGAGAAGAAATGTATCATATGAATAGTAATGTGTTTTCTATTGCTGAAGATGTGGTGATTTCTGAAAAGAATTTTACCAGATTAAACACTTGGCTGAGGGAAAACGGTATCACAGTTGAAGAAGTTCCTTATGCTGAAATAGCGAAACAAGAAGGCTTATTGCGCTGTTCTACCTTACCTCTAATAAGAGAATAATTACCTTAACGAAATTATAAAGCACAAAAAAAAAGGTCTTCACTAGAAGACCTTTTTTTTTGTGAATAATATATTATATTAATTTAAAATCAATTTCTTAGAAGTTCTATTATTTCCAACTTCAAAAACAGCCATATAAACGCCACTTGGTAAATGTTCTAGATTTAAAGTAGCTTGTTGCTGTGTAATAGATTTTTGAAAAACTTGTTTTCCAAGAATGTCATAAACTTTAAAATTAGCTGAATCATTTAGAACAGCATTAAAAGAAATAGTTACCTGCCCTTTTGAAGGATTTGGATACATATTAATATTTGAATCTAAAACAAAAGATTCAGTATTTAACGTATTGAAATCAACTTGAGCAAAAAACATGGCAGCACCTAAAGAACCTTTAGTTACTTCATATAAATATACTGGATCCATGTTCACTAATAAATCGGTTGCAGTATGTGCATGGGTTGTTTCGTTATATTCATACAAACCTGTAATTACTTCACCATTATCTTCAAAAGGCATATAATCTGAAGCATATGCATAAGAAATATCAGTGTTTAGATTAGAATATAGCTCTATACAAGTAGCCAATTGGTCTGTAACCACAGAAGAGGCTGCATTATTAGAATAAGGAGAACCTTGGTCTCTTTCGCAAACAATAGTATTGTTTGTCATTCCTGCAACACCACCAACTTCATCGATATTAAATACTAGTTTAATATCAAGGTTTTGTGGGTTTACAACTTGAGATACATAACGTTTACTTCCCCATAATCCATCTTCTTCACCACTAAAGTGAATAAATTTTATAGAGTATTCTGTTGGTACATTAGCTAGTAATCTAGCAAGTTCTAACAATAATACGGTTCCAGAGCCATTATCGTTTGTTCCAGGTCCATTTATAGTGTCGTAATGAGCATCAATAATGACATAGGTATTTGGATAAGTTGTTCCGGTTTTAGTAACAATAATATTGTTACTTACTTTTGTGCCAGATGAATAGGAAAACTGATGTAAATCTACATTGGTGTAGCCCATACTTGCGTATCGAGCAGTAATCCAGTTTTGAGCATTTGTAATTCTTGAAGAATTAACATTCTTTTCGCCAAAATTTTCAAACGTCGTTAAATCGTTTGTAATGTTTGTTTGAGATACATTGCTAACAATGTCTCCATAATAAGAATTAAAGGTCTGTGAAAAAGTAGGTGCACTTATAAACAATACAAGTAGGCATAACTTAATACTTAAGTAAAAATGTTTCATATAATTAGATTTGGAATGCTAAAATAAGCGAAAAAACCGAATTACAAAGAATTTTTTTAATTTATTACACAAATTATAGTCACATCTGCTGTGCTTCCAACTGTAAGAGTACCAGTATCTTCGCCTATTTTATAATCTAATCTTTCAATGTCAAAAGATCCTCTAAAAGTGTTGTTAGAAAATTTAAAAGGAATATCTATTGTTTTAGTAACTCCATGCATGGTTAAATCTCCTGTTGTAATATAATCTTTCCCATTAGCACTTACAGACGTTGATGTAAAACAAATGTTTGGATATTTTTCTACATAAAAAAAATCTTCAGTTCTCAAGTGATTATCACGTTTCTCATTGTCTGTATTCACTGTTGCTGCATCTATACAAATATCAAAACTTGAGTTTTCAAGATCATCTTCATTAAAATTAAAATCTCCTTCCATGCCTTTAAATGTGCCTTTTACATTAAAAATAAGACCACCTTTTATTTTAAATTCAATTTTTGAATTGGACGTGTCAATTGTTTGAGCTTTAGTTAAGTTAAAAATTAAAAAGCTGATTAATAATATGATAATATGTGATTTCTTCATGATTATGGGTTTTAAAGAATGTGACATTTCCTATAAATTTAAAAAAAAGGAGCTACATCTCTGTAATTCCTTTCTTATTATTTCGTTAAATGTTTTTTTTAAATCAAAATCTACTTCTATTTAAGGCTTCTCTGTATTTGTTTTCTCAAGTACTTTTGTATCACGATTTTTAACATACTTGTCAAACCAATTAATTTGTTCCCACAATACATGCTCGATCGATTCTTTTGCTCTGTAACCATGATCTTCAAATGGTAGCAAAACCAATCTAGCAGTTCCTCCTGAGCCTCTTACTGCCTCATAAAACACTTCAGACTGAAAAGTCAGGGTTCCTGGATTTGAATCATCATTTCCATGGATAATTAAAATAGGTTCATTGACCTTGTCGGCAAAGAATGTAGGAGAACAGTCAATATAAGACTGTGTTGCTTCAAAAAGTGAACGTCGTTCACCTTGAAACCCGTATGGTTGATTTGTTTTATTGTATGAACCACTTCGTGCAATTCCAGCAGCGAATAAATTAGAATGTGCTAACAAATTAGCAACCATTAAACCACCATGACTGTGACCAATAATGCCAATTCTATCAGGATCTGCAATACCCATGTCTATAGCTTTTGTAACAGCAGCTTCTGCATCTGCTACTAATTGTGGAACAAACGTGTCATAAACTGTTTCAGGATCACCAATCATTGGCATGGCAGTATTGTCTAATACAGCATAACCACGCATTAAAAAATATTTGTGAGATGGACCGTATATTCTCATAAACCGATTGGAGGACCCTCTAACTTGTCCAGCTGTTTTGCCACCAGAATATTCTAAAGGGTATGCGTAAACAACGGTAGGCAATCTGGTTCCTTCGGTATATCCAGGAGGTAAAAGCAATTGAAAACTTAATTCGACACCATCATTCCTTTGGTATTTTACAATCTTGTTTTCTATCTGTCGTAATTCAGGACTTGGATCCTTAAATGTTGTAATAGGATGTTTTGTTATTGTTCTGGTACTTTCGCCAGCATCTGCAACAATGGTTTCTCCAAATGTTGCTAAATATAAATTAGGCACCTCTGTAGTAGATTCAGAACTCATAATGAAAGTGTTAGAATCTGCAGCAAAGTCTATAAAATACTGATACTTGTCTTTTTCACTTCGGAATATTCTTTGGGTTTGTCCAGTTTCAATGTCTCGCTGGTCTACAAAAGGACGATCTCCATCTTCGCTCCCACCACTTCCACGGAAATAAATAGAACCATCTTCTACTTTAAATACATATTTACCATTATCCAACTGTGTGAAAAGCGGATAACCTGGATCATTGTAACGATCGTTTTCATCTAGATCAAACCAAAGCTTGGAACTACCTTTATTAACATCCAGCAGCCAGACATAACGCCATCTTTTCATGCGCTCTCTTTGGTAAACCATAAGCATTCCGTCTTTTTGTCCCCACATAGTCCCTTGTATACGATGTTCTGCTTTAAATACTTCATTAGGTTTGTTATTAAATGGAGCTTCCCAACTCATAAGTCTGTCTCTGTATTCTACTTCTGCTACTGGATTCCCACCATCTAATGCTTCTGTCCAAAACAAAGTATGTGGTGCTGTTGGTTGCCAAGAAACATTTCTTGGTCCAGTAATAACACCATGTATAGGGACTTCGTTAGCAACAGGTTGGTTGACTACAGTTTTTATTAATTTGCCTTTAAGATCCCATACTTCAGCATCATTTGCAAATCGCCACCATGCCACTTCATGCGACCAAGGTTTTTTTAATCTTTCTACCAACAAATATTTTCCATCTGGAGATACATCTGCAGACATGTAAGACGCCGATGGTCCAATAACTTGAGATTTTTTTGATTTTGTATCATAAATTACCAACTCACATTGTGTGTAATAACTAAATAGGTCATCATCATATGAAGTTTCAAGAAGGTTTCTAGCTTCGTAAGTTGATCGTGCAGATGCACCTGCATCTTCAAGAATCATAGGTCCATTTGGAATCGATGGTTCTTCTGGAACAGCACCACGATTGTTAATGTTTCTAATTAAAATTTGCTCTTGATTTGGTAACCATTTTACGGCTTGATCCATGAGTGGATTAAGAATGATACCTGATACTTTTTCTACTCGACCACTAATATCACCTAGCCATAATTCAATTCGGTCTTCAAATCCTACAGACAAAGCAAAACGCTCACCATCAACTGTCCAGTCTGTTGAAATAACTTCAGCATCCTTTGGAATATTAATGGGTACTGTTTTACCATCTTTTATTGTGATGATTCTTGGTGAAGTACCTCCGTGCCTACCATGGTAGTAATTGTTTTTTGGGTTTACACGGGTTCCGGCAAGCTTTAGCATAGGTCCAGCTAATTCTGATAAACTAGGGTAATAAATTGGATCTGTAAGAATCATATGTGTACTTGCAGGAGACGTGGATGTTCTAGGTAATTGTGGCGCATAAAGAATTTTAAGAATGTCATCATCAGGAGACTTCCATGCATTGGAGTCTTCATCTGTATTTATTTCCTGTGCGAAGGATTCTTGGGTGTTTATTAAGCCAAAGAAAATGAGGAATGGTAGTATAAAAACTAATTTTTTCATATTTAAGGTTTAAGTGTTTGTTGTTAGTTAAAATATATAAGCACTAATATACTGATTATCACTTAAATTGTTCTAGGTGTTGTTGCTTTATTCTTGTAATGAATAAGAAATAAAGTGGATAAAATGTGACAATTTTTATATTAACATCTACTATCAATCAAAACAAAAAAGGATTTACAGTTAAGTAAATCCTTTATTAAATATTGTATGATTTTATATTAGAGTCTATTTATTCATTATTTCCACAAACAAACCTTCTTCAGTTTTTTCTACTTTAGCAACTTTGTTTTTTGTTAAGTCTTTAATGGCTTTGTCCCATTTTTTATTAGATAAACCAGATTTAATTTTTAAATCGTTTAATTCTAATTTTTCAACTTTATTTAAAATTTCTAAAACAGCTTTGGCATCTTCACTAATAGCCAATGGTTTTTTCTCTGGTCTCATTTGAGGGAAAAACAACACTTCTTGAATAGATTGATTGTTAGTTAAAAACATAACGAGTCTATCCATTCCAATTCCCATTCCAGAAGTTGGAGGCATTCCATATTCTAAAGCACGAAGAAAATCGTGATCAATAAACTCGGTTGCTTCATCATCTCCTTTGGCTGCTAGTTTTAATTGGTGTTCAAACCGTTCGCGTTGATCTAAAGGATCGTTCAATTCAGAATAGGCATTAGCTATTTCTTTTCCACAAACCATTAGTTCAAAACGTTCAGTTAATTCTGGATTCTCTCTGTGTTCTTTACATAACGGACTCATCTCTTTAGGATAATCTGTAATAAAGGTTGGCTGGATATAGTTGCCTTCACATTTTTCTCCAAAGATTTCATCAATCAACTTGCCTTTACCCATAGTGTCATCTACTTCAATCCCAAGGTCTTTTGCAGCTTGCCTTATTTCGGTTTCACTTTTACCAGTGATATCAAAACCTGTAAAATGTTTGATAGAATCTGCCATGGTTACTCGAGCATAAGGTGCTTTAAAGTCAATCTCATGTTTGCCAAAAGTAGCTTTAGTGGTTCCGTTTACAGCCATAGCACAATGTTCTAAAAGTTGTTCGCAGAAGTCCATCATCCAGTTGTAATCCTTATAAGCTACGTAAATTTCCATGGCCGTAAACTCTGGGTTATGAGTTTTGTCCATGCCTTCGTTTCGGAAGTTTTTAGAAAACTCATAAACACCTTCAAAACCACCAACTATTAAACGTTTTAAATATAATTCGTTGGCAATTCTCATATATAAAGGAATATCCAAACTGTTGTGATGTGTTATAAAAGGTCTGGCTGCTGCACCACCTGGAATGGGTTGTAAAACAGGTGTTTCAACTTCAAAATAGCCAGCATTATTAAAAAAACTACGCATGGCTGTATAAAGTTTGGTACGCTTTATAAAAATCTCTTTCACATGAGGATTCACTACTAAATCTGCATAACGTTGTCTGTAACGTAATTCTGGATCTGTAAAAGCATCATGGACATTACCTTCGGAATCTGTTCTAGGTAAGGGTAAAGGTCTAAGGGCTTTACTTAAAATAACAAAGTCTTTTACCTTAACGGTTTTTTCTCCTACTTTAGTTGTGAATAATTCTCCCTCAACACCAATAAAATCTCCTATATCTAGAAGTTTTTTATAAACAGTATTGTATTTTGTTTTGTCATCTCCAGAACAGATTTCATCTCTATTAAAATACACTTGAATTCTACCTTCGCTATCTTGAAGTTCAGCAAAACTAGCATTACCTTGAATTCTACGAGACATTAAACGTCCAGCTACAATCACTTTCTTGCCTTCAAAAAAATCCTGTTTCACCTGTTTTGAAGTGTGGTTGTAAGGAAATAAATCTGCTGGATATGGATTGATACCTAATTCGCGTAATTTTGACAGTTTGTCTCTGCGTACTAATTCTTGTTCTGATAATTGCGACATATATATGGAGTTGTAATTTTTTGAAGCTACAAAGATAATTACTATTAGTTAGGATATCAATTTATTATATTGGAAAATATTCTTGTAACAAATAGGTTTGTTTTTGTACTAATAAGTATATTCATCAATTAAAAATAATCACATGAGTTTTTGGCGTGTTTTACTTTCCATTTTTTGTCCACCTTTAGCAGTAATAGATAAAGGTTGTGGCTCGATAATAATTGTTTTTTTACTTTGGCTTTGTGGCTGGGTTCCAGGAGTTATTGCAGCTTTAGTAATATTGAATAATCCGAAGTCTTAAAAATTGTATCTTTGTATTCTTAAACAACTTTCTTAAAAGAATACTTATGTCTCGTTTTTTTGTTTTACTTGTGGGTCTTTTAGCGTTTGCATTAACAGGCTGTAATTTTACTGAAGAAATTACATTTCAACCAGATGGATCTGGAGAATTTATCATGAATTACGACTTGAGTGAAGTTATGAAAACCCTCGAAAAAATGGGTGGAGATAAAGAAGGAAATGAAAATGATAAGAAAGAAAAGATAGATAGTATTGTGTATTTTAAAGATATCTTGGCTGAAAAATCAGACAGTATTTCTAAATTATCTCAAATAGAACAAGATAAATTACAATCACTTGAAACCATAGTCATGAGGATTAAAATGGATGAAGCAACTGGTAGTTTTGATTTTGGTTTTGGTTCAACATTTAAAAACCTTGATGAGTTACCCGATGTTTTAGAGAAAATTGAACAAGCAAAAGAATTTAACTCAAAAGATGATGCTCAGTTTTCCAAAATGGAACAAAGTGCTGTAGCAAAATCTGCCAAGAACCTGTTGGAATATGTCGATTTTTCCTATGATGGAAAAACATTTTCTAGGGCCCTAAGTGAAAATTACAAACCTTCGTCAGAAGATATAGAGGCATTAAATACCGAGATTAGCCAAATGGGAGAATCTAAGGATACTTTTGAAGGAATGACTTATACCTTGATTTATCATTTTCCTAAAACCATTAAATCGGTTTCAAATACTAAGGCAGAAATTAGTAACGATAAGAAAACAGTGACACTTAAAATGAATTTTTTAGAAATGATAAAATCTCCAGAAAATGCCACATTAAATGTTATTTTAAATGATTAAATAAAAGTTGATTTTGAATAAAACAATTAAAATACAAGAATTAGGATTAAAAGATTATAAAGATTCTTGGGACTACCAAGAATCGTTATTTAAAAGTATTGTAGATACTAAAATAAAAAACAGAAGGGAAGATGCTAATCTTGAAACGACTAATTATTTTCTGTTAGTAGAACATCCTCACGTATATACACTTGGAAAAAGTGGCGATATGAGTAATTTACTTATAAATGAAGAGCAGCTTAAAGCTAAAGGAGCCAGTTTTTATAAAGTAAATAGAGGAGGAGATATTACCTATCACGGTCCAGGACAAATTGTAGGTTACCCTATTCTTGATTTAGAAAATTTTTTTACAGACATTCATAAATACCTACGCTTATTAGAAGAAATGATTATTTTAACATTGGCAGAATATGGCTTAAAAGCTGAACGAAGCAAGGGTGAAACAGGTGTTTGGTTAGATGTAGGAACACCCTTTGCTAGAAAAATTTGTGCAATGGGAGTTCGTGCTAGTCGTTGGGTTACCATGCATGGCTTTGCTTTAAATGTAAATGCTAATTTAGGTTATTTTGATAACATGATTCCCTGTGGAATTCGAGGAAAAGCGGTCACGTCTCTTCATGTGGAACTTGGTAAACAAGAAGTGAATGAAGTAGAAGTGAAGCATAAATTATTGAAGCATTTTGCTGTTTTGTTTGAAGCTGAAATTGTAAAACAAGAAGCAACTGTTTAACTATCTAATTTTATTTCTTTTAAATATCACATTTAAAGTACGCCCACTATAAATACTTAATTCAGATACCTCACCTTTTTTATTACGGTTAAATTTTACATACATGCCATAATCTGTTGCAAAAAAATCTTTTGAGATAGGTTTTAAAGAGATGTCTTCATTCCAACGATGTTGAACAACTAACTGATTATTTACAACCTGAATATGATATAGGGTTTCTAATTCATCACTCCAATAGTCACCTTCAAAATTAGTTAACTGTTCTGGGTTTGGGACCCAAGATTCTACACGTTCGAAAATGTCTTTAGAATTGGTTTTTAAAGCCGTTAATTGAGTTTTTCCACTAGGAAGAGTATCAATTATAATTTGCTCGTCACTACCATTTATTTGAAAAGTGTTAGACTTAACAGGAATTAGTTTTGTTCTGCCATTTATGGAAAGTGTATCTTCAATCAAGGTTAAATTAATAGTTTGGTTTAGGGTAGATGCTAAATAAAGTCCAGTTAATTGTTCTAACTTTTCTTTTTCGATGGTGATTCCTTTATATTTATAATCAGTGTCGATGATGAATTCTTCTAACAAAAGATCAGCAATTTTAGTAGTTGAAATGATACCTTTTCCACCAAAATTTGAAACAGTAAAAATACCTGTATCTTGATTTGGATAATAACTTAATTGCGTAATAAAAGCTTCATGTCCACCTGTATGTCTATATCTTTTTAATCCACGATAGGATCCAACATTAATGCCCAAAGCATATCCTGAATTAATACCATTATTTAAGACAAATGGTTCAAGAAATAAATTATTAACAGCATCTCCACCAAGCATTGACTTACTATAATTAGTTATCCATTTTGTAATATCTTGAACACTCGTATTAACATCAGCAGCACCAAAAATAGCACGATTACTTTTTTCATTTGTGTAACCTTTATCTTCACTATAGGAGTAAGATTCAGCCGCATTAATCATGACCTCCCCAACATAAGTTTCTATTTGTGTGTCCTTCATATCTAAAGGCTTCAGAATGTTTAATTTCACCCATTCTGCTGCAGATACGCCAACTGCTTTCTCAAAAACTTCAGCTAAGATTACCCAAGCAGTGCTATTGTATGTATAGCTAGAACCAGGTTCGAATTCAAGTTCTGGTTGCTTTCTAACTACTTCCAAGCATTCTTCCCTAGAAAGCCGATCTACCCCAATGTCTCTACCAGAAAGACCAGACATCGTGTAAGCTTCTCGATAACCACTGGTATGTGAGAGTAGGTGTTTTATGGTCACTTGTTGGTCAAATTCTGGCCAATCTTCAAGATATTTACTAACTGGATCGTTTATGTTTATTTTCCCTTCAATTTGTATCATGGCAAATGCATAACCAAGAAATTGCTTGCTTACCGAACCAATATTGTACAGCATTTTCGAATCGTTAGGAATATGATAAGACATATTTGCTAATCCATAACCTTTACTGAAAATGAGTTTTCCATTCTGAACAATCCCAATTACTAATCCTGGAGTGGTGTCGTTAACTGTTTTTGGAATCAAAGCATCGATTTTAGATTCTATATGGTTGAGATCGATAACTTGCCCTTGAATGGTTGGAGAGTAAATATATCCAATGCTAAATAAAACAAATAAATAAACATACTTCATACTAGTTGGTTGTTAGTTAATAGGTGTCAGTGGATTAGAATGCAGGGTAAATTTGGAGGTAGAGTTAAAGGTATGAAATATCTACTGTATTAAAGTTATCTACAATTATTATTAAATAGCAAATGCTTTTTTAAAGGAGATAATTAGATCTTTTTTAATACGTTTTCTCCAATAATAGCCATTGAAGTTAATGCTCCAGAAAATAATGCTCCACCAACACCAGCTGTTACGATATCTTGACCTGTAAGATAAAAGTTTTTAATAGGTGTTCTTGGTTTTAAAAAGGTTTGTCTAAATCTGGAAGGGCCATGAGCTAATCCGTAAACTTCTCCTTTTTGGTAATTAACAAAATGCTGAGTGGTAAGTGGTGTGGATAATTCATAACAGGCTATTTTTCCTTCCACTTGTGGTAACTGTTTGTATAATTCATTTAACAAGCGTTGCGCTATGTTTTCTTTAATGGTTTCATAATCGTCACCTCTTTTTTTCCAGGAGGTATCAGACCATTTTTCAAAGGTTTCGTAAGGCACCAAAGTAATAATGTCAATAGAACTTTTTCCAGGATAACGGTTTGACCAATCTGGATCTTTAGCGCATGGAAAGGACATATATACTACAGGAAAAGGTTTGGACAAATCTTCTAAATAGTTTTTTACGCATGTGTCATGATCGCCATTTTCAGGGTAAATCCAATAATTTGTTTTGGGGATTTGGAGTTCCTCAGGAGACCCTTCTAATCCAATATATAGACTAACATGTGCTACTGATGGCTTTACCTTTTGTAGTTGTTTATTTAACTGATGTTTTTTTAAGATACTCTCAGGTAATATTTTATTGTAAGTTGTAATAATTCCTGCGCTACTAACAATGTTTTTTGCTAGAAACTCCTTCCCATCTTTCATCTTGACACCAATCGCCTTATTTTTTTCAATTATAACATTATTAACTTCTGCACTCACCAGAATGGTGCCTCCTGCAGATTCGATAACCGGATCAATGGTTTTAACAATTTGTGAAGAGCCTCCAATAGGAAAATTTCCACCATCAAAATAATGTCTTGCTACAGATGCATGCATGGAAAAACTACTTTCTTTAGGAGGTAATCCATAATCGCCATATTGACCAGTTAGAACTTTTATTAATTCTTCGTTCTTAGTTAATGAGCTTAATACGTCATAAGTGGTTTTATCTGAATATTTATGAAATGGTTTTTTTAAATATTTTCCAAAAATGGTATTCCAAAATGGTGAAATGGCTTTACTAATGTAATAGTTTTTGCTAGTTTTAACGGCTTTAAAAACCAGATCGATATAGGTATTTATGGCTTGTTCTTCTTCAGGGAAATAGGAAATCATTTTTGCTTTGAAGTTTTTCACTCCTTTAACAAAGTCATATTGTTTATTTCCAATAATAACTCTGTCGTAAACATCACCCATATCAGCCCATTTCAATTCGCCATCACTTACATAATCAAACAGTTTTTTTAGCATGCTGTTTTCCCTTTGGACTTCTCCAATATAATGGATGCCAACATCCCATTCATAGCCTTTGCGTTTAAAAACATGTGTAAAACCTCCAGCTGTATAATGCCTTTCTAAAACTAAAACTCTCTGACCTTCTTTTGCTAGGATAGCTGCAGTTGCAAGTCCACCCATTCCAGATCCAATAATAATGGTGTGGTAAGTGTCTTGTAAAAGTGGTTTTTGCTTGTAGGATTGTATCATGGAGTTTATTTTCAACCAAAATACAAAATAGACGGAACTTATTTTTTAAAACTTTAATTTACAATTTTTGTAAAGCAATAAATTATCCTTCAGTATTAAAAAACACTTTATAAAAGTGCATTTTTTTCTCATCATCGTAACCTCGTTCTAAATATTCGCTAGATGCTTCAGGAGCATCTATATCAAGTTTTATTTGAATGTTGGTATCAAGTTTTATATCGGTTTTAATCTTTTTCTTTTCTTTTTTTACAACAGCTTCAGCAACATCAAATTGATTTCTAATTAGGATGTCTTGTTCGCTTTCAAAGGTTTTTTTATAATCGTCAAAAAGAGTTTTGTGTTTGTCTTCTTCAAAGATTTCGTCTTTAAAACGTTCTACATTTATGGTTTCGTTTTCCTTGAAGAAATCTATGGTTCTAGCTAAAAACGTGTTTTGTTCTTGGTTGCCATAAGATATTTTCAAAATGTCTTCAGAAAAATCTTTACACAACTCGATATATTGCTGTGTATGATTGTTAGCATCATCGGCATATTTAATATTTAAAAAGTGATTGGTCCAATATTGCGCATCGTAATTGTTATTATCTGCACTTAAAATAATTGGGCCTTCAGTATCAGATTGATTTAAAATTAAGCATCCTTTATCCACTTTTTTAGAGTTGATACCTTTTTGTACCAAGACATCGTAACTATTATTTTCTAAATAGGTTTGAAAGAAATTGACCTTGTTTTCAATTTTGAAAATCCCTAAAGCATTGGTGGTAATTTCGTTGAATTCAATACCTTCAAACATAACTATTAGCACATCTCCTGTTTTTATTTGAGCCGAATTAGATTGCTCGAACAAATGTTTTACAATGTGTTTTGAAGTTTCAACAAAGACATCATCTTCAGAAAACAGTTGAGAACTATAGGTGTTAATTTCATTTAATGAAATATCAGCATGATGATTAAACCGGTAAGACTGAACAACAGAACTAAAAGGTCTTAATAAAAACGGCAACATTAGCTCGTAACTAGCTTCGTCAAAATGTACTTCTTTTTCAGAAAAAGCATTTTTTGTATTGTTGTGTTTATTACCCACTTTATGAATAATACATTTTGAAATAGAAGCGTTTTTACGTGAAATCATGTTCTGAATATTAAGACTGCAATACTAAGCATTTTGATAGAAAAAGTTAAGGGATGTATATAAAAAACCGAAGGGTTTAGCTTCGGTTTTATATAGTTAAGAAGGTATTGATTAATATGGTATTCCGTAATAATCGCAAACGGCGTAGTAGTCTTTTATGTTTACTCCAGCTTGATTAAGCTCGTTAATTACTTGATTTTGAGAATTTAACTTTCCAGCTGTTGTGCTAGTAGATTCTATAATAATGACCTTAAGATCTTGTAATTCACCGGCTGTTACAGTGTAAGCGTTTCCTGCAGCATTTCCATAATCTAACTCAAAATATCCAAGACTAGTAGTTACTTGTACTGAAAAATCAAACTGGTAAGAGTCGAAAGGACTAGGGATTGACACCCAATAAGCACCGTCGTCTGTTAAGTAACCTAAAATTGCATCGTTATCTAAAACGCTTTGCGTTATTTCAGGTATGGAAACAGCATTATTACTCCCAGTAAACCCAGAAGCATCAAATGTAAAGGTTCGCACATTGGCATTGCCATCTGTACCATCGGTTCCATCTGCTCCGGCTGGACCTGCTGGACCAACTGCGCCATCTTCCGTAGAACAGGAAACACTAAAAGCTATTAAAAAGGCTAAGGCTACATACTTGATTTTTGAAATTGTTTTCATGGTTTTAAAATTTAAAAGGTTTATAATTAATATTGAGTGTAAATTTATTTTAATAATGCACTGCAGACTGTCACTATTGTAACATAGTATGGAAGAGATGTTCCAATTTTCATGTTCTATAGATATTAATTTGTATTAATTAACATGTTGCATATCAAGGCCTAAATCCTGATAATCAAGTTTAAATACTAAATGCATTAATTGTTCTAAGGGAATACTAAATTTTGTAGAGAGACCGAAATATAGGAAATAATGATATTGCTATATCTAATTGGTGTATAGTTGGTATGAAAAAATGTATAGTCAGTATGTAATTGACTATTAGTTGTTTAGTTTATTTGGTAAATAATAAAAGAGTTATTATCGCCTTTTGTAACAAACTCCAGGTTTCTATCTTTGTCTATATTATCTAAACTTATTTTAGAGTTTCCATAGACTGGGAAATTAGAAATAGTTTGCCCTTGACTATCGAATAGAAATACTTTTTTAGATTGTAAATCGGTTACTGAGACATAAATTTTATCGTTAATATAAAAGATGTCTGGAATGGAATAATTTCCGTAATCCAACTCCAAGGTTTTGGATTTAATAATCAATTTGTTTTCAGATTGTGCTACCAGTGTTTTGCTAGTTGTTTTAATATTGTGAATATCTGTTAGATTAAGGTTTTGTTCTGTAGTGTTACCCTTTGTATCTATAGTTATTAGTTTTCCGTCTTTAGTAGTTGTTGTAAAATTGTTGTTGTATAAATAGACTGCTTGATTGGAATAATTATAATTTTCCTTAACAGTTATTCTGGTTTTGCCAATACGATCTAAGATATAAAGTTTATTATTCGTTTTAAAAAGTAAATAATCTCTTCTTCCAATACGAATGTGTTGAGGTTGATGATTAAGTGCGTTTTCAGCATTTTTAAATGTAAAGCCTTTAACCGTTTTTCCTTTCTGGTCTAACATTAAAATGTCTTTACCTTGTGTGACTAATAATCTATAATTTCTGTTATTATCGTAATCGAATACAGAAAGTGGTTGTGTAATCTGATCATTAAATTTTAAAGGAAAAGGCGCAACATCTTTTCCATTCCTATCTAAAACATATACGCGATTTGGTGTGGTAAAAGCCAATTGAAGTCTACCGTTTTTATACATGTCTATTTGCTCAATTTTTCCAAGAATAGCACCATCAAGTTGTTTTTTCCAAAGTAGTTTCCCTGTATTCGAAATTAAATACAAGTTGTTTTTTACATCTTGAAGAACAATCTCTTTTTGGTTTGATTCGTGATTTGTAACAAATTGAGGTGTATTTAAAATATCCTCGTTAATCTTGATATTAAATTCTTCTGTTACCGTATTTTCAAGAGCTTTGGTTTTGCTCTTTTTTATAACCCCATTTACATGCGCAAAATGTGTGTCGTTAATAAACTGAATGGCAGAACACTTATAAGTGTCTAGATTTAAATTTAGTGCTTCTTTAAAACTACCTTTTAATATTTGATTTAATTTATTAGAGTTTGCAACGAACATTAATGAAGCTTCATCACTTAAATTTTCTTTAATAGCCTCATAATAAGACCTTTCGTTTAATGTGGTATTGTTTTGGTAATTTGCAATAATGTTTTGTAAGATTTCTGTTGAATTAGCAAAAACGAAGAAATTATCTATAATACAATACATATTGGCATCTTTGAAGCTTATAATTGGCGAAAATGCTTTACTAAATAATTCTGGTTGGCTAAAATTAAAAATATCAATCTGTCTATAAGTTTCAATAAGAGATTGTTCATTTAAAAGAGCATCATCTGTTGAAGTCTCATCTAAAGAGTTTAAAACAATAGCTTGATTGTTTTTTTCAAAAATTACCCCAACTTCTACAATGTTATCAAACAAAGTTGTATCTGTAGATAAAGAGTCTGTTTGCTTGTATGCAACTAGGTTTTGTTTAAAATTAGAATAATTATTAAAGGTAAAGCTTAAAAAACCATCGCTATTCGCTGGTGTTATTTTAGCTAAGAGGTTTTCTTGAGGAATGGTGTTTTTAAAGACATTAATGAGACTTTTTGAAGAATCTGTAGCTGTAGTAATTCCATTAAATAAAATTTCATCTTGTTTTAAATCGACATCTACTAAGACCTTTTGTGTAAGCTTTAAGTTTAAAATAGAATCATGATTGAAAATAGCGTTGAAATCATTGGTGGTTTCCTCATTTAAGATAATAGTTAATGGACTGTTTACATCGGCTGTATGTAATAACTCTGCTATGTCAATATTTTTAGTGTTCTTTTTTAAGGAATGAACCAATAACTCTTGGGTAGAAGCTCCAATTAGGATACTATCTTTAACAATACTGTATATAACCTCCTTTTCAATTGTTGTTTTAGTAAATGTTAGTGCTTTTGTTTTTATAGTTTCAACGGAATGGTTTGGTAAAGAATCTACATTAAATATATGTTGATGATATTTTGTGATAAAACTGTATTGAAGACTGTCGTTTTGATCTTTTAGAAAGCATAAAATAACTTCATTATCCGTTTTTAAATGATTGAGTACGTCCATTCTAGAAGAAATAGACTTAAAAGAAGTTGATTTTGAAAACTTTTGAAGAAAATCGTTGTTATCTATATTACTTTTTAAGCTTTCAATATTTGAAAACTTTAATACAATAGAAGGATTTTCAGGTATAAAATCTGATAGGTTACTTACCTTTTTATCGACACTACAACTTGTAATAAACAATGTAATTAAGATGAAATAAAAAATGCCTTTCATGTACTTGAGGGTTTTTGCAAATATAATAAGTTATAGTTCTAATTTGAATTGTTCTGGTAAGAGTCTAAAAGATTTTCTATGATAATCTGTAATACCATATTTTTTTATGGCATTTCTATGTTCTTTAGTTGGATAACCTTTGTTCTGTTTCCAATTATACATAGGGAACTCTTCATCAAGCTTCTCCATAAAATCGTCTCTATACGTTTTAGCTAAGATGGAAGCAGCAGCAATAGAAAGGTATTTACTATCTCCTTTAATAATGGTTTGATGTGGAATGTTTTTATAAGATTTAAATTTGTTACCATCTACGATAATAAATTCAGGTGTTGTTTTTAGTTTTTCTATGGCTTGATGCATGGCCAAAATAGAAGCGTTTAAAATGTTTATATCGTCTATTTTTTCTGGAAATATATGAGCGACACTATATGCTAAAGCATGTTCTTCAATATAAGGTTTTAAAAGGTTGCGCTTTTTTTTAGATAATTGCTTGGAGTCATTTAGAATGGGGCTCTTAAAACCCTTAGGAAGAATAACAGCTGCAGCAGTTACAGGGCCACATAGGCAGCCTCTCCCAGCTTCGTCTGTGCCACATTCAAGAGTAAATTCAGAATAATTAAATTTTAGCATTTATATAAATCTTAAGAATAAGACGTTATTATTAATTGTAATATTGTTCATTATAAATAAATACCAATTAGATATTTTCTATTTTTGACAAAATTTTTGTTTACTATCTATTAATTGTATCAATCAAAAACCTATAATAGACTGTTGCAGAGTCTTAAAAATAATTATGAGGCACATATTTTTAGCATTTTTTTTATTAGGTATGGTAAATCTTGGGTTTTCTCAAATTACGAAAACTATTAGTAAAGATAATAATCAAGGCGATTTAAATAATAATCAGCAAGATGATTCCTATCAAGGTTCTACTAAAAGTACTAGCAACGAAAATATTAAAAATAAAGATGCCAAAATAGAGATGTACCTAATTGTTTCACATAAAAATGATACAACCTTTGTCGATACAACACTAACCGTTAAGAGAGAATATAAATTCAACTATTTGCGTAAAGACAATTTTAACCTCATGCCATTTTCTAATGTTGGGCAATCTTATAATAGATTAATATATACCTTTAATGATAATAGTTTAATGCCGTCTTTTGGAGCAAGAGCAAGGCATTTTAATTATATGGAAATTGAAGACATTAATTATTATCATGTACCAACGCCATTTACAGAGCTTTATTACAAAACAGCTTTTACACAAGGACAGCAAGTAGACGCGTTTTTTACGGCCAATACATCCAAACAACTTAATTTTTCTATTGCTTATAAAGGACTACGTTCTTTAGGGAAATATCAGCATGCACTTACAAGCACAGGTAATTTTAGATTTACAACTAGCTATAAAACTAAAAACAATAGGTATATAGCAAATGGGCATATAGTTATGCAAGATTTATTGAATGAAGAAAATGGTGGCATACAAGATAGTAATGTGCCCTACTTTGAATCTGGAAACCCTGAATTTAAAGATAGAGATCTATTAGCCGTAAACTTTGAAGATGCCGAAAATGTTTTAAAAGGAAAGCGCTTTTATCTAAACCATAAATACATTATTAATAAAGAAATTGACTCTTTAACCAAAAACAAGCTAAGCATCGGTCAGGAAATTGCTTTTGAAGACAAGTATTACGAATATAACCAAACGTCGCAAAACGATTATTTTGGCGATGCATTCCAAACCAAAAGTTTAAGAGACAGAGTCACATTAGAAGATTTTAACACAAAACTATATGCAAATTATAGTAACAATATTATTGGAAGTCTTCAATTCAATACTAGTTATAATAATTATAATTACGGGTATGATAAAGTAACATATATTGAAAATAATTTAATTACCAACAGGTTAAAAGGAGATATAGTCTCAATAGGAGGTGCCTATTTTAAAAACATTAAAGGATTTAATATAGAAGGAGAGTTTGGTCTAAATGTTTCTGGAGATTTTGAAGGAAATTATATCTTAGGTAAAGCATCATATCAGTTTACAGACGATATTCTCTTTAGTGCTAAAATAAATCATGCGTCAAAAGCACCTAATTATAACTATCTCCTATACCAGAGTGTCTATAAAAATTACAATTGGAAATCTAATTTTAATAATACCGAAACTCAAAATATTGAATTAACCTTACAATCTAATAAAATAGCCAATTTATCATTTAATATAACATCAATAAACGATTACACTTATTTTAAGAAGGTAACAGATACAGGGCTAGTTAAGCCCTTCCAAACAGATAAATCTATTAGTTACTTATCCATAAAATTAGAAAAAGAAATAAAGTATAAGAAGTTTGCTTTAGACAATACCATTGTATATCAAACAGTAAAAGACGACAACCAAGTGTTTAATGTGCCGGAATTTGTAACTAGAAACACGTTATATTATTCAGATTACTTTTTTAAGAAAGCCTTGTTTCTGCAAACAGGAATTACATTTAATTACTTCACTAGCTATTATATGAATGGATACGATCCTCTTTTAGCAGAGTTCTACACCCAAACAGATAGGGAATATGGTAGCTTTCCTAGATTCGACTTTTTCGTGAATGCAAAAATTCAACAAGCAAGAATCTACATTAAAGCAGAACATATTAATTCAGCATGGACTGGTTACGACTATTACTCTGCACCTAATCATCCTTATCGAGATTTTGTAATCCGTTTCGGATTGGTCTGGAACTTCTTTTTATAGTGTAATAAACCTTTTTCAAATTGGTGTTTCCTTTCCTTAGATCTGAGTTAGGCTCTTCAGTAGTCACTCTTTGCAGTAACTCTAATAAATGCCTCAAATGGGAAACACTCTCGAACACCTATTTAATAAAATAAGCATGAATGAGTAATCCTTATCGCGAAACTAGTCGAATAAAAATATTAAGGCAGTCTTTTGTATAATGGAATAATTATAGCCTGTCATTCTATAATTAGAAAAACTATTAAGATGAATAAAAGAGGTGTCTTTTTACCATTTTACGTACTATGCTTTTTTACTAATGCATATATTTTAAAAAAACTCAATTATATAAAATGCAGTTAATAAGAGTTTTAAAAGGTGTTTAAGAAAAAGATTCAAAAAAGGTTAAAAAAAGTTTGTTTAGGATAAAAAAAGGGTTGTATATTTGCACCCCG
>NZ_JBJFLO010000007.1:0-257524 GCF_045363175.1 Xanthomarina sp. GH4-25
ATTATTGGTAAAATCGACCGAAGTAGCCGTTGTTTCATTTAAAGCAATGGTTGCAGCACTCATAGCACCTAAATGATTTCTATGTTTCACCACCACATAATAGTTGGTTGGTGAGGCATTCATTATCACATCTGAAACGCCATCAAGGCCAACCACATCGCCATCGCGTTGTAATAAAGCCGATTTCCCGTTTACTAGTTTCTGATTGTTGTAAGATGCACGAAGTTCTACCCAAACCCAATCCACAATGGCATTGTTGCCAGTGACGTTAAATACAGACACATCGCAAGTAGCTGCATCAGCATAAGGGCTTGTTGTAGGTATGTAGTTTGAGCTACGTAAGTTATCGTTCATCAGTCCTGCATTTACAGGGTTTAATAGTGGACCTTGCAAAAAGACTTTCGGATCGATCTTAATCTTCATACTCCCATTGATAAAGCCTTCGGAAACCTGAATGTTTCCAGCACTTAATTCTTGAACGTTCACCTCGCCTATGGTGTAGAGAATTTCTATACCTCCAGCTGTGGCACTGGCACCTCCACTATCGATACTGAATTTTTCGATGGTTTGGCCTATACTCATTGAGATGCCTAAGAGACAACTTAAAATTGTAAGATTTGTTTTTTTCATTTTTCTGAAGTTTTAAGGAATGTTTCAATAGTTTCAATACGACTACTTAAGGCATTATAAGCCTCGTCTTTTTTAGAAAGTTGAGCTTCTAAAGCTTCAATTCTTAATTGTTGTGATAGGATGATTTTTTGTTGTTCTTGAACCGCTTTAATTGCGATGACTCCGAAACCAGAATAATTAAGATGGTAGACATCGCTATCTTCATTATAATTAATCAATTCTGGATAGATTGGTTGTACATCTTGAGCAATTAAACCAATGTATTCTTTAGTGTCTTTTTGTGCTTTGTATTGGTAGGTTAAGGTTTCTAACTTCATAAAATCTGTCCAGTTAAAATGTAACTTTTCAAAATTCTTTTTTAGACGTCTATCTGAAGTAGACGTGTAGTTTCCACTTATATCATCAAAAGCGCCAATAATTGTTGCTCCTTGTGACGCACTATAAAGTCTTAGGTCATCAGATCCAGAAGACACATAAAATCGCCACCACGCATTATTAGAGTTGTTTTCTAATTTCATTCCACTGGCAAGGCCATTATTTCCATGCAATAAATGAAAATCTGTGTCAGGATTTCCATTAAATCCAACATATCCATTTTTTAAAACGGTTACGGCGTTAGATCGGCTGAGATTAGAATCACCATTTCCTATTTCAAATAAAGGATCTGTTGCTATCCAAGTGGTGGCATTACCACCACCTATATTTTCCTTTCCAAAAGCAGTAGAAGCATAGGCATCAGCATATGTATTATATCCCATAGCTGTTGCATAATTTCCAAATGCTTTTGTGTAATATCCCATTGCTAAAGAAGCAGTTCCCGAAGAGGTTGTACTAGTGCCAATCGAAACAGCCTTGGATTCATTGGCAAGTGATAGAGTTCCCATCGCAACACTTTGACTCCCTGAGGCGTTAGCAGTTATTCCTAAAGCGAAGGAATAATCACCCGATGCAGTAGTATTTTGATACCCCATTGCTACCGAATAATCACCGCTAGCTTCTGTAGTCCTTCCCGTTGCAAAAGAATATCTTCCGGTTGCTCCCATGGAGGTTGACGCTGATGTTGACTCGCTTAAATCTGTGGCTGACTTACCTATGGTTCCGTAGTTTGCGGGATCTTTACCCTTAAGTCGCCAACCAATGCCATCACCTTCGTCAATAGCCTCAAGGCCAGAACTCGTTAAATTGGTATCTGCATATTCTTTAGTAATAAGAGCTTTATCATCTGTAATTTCTGTTAAATTAAAACTTGGTGCTGTGATGGTGCCGTTTTTTAGAATGGTTAGTGCATTAGATTTGTTTGAAGAACTATAACCGTTACCGACTTCAAATAATGGGTCTGTTGAAAGCCAAGAATCAGTAGTGCCACCGCCAGTATTAAAGCGACCAATGGCTGTAGAAGCGTAGGCCTCTGCTGTTGTTTTATATCCCATAGCTGTAGAAATATTTCCAGAGGCTTCCGTATCACTTCCCATAGCTGTTGACCTTTCTCCCAAGGCATCTGTGTAATACCCCATTGCTGTGGAAAAATCACCAGATGCTAATGTTACTTTTCCGATAGCTGTGGAAAAATTACCTGATGCTTGTGTACTTGATCCCATCGCTGTGGAAGAAAATCCTAAAGCATCTGTCTTGTCTCCCATCGCTGTGGAATAAAATCCTGAAGCAATTGTCCTATATCCCATTGCAAGGGAAGCAACTCCAGAGGCTCCATTAGTTGTAGATGTATTTTTACTAATACTTAAATCGACTGCGTCTTCACCTATACTATTATAATTAGCAGGGTTTCTGCCTTTAATGCGATACCCAATGCCATAACCTTGGTCAATAGCTTCTAGCCCTGTTACATTGGCAGCACTTAAGGCATAAGGCACAGCCATAAATTGGGTAGTTCCCATATCAGTAAGTCCAGCCCCTGTATTGATTTGTACATTTAAAAAGTGGTCATCGCTACTCCAATTGATAGTTGAAAAATCGTCAGATGTTGTGCCTTCGCCTATGTTTACTATAATGAGTCCGTTTGCATCGGTTGTTGGCGTTTGGGTTTCTTGATACACATTGGTTTGAAATGTTCCTTTTAAAATAGAAAACTGAACTGTTATAGTCTGGTTGGCTACTACATTGCCCAGGTTATCTTTGATAAGCGCTTTATAATTTATCGAGCTACTTTGAGCATAAGTAGCCGATGCGAAAAAGAAGATTAATATTGCGAATAGATGTTTCATGACAGTTGATTTTATATACTTAATAAATTTTTAAAACGTGTTAACTAAAACTTATACTATTCAATTTTCATAAGTATTAGAACGTATTCTGCCCCATTATACTGAGAGTCGGAAATCTTTAGCTTTATATAAGGCGTATTAGCAGGATTTGGTTCGTACCCAAGATCTATATAAATAGATTGGTCATCTCCAGAGTTATAATTCCCTAAGGACGTATACCAACTCGTTCCACCAAGACCACCAACTGTTGTTCTTACTTTAAAACTAACTACATAAGTGTTCTCCCAATTATAACCTGTAGGATAGGGAATGCTATTCGATCCCGAACCTAAAGCTCCACCAGTTGTACCTGTTAATTTTATAACTTCTGAAATGGCTACTCCAGACGAACCGATTTTTGTCGTATTTGAAACAACTAAATCTCCATTTACAGTGACTCTGCCATCTCCTCTTGCAGTTATTATATTGCCAGTATTTGAATGGTATAGATTAAAGGAACTATTAACATCTGTATCATTAGTGTCTCCATAAAGCGTCCAAACATTACCATTGGTTGTATCTGTATTCGTAAAATTAATTCGCGCACCTGTATTACCATCGTGAATTAAATTAAGGTTAGGCTGCGTGCCAGAATTAGCAGTTTCAATCTCAAATTTTCCGTTAATTTTAACTTTTTCACTTCCATTAGTAAAATCTCCCCAAATTAATGGAGATGAGGTGGAAGAATTATCAATGTAAAGTTTATTATCGCCCAATTCACCATTTCCTGCCCCTTGACCTATGGCAACATTTCCACTACCTGTCAAGTTATTATACATCGCATCTTCTCCAATTACGGTATTGTTACTTCCAGTAGTATTTCGTCGCATTGCAGATTGTCCTATCACTGTATTTCTTTCACCAGAAATATTTGAAAGTAAAGTAGATTCTCCAACAGCCACATTCTGAACTCCATTTGTGTTATATTTTAGAGCGTTATTACCAATAGCTGTATTTTGGTTATCATTTCCATCATCAGCATTTCCTGACCCATTACCCAAATAAATACTTCTGTCAATTGTTTTAGCATCAGTCAAGTTGTTTATTTCGGTAATTGAATTCTCAGCAAATTTGGCATAAGGTACAGACATAAATTGGGTGGTACCCATATCTGTGAGTCCAGAGCCTATATTAATTTGTACATTTAAAAAGTGGTCGTCGCTGCCCCAATTTATGGTAGAAAAATCATCAGAAGTTGTACCTTCTCCTATGTTTAGATTAACAAGTCCATTAGCATCGGTTGTTGGTGTGTGTGTTTCTGTATAAACGATAGCCAGATCTTCTAAAATAGAAAATTGAACTGTTATGTTTTGGTTGGCAACCATATTGCCTAAATTGTCTTTAATAAGCGCTTTGTAATTAAAGCCTTGTTGTGCAAATGTGCTTAAGCTTATTAATAAAGCGAATGCTAGTAGAGTATTTTTTGTTTTCATGTGCTGTGATATTTTAAATATGTCTTACATAATTTGTAATAACATCTTGATTAATAGCACAATAAATTTACCCTCTTATTGGGTTGTTGAAGATTGTTTTTAGTAAACGCCTTTGTTTTTTTAGTGAATGCAGTTAAACAGTATTATGAGCGTTTTAACTTGCTCATTACTAAATTCTTTTGTGAAGCACTAATGGGGATTGGTTCTGTTTTTAGAAAAAGTTTGTTGGTTTCTATGCCATCAATATGATTGATATTAACCCAATACGAACGATGGGTTTGTACAAATAGATTGTCGCTCAATTGTTCTGACATGTGTTTTAATGTGTGAGGCACTAAATAAGATCTAGTTGTTGTATATACATAACAATAATTATCAAAAGCTTTTAAGTATAAAATACTGTTTTGATTGATTTTATGTGTACGACCGTCAGATTTTAAAATTAAGAAACCTGCATTTTGAACTTCGTAATTATGCCAGGCCAGTTCAATATTACTCCGTAAACTATGTTCTGTAAAAGGTTTAACAATATACCCTAAAGGGTGCGTTGTTTTAACACGTTCAATGGTTTCTGGATCTGTTTGCGACGTAAGATATAGATAAGGGATTTGTTGTTTGTCAAGCTCTAGGGCCAAATCTACCCCATCTTTTGATCCATCCAACTGAATGTCAACCAGAATTAAATCAGGTTGATATATAGTAATATCTTTGAGGGCAGAAATTACATCTTCTGCATTGCCAACCACATTGAAGCCTTGCTTTAATAAAGCAGTTTCAATGGTAGCAGCAATTAATGGCTCGTCCTCAACGATGTATATGCTTAAAAATTTCAAAATAGCACGAATTGTTTTATGAAATCTACTTTAAATCTAATCGAAAGCTTTTAAAAATTAAGTGAATAAGTGTTTTTTTTTAGTAAACCATAATTTTATCAAAACAATTAAGAGAGTATATTAAACTTTTTAATGTTTAAAATAACCTCTGTGCCTTTGCCAAGCTCAGATTTATAGTTTAAAGTGGCTTTTAACTTTTTAGATAAAGCTTTCATAAGTGTGATACCAAAAGAAGTATTTTTAATTTCGCCTTCAAATCCTTTTCCATTGTCTTTGACCCTTAAAACGAGTTCATTGTTTTCTTTCGCAAAGTTGATAAAGAGTTTGCTACTATCAGTAACCTCCTTAAAAGCATGTTTTAGCGTGTTAATTATTAGCTCATTTAAAATAAGACCTATTGGTGTAATGGTTTCTATATCTAGAACCAAAGATTCTACATCTAATTGATAGGATATGGAATTTTTCTGAAATTGATGGCTTTCAAAAATATCTTTTACCAAATCAGTTATATATTCTTTGGTATTAATTCCAACTAGTTCCTCTTTATTATATAATTTTTGGTGTACGAGTACCATAGAACGGACTCTGTTTTCTGCTTCTTTAATGGCTATTTTTGCTTCTTTATCATCGGTATTTTCAGATTGTAGATAGAGGAGTGAAGACACAATTTGGAAACTGTTTTTAACACGATGATGCACTTCTTTTAAAAGCGTATTTTTTTCACTCAAAGTCGCTTCTAATAATTTTTTTTGTTTGGCTAAAACGGTATTTTTCTGCATGTTTTTATAACCAAAAAAACCTAAAAGTCCAGCTATAAGCAATCCAGCGAAGGCTAAAGCAATGTATAACTTATTTTGTTGATCTTTTTTTTCTCCTTCAAGTTTAAGAAGTTTAAGTTCAGCATCTTTTTTTTCTGTTTCATATTTCTGAACTGCTTCAGCTATATTTTTATCTTTTGTTTCAGTGAAAAGGGAGTCTTTTATCTTGGTGTATTTAGAATATAAAGTCACAGCTTCTTTATAATTGCCATTAGCTTCATGAATTTCAATGAGTTCAGGAATTAATTGAAAACTATCATCGGTAAAATTGTTTTCATTAAAAATACGAAATGCTTTTTCAGCGTATGGCAATGCGTTTTTATATTCTTTTTGATGAACAAACACATCACTAATTCCTCTCAATACATTGGCATGGTTATACACATCTTTTATAGTATCTACTTTTTTTAAAATCTCTTGATAAAGGTTAAATGCTTTTTTATATTCTTTATTTTGACCATAAGCATTAGCTAAATTTACCTCCCCGAGAATCAAGAAAGATTGGTGATTTGGGTTGATAGATAAATCTGAAATGGCATCTTCTAAAAAAGTGATAGACGTATCAATGTCGCCTAGTTCATTGTAAATATTTCCAATATTTATTGACGCTATACCACTTCTTCGGTTATCTGAAATCGATTTGCTAATTTTTAAGGAGCGTTTGTAATACAATAAAGACAAAGAATCATTACGTGTTTTTTCATAAACTGCACCAATTGAATTTAAAACAGAACAAAGTCGAGATGAATCTTTTTCCTTTTCGTAGTAATTTCCTGCAATGATATAGTTAGATAATGCTGTATCATAATTTCCAGCAAGAACTTCAGCATTTCCAAGAAAGAAGCGACCTAAAGCAATATGATGAGAATCTTTTAATTTTGTAGCTAATTCTAAATAGTTTTTTGTGTAAGTTTTTGATGTTTCTGCATCTGTATAATAAGTTGCTCGTCGTAACGCATTATAGGTAATCATTTTAACAGAATCATTAGCAGATGTTTTTATAACATTTTTCAAACTATCTATTTCAGAATCTTTATTCTGTCCTTTAGCATATGAAGTTATTAGAAGAATTAAAATAAACAGTGTCGATCTCAAAAGCGAATAATATTGATTGTGTTTTAACAAGGTACATATTTTAAACTTTATAAAAATAATAAGATTGTTTTTGTTCATTTGTTCATATTTAAATTTATAAAACTAAAGCTTTAATTAATTGCATGTTAAATGGTGTTTTATTCCAACCCCTTTACATTTAACCTAATTCCAGTAACATACATGCTTTCGGTACTTTGGTTTTTGTTTTAATGATTAGCATTTTTACATTGTCTATATGAATTTTTACCTCTTAGATTAATGGGTTTCCCAAGTCATAATCTGATGAGTCAGGAACAACAAAATAAAAAAAAGTAAGCATCTCTAAATATGCTTATTAAATTACAGAATTTCTAAATAGGAAAAATAGTAAATCTTAACAGATGGTTAAAGTTTTTTATAAATTGATGATAATGAATCCATTCAATTATCTTTGATTAAATTTTGAAATTGATGCGTTGGATACTTTTAGCCATTATTTATATTATTTTAGTAGCTTATGGTTATCAAGCTATAAAAACACTTACTAAAAACAAGTGGTTTTATGCCTTATTTGTAGGTTTAGCTTTATTAGTAGTAGGAAATTTTATTTTTCAATTTACTATCGCATCAGATAGTCGTGTGTTATCTCAACCAAAAAGTGAAGCTTTTGGATTTTTACTAGCTTTTATGTCATTTAGCCTAGTGATTGCTCCAATTTTGTTAAGTGAAGACATTGTTCGATTTCTTACAGGGTTGTATCACAAATTTTCACCTTCTAAAAAGAATTTCCATGTTCCAACAAGAAGAAAGTTTATAAGTCAAGTTGCACTTGGGTTGGCAGCTATTCCTTTTTCATCTTTGTTGTATGGCATGTATAAAGGAAAGTATGATTTCCGAGTGTTAAAGTACACGCTTCATTTTACAGATTTACCAACTGCTTTCGATGGCTATAAAATAACTCAAATTAGCGATATTCATTCTGGCAGTTTTGACGACAAAGGAAAAATTGAATACGCTGTTAATTTGGTGAATGAGCAAAAATCTGATGCCATATTCTTTACCGGAGATATGATAAATAATAAGGCATCCGAAATGATTCCTTGGAAAGATGTTTTTGGGAAATTAAAAGCAACCGATGGAAAATTTTCCGTTCTTGGAAATCACGATTATGGAGATTATGTAACTTGGGAAACAGAAGCGAAAAAACATGAAAATCTTCAGGAATTAATACAAATTCAAAAAGACATTGGTTTTGATTTACTTTTAAACGATAGTCGTTTCATTGAAAGAAATGGCGAACGTATTGCCTTAGTTGGTGTTGAGAATTGGGGAAGAGGTCCCTTTAAAAAGGCAGGAGACTTAAAAAAGGCTGCAGCTAACATAAATAAAAACGATTTCAAAATTTTAATGAGTCATGATCCTTCTCATTGGGAAGATGTAGTTATAGACGATGATTATAAATACCATTTAACTTTAAGTGGACATACACATGGTATGCAGTTTGGAATAGAGATTCCGGGTTGGATTAAGTGGAGTCCTATAAAATGGCGATATAAGTATTGGGCCGGAATCTATAAAGAAACAGATCAATATATTAATGTTAATAGGGGATTTGGATATCTTGGTTATCCTGGTAGAGTAGGGATTTGGCCAGAAATAACTGTTATTGAACTTAAAAAAGGGCCAGATTTAGCTTAAATAAAAAGAATGCTATTTTCTTCCTTAAAAAATGTGTATATTTAATATATAGATTGTTGAAGACTTACTATTTATAAGGCTTATGTACAACATAAAAAAAAAATACGTAGGTTTGTATATAATCATTTGACTTAAAACTTTAAAAGTATGTCAAAATTTGGGGAACTTATAGATGTAGATATTCCTGTACTACTTGATTTTTTTACTGAATGGAATGATCAATCTACAGCCATGCATCCTGTTCTAAGAGATGTTGCTGCTGCTTTAGGAGATAAAGCGAAAGTTATTAAGATTGATGTGGATAAAAATAAAGAATTAGCTGAAGCTCTTAGAGTTAAAGGTTTGCCTACATTGATTATTTATAAAAATGGCGAAATGAAATGGCGACATAGCGGCGAGCAAGATGCCAATACCCTAATTGGTATCATCCAAGAATATGTTTAGATTCTAAACATAGTTGGCGTTAAAGATTTAAACTGATAGCCTTTCTCACTAAAATATTCTAGCACCTTTGGTAAAGCATATTGCATATTTTCTGAGGCTTTCTCGCTATCATGAAACACCACAATACTTCCTTGCTTAGCATTCTTAATCACATTTTTTAAGGACTGTTCCTTATTGGTTTTTTCACTCCAATCTATAGCCAAGACAGTCCACATAATAATATTGTAGCCTAAACCGATTAATTTTCGACCTTGTTTTTTGGTAACTTGCCCATAAGGAGGACGAAAGAGATTGTTGACTGCCGATTGCTGCTTGCTTAATGTAGCGTTTTGTAGTTGGAAATTGATAATATCTTGAGCTTGTTTTACATTCTCTAAATAGGTTTCAGTTGATGTTTTCCAACCATGTGGATGACTGTACGTATGGTTGCCAATGATATGTTCTTTTTCTACAATACCCTGAAAAATTTCAGGATGCTTTTGCACATTATCCCCTGTGCAAAAGAAAGTGGCTTTAGCTTTAAATTGTTCCAAAATATCAAGAGTCCACTGGGTTATTTCTGGTGTAGGCCCATCATCAAAAGTGAGATAAATAACTTTTTCCTCTGTTTGGATATTCCATATATATTTGGGGAATAACCATTTAACCAATAGAGGTAGTTTGGCAGGAATTAATTCCATTGTATTTAATTATTTAAATCTTGAAGCAGGCTATCTAAAGCTTCTTCTTGTTGAAGATCTGGATTTAACTGAGGTTGAGGTTCGTTGTCTTCACCTTGGTAAAAATGACTAAATAGATTTAAATAGTTTGTAAATTTTTTAGTTTCATCTCTATAAAAATCTCTGTCATATTCTTGCAACACATCTAGTATGCCTTTGTAGCGTTCTATATCAGTTAAAATATCTTCAATTAGTCTGTATTGACTTTCAACATCTAATTTACTAAAGTACGTGAGATTTTCTTGATACTTTTTCGATACATCTTTAAAAAGCTTCTGTGCTTTTTCATCAGAACCTACTTCGTAATAAACACCAATATAAGGTTCTAATAAAGTGTAATAACCAAATTGTTCAACAGGCATGTTATCCATGGCTATATCTGCTATTTCTTCGGCTTTTGTTAGCTTTTCGTCATTGATTAATTGTTCTGCAAGTCTTGCTAGATTACCTCTATAGGTTATAGAGTTTTTACGTGTTTCAATATCGTGATAAATATTAGGGTCTCCACTATTTCCCCAATCCCATTTCATTACTTTTTCATACATTAAATCGGCATCTACACGACCCATATCAAAAGGGTTAGCTCTATCTACAGGTGTTTTTATTGGGACTAATTTGTAGCACATACCATCTAATTGAAGGTAGTCTTTCATCCAGATATAATCTTCGTTACCAAAAGCACCACCAGTAAAATAAATTGGACGTTTCCAATCGTTATTGGCTACAATGTCTAACATAAGCAATCTGTTTTTATAAAGCACATTATCTGTAATGGTAACATCTAGATAATCTACTATTTTATCAGCATCTTTCTCTTTTACAATACCAGATTTTAAGGCATTTGCTTTATTAACTGGTACTTTAATGTTTTCAACTGGAAAATAGTTGGATTTTATATATTGTGCAGGATAAAAACTGGGGTCTTCACCTTGTTGTTCTAAAATATATTTAAATTTAGTTCTAGGGTTGTCACTAGAGACAAAATCCATGAAATCTTTAATGTACATGGTATCTCTTGAAATCAATCGTTTCATGATATAATCTCTAGTGCCATAACGATATTGATCGTGGGTTAGTTGCGATGGAATCGGATCGCTTTCATAAGCCTTGCGTTTCATTTGATCGATATACCAATCTGTTTGAAATAAACTGGTGTTTACAACTCGAACATCTGTTCGGTAACCTTCAATTTCTTGGGCATACCATAAGGCAAAGGTGTCGTTATCTCCAATAGTAAATAAAATGGCATTTTCGGCACAGGAGTCTAAGTACATTTTGGCCATCGCTCTGGCTGTGTATTTTCCAGATCTGTCATGATCGTCCCAGTTATTGGCTACTAAAATTCCTGGTACTAAAACCAAACAGACTATTGTAACTGCAGGAGCTAAGAATTTTGCGGATGTGTATTTGCTAATCATTTCATACAATGAGTAAACGCCAAATCCTATCCACATGGCAAAGACATAAAACGAGCCAACAACCGAATAATCTCTTTCTCTTGGCTCAAAAGGTCTAACATTAGTATAAAATTGAATTGCTAAACCTGTAAATAGGAAAAACACCAACATGGTCCAAAATAGCTTTTTGTCTTTTTTATATAAAAAGAACAAGCCTATAAGCCCTAAAATAAGAGGTAAAAAGTAATAAGTGTTTCTGGCTTTATTGTTTTTAACATCGCTTGGTAAATTGTCCTGAGAGAATCCCAGGTGCCATTCATCAATAGGTTTGATGCCACTTAGCCAATTTCCATGATTGTCATATCTACCTTGAATATCGTCTTGTCTTCCAACAAAATTCCATAAAAAATACCTCCAGTACATGTAGCCTAATTGGTATTCTAACATGTAGGCAATATTGCTTCCTAGAGATGGTTTTTCAACGATAATATATTGTCCAAACTGTTTTAAAAAATTATGATAATCTTCATAATCTACTACACCTTGAGTTACATCGTTTTTAAATTCTGAAATGGTCTTACGTAATTCGTTTTCCATTTGGAATTCAGGCTTCAATTTGAAATCTAAAAAACCAGAAAAAAGCATGTAGTTCTCTGCATTTTCTTGGCTCCACATTCGTGGTAAGACTGAAGCGTGTTCGTGATTGTAATTTTGTTTGGCGTTTTTCCAATCGTTAATAATCACATATTTACCAGTTGTATAATCTTTTTCATAATTAGGCTTGTCGTCTACATAAGGCTCATTTTCATCTAATCCAGAGTATTGGTCTGTAAATAAAGGACCATAAAACAAGTGTGTTTCAGGATATTGTTCCAAGTTATAATAAGCTAATAGCTCTCTGGCATCTGAAGGATTATTTTCATTAACAACCACATTGGCATTAGCACGAATTGGCAGCATGAGCCAAGAAGAGAACCCAATAAAAATAAATAATAGACATAAAATTCCAGTATTTACATGTTTGTAATTTTTATCTTTGGTGTATTTTATTCCAAAATAGAAGGCGGCTATTAAAAGAATTCCAGCTATAATCGTCCCGGAATTAAAAGGCATACCAATAGAGTTTACAAAGAAGATTTCGAAAGCACTAAAGATCTTTAAAGCGTTAGGTAATAGCAATTTAAAAATAAATAATAAAATAGCTACTGAAATTACATTAGCAATAATAAAGTTCTTTATGGTTACCGTTTTATAATTTTTAAAATAATAAATTAATCCAATAGCAGGAATGGTTAAGAGTCCCATAAAGTGTACTCCAAAAGAAAGTCCGATAATAAAAGCAATTAAGATCAGCCATCTATTTCCACGAGAGTTATCCATGTCTTGTTCCCAACGCAATCCTAAATAAAACAACACAGACATAATTAAAGTTGCCATAGCATACACTTCAGTTTCAACGGCATTAAACCAAAATGAATCTGTAAATGCAAATGCTAAACTTCCTACAAGCGCACTTCCAAGAACTGCTATTTTTTTAGATTGCGTAAATTCGCCAGTATGTTTCACTAGTTTTTTTAGAAGTAAAGAAATACTCCAAAACATAAATAAAATAGTAAAAGCACTGGCAACAGCACTCATTAAATTCATAACCAAACCAATTTGGCTAGGCTCTAAAGCAAACATAGAAAAAAAGGCGCCAAACATTTGAAAAAGTGGCGCTCCAGGTGGATGTCCTACCTGAAGTTTAGAGGAGGTTAGTATATATTCCCCAGCGTCCCAGAAGCTTACAGTAGGCTCTACAGTTAAGCTATACGTAATTAATGCAATTAAAAAGGAGAACCAACCTAAAAGGGTATTCCATTTTTTAAAGCTGAAATGTGTCATAAAATCTATGTTTGTTAGAAGAAGCGAATTTAACAATAATTATCTTATCAAGAATACTTTTAAGGAAACGTTAAGTATTTAGATTTTTTTTTCTGCAAAAAATACTTGTGCAAACAAAATATTGTTTTAAATTTGCATCCTCAATACCAGAATGGCCCATGGTGTAACTGGCAACACGTTGGTTTTTGGTACCAAAGAGTCTAGGTTCGAGCCCTAGTGGGCCAACAAGTAAATTTAAATCCTGATCATTAATTTGATTGGGATTTTTTTATGGACTCAAATCTAGCGACAAGTTTATACAGAGTGTAGTCAAAATGAGTCCAAGTGAACCAACACAAAAAAAAGCCTTTCAAAATTAATAGAAAGGCTTTTTTGTGTTTTTACATCTTGTTAAATTTTAAATGTAATCACTGGTCTTTTTGCATGATTTACCAAGTCTTCACTAATACTACCATTTAAAAAGTGGGCAATGCCTTGTCTGCCATGCGTACTAATGCCAATTAAATCTGCATCAATTTGATGTGAAAAATTTAGAATACCTTTTTCCACATTTTCATCATTATAAATGTTGATGGTGTAGTCACTAAAATCAGTTCCTTTTATGAAATCGGTTATCCTTTTTTTAGCGACTTCCGTTGTTGTAAAATTATTTGCCGTATTGACCATTAACAGATGTAGTTTTGCGTCAAAGGCTTTTGCTAAACGAGTTGCCTGTTTGTATGTTTCCTTATTATCATTTTTAAAATCTGATGCAAATACAAATTCATTGATGTCAAAATTAATATGTTCATTTTTAATAACTAGAACTGGTACTTCAGATGTTCTAACCACTTTTTCGGTATTAGATCCAATAAACATTTCTTTAAAACCAGAAGCACCATGAGACCCCATGATAATTAAATCGACGTTGTTTTGTTTTGCTGTGTCTGCAATCCCGGAAAAAGATTGATTAAAATCTACATACTCATGTACCTTAATATCTTTAAGATAATCCCTTGCTAATACATCTTGAAATTTTTTGTGAGCTAATTTCATGAAAAATACTGCTTCGGGTAATTCGCTATGACTACTTAAAGCGTCTACCTGACTCAAGGGAAGTTCCAATAAATGGGTTAAAAATATTTCACCATGGTATTTTTTAGCTAATTGAGCAGCTACTTTTAATGCGTTTTCTGCTTCTTGGGAAAAATCTGTGGGTACAAGAATTTTTTTCATAGTTGGTTATTATATGTCTTTAAAATTAAGAAAATAAATTTATATTTAGGTGCTCCTAGTGTGAATTGTTTTGAATACAAAACATTTACGTTAAAAAATCTTATTTTATATGAAACACCTAACCATGGTATTTATTTGTTTTGTTTGCTCGTTTAGTTTCTCACAAGATGAATTAAAAAATGAAGCTACTACCTTCATAAATTCAAATCCTATTTTTTCAAACCTATCCAAAGAAAAGTTCTTTTTACATACTAATAAAACGACCTACTTTTCTGGAGAACCTATTAATTATAAGGCATATGTAGTTAGTGATAATACAAATTTACCGAGCCTAATTACAACGAACCTACATTTAAGTATGTATAATTTTAAAAAGGAACTAATTAAACATCAATTGGTTTTTGTTGAGAATGGAACGGTAAATGGTAGTATTGAATTAGAAAAAGAATTAAATTCTGGTATTTATTATTTAGTGTTAGACACCAACTATCATGCAGGTTTTAATCAGAAAAATATTAGCGAAATTCAAATTATAAATTTATCGGATAACAAAAGCTCTATTGCAGATAACAATGAATATGTTGATTCTCTAGTAGAGCAAAAAACTGGAATTCAAGTGGCGTTCTTCCCAGAAAGCGATGTGTTGCTTTCAGAAGCTAATAATACCTTGTTTTATAAAATTTCTTTAAACGGTTTGCCCTTAGAAACAAAAGGGGAATTGATAAATTCTTTTAACAATGTGGTTCTTGGTAAATTGGTCTCTAATAAAGACGGATTGGGTTCCGTTAATTTTGTTTGCTATCCTGAACAAGAATATTATTTTAAAATCACCCATGATAATAAAGTGTATGAAATAGCTGTTCCACAAGCTCAAAAAGAAGGCTTTGTGATTCATTATGAATCTAATAATTCAAGTTTAAAAGAAGTGCGTTTCTCCATTAGGGTTAATAATGATACGGCAATTAAAAACGACAATGAAACCATTTTGGCAGTTATCCATAGAAATAACACCTGTAAGTCAGTCATTCCTTTTAAAGTATCCAAAGACACAAATAGCTATTTATTAAGTGTCAATGAAGAAAGTTTATTCAATGGAGTTAACATGATTTCACTCTTCACTAATAAAAATGAGACCATCTCAACTAGACGTTTTTTTCATGATAAAAACAAAAATATTGAATTAAGTATTGATAAATCTAAAGAAACCAAAGACTCCTTAACCTTAGATTTAAAAATGCTTAACAGATATATAGAAGCCAACACCAGCGTTTCTATTTTGCCAGAACAAAGTATCGTAAACAATAGTTTCAATACCATTTATAACGCCTTTTTAATTTCGCCTTATGTGTCTAAAATTAATAACTTTAAGAATATTGATCTTGCTTTACAATTTGTAAATCCAAAAAACAATATTCTTGATGCGAGTAAAGAAGTCGTAATAAGAGAAGTTGAAAATGGTATGTCCATCTCTGGAGAGATAATAACACATCTTAACAATTTAAATGGATATAAAGTGCTGTTTACCTCTAAGGAAAATGGTTACGCACTTATAGAAAATATTGTGGATAAGAATAAGTTTTCTTTTAATAATCTGTTGTTGTATCATCCATCAAAATACGATCTAGCTTTGTTAAATCCAATAGGTAAAGTGGTGGTTGCTAATTTTAAGATAGATGATCAAAAACTAAAGTACCCTGTAGATTCGATTCTTGATATAAAGCAAAATATAAAATTAAAAAATAAAAGTCATGCTGCAAAGTCTGTTGCAGTTGAAGATCAATTCCATGTTATTTTTGAAGGAGAACAATTAAATGAAGTCTTGTTGTTTGGAAAGGAAAGAAAAAAAGAAGTTGTTGAAGATGAATTTCCAGACGTTGGTTACATAAATAATCCAGGAGAATTAGGGAATGGCTTTACAAGACAAAAAACAAAAAGCGATATAGAGTGTATAGGTTGTACACTTTTTGATTATTTGGACCAATTTTATGAACTTAAAACAGTGGTAGATAGTGATGGGGACTCTCAGGTTATTTTTAGAACCAGAGGTGTTAATACTATTCATGGACCAATAGATGCTTTACTTATTATTGACGGAGTGATTTCACATCCATCTATCTTGACAGATATTCGAGCTGAAGATGTAAAAGTTGTTAAGTTAAATAGATCTGGTGCAGGTTATGGAATACAAGGTTCCAATGGCGTGATAATGGTAGAATTAAAAAAGCCAGAAGATTATTTAAATTCTGAAAGAAGCAGCCCAGATAAAACAAAAATATTTTCAAGTAAAACCACTTTTGGGTTTACTAAATCTATAGATTTATCTAAAGAACAAAGCTTAATATTTAATAGTCAAACTGCTTTGGAAAAATATGGGACAATAGATTGGATTCCTAATTTTACCTTAAGACCAAATACTTCCAATTATATAAATATTGCTAAAGAGAATTTTACGGGTTTAAAACTCATAATCAATGGTTTTAATAATCAAGGAGACCTAGTGTCTCAAGAAATTAATATACCATTAAATTAGTAAAAAGCGTTACTAATATTGTATTTCAATATAAATATTGTATATTTGCAGCGTTGTAAGAATTAAGAGATATGAGGGGACGAAAAGTCCCCTCTTTTTATACCAAAAAATGTTTAGAACAACCGTTGAAAATTTATTGAACGAAGGATTAGAAGAAAAACAACATCTGTTTTTAATCGACTTTTCAATTTCAGAAGACAATGCTATTAAAATAGTTATTGATGGCGATCATGGCGTTACAGTAGAAGATTGCATGTTTATAAGTCGTGCTATCGAGCATAATATCGATAGAGAAGAACATGATTTCGCTTTAGAAGTAGCTTCGGCTGGAGCAACGACTCCTTTAGTAAATGTAAGACAGTACAAGAAAAACATTGGTAGAACTTTAGAAATAAAGACGGCAGATAAAGTTATAGAAGCAGATCTTATTAATGCAACAGATAATAACATTAAAGTGCAGTGGAAATCGAGAGAACCTAAACCCATTGGTAAAGGAAAAATCACTGTACAAAATGAGGCAGAAATTGCCTACGAAAATATTGTAGAAGCAAAAGTTATGATAAAATTTTAATTCAATAGAGATATGGAAAATCTTGCGTTAATTGATTCTTTTTCGGAATTTAAAGACGATAAATTAATAGATCGTGTAACGTTAATGGCGATTCTTGAAGATGTGTTTAGAAATGCCTTAAAAAAGAAATTTGGAGACGATGATAATTTTGATATTATTATTAATCCAGATAAAGGAGATTTAGAAATTTGGAGAAATAGAATAGTAGTTGCAGATGGTGAAGTAGAAGAGCCAAATCAAGAAATATCTTTAACTGAAGCTCGTAAAATTGAGCCAGATTTTGAAGTAGGTGAAGATGTATCTGAAGAAGTAAAACTAATCGATCTTGGACGTCGTTCTATTTTAGCATTAAGACAAAATTTAATTTCTAAAATTCACGAACACGACAATACCAATATCTATAAACAATTTAAAGATCTAATTGGTGAGATATATACTGCAGAAGTGCATCATATTCGTCATAGAGCAGTAATTTTGTTAGACGATGAAGGAAACGAAATTATTTTGCCAAAAGAAAAACAAATACCTTCAGATTTTTTTAGAAAAGGAGATAATGTTCGTGGTATTGTTGAAAGCGTAGAGCTTAAAGGTAATAAACCGGCCATTATTATGTCTCGTACCTCTCCAACATTTTTAGAGAAGTTATTCGAGCAAGAAATACCTGAAGTTTTCGACGGTTTAATTACTATTAAAAACGTGGTAAGAATCCCTGGTGAAAAAGCAAAAGTAGCTGTAGATTCTTACGATGATAGAATAGATCCAGTTGGAGCATGTGTTGGGATGAAAGGGTCAAGAATTCATGGCATTGTTCGTGAACTTGGAAACGAAAATATCGATGTTATTAATTATACAAGTAACTTACAGCTTTATATTACCAGAGCTTTAAGCCCAGCTCGTGTAACATCTATTAAAATAGATGAAGAAAACAAACGTGCAGAAGCTATATTAAAACCAGAAGAGGTTAGTAAAGCCATTGGACGTGGAGGTCATAACATTCGATTAGCTGGACAATTAACAGGTTATGAGATTGATGTGTTTAGAGAAGGCGCAGAAGAAGATGTTGAATTATCTGAATTTTCAGATGAAATAGAAAGCTGGATCATTGCAGAATTTAGCAAAGCAGGTTTAGATACAGCTAAAAGCATCCTAGAACAAGAGGTTGCAGATTTAGTAAAAAGAACAGATTTAGAAGAAGAAACAATTAATGATGTTATAAGAATTCTTAGAGAAGAATTTGAAGAATAACATATATTTAGGTTATATTAAAGGCAATTTATGGCTGAAACTATTAGATTAAATAAAGTATTACGCGAGTTAAACATTTCTTTAGATCGTGCTGTTGAGTATTTAGATACCAAAGGCATTGAGATAGAGAAACGTCCTACTACAAAAATTTCAGACGAGGTTTATCAAGTCCTTTCTGACGAATTTCAAACGGATGCCAATAAAAAAATGGCGTCTCAAGAAGTTAGTGAGGCTAAGCTTAAAGAAAAAGAAGCTTTAAAAGAACAGCGTGAACGAGAAATTGAAGAGAAGGAACAAGCTAGAGCAAAAAGAGAAGCAGCAGCTGCAGCTAAAGCAGCTGAAGCTGAAGTTGTAAAAGCAAAATCTACGCTTTCTGGACCAAAACAAGTTGGTAAAATAGATTTAGAGCCAAAGAAAAAAGCTGCCGAAACTCCTGCTAAAAAAGAGGAAGAAACTGTTAAAGTTGAAAAACCTCAAGCGAAAGTTGAAGAGTCTACAGACAAAAAAGCTGTAGAAGAAAAAGAAAAGCCTAAAGAAAAAGCAACCGAAAAGCCAAAAGCTAAGGTTGAAGAAAAAGCAACTAAAAAAACTGAAACAGAAGCTCCAAAAAAGGAGACTGTAAAAGTAGAAGCTTCTAAAGATAAAGATGTAGAAGCCCCTGTTGAAGACGAAAAACTAAAAACACAATATCAAAAACTTTCTGGGCCAAAAATTGCTGGTGATAAAATAGATTTATCGCAATTTAAAAAACCTAAGAAAAAGACAGACGACAAGAAAAAAGATGATAAATCTGCTAATTCTAACAAGAAAAAGCGTCGTCGTATAAGTAAAGCTGGTGCGCCAGGAACAGGAAGTGGTAATGCCTCAAGAAGTGGAAACGACAGGTTTAAAGGAAAACCTGGAGCAGGTAAAGGAAGAAGAAATGTAGTAAAAGAAGAGCCTAGCGAAGAAGAAGTTCAAAAACAAGTTCGTGAAACACTAGAAAAACTTCAAGGAAAATCTAGTAAAGGTAAAGGAGCTAAATATCGTAGAGATAAAAGAGACCAACATAGGGAGCAAACAGAAATCGACCAAAAATTAGAAGCAGCTGAAAGTAAAACTCTTAAAGTTACTGAGTTTGTAACTGCAAA
This sequence comes from Xanthomarina sp. GH4-25, assembly GCF_045363175.1. Taxonomy (NCBI): domain Bacteria; kingdom Pseudomonadati; phylum Bacteroidota; class Flavobacteriia; order Flavobacteriales; family Flavobacteriaceae; genus Xanthomarina; species Xanthomarina sp. GH4-25. The sequence continues at coordinate 19,883 of NZ_JBJFLO010000007.1, forward strand.
CGAAGTTGCAACCATGATGGATGTATCTGTAACGCAAATTATTTCTGCATGTATGTCGTTAGGAATGATGGTTACCATGAACCAACGTTTAGATGCTGAAACCTTAAGTATTGTTGCAGACGAGTTTGGTTACGAAGTAGAATTTGTAACTGCAGATATAGAAGAATCAATAGAAAAAGTTGAAGATAAACCAGAAGATTTAGTTGAACGTGCACCAATAGTAACAGTCATGGGTCACGTAGATCATGGTAAAACATCTCTATTAGATTATATACGTAAGGAAAATGTAATTGCTGGAGAATCTGGAGGAATCACACAACATATTGGAGCCTATGGAGTACAACTAGAAAATGGACAGAAAATTGCCTTTTTAGATACACCTGGTCACGAAGCCTTTACAGCTATGCGTGCTCGTGGTGCTCAAGTAACAGATATTGCTATTATTGTTGCAGCAGCAGACGATGATATTATGCCACAAACTAAAGAAGCAATCTCTCATGCTCAAGCAGCAGGAGTTCCTATTGTTTTTGCTATCAATAAAATTGATTTACCTGCAGCTAATCCTGAAAAGATTAAAGAAGGTCTTGCTAATATGAATTTATTAGTTGAAGATTGGGGAGGCAAAGTGCAATCTCACGATATTTCTGCTAAAGTTGGAACTGGAGTTAAAGAATTATTAGAAAAAGTATTACTTGAAGCCGAATTATTAGAGCTTAAAGCAAATCCAAATAAACCAGCTGTTGGAACAGTTGTAGAAGCATTCTTGGATAAAGGACGTGGATATGTGTCTACTATTTTAGTTCAAGCTGGAACCTTAAAAGTTGGAGATTATGTATTAGCAGGAAAAAACAGTGGAAAAGTGAAAGCCATGCACGATGAGCGTGGAAATGAAGTGAAAGAAGCTGGCCCATCAACGCCTGTATCTATTTTAGGATTAGATGGCGCACCACAAGCAGGTGATAAATTTAGTGTTTTTGCAGACGAACGTGAAGCGAAACAAATTGCTACTAAACGTACTCAATTACAACGTGAGCAGTCTGTTAGAACGCAACGTCATATTACATTAGACGAAATTGGAAGACGTATTGCTCTTGGAGATTTCCAAGAATTAAATATCATTCTTAAAGGTGATGTAGATGGTTCTGTTGAAGCATTAACAGATTCGTTCCAAAAATTATCTACCGAAGAAATTCAAGTAAATATTATACATAAAGGTGTTGGACCAATTACAGAAAGCGATGTATTATTAGCTACAGCCTCAGATGCTATTATTATAGGATTTAATGTGAGACCAATGGGTAATGCACGTCAAATAGCAGACAAAGAAGAAATCGATATTAGAATGTACTCGATTATTTACGATGCTATTAACGACCTTAAAGATGCAATGGAAGGCATGTTGTCACCAGAGCTTAAAGAAGAAATTACTGGAACAGCCGAAATTAGAGAAATATTTAAAGTCTCTAAAATTGGAAGTATTGCTGGATGTATGGTGCTTTCAGGTAAGATTTTTAGAAATTCTGGTATCCGATTAATACGTGATGGTGTTGTTGTATTCACAGGTGAATTGTCGTCATTAAAACGTTTTAAAGACGATGTAAAAGAAGTATCCAAAGGTTATGATTGTGGTATGCAAATTAAAAACTACAACGATATTAAAGAAGGCGATATTATTGAAGCTTATCATGAAGTTGAAGTTAAAAAGAAATTGAAATAGTTTCTAAGTCAATATAAATAAAAACAGCGACCAATTTGGTCGCTGTTTTTTGTTATCAATAGGTTATAAAAATATTGAAGTAGTAATTTTAATAACACAAACCTCTATTCTTTCTCCTTTTTTGGTTTAAAAATAAAAGCTGTTGGAAACTTGGCTTTTACTTTTACTAAAGCTCTGTCTGCCTCAAGTCTAGTTCTAAAATTACCTACCCATATTTTATAGTTTGGTGTTTCGTAAACTAATTTCGATTTTAAATCAACAGACATATTTCTAAAATTACTCTGTGCTTTTTCTGCTTCAGATCTATTTCCTGAATAAATTTGAATTCTATACCGATCTGATGTGTTCTCAGATTCATTTATTTCTTTTTTTAAGACCAACAATTTGTCAATATCCTTATTTTGATTGATAGTAACTGTGCCTTGTTGCCCATAACTTAACTGACTTACAAAAAGAATGCAAACAACTGTAAATGTGCTTATTTTCATGTTTAATAATTTCATTTTCAACAAATTTTAATGCAAATGTATGCCTTATTAACTAATTTTTATAGGTATTTATTATTTAGAACTCCTCTAAATTAGCAATTAACACTTCCCTAACATTTTCAAAATCGACTTTAAATGTTACTTTTGCGAGAGATTTTATAATTGTATTTTTCATTCACATTAGTGAAAAAATCATACCAAAGTTTAGACGTTAATTCAACCATTAATATGAAACAGGTGAGTAACCGTAAGTTAGGCAGAAATATTCTTAAGTTAAGTTTAATTTTTATTCTAACAATTTCAACTTCAATTTTCGCTCAAGAGGGCGATCCAGCTAAAGGTAAATCTTTATTTAACGCCAATTGTGCTGCTTGTCATAAATTAGATAAGAAGATGACTGGTCCAGCGCTTCGTCATATCGAGCAGAAGCTTGCAGATGAACAAGGCTTAGATAGAGCATGGCTTGCTGCTTGGATACGTAATAGTTCAAGTGTTATTAAGTCTGGAGATGCTTATGCAGCTAAGATTTATGATGAATATGGAGGTGCAGCTATGACGGCATTTCCACAACTGTCAGATCAAGATATAAGCGATATATTAGCTTATACAGCCGAAGAGGCTCCAGCACCAGTTGAAGTTGCTACAGCTTCTGGAACTGGACAAGCATCGTCAGAATCTGGAATTTCAAATAAAATAATCTTAGGAGCTTTAGCTTTGTTGTTTGCATTATTAGCAATGGCATTGTTATTAGTAAGACGTACTTTAAATCGTTTTGCAGAAGCTAAAAATGTTGATGTAACTGAAACTAAAGGAGTTCCGATCTGGAAAGCATTTGTTCAGAATCAATTTTTAGTATTAGTAACTGTTATCTTTTTATTATTAGCTAGTGGTTATTACCTATATGGCTATATGATGCAAATTGGTGTAGACCAAGGCTATCAACCAGTACAACCTATACATTTCTCTCATAAAATACATGCAGGTGATAATGGAATAGATTGTAAATTCTGTCATTCATCAGCACGTGTTAGTAAAACATCAGGTATTCCTTCATTAAATGTTTGTATGAATTGTCATAAATCTGTTTATGAAGTTGCAGAGACTACTGCAACAGAAGAATACAGTAAAGAGTTCTATGATGGAGAAATTAAAAAACTATACGATGCAGTAGGTTGGAGTGATGCCGATCAAAAATACACAGGGGAAACACAGCCTGTTAAATGGGTAAGAATTCATAATTTACCAGATTTCGCATATTTTAATCACTCGCAACACGTATCTGTGGCTGGAATAGAATGTCAAACTTGTCATGGACCTATTGAAGAAATGGAAATTGTTTCACAATATTCTCCTTTAACAATGGGGTGGTGTATAAATTGCCATAGAGATACAAACGTAAAAGTTAAAGACAATGCATACTATACTAAAATTCACGAAGAGTTATCTAAAAAGTATGGGGTAGAGGAACTAACTGCTGCGCAAATGGGTGGATTAGAGTGTGGTAAATGTCATTACTAAAAGCAGAATTTTAGTAATTTCCATAAAAAGAAAATCTCAATTAAGAGAAATATTAAAATTATTAAGAAGTAATTCAATTATATAATATGTCATCAAACAAGAAATACTGGAAAAGTGTTGAAGAGCTAAACGAAAATAGTTCTATTGTTGAGACGCTGCAACAAAATGAGTTTGTTGAAGAAATTCCTACTGATGAGTTTTTAGGTAATAAAGAATCGTTAGAGAGTTCGAAAACAACACGTCGTGATTTCTTAAAATACGTTGGTTTTAGTACAGCTGCTGCATCATTGGCAGCCTGCGAAGGGCCAGTTATTAAATCCATACCTTATGTAGTGCAGCCAGTAGAAATAATTCCTGGTGTAGCAAACTATTATGCAACAACCATTGCAGATGGATTTGATTTCGCTAGTGTTTTAGTAAAAACTCGTGAAGGTCGTCCAATTAAAATTGAAAATAATACTTTGGCAACTACTAGTGGTAGTGCTAATGCTAGGGTAAATGCATCGGTTTTAGGTCTGTATGATAGCATGAGAATGCAAGGTCCTGTTAAAGGAGATAGCTATATTTCATGGGAAGATTTAAACGCTGAGGTTAGTCAAAAATTAACAGAATTAAGTGGTTCAGGAAAACAAATAGTGTTGTTAACTCAAACATTTGCTAGCCCTTCTACTTCGAAGTTAATTTCAGAATTTAAACAAAAATACGGCAATGTAAATCATGTGGTTTATGATGCGGTATCTGAGTCTGCTGCACTAGATGCTTACCAAGCAAAATACAATGAAAGAGGTTTAGCTAGTTATGATTTCTCTAAAGCCGAAACAATTGTTTCTGTAGGAGGAGATTTCCTAGGCGATTGGCAAGGTGGAGGTTTCGACTCTGGTTATGCAGCTGGACGTATTCCAACTAAAGGAAAAATGTCACGTCACATTCAGTTTGAATCTAACATGTCATTAACTGGAGCTAATGCAGATAAGCGTGTGCCAGTAACTCCAAGTCAGCAAAAATTAGTTTTAGCTAAATTATATAGTGAAGTTGTAGGAGGGTCTGTTTCTGTCGATTTACCAGAACACATATTAACAGCTGTAAGTAAAGCTGCTTCTCAACTAAAAAGCGTAGGAAGTAAAGGTGTCGTAGTAACTGGAGTTCAGGATGTAAATGCACAAACAGTCGTTTTAGAAATTAATGACTATTTGAATTCTAAAGCATTTGATGCAGCTACACCAATAAAAATAAGACAAGGAAACGATAAAGCAGTTAATACTTTAGTTGCCGAAATGAAAGCAGGTAAAGTAGGTGCTATTATCATGAGTGGTGTTAACCCTATATATACATTACCAAATGCAGCCGACTTTGCTGAGGGATTAACACAAACAGAATTATCGGTTACCTTTTCATTAAAAGCAGACGAAACATCTACACAAACGCAATATATTGCTGCTGCTCCACATTATTTAGAATCATGGGGAGATGTAGAATTGAAAAAAGGACATTTTGCATTAATGCAGCCAACAATTCGTCCATTATTCGATACAAAACAATTTCAAGATGCTTTGTTAAATTGGACAGGAAACGATGTTTCTTATCACGATTATATCAAGCAAACTTGGAACGAAAATATTTTAGCAGGTTCTTCATTTAGTCAAGCATTGCACGATGGTGTTTTTGTTTCTAATGGAGCGATTTCTACTTCAAACGGAACCAATGCAACTGCAACAGCAACAGATGATAAAACTTTTGTAGGTGGTATTATTGAAGATGTTGCAACAGGTTTGGGATTAAATAAAGATAAAGAAACCACAACAGCTACTGAACAAACTACAACAACTGCATCTGTTTCAGGTGCGTCAGCTGCAAGAGCATTAGCATCATCGACTGCTTCTGCAGGATTGGAGTTGTCTCTATACACAAAAGTTGGAATGGGGGATGGAAAACAAGCCAACAATCCTTGGTTACAAGAGTTTCCAGATCCAATTACAAGAACGTCTTGGGATAACTATTTAACGGTTTCAAAAGACGATGCAAAAGCTTTAGGATTGAAAAGTGAACACGTAGCAAATGGTGGTTTAAATGGTAGTTACGCAAATGTTACCGTTAATGGAACGACTATTGAAAATGTTCCAGTAATTATTCAGCCTGGACAAGCAAAAGGATCTGTTGGTCTTTCTTTTGGTTATGGAAGAACAACTGGATTAAAAAATGAAATGAAAACGGGTGTTAATGCCTATAAGTTATACCATAATTTTAATAATGTACAAGATGTAAGTGTTTCTGCAGCTCAAGGGATGCACGAATTTGCGTCTGTACAGTTGCACAACACCTTAATGGGTCGTGGTGATATTATTAAAGAAACCACTTTAGAAATATTCAATACCAAAGACAAATCTGAATGGAATGCAATTCCTGTGGTGTCTTTAAATCACGTTGAAACTCCGGTTACTTCACCAGAAGTTGATTTGTGGGATGAATATGATCGTACCATTGGACATCATTTTAATCTGTCTATAGACTTAAACGCTTGTACTGGATGTGGTGCTTGTGTAATTGCTTGTCATGCAGAGAACAACGTGCCAGTAGTAGGAAAAGAAGAAGTACGTAAGAGTCGTGATATGCACTGGTTACGTATTGATAGATATTATTCATCTGAAGAATCTTTTGCGGAAGACATTGAGAAGAAAGAAAATATTTCAGGATTAGGAAGTTCATTAAGCGAATTTGGTGAAATGGAGCATGCTTCAGACAATCCTCAAGTAGTTTTTCAACCAGTTATGTGTCAACATTGTAATCACGCACCTTGTGAAACTGTTTGTCCTGTAGCTGCAACTTCTCATGGGCGTCAAGGTCAAAATCATATGGCTTATAACCGTTGTGTAGGTACACGTTACTGTGCTAACAACTGCCCTTATAAAGTGCGTCGTTTCAACTGGTTCTTATATAGTGAGAATGATGAATTTGACTATCATATGAATGATGATTTAGGACGTATGGTTTTAAACCCAGATGTCGTTGTTCGTTCTCGTGGTGTTATGGAGAAATGCTCAATGTGTATTCAAAAAACACAAAAAACAATTCTTGATGCCAAACGTGATGGACGTGAAATTAAAGATGGCGAATTCCAAACGGCTTGTTCTGCAGCATGTGGTAATGGGGCAATGGTATTTGGAGACATTAATGATAAAGACAGTAAAGTTGCAAAACTTTTAGAAGATAATCGTATGTATCACCTTTTAGAGTATGTAGGCACAGAACCAAACGTGCAATATCATACTAAAGTGAGAAATACAACCGAAGCATAATAAAACGAATTAAGAAAATAATTATAAAAGGATTATGGCGTCTCATTACGAAGCACCTATTAGAAGACCTTTAGTTACAGGCGAAAAATCATACCACGACGTTACGGTGGATGTAGCAAGACCTGTTGAAGGTAAAGCAAACAAATCTTGGTGGATAGTTTTTTCTATAGCACTAGTAGCTTTTCTCTGGGGAATAGGATGTATTATTTATACAATATCAACAGGTATCGGAACTTGGGGTTTAAATAAAACTGTAGGTTGGGCTTGGGATATTACTAACTTCGTTTGGTGGGTTGGTATTGGTCACGCAGGAACGTTAATTTCTGCAGTACTTTTACTCTTCCGTCAAAAATGGAGAATGGCAATAAACCGTTCTGCTGAAGCAATGACAATTTTCTCAGTAGTTCAAGCTGGTTTATTTCCAATAATTCACATGGGTCGTCCATGGTTAGGTTATTGGGTATTACCAATCCCTAATCAATTTGGATCACTATGGGTAAATTTTAACTCACCTTTACTTTGGGATGTATTTGCAATTTCAACGTATTTGTCGGTTTCATTAGTATTCTGGTGGACTGGTCTACTTCCTGATTTCGCAATGTTACGTGATAGAGCAATCAAGCCTTTCCAAAAGAAAATTTATTCTTTATTGAGTTTTGGTTGGTCTGGTAGAGCAAAAGATTGGCAACGTTTTGAAGAAGTATCTTTGGTTCTTGCTGGTTTAGCAACACCTTTAGTACTTTCTGTACATACTATTGTGTCTTTTGATTTCGCAACATCTATAGTACCAGGTTGGCATACTACTATTTTCCCTCCTTACTTTGTTGCAGGAGCAGTATTCTCAGGATTTGCTATGGTAAACACACTTCTTATTATTATGAGAAAAGTGTGTAATCTAGAAGATTATATCACTGTACAACACATCGAATTAATGAACATAGTCATCATGATTACAGGTTCTATAGTTGGTGTAGCTTATATTACAGAATTATTTATCGCTTGGTATTCAGGTGTTGAATACGAACAATATGCCTTCTTAAATAGAGCAACAGGACCTTACTGGTGGGCATACTGGGCAATGATGTCTTGTAATGTATTCTCTCCACAGTTTATGTGGTTTAAGAAATTAAGAACGAGTATCATGTTTTCTTTCTTTATCTCAATTATAGTAAACATAGGAATGTGGTTTGAACGTTTTGTAATTATCGTTACCTCATTACACAGAGATTATTTACCATCTTCATGGACCATGTTCTCTCCAACATTTGTTGATATTGGAATATTTATAGGGACTATTGGATTCTTCTTTGTATTATTCTTATTATACTCAAGAACATTCCCTGTAATTGCTCAAGCAGAGGTGAAGACTATTTTAAAATCTTCAGGAGAACGCTATAAAAATATAAGAGAAAGAGGAGATAGTTTAGTAGGAACAGGAGCAGACGAAAGAACTTCTGGTAGCCAAGTTAATAAATCAAAAAACGACGCGTAGACAATGGAAACTTCAAAAGTAATTCACGCTATTTATACTGATGATGATGTATTAATGTCTGCTGTTAAAAAAGTTAAAGCAGAAAAACATCATATAGAAGAGATATACACACCTTTTCCAGTTCACGGACTAGACAAGGCTATGGGATTAGCACCTACAAGAATAGCTATTGCATCTTTTATGTATGGTTGTGTTGGTTTAATTGTTTCTATTGTGATGATGAATTATATCATGATTGAAGATTGGCCTCAAAATATTGGGGGTAAACCAAGTTTTAGCTACATTGAAAACATGCCTGCCTTTGTGCCAATTATGTTTGAGCTAACCGTATTTTTTGCTGCACACTTAATGGTTATCACCTTCTATTTAAGAAGTAGAATGTGGCCATTTAAAAAAGCAGAAAATCCAGATTTAAGAACCACGGACGATCACTTTTTAATGGAAATAGCAGTTAATGGTAACGAAAGTGAGTTAGAAAACTTGCTTAAAGAAACTGGAGCAGTAGAAATTAAATTAATTGAAAAAGAAGAAGCACATTAATATAGTCATATGAAGAGCTTAGTAAAAATAACGATAATAGCATTAGTATTTGCATCTTTTGTGTCTTGTCAAAACGACTCAAGACCTAATTATCAATTCATGCCAAACATGTATGAATCTGTAGGTTATGAAGCATACTCAGAATCTGATGCATTTAGAACTGGTGTAGAAGCACAATTACCTGCTGAAGGATCTATAGCTAGAGGTCATATGCCTTTTGATTACGCAAACGATATTGAAGGTTATATGTTAGCTAAAACAAACTTAAAAAGTCCATTAGACTCTACTCAAATAGACTTGGTGGAAGCTAAGGTGCTTTATGATATCTACTGTGGAATTTGTCATGGATCTAAAGGTGATGGTCAAGGAAACCTTGTGAAAAGAGAAAAGATTTTAGGTATTCCAAAGTATGACGATATAGGAAGAGCTATTACAGAAGGAAGTATTTATCACACTATTTATTATGGTAAAAACACCATGGGTTCCTATGCAAATCAACTTAATGAAGAAGAACGTTGGCAAGTTGTTGCATACGTATTAGATTTAAAAGCTAAATTAGAAAAGTAAGAAAGATAAAGATTAAATATAGATATGTACACAATCTCAAATAAATTAAAGACATTTTCTATAGCCTTAATAATTTTAGGACTATTAGGTGTAGGATATGGTTTTATGACATCTCATAAATCTTTTGAAGACGTTGAAACCATGTTGGCAGAAGAAACTTCGCATCATGGTGGAGGTCATGCTGAAGAAGCTACCCATGAAACAGCATCTCATGATGCAGCAGCTAATGAAAATCATGCACAAGAAACACATGGTGAAGGAGTAGAATCTCATTCAGATGCTCATAAAAAACACGTGGAACATGTACAACACCAAATAGCTAACAGACCATGGTCTGCGTTATATGTTGCTGCTTTTTTCTTCTTTATGATTGCACTTGGTGTGTTAGCATTCTATGCAATACAATTTGCTTCGCAATCAGGCTGGTCTCCAGTTCTATTTAGAGTCATGGAAGGAATTACTGCTTATGTATTACCTGGAGGACTTATAGTTTTAGCAATTGCTGTTGCTTCAGGGACAATAGGTCATTATAATATATTTATTTGGATGGATCCAGACGTGGTAGCTCACGATAAGTTAATTCAAGCTAAAGCAAGTTGGTTAAATTTAGGTTGGTTTGCTGTTAGAGGATTAATTTTTATTGCGGGTTGGAGTTTGTATAGACATTTTGCACGTAAATTTACCATAGCTCAGGATACTTCAGACGACAATAGTAACTTTAAGAAAGCATTTCGTATTTCAGCAGCATTTTTAGTATTCTTTATTTATACAGAATCTATTATGTCTTGGGACTGGATTATGAGTGTAGATCCACACTGGTTTAGTACTTTGTTTGGATGGTATGTATTTGCAGGAATGGCAGTAAGTGGAATTACAGTTATTGCTTTTGTTGCTCTTTACTTAAAGTCTAGAGGACATTTAGAAATAGTAAACGATAGTCATATTCACGATTTAGCGAAATATATGTTCGGATTCAGCATTTTTTGGGCTTACCTATGGTTCTCTCAATTCATGTTAATTTGGTATGCCAATATACCAGAAGAGGTTACTTATTTTGTAACGCGTATTCAAGATTATAACGGGCTCTTCTTTGGGATGCTAGTATTAAACTTTGTATTCCCATTCTTAGTGCTAATGAATAGCGATTATAAACGAATTCCTTGGTTTGTATTTATGGCTGGAATTATCATTTTAGTTGGACATTATATCGATGTTTATGTAATGATTATGCCTGCTACAGTTGGAGATAGATGGGCTTTTGGAATCCCTGAAATTAGCTCCATTATGTTATTCGCAGGACTATTCTTATTTATCGTATTTACAGCTTTAACTAAAGCACCATTAATAGTAAAAAGAAACCCATTCTTAAAGGAAAGTGAACATTTCCATTATTAAAAATTAATTAAAGAAGAGAAAAGACAATGACAGCTTTTTTAACAATAATAATAGTATTTTTTGTAGCTGTTGCCATATGGCAAATGGTTAAAATATTTGATTTAGCTCAAGTAGGAGTATCCAATAGCCAAATAGCAACAGATCATGATAACAAGATGAATGCTTATATGATGCTAGCTTTCTTAGCTTTCATCTATATCATCACTATAGTTTGTTTTGTAAAATGGGGAGATTTACCATTAATGTCAAATTCTGCATCTGAGCATGGTCCAGAAATAGATAATTTAATGATTATTTCCATGGTTCTTATATTTATTGTGCAAACAATTACACAATATCTATTACACTATTTTGCATATAAATATCGAGGTGAAAAAGGCAAGAAAGCATTATTCTATGCAGACAATAACACCCTTGAAGCTATTTGGACTATTATTCCTGTTATTGTATTAGCTGGTTTAATTATCTACGGATTATTTACATGGAATAGTATAATGAATGTAAATGAAGATGATGATCCTTTAGTTATAGAACTATATGCGCAACAATTTAACTGGAAAGCAAGATATGGTGGTAATGACAACACTTTAGGAAAAGCAAATGTTAGGTTAATAAACTTAGATAATGCAAATATTTTAGGTCTAGATGAATCAGATCCAAACGCTCAAGATGATATTATTGTATCAGAATTACACTTACCAGTAGGTAGACCAGTTTTGTTTAAAATGCGTTCTCAAGATGTACTTCATTCAGCTTATATGCCACACTTTAGAGCACAAATGAACTGTGTTCCTGGCATGATAACTCAATTTGGATTTACGCCTACAGTAACCACTGCTGAAATGAGACAAACTCCAGAAATGTTGAAAAAAGTGGCAAACATTAATAATATTAGAAAAGAAAAGAGTAAAGATTTAGTAGCAAAAGGAGAAGCTGCTTTAGACCCTTACGAATTCAACTATTTATTGTTATGTAATAAAATTTGTGGAAAGTCGCATTATAACATGCAAATGGATATTATTGTTGAAACTCAAGAAGAGTACGACGCTTGGATAAAAGAACAAAAAGAATTTAAAAATTCTTTAATTAAGTAATTAAGAAACGGTTTTAAAAAGTATATATTAGATTATGTCAACACACGCAGATACTCACGCACACGACGACGATCACGGACATCATCATAAAGAAACGTTCGTGACTAAATACATCTTTAGTCAGGATCATAAAATGATATCAAAACAGTACCTAATTACTGGTACTATTATGGGTGTTATAGGGGTATTAATGTCCATTATGTTTCGTATTCAAATTGCATGGCCAGAAGAACCAAATATACTGTTCGAAGCTTTATTAGGAAAATGGGCTCCAGGAGGAGTTATGGATGCTGATATTTATTTAGCATTAGTAACCATTCATGGTACCATCATGGTATTCTTTCTATTAACAGCAGGTTTAAGTGGAACTTTTAGTAACTTATTAATTCCATTGCAAATTGGCGCAAGAGATATGGCTTCAGGATTCTTGAATATGATTTCATATTGGTTATTCTTTGTGTCAGCAATAATTATGCTTATATCACTGTTTGTTGAAGCTGGACCAGCTGCTGCAGGATGGACTATTTACCCTCCATTAAGTGCTTTACCTATGGCTCAAGGAGGATCTGGTATGGGAATGACGCTTTGGCTAGTATCTATGGCTATTTTTATTGCATCATCATTATTAGGTTCCTTAAATTATATAGTAACTGTTATAAACTTAAGAACTAAAGGAATGTCTATGACAAGACTTCCTCTAACAATTTGGGCATTTTTTGTAACTGCTATTATTGGTGTAGTTTCTTTCCCAGTTTTATTATCAGCTGCGTTATTGTTAATAATGGATAGAAGTTTTGGAACATCATTCTTCTTATCAGATATTTTTATTCAAGGTGAAGTGTTGCATTATCAAGGAGGATCACCTGTATTGTTTGAACACTTATTTTGGTTCCTTGGACACCCAGAGGTATATATTGTAATTTTACCAGCCATGGGAATTGTTTCTGAAATTATGGCTTCAAACTCCCGTAAACCAATTTTTGGTTACCGTGCCATGATTGCCTCTATTTTAGCCATAGCATTCTTATCAACTATCGTTTGGGGTCACCACATGTTTATTTCAGGAATGAATCCATTTTTAGGTTCTGTATTTACATTCACAACGTTATTAATTGCAATCCCATCAGCAGTAAAAGCTTTTAACTGGATAACAACCATTTGGAAAGGTAATATACAAATGAATACTGCCATGCTTTTCTCAATAGGTTTTGTTTCTACCTTTATCACTGGAGGTTTAACAGGTATTATTCTTGGAGATTCTGCTTTAGATATTAATGTTCACGATACTTATTTTGTAATTGCTCACTTCCACTTAGTAATGGGTATTTCTGCTCTTTATGGAATGTTTGCAGGAGTTTATCATTGGTATCCAAGAATGTTTGGTAGAATGATGAATAAAAACCTAGGATACATTCACTTTTGGGTAACAGCTATTTGTGCTTATGGCGTTTTCTTCCCAATGCACTTTATTGGGATGGCTGGTTTACCAAGACGCTATTATACAAACTCTAATTTCCCATTATTTGATGATTTAGCAAATGTAAACGTTGTTATTACTGTATTTGCAATTATTGGAGCTGTATTCCAATTAGTGTTTCTATACAATTTCTTCGGAAGCATGTTCTTCGGAAAAAAGGCACCACAAAACCCTTGGAGATCTACAACTTTAGAATGGACTGCACCTGTTAAGCATATGCATGGAAACTGGCCAGGAGAAATTCCTCATGTGTACCGTTGGGCTTATGACTATAGTAAACCAGGTCATGATGTCGATTTTGTTCCTCAAAATGTACCTTTAAAAGAAGGAGAAGAAGAGCTTCAACATTAATTGAAATTCTATATATAATTCAACCAAAGCCTTTCTATTTTTAGAAAGGCTTTTTGTTTATATTTGTGATGTATGAACGAAAACCTAGATCCAACAGGAGATAATTTTACACCAGAAGAACTGGATGTAGAAAAAAAGTTAAGACCCTTATCATTCGATGATTTTACTGGTCAAGATCAGGTATTAGAAAATCTACAAATTTTTGTTCAGGCTGCTAATTTAAGAGAAGAAGCATTAGATCATACTTTATTTCATGGTCCTCCAGGCTTAGGAAAAACCACTTTAGCACATATTTTAGCAAGTGAATTAAGCGTTGGAATTAAAGTAACATCAGGACCTGTTTTAGATAAACCAGGAGATTTAGCAGGTTTATTAACAAATCTTGAAGAAAGAGATGTCTTGTTTATTGATGAAATACATAGATTAAGCCCTATAGTTGAAGAGTACCTGTATTCGGCTATGGAAGATTATAAAATTGATATCATGATCGAGTCTGGTCCAAATGCCAGAACAGTTCAGATTAATCTAAACCCTTTTACTTTAGTAGGAGCAACCACGAGATCTGGATTATTAACAGCACCCATGAGAGCTCGTTTTGGTATTCAAAGCCGACTTCAATATTATAACACCGAATTATTAACTACTATCGTACAACGTAGTGCAGACATTTTAAAAGTTCCAATTTCTATGGAAGCAGCAGTAGAAATAGCTGGAAGAAGTAGAGGAACACCTCGTATTGCAAATGCGTTATTACGTCGTGTACGAGATTTTGCACAGATAAAAGGAGATGGAAAAATCGATATTAAAATAGCCAGATTTTCTTTAGAAGCGTTACATGTAGATGCTCATGGCCTAGATGAAATGGATAATAAAATCCTTACAACTCTTATCGATAAATTTAAAGGAGGTCCTGTGGGAATAACAACCATAGCAACAGCTGTAAGCGAAAGTGCTGAAACTATTGAAGAGGTGTATGAACCTTTCTTAATTCAACAAGGTTTTATCATGCGCACACCTCGTGGACGTGAAGTCACCGAATTAGCATATAAACATCTAGGAAGGGTAAAAGGTCCTGTTCAAGGTGGTTTGTTTTAAAAAAAAATATAATGTTATTCTGAATTCGCTTCAGACTTTCATCCTACCGTAAAAGGAAATACATTGTCATGAGTATTAATAATAACATACCTAAAGTTCCTTTATCGCAGTTTGTAAAGCATTCATTAAATATTCTAAAAAACCCTTTACCATTTCATCATAAAAACTTTTCAGAGAAAGGGAATACTTTCAGTTTAAATATTGGTATTAATACCACCATTTACTTTTCTAGAGATGCAGCTTTTGCAGAATATGTGCTCCAGAAAAATCAAAAGAATTATATAAAATCTAAAATTCAAACAGAAGACCTGGCTAAATATGTTGGTAAAGGATTACTTACTTCTGAAGGTGAACACTGGAAAATACAACGCAAACTAATTCAGCCAGCATTTCATAAAAAACAATTAGAGAATTTATTAGAAACTATTAAACTTGCTATTTTCACTGAGTACTCTAGAATTAGTACTAATGATGTTATGGATATATTTCCAATTCTTAACGATTTAGCGTTTCAAACCGTTGTGAAATCTCTGTTCAGTAGTGCTGCAAATCAAAAAGATATAGACAGGCTTCAATACATAACTGAAGCAGCTCAAAAAATGCTAGTTAAAGAGCTACGTCAACCTTATTTAGGATGGTGGTTTACTATTAGTGGAAATATTAAAAAACATCTTGCATTAACTGAAGAAGCACGTCAAATTTTAAAACGAATTGTTTCCGATCGGAGAGCATCAGAAGTAAAAGAACATGATTTATTAGACATGTTATTAGATGCTAAATATGAAGATGGTTCCGCAATGTACGAAGAACAACTAATTGATGAGATTCTAATCTTGTTTACAGCTGGTCATGAAACCACCTCAAATGCATTAACTTTTACCTTTCAGCTTTTAGCATTGCATCCAGATTGGCAAGAAAAAATTCATCAGGAGATAATAGAAATTAAAAAAGAAACGGATGATTTAATGACCATAGTAACTTCGTCTAAGGTTTGTCAGCAAGTTATTGAAGAATCTATGCGATTGTTTCCTCCAGTTTATTTTATAGATCGAGTAAATGTTTCTGAAGATCGTTTTAAAGACATGGTGTTTAAACCAAGCTCCAATCTATTATTTTCAGTTTATGAAATACATCGTCATCCAGATTTATGGGAACAACCAGATGCTTTTCTGCCTGAACGATTTGTTAATGGAAGCCGAAAATACTCTTCTCAATATTTTCCGTTTGGGGCTGGACCAAGAAAATGTATAGGGAATAATTTTGCGATGTTTGAAATGATAATAGCTGTAAGCGAACTCGTTTCTAAATTTAAAATACATGCCGAATTTGATACAATTGAGATAACACCATTAATTACTTTGAAACCAAAAAATGCGTTTCTAAGATTTGAAGAAAGAATCTTTTGATAGAAAATAAATCTAAATACAGTCAGTTTATAAAAACCGAAGCCAAGCGTCTCGGTTTTATATCTTGTGGTATTAGTAAAGCAACATTTTTAGAAGAAGAAGCACCACGACTCGAAAAATGGCTCAAAAATAATAGTCATGGAGAAATGAGCTATATGGAAAACCATTTTGATAAACGCTTAGATCCAACAAAATTAGTTGAAGGCTCCAAAAGTGTTGTGTCTTTATTGTTAAATTATTATCCTGCAGAAACTCAATTAGACAACACTTTTAAACTTTCTAAATATGCCTACGGAACAGATTATCATTTTATTATAAAAGATAAATTAAAATCTTTATTACATGTAATACAAGATGAAATTGGCGAAGTGGAAGGTCGAGCCTTTGTAGATTCGGCACCTGTACTGGATAAAGCATGGGCCGCAAAATCAGGTTTAGGCTGGATAGGAAAACACAGTAACCTTCTAACACAACAAGTGGGATCATTCTATTTTATAGCTGAATTGATAATTGATTTGGAATTAGAATATGATGGTATTACTTCAGATCATTGTGGTACTTGTACTAAATGTATTGATGCGTGTCCAACGGATGCCATCACAGAACCTTATGTGGTTGATGGAAGCAAATGTATTTCGTATTTCACCATTGAGTTAAAAGAAACTATTCCAACTGAATTTAAAGGCAAATTTAACGATTGGATGTTTGGTTGCGATATCTGTCAAGATGTATGTCCATGGAATCGGTTTTCAAAAGCTCATAATGAGCCTTTATTTAATCCGCATCCTGAATTGCTGTCCATGTCCAAAAAAGATTGGGAAGAGATTACAGAAGACACTTTTAAAAAAGTATTTAAGAAATCGGCAGTTAAGCGAACCAAATATTCAGGTTTAAAACGGAATATTAATTTTATAAAAGATTCTTAAAACGAAAAGCTCTTTCGAAATTTTCAAAAGAGCTTTTACAAACAACTATTAATCAATCTAATTACTACTCTTTAATAATTTTAACCACTTGATTTTTATTTTGTGTGGTTTTTACATGAACTAAATACATTCCAGGATTCCAGTTTTCAGAATCTATTGTAAGTGTATTACTGTTATTTTTTTCTATTTTGTTTATTAATTGTCCTAAAGTATTGTAAACAGATACTTCTTGAATTGTATGATTACTTTTTAGTTCTAAACGATTTGTAATTGGGTTTATAAATTGTAAATCATCAATCTCATCAACTTCGTTTATAGACAACGCATTATCTGTAAAGTTTTGTGCATATGCTAAAGAAGTACCAGTTCTATTTTCAACAAAAGTGGTCACAAAATCATTGTTTGAAAATGCGTGAAAATTTATACGAGATTTACTTCCTGTGGATGTTGCTAAAGGCTTAGTTCCCTCTGTCCAAACAAAATCCCCGTTAGAATCTAAAAGGTTTACATTTAGGCTATTATCAATTATTGCAGTTAAGAAAATAGGTTGTCCAGAATTTGTTAATCTAAAATTACCTACAGGACTAATACCAAGATTACTTATGGTATACACTGCTTTCGCGTTATCTGTAAGTTGTCGGGCTCCAGTAGTTTTATCAAAACTTTGAATATATATACCTACTTGGCCTTGAGCAGCATCAGTATATCTACATAAAGCCCAAATTGACGTAGAACCTGGTTGATATGCAATTTGAATTTCTTGCTCATAATTTGTTTGTCTAATATCAAAATCCATCCCAGTAATTCCCCAAGGTAAAGTGCCATCTGGATTAATGCGTTGTACATAGGCATCAAACCTACTATCATGGGCTAATTTGTAGGAATAGTAGATGTTATCTCCATCTTGAGCGCCAAAATAAGTTGTATTATAAGCTGTATTGTTGCCACTTGCAAATAGCTGAGTTGGATTTGCCCATTGCGCTACACCAGAATCATTAAATCGTTGTGCATACATAGTAGATGTAATTCCAGAACCAAGAACATGGTAAACTGAAATAAAATCACCATTTGATAATTCATATAAATTTGCAGGTACTGTTCCAGAACCTAAACTTGTTGGGTTTGCCCATATTGCTACACCATCACTATCATATTTTTGAATTTCTCCATTAAAATTTGAGCCATTCAACTTAGAAATTAATACGTCATCAGTTGGTAATGGCTGTATTCTAACAGTATATGCCGTTCCAAGATCAAGACCATTACTTGTCCATAAGTTGTTGCCATTACTGTCTAATTTAAAAGCACGTCCAACATTCCCTGCTGTACCTGTAAGTCCTATATATACATTATTTGAGTCATCTAAGATTAATGACCAGACTTGTGTAAATGTACTCATAGGTATGGTGTTACTTATTAAAGAACCATCAGCCCCTAATAATTGATTACCTGAATCATCAAGAATTTGAATTCTTAATTCGTAATTTGTTGGTGACGCTATACTTTTCCAGAATACGATGTATGTATAGTCGTTAGATCCTACTACAGACTGTGTGTCTCCTGCATTAGAATTAGATACTAAGGTGTTTATAGCAGTATCACTATTCCATTGTGCATTTGCAAAAATGGTTGTAAGTAAACAAACCATTAAAAGAGTAATTTTTTTCATAATTAATTGTGTTTATTAGTGTTCTTGTTCATTTTATCAATAATCTTTTTAAGAGCTTCTTTTTTTATTTTAGAGTCTTCTAATAATTCCTCCAAACTTTTTGTTTCGTTCTTTTTAGATTTTGATGAAGCCATAATAGTTCTGTATTAGCTGAAGCAAAACTAAAGCAGAGATAAAAGAATTAAAAAAAAAGAGCTATTGCTAAAACACTCAATCCTTAAAATACAACAACATAAACACACTCATTGTATTTTAAACAATTGACAATCAATCAGTAAAAAAAATTAAAAAATCTTTTTAATTAAGGGAAAGAGAGTTGAGATAGGTTGATAAATTAATTTTTTCGTTGGTTAGATCTAGCTTCTTACGTAATCTAGTTCGCGCATTTTCTACAGATTTGAAAGATTGTCCAGTAATTTGAGAGATTTCTTTAGAAGTTAAATCAAGAAAAAGTAAAGCGCATAACCTTCGGTCTTTAGGTGTTAAATCTGGGTGTTTTTTGGTAAGATTTTTATAAAATGATTTATGCACTTGTTCGAAACTAACTTCAAATTCTTGCCAAATATCTGTGTTTAAATCACGTTGTAAACGTTTTAAAATAAAGTCTATTGCTTGTTGGGTTTCTTTTTTAACAGCTTTTAGTTTAATATGTTTTAAATCTTTTAAAATGTCGTTTACTATATCTGTTCTGTGCATTTCGGTCATAGCTTTCCCTATTAACACTTTGTTTTTTGCATCTAAACTATGTCTTAATTCTTGTTGTTTTGTTTTTAATAATTCTTTTTCAAGCCGGTTTTTAGTCATTCGATTTCGGTATTTTATAACTAAAATAAGGAGCCCTAAAATGCCAATAATCAAACTAAGTCCAATTAAAAAATATTTGAATTGTTGCTTTTCTTCGTGTAATTCTCTAATTTGAGAACGTGTTTTATACTCTTGTTGAAGTTTAAGTCGTTCTACATTAACAGCCTTGTCTTCAATATTTAAGCTGTCTCTTAATGTGTTGTATTTTTTATAATATTGAACAGCACTTTTAAAATCTTCTTTATTAGTATAAGCAGTAAAAAGAGTTTCTATAGCATTCAAATTAGTAAAATTATATGCAGCTTCATCATGAACATTTAAAGTTCTATTAGCATAACTTATTGCAGAATCATTTTCACTTTTGTTTAAATAATATTCAGATATCGATTGGTAAACAAAAGAGTTTGCATTATCATGATTAGAGTTCTTAATAGTTAATAGTGCTTTATTAAAATAATTTTGAGCAGAGACACTATCATTTTTTAAATCGTAAATCCGACCAAGATTTGTATATAAATAAGCGTTTAAAATCGTGTCATTAATTTTTTTAGAAATTTTTAGAGATTTGTTATAATAATATAATGAGGAGTCTAAGTTTTCTTCCAGATAAATAGTCCCAATATTATTCAGTATTTGTGCAATACGTAAGGAGTCATTCTTTTTTAATTGATATAAATAGACTTGTTTAAAATGTTTTAAAGCCTCTTCCTTATTGTTTAATCTGGCATAAACAACGGCAATGTTATTCTCTATTTTTGATGCTTCAGGAATATTATTAGCATCGTAATAAATGTTATATGCTTTTTGATAATAATCTAATGTAACATCTAAGACATCTTTAGAGCTATACATGTTACCTGCATTGACATAAATGCCTGCAAGATAAGACTCAGGTTTATCTGTTTTTTTTGCTTCACTTTCAGATAATTCTAAATAGGTAATTGCTCGATCCCAATCATTTTCTTTTAAACTTAATGCAATTTTCTGTGCAAGTTTAATTTTATCTTCAGAGCTATTTACAAGATTTAAGCTATCTATTAAGTTGTTTACTGGGTCTTGTGCATAGCTAAAGATAGATATCAAAAAGAAAAGAAACCTTAAATGTTTTTGCATATTGCTATATAATTAAAGTAAAGATAGAAAATAATGATGTATTGTCTAGAGACTTTATATATTCAACTGGTAAAACATTAGAGTTTAAATTTTAGTATTATTACATTTGTAATTAAGAATTATCAGTAATATGAGCAAGCAAAGTAAACGACGAGAAGCCTTAGTATATCATGCAAAACCAACTCCAGGAAAGATTCAGGTGGTGCCAACAAAAAAATATGCCACACAAAGAGATTTATCTCTGGCTTATTCTCCAGGAGTGGCTGAACCATGTTTGGAAATTGCAAAAGATGTGAATAATGTTTATAAATATACAGCAAAAGGAAACTTAGTTGCCGTAATTTCTAATGGAACTGCCGTTTTAGGGCTGGGAAACATTGGTCCCGAAGCATCAAAACCAGTTATGGAAGGCAAAGGATTGCTCTTTAAGATTTTTGCAGATATTGATGTGTTCGATATTGAAGTCAATACTGAGAATATTGAAGAATTTATTCAAACGGTTAAAATGATTGCACCAACTTTTGGTGGCATCAATTTAGAAGATATTAAAGCTCCAGAAGCTTTTGAAATAGAAAGAAGACTTAAAGAAGAATTGGATATTCCAGTCATGCATGATGACCAACACGGAACAGCAATTATTTCGGCTGCTGCCTTGTTAAATGCATTAGAGCTTTCTAAAAAGAACATAGAGCACGTACAAATTGTTATTAGTGGCGCAGGAGCTGCTGCCATTTCTTGCACAAGGCTATATCAGGCCTTTGGTGCCAAACGAGAAAATATTGTCATGCTTGATAGTAAAGGTGTTATTAGACAAGACAGAGCTAATTTAACCACTGAGAAAGCCGAGTATGCTACTCATAGACAAATAGATACTTTAGAACAAGCCATGAAAGATGCCGATGTATTTATTGGTCTTTCTAAACCAGATGTCTTAACTCCAGATATGTTATTGTCGATGTCTAAGAACCCTATTGTTTTTGCCATGGCTAATCCAGATCCAGAAATAGAATATCAATTAGCAATCAATACGCGAAAAGATATTATTATGGCAACGGGACGATCAGACAATCCAAATCAGGTAAATAATGTATTAGGCTTTCCATTTATTTTTAGAGGAGCCTTAGATGTTCGTGCCACCAAAATTAATGAAGCCATGAAAATGGCTGCCGTAAAAGCATTAGCAAAATTAGCAAAAGAACCTGTGCCTGAACAAGTGAATGTTGCTTATGGGGAAACACGTTTAACATTCAACAAAGAATATATTATTCCAAAACCTTTCGATCCACGATTAATAGCCGAAGTGCCTCCAGCAGTTGCCAAAGCTGCTATGGATAGCGGAGTAGCTAAAGAACCAATTGAAAATTGGGAAAAATATAAAGACGAGCTTTTAGAGCGCTTAGGTTCTGATAATAAAATTGTAAGATTATTATTAAATAGGGCTAAAATTAATCCAAAAAGAGTGGTTTTTGCAGAAGCAGATCATTTAGATGTTTTAAAAGCTGCTCAAATTGTATTTGATGAAGGAATAGCAATACCTATTTTATTAGGAAGAAGAGACGCCATTGAAAAATTAAAAGAAGAGATAGAATTTGATGCAGATGTAGAGATTATCGATCCTAAATCGGACGAGGAAGAGGCTCGTAAAAATAAATATGCTAAAGTTTATTGGGAACAACGTAATCGAAGAGGAGAAACATTGTATTCTGCACAAAAAATAATGAGAGAACGAAATTATTTTGCAGCCATGATGGTAAATGAAGGTGATGCAGATGCTATGATTTCTGGTTTTTCAAGATCTTATCCTTCAGTCGTGAAACCTGTATTAGAGCTTATAGGATTAGCTCCAGATTCAACTCGAATTGCTACAACAAACGTAATGATGACTAAACGAGGCCCTATGTTTTTAAGCGATACTGCTATAAATATTAATCCAACTGCAGAAGATTTAACTAAAATTGCTCAAATGACTGCTGGTGTTGTAAAGATGTTTGGTATGGAACCCGTTATGGCTATGATATCCTATTCAAACTTTGGCTCTTCAAAAAACCAAACAGCAACAAAAGTTCGTGAAGCTGTAAGTTATTTGCATAAAAGACATCCCAATTTAGCAGTAGATGGAGAGCTTCAATCAGACTTTGCTTTAAATAGAGAGATGCTTCAAGACATTTTCCCATTTTCTAAATTGGCAGGAAAGAAAGTAAATACGTTAATTTTCCCAAATCTGGAATCAGCTAATATTACTTATAAACTATTAAAAGAACTAAACAATTCAGACTCTATTGGGCCTATAATGATGGGGTTACGAAAACCTGTACATATCCTTCAGTTAGACGCAAGTGTTGATGAAATTGTTAACATGACAGCTATAGCAGTAATAGATGCACAACAAAAAGAAAAAAAAGAACTAGAAATTAAAGATGTATTAGAAAAATAAACGGCTTTATAATGCGAATAATTTTATTACATTTGAGAGTTTATTAAAGTTTTGTTAATGATTACACATATTCAAGGGAAACTTGTTGAGAAAAATCCAACCGATGTTGTTATAGATTGTAATGGTGTAGGTTATATATTAAACATTTCTTTGCATACCTTCTCGCAAATCCCTGATCAAGAAAATTTAAAATTGTTTACTCACCTTCAAGTTAAAGAAGATTCACATACGTTGTTTGGGTTTTCTTCATTAGCAGAAAGAGAAATTTTTAGATTATTGATTTCAGTAAGTGGTGTTGGAGCTAGTACAGCAAGAACCATGTTGTCATCTTTAACACCAAAACAAGTTAGGGAAGGAATAGCTGTTGGAGATGTTGCTTTAATACAATCTATAAAAGGAATTGGAGCAAAGACAGCTCAACGAGTAATTCTGGATTTAAAAGATAAAATTTTGAAAGTGTATGATATTGACGAACTTTCAACCCAGAAAAGCAATACGAATAAAGATGAAGCGTTATCTGCTTTAGATGTTCTTGGATTTAATAAAAAACAATCTGAACGTGTGGTAGATAAAATTATAACAATTCAGCCAGATGCAAGTGTCGAAGTAATTATAAAACAGGCTTTAAAAAATTTATAAAAGATTTGAGCACAACCAACCATATTTTTTCAATAAAAATCAAGCAGTATACAGTATTAAGTCTTTTCATGCTTTTTAGTGTATTTTCATACTCTCAGGTAACACCAACAGAACAAGATAGTACTAGTACAGGTTATGCATTAGGAAATCTAAATATGCCTAACCCAAATAGTATTGAATCTAAATATACTTACGATCCACTTACAGATAGATATATTTATACAGAAACAGTTGGTAATTTTAACATTAACTACCCCATTATATTAACTCCTGAAGAATTTAGAGAGTTAGTACTTCAAGAAAATTTAAAAGCTTATTACAAGCAAAAAATTGATGCCTATGACGGCAAGAAAGAAGGGGCAGAAGAAGAACAAAAAAACTTACTTCCAGAGTTTTATGTAAGATCGGGTTTATTTGAAACTATTTTTGGAGGTAATACCATTAATGTAGTGCCACAGGGTTCTGTTGAAATGGATTTAGGTGTTTTATTTACAAAACAAGACAATCCTACATTTTCACCTCAAAATAGAAGTAACTTCACTTTCGATTTTGACCAAAGAATCAGTTTGAGCTTATTAGGTAAAGTAGGAACTCGACTTCAAGTAACGGCAAATTACGATACCGAATCTACTTTCGATTTTCAAAATCTTATCAAGTTAGAATACACACCAACCGAAGACGACATTATTCAAAAAATAGAAGTGGGTAATGTAAGTATGCCATTAAACAGTTCTTTAATTACAGGAGCTCAAAGTCTGTTTGGTGTAAAAGCGGAGTTACAATTTGGAAAAACAACCATTACAGGCGTGTTTTCTGAACAAAAATCAGATAGAACGACTGTTATTGCTCAAGGAGGAGGAACCCTTGAAGAGTTTGATTTTTTTGCTAGAGAATATGATGAAAACAGACACTATTTCTTAGCGCACTATTTTAGAGATAAATATGATGCATCCTTAGAAAACTATCCTTTTATTAATTCTAATGTGCAGATTACCAGAATAGAAGTTTGGGTAACAAATAGAAGTAATAGTACAGAAAATGTACGAAATGTTGTTGCATTACAAGATTTGGGGGAATCTAATCCAGACCCGAATGCAAATAATATGTATTTGCAACCAATCCCTCCTGGATTTATTAATGCAGGACCAAATGCTTTTCCAGATAATGGAAATAACGATTATAACCCAACTCAAATTGGTTCAGGTTCTGTTTTAACCCAGCAAATTAGAGATATAGCTACAGTGCAACAAGGTTTTGGTTCACTATCTAATTCTGTGAATGAAGGTTCTGATTATGCAAAACTTGAAAATGCTAGAAAACTACAACAAGGTCAAGAATTTACAGTGGATACTCAATTAGGGTATATCTCGTTGAACCAAAGATTAAATAACGATGAAGTTCTTGCTGTAGCTTTCCAATATACTGTTGGAGGACAAGTGTATCAAGTAGGAGAATTTGCTAATGATGGTTTAGATGCTACTGGAGTAGATACCAACCCTGGAGGGATAACAACAGTAACCAATAACAATTTAATTTTGAAATTGTTAAAAAGTCCTATTACCAATGTTAATCAGCCTATTTGGGACTTAATGATGAAGAATATTTATAACACTGGAGCTTATCAGTTAAGTCAGGAAGACTTTAAATTAAATATTTTCTATAACGAAGCATCTCCGTTAAACTTTATTTCACCAGCTGATGGAAGTTCTTTTGGTGTTGATATTAATGGAAGCCCCGTAACACCTTCAACACCACCAGAAGACTTAATCCAGAACACCACCTTATTGCGTCTCTTTAATTTAGATAGATTAAATTTTAATGGCGATCCACAAACAAATGGAGATGGATTTTTCGATTTTGTTCCTGGAATTACGGTTATTCCACAAAATGGAAAAATAATATTCACAAAAGCTGAGCCTTTTGGAGAGTACTTATTTAACAAACTAGCACTAGGTGGTGAAGATTATAATAATGACATGACTTATAACGATAATCAAACAAAATATGTT
Organism: Xanthomarina sp. GH4-25; assembly: GCF_045363175.1. Taxonomy (NCBI): domain Bacteria; kingdom Pseudomonadati; phylum Bacteroidota; class Flavobacteriia; order Flavobacteriales; family Flavobacteriaceae; genus Xanthomarina; species Xanthomarina sp. GH4-25. The sequence goes on from NZ_JBJFLO010000007.1 coordinate 45,910, forward strand.
TACGATGTTCTTTATAAGGAAACTAAAACTGCTGCTTTAGAGGCTGCAGACAAAAATAAATTCAAAATTAAAGGACGTTATAAATCTACTGGTGGAGATGGTATTCCAATAGGAGCCTTTAATGTACCTAGAGGGTCTGTTCAAGTTACAGCAGGTGGCCGTGTTTTAGTAGAAGGCATAGATTATACCGTAAATTATCAACAAGGAACTGTCCAGATTCTTGATGAAGCTTTAAAAGCATCCAATACACCTATTCAAGTGACAACTGAAAATAACGCTGTATTTGGACAACAAACAAAGCGGTTTACAGGAATTAATGTAGATCATCAATTTAACGAAAATTTTGTTTTAGGTGCCACATGGCTTCATTTAAGTGAAAGACCAATCACCCAAAAAGCAAATTACGATCAAGAGCCAATTAACAATCATATTTTTGGAATTCACGGTAACTATTCAACCGAAGTACCCTTCTTTACACGTTTAGTAAATAAATTACCAAATATCGATACAGATGTTCCTTCTAATCTTTCAGTTAGAGGTGAATTTGCTTATTTAACTCCTGGATCTCCTAAAGGAACCGAATTTGATGGAGAAGCAACCTCCTATATCGACGATTTTGAAGGCTCGCAAAATGCTATCGATTTAAAATCTCCACAGTCTTGGTTTTTATCGAGTAGACCGAAAGAATTAAATGTATTTTCAAATCCAACCGAAGATGAAAATGGGATTCAAAATGGGTATCAAAGAGCTTTGTTAAACTGGTATAATATTGACCCTATTTTCTACGGAAGTAGAAGTCCAAGTGGAATTACAGACGACGATATTTCAGATTTATATACCAGTCGTGTTTTTATAGAAGAATTATTTCCAAACCAAGATATAGCACAAGGACAAACTACCGTTGTTAATACGTTAGATTTAGCATTTTACCCTACAGAAAGAGGACCTTACAACTTTCAAACATCAGATGTCGATGTGTCAACAAATACACTTACCAACCCAATTGAGAATTGGGCAGGGATTACAAGACAACTAACATCTACAGATTTCGAACAATCTAACGTTGAATATATAGAGTTTTGGTTACAAGATCCTTATCAAGACAATGCCGCCAATCCAGGAGGGAAATTAGTATTAAATCTTGGTAATATTTCTGAAGATGTTATTAAAGATGGTAGAAAAGTGTACGAAAACGGATTACCAGCAGATGGTAATGTAATAGGTGTTTTACCTCCATCTGATTCTTGGGAAACCGTATACCCTCAAAACCAATCCTTAATTTACGCATTTGACACAACTGGAGATCAACGTACCAATCAAGATGTAGGTTTCGACGGATATGATGATTCAGAGGAAGCTCAAATTTTTACAGATTATGCGTCTTTACCAGATCCAGCAAACGATAATTATACATATTTCTTAAATACAGAAGGAGATATTTTTGAACGTTACAAGCGTTATAATGGCCTAGAAGGAAACTCTCCAGATGTTTTTTCAGATACTGACAGAGGTTCTACCACACAACCAGATGTGGAAGATATTAATCGTGATAACACCATGAATACCATTGATAGTTATTATGAATATGAGTTAGATTTAAAACCTACTACATTAAACTTAAACAACCCATTTATTGTAGACATAAAAGAAGATCAAGTAAGAGAATTGCCAAATGGGCAATCTGTTACTCCAAGATGGTTGCAGTTTAGAATTCCAGTAGACGAATTCACTAATGAAATTGGAGGTATTTCAGACTTTAGATCCATTCGTTTTGCACGTATGTATTTAAAAGAATTTACAGAAAAAACAGTATTCCGTTTTGGTACATTAGATTTAGTTAGAAGCGATTGGAGAAGGTATTCATTAACATTAGATGCAGATGGAGGTGATCCAAGTTTAGATAATACAGAGTTTAGTGTAGGTGTTATTGGAACCATAGAAAACAATGGAACATATATTTCTCCACCAGGAGTAGAACCAGAAGAGTTTTATAATAATAATACAGTCATTCGTCAAAACGAACAATCTTTAGTTTTAGATGTCTGTGAATTAGAATCTCAAGATGCCAGAGCTGTCTATAAAAATATTAATTTAGATATGCGTCAGTATAAAAAACTTAGAATGTTTATGCATGCTGAAGAAGGAGAAATACCAGGCTTAAATGACGAAGATTTAATTGGTTTTATTCGTATGGGTAACGATTTAACTCAAAATTATTACCAAATAGAAATTCCATTAAAAGTTAGCGATGGTACATCAAGAGAGTTATTATGGCCTGAAGAAAACGAAATTAATTTATCTTTAGAATTGTTACAGGCTATTAAAGCAGAAGGCATAAGTAATGGAACAATTAGTAGTCCCGATCCAACATTTTATGATGTTATTGATGGTAATTTAAGTGAAAATCCTGTTCCAGAATATTCGCCATATACCCTAGGTCAGCAACGTATAGCCATAATTGGTAATCCAAATTTTGGTGATATTAGAACCTTAATGGTAGGTGTAAAAAATGCTGCTGTAACAGATAAATGTGCTGTCTTATGGTTTAATGAGCTTCGCTTATCGGATATGGATAATGAAGGAGGTTGGGCAGCCGTTTTAAGTATCGATACCAATTTTGCAGATTTTGCAAATGTAAGTGCAACCGGTAGAAAAAGCACCACAGGTTTCGGCTCCTTAGAACAAGGCCCAAACCAAAGAAGTAGAGAAGATGTCGAACAATATGATGTTGTTACTAACGTAAATGTAGGACAGTTATTACCACCAAAATGGGGAATTCAAATTCCGTTTAATTATGGTCAAGGTGAAGAATTAATTACACCAAAATACGATGAGTATTATAAAGATTTAACCTTAGAATCTAGGATTGATGCTGCAGATTCTGACGATGAAAAAGATCTAATACGAGAACAATCTGAAAATTATACTAAAAGAAGAAGTATCAATTTTATTGGTGTTAGAAAAATAAAAACAAACGATTCTAAACCACGTTTCTACGATGTAGAAAATTTAACCTTCAACTATTCTTATAATAAAATTAAGCACAGAGATTTTGAAATCGAAAACTCTATCGATCAAACAGTAAGAGCTGGAGCAAATTATGCCTATAATTTTGAACCAATTTCTATTGAACCTTTTAAGAAAAACGACTCGCTATTTACTAGCGAATACTTAAAACTGTTAAAAGAATTTAATTTCAATCCGCTACCTTCAAGTTTTACAGTTAATACCAATATTAACCGACAATACAACCAACAAAAATTTAGGGAAGTAGATTTAACCGGTAATAATATTGGCTTAGATGAATTTTATAGAAGAAACTATACTTTCGATTACCAATACACAATAAATTATAATTTAACCAAGTCTTTACAGCTAAACCTTACAGCATCAAACAATAATATTGTAAGAAATTATTTTAAAGATGGAATAATTAATGGACAGCAGGATCCATCATTAGATGTTTGGGATGGCTTTTTCGATTTTGGCGACCCAAACAGACAGTTTCAACAATTAGGAATTAATTACGACATTCCATTAAACAAAATTCCAGTCTTTAGTTTTATCGATGCTGCTTACTCTTATAGTGGTGATTTTCAATGGCAAAAAGGATCTGACTTATTTGGTAATTTAGAAATTGATGGACAAACATACGATTTAGGTAACACCATTTCTAATGCCAACAGACACAATATTAATACAACTTTTAATATGAATAAGCTCTATAATTTTATAGGACTTAAAAAGAAAACAGTTAGAAAAAACAGCACACCAAGAGCAGCTGCCGTAACTAAAGAAGGAGAAGAAGGTAAAGATGGTCCAAAGCCTGCAAAAGTTAAAAATGGTGGACAGAAATTAGCAAACGTTGGAATTGACATATTAACAAGCGTTAAAAGAATTCAGTTTAATTTTGCTGAAACTAACGGAACATATTTGCCTGGATATTTAAGAACACCAGGATTTATAGGTACTTTAAAACCAACTGTTGGATTTACTTTCGGAAGTCAAAGAGATGTTAGAGATCTTGCAGCAAGAAATGGATGGTTAACTGTATATCCAGATTTTAATGAACAATATTCAGCTGTTAAAACACAACAATTAGATTATACAGCAAATATTGAGCCTTTTAACGATTTAAAAATAGACTTAGTTGGTACCAGGTTATATGCTGAAAATTATACAGAAAACTATAGAATAAACGATTATGGTGATGGGTATGAATACGAATCTCTTACGCCAAACACTTTTGGGAATTTTAGTATCTCTACCATATTAATTAATACAGCCTTTAGTAAAAGTGATGAGACCCAATCTGCTGCTTTCGATGATTTTAGATCTAACAGATTAGATGTAGCTAATAGATTGGCCGAAGAACATTACGGAAGTTCTAATTTCCCAGTTGATTCTGAAGGATATCCTGTGGGTTATGGAAAAAATAATCAAGCTGTATTACTACCGTCGTTTTTAGCTGCTTATAAAGGAAAAGAAGCCAATGGTATTTCTTTATCTGCAATTAGCGATTTTCCAATTCCTAATTGGGACATTAAATATACTGGATTAATGAATTTGGGATGGTTTAAGAAACGATTTAAGCGTTTTTCATTAATCCATGGATATCGTGCTAACTATACCATCAATCAATTCAGATCAAATTTAGATTACGATTCCCAAGATCCAGAAGAATTAGATCAAGGAGGAAATTTTAAAAACGAAACCATCTATAGTAATGTTAACTTAACTGAAATGTTTAGTCCGTTAATCCGAATAGATATGGAGATGAGAAATTCTATTAAGATTTTAGCCGAAATTAAAAAGGACAGACTTTTATCTCTAAGTTTCGATAATAACTTAATGACCGAAATTCAAGGAAACGAATACATTATTGGATTAGGTTATAGAATTAAAGATGTTAGAATAAAATCTAAATTAGCTGGCCCAACCAAAAGAATTGTTAGCGATTTAAACTTTAAAGCAGACTTAGGTTACAGAAGAAACGAAACAATTATTAGATATTTAGACTTAGATAACAACCAGATTACATCAGGACAAACGATCTGGTCTGGAAAACTTACTGCAGATTATTCATTTAGCAAAAATCTAACAGGAATTTTCTATTTCGATTATATGTTTTCAGAATATGCTATTTCTACAGCATACCCTCAAACTACCATTCGTTCAGGAATTACTTTAAGATATAATTTTGGTAATTAATAAAATCTGTTTGATATTAAAAATTGAATAAATACATTTGCGAAAATAAATACATATTATAATGAATATTCCATCAAATTTAAAGTACACAAAAGATCACGAATGGATTAAAATAGAAGGAGATGTTGCTACTATTGGAATCACAGATTTTGCCCAAGGAGAGCTAGGAGATATCGTTTATGTTGAAGTAGAAACTGTAGATGAAACCTTAGATGCTGAAGAAATTTTCGGAACCGTTGAAGCTGTTAAAACAGTTTCAGATTTATTTCTACCTCTTTCAGGCGAAATTATAGAATTTAATGAATCTTTAGAAGACGAACCAGAAAAAGTAAATTCAGATCCATATGGTGAAGGTTGGATGATAAAATTAAAATGTTCAGACCTTTCTCAAGTAGATGGGTTGATGTCTTCCGATGATTATAAAGCTTTAATTGGTGCTTAAAAAGAAAGCGTTATTACTTTCTGTTTCTTACACAATTATGCTTACAATAGTAAGTTTGGTTAAATTAGATTTAGACAATGTTGAAGAAATAATCCCATCGTTTAGCGATAAAATATTTCATTTTCTTGCCTATATCCTTTTTACCGGACTTTGGTTTAATACCTTTTTTTATAAATTTAGAAACAATAAAAACCAAAGTATTATTCGAAGTGTCATCGTTTCGGCACTTTTTGGTATAATTATTGAAGTATTACAACTACTTATAACAACATCAAGAAGTTTTGATGTTAAAGATATCTTAGCTAATTTGCTTGGAATATTAATTGCAGCTATTTTAATCAATAACTGTATAAAAATTGAAGTTAAAAAATATTAATCGTTTGCTTATTTGCCAAATAAATGGTTATTTTAGCATTCAGGAAAACTTAAACTCATGGAACAAAAGAAAAATCCGAAAGCTAACGTAGGTAGAAACAGTGCTCTGTACTTTGCTGTTGGTTTAGCATTAATGCTATTTATAACTAATTATGCTATTAATTATAAAACGTATGATAAGTCTGCAATAGATATTGGACAGTTAAATATGGATGATGAATTTGATGAAGAAATTCCAATTACGGAACAATTACAAACACCACCACCTCCACCTCCACCACCAGCAGCTCCTGAAGTTATAGAGGTTGTTGAAGATGAAGAAGAAGTTGAAGAAACTGTAATTGAATCTACAGAAACAAGTCAAGAAGAAGAAATTGTTGAGGTTGAAGAAGTAGAAGTAGAAGAAGTTGAAGAAGATTTAGAAGTACCATTTGCAGTTATTGAAAACGTGCCAGTATTTCCAGGTTGCGAAAGTGGTAACAACGAAGATAAAAAAGCGTGTATGAATGAAAAACTTCAAAAGTTTATTCAGAAAAAATTCAACACAGATTTAGCAGGAGACTTAGGATTAAGTGGTATTCAAAAAATAAGTGTATTCTTTAAGATTGATAAAACAGGTGATATTGTAGATGTTAAAGCAAGAGCACCACACCCAAGATTAGAAGAAGAGGCGAAAAGAGTTGTTGGAATGCTTCCTAAAATGAAACCAGGGAAACAAAGAGGAAAAGCAGTAAGAGTGCCTTATTACTTACCTATTAAATTCCAGGTACAAGATTAAGATTTTTTGTATTCTAAAATAAAATTAAAATCCCGTTACAATAACTGTAACGGGATTTCTTTTTGGTATGTTTATTGATATTTTATCATAATATTAACATTTAAATTTTATTATTATGATTTTCAAAAAGAAAAATCGCAATCTCATTCTGCAAAATGAGACGTGCGAAACAAAATCTCAAAAGCATGATGCAAATTTACAAAAAAACTCATCGCTTTATTTTCAAATCGGATTAATAATCTGTTTGCTTGTTGCTTATGGACTCTTTGAAACGTCTTTTATAACAACTGAAATTGTTTCTCAAAAATTGACAAATCTAGAAGATGACGACCTCTATGTTTACAATGTTCCAATTAAAATTTTAGAAGATGCCAGTCAAGTTGAGAAAAAGGAAAGGAAACCTATTGTATTTAATAATCCAGTGATTAAAGAGAATGACGATCCAATAATAGAATCTAAAGATGTTGTTATAGAGCCACTAAAAGAAAGTCCTCCTGTCGACCCAAGAAAAGTTAAGGTTGAAGAAAAACCTGAGGATATACAGCCAACCAATATAATGGTAGTAGAGCAAGTACCAATTTTTCCAGGCTGCGAAGATGCAAAAACCAATGAAGCTAGAAGACAATGTCTGTCTGATAAAATATCAGTTCACATCCAGAGGAAATTCAACACAGATATTGCTGGAAATATGGGATTAAAGGGAGAGCAAAAAATCTACGTCATGTTTAAAATAGATAAACAAGGTCGTGTAAAGGATATTAAAACAAATTCAAACTACAGTCAGTTGGATAAAGAAGCAGAACGTGTTATAAATAAATTACCACAAATGACACCTGCAAAACAAAAGGACAAAAATGTAGAAGTGGTTTATAGTTTACCTATAAAATTTCAAGTTATAAATTAAAGTTTGAAATATTTCTAGATTCAAAGCCGTTAACAGAGATGTTAACGGCTTTTTTTCATGCTATCATTATTAAAAAAATAGTATCTTTCAACGCAAATTAATCTTACATATGGATATGAAGAAATTCTTCGTAATTGGTTTTTTATTTTTTCAAATATATAGTTTCGCTCAAAACGATTTTCTATACGAAAAACCACCAGTGTTTTCTGAATGTGAAACAGTCGAATTAGAGTTACTTCAAAAGTGTTTTGATAATCAGATCTTTAATCAGGTTTTTAGCAATTTTAAAGTGCCACAAGAAGTTATTGATGATAATTATAAAGGCGATGTAGTCGTGCTCTTTGAAGTTAGTAAAGAAGGCGATTTTCGGGTTATATATGTGGATGCTACTTATCAAGAACTAAAAGACGAGGCTAAACGAGTTTTTGAAGAGTTTCCAAAAATAGAGCCAGGAACTTATAATGGAAACCCCACGTACAAACAATATTCCATAGCTGTTAAAATTCCTTTAGTTAATCAAGCAGTGGCAACTAAAGACTTATCAAAAGATGAAGATCCAACCATTGATAAAGAATTAACAAAATTAGAGAATGCAGCTAAAAAGGAATACGATAGCGTGAATTTGAAGTTGGTACCTTTTTCAAATAAAGAATATAAAAGTCAGTTAAACATTCCTTTTACGCATAGCAATTATGCGAAATTCGATAGAAGCATCAATTTAGTTGGCACGAATAGTCATACAGCTTCAAAGCCATATATGTATGAAGATGTTTCAGCATATTACGATTTTCAAGCAGCAGTTGATACCTTATCAAAAGACACAAAAACTTTTGCTGGAAGAAAGCTTTGGAATGAAAGATTAGTAAGAGTTGAAGGCAAAGATTATTGGTTTACAATCGACCCTATTTTCGATTTTGAAATGGGAAAAGATACAGAAGCAGATTTTTCAAACACTTATAACAATACTAGAGGAATTAATATTCAAGGTGGTTTTGGGAAAAAATTTAGTTTTTACACATCTTTTTTCGAAAGTCAGGGGCGTTTTGCTCAATATTATAATCGTTATGCCGAATCTATTAAAGCTACTGATGAAGCTGCTATAATTCCTGGTCGTGGTATTGCGAAATCTTTTAAAGATAACGGTTACGACTATCCTGTAGCTGAAGCTTATTTGTCGTACACCCCTTTTAAGTTTTTAAATGTGCAATTTGGGCATGGTAAAAACTTTATTGGAGATGGGTATCGTTCGTTATTTATTAGTGATGTAGCAACACCTCATCCATTTTTAAAGTTAAACACGACGTTTTGGAAAATAAAATACACAAGTACATGGATGTGGTTAAGAGATGTAAGACCAGAAGTAGAAGTAGATGGTGCCTATTTTCCAAAATATATGGCGACGCATTTCTTAAGTTGGAATGTCTCAAAAAGATTAAATATAGGTTTGTTTGAATCCGTTATTTGGAATAATGCAAACAATAGAGGTTTCGATATTAATTACTTAAATCCAATTATCTTTTTTAGAGCCATCGAATTCGAAACTGGTCAAGGGGCTGGAAATGCATTAATGGGATTGTCTGGTAAATATAAATTAAACGATAACATGAATGTTTATGGACAATTTATATTAGATGAATTTTCTCTAAGCGATATGTCTGGAGGAGAAAAAAGCTGGAAAAATAAATTTGGTTACCAACTAGGGTTTAAATATTATAATGCTTTTAAGGTAAAAAATTTAATGCTTCAAACAGAGTATAACAGAGTTAGACCTTATACATATTCGCATAACACTATAGTATTAAATTATGGTCATAGTAATCAATCTATGGCGCACCTTTGGGGTTCTAACTTTAGTGAGTTTATCGTTATTGGTCGTTATCATTACAAACGTTGGTTTGGTAATGCTAAATTAGTTTTAGGAACCAGGGGCTTAGATTTTAATAATGGAATAGATAACTACAGTTATGGAGGAGACATTTATAGAGACTATAACGATAGGCCTTTTGACACAGGAATCGAAGTTGGGCAAGGAAATAAAACATCCACATTCTTTGCAAACCTTCAAGTAGGCTATGTTGTTAACCCTGCAACAAATTTAAAGATTTTTACAGATGTCACGTTTAGAGATTTTAATCCTGAAGCACAAACTATAAATACAATTAGTAGTAACACCGTTTGGTTTAATGTAGGAATTAGAACAGACCTATTTAATTGGTATTTTGATTTGTAGAATTAACTTTTCAAAGTATCTTTGCAAACGCAATATAAAGCCTCAGGCAAAGCACTTATTACTTTGAGTAAAACAGTCACTTCAACAGTTAAGCATTCTATCGTTTCAGATTTTAAGGAAATCACTAAAATCCGCTTGTCGGTTAGTGTCGTATTTTCTTCATTAGCCGGATATCTTTTAGGTGTTGAAACAGTCGATTATACAACGTTATTGCTTTTAGCTTTTGGAGGTTATTTTATGGTTGGAGCTTCGAATGCATTTAATCAAATTATTGAAAAAGATCTTGATGCATTAATGGATCGCACAAAAAACAGACCCATTCCAGCAGGGAGGATGAGTGTAACTTCAGCCTTTATAATTGCTTCTATTTTCACTATTTTAGGAATTGGAATATTATACAGTATCAATCCTCAAACAGCAATGTTTGGAGCTATTTCCATCTTTCTTTATACGTGTGCTTACACACCTTTAAAAACAAAAACACCATTAGCTGTTTTTGTAGGAGCAATTCCTGGAGCAATCCCATTTATGTTAGGTTGGGTTGCTGCCACAAATAATTTTGGCATAGAACCAGGGACCTTATTTGCTATTCAGTTTTTCTGGCAATTTCCACACTTTTGGGCAATAGGCTGGTTTCTATTTGAAGATTATAAAAAGGGTGGTTTCTTTATGTTGCCTACCGGAAAACAGGATAAAGGTACAGCTGTTCAAACTATCATGTACACTGTTTGGACCATTTTAGTTTCTATTGTACCAGCATTTGGTTTTACTGGACGTTTGTATTTAACACCAGTGTCGGCAATCATTGTGTTTTTACTCGGATTAGGGATGTTGTATTATGCCATTCAATTATATAAAAAAATGACTGTTATAGCAGCAAGACAGCTTATGTTAGCGAGCGTGTCTTACATTACATTGTTGCAAATAGTTTACGTTATAGATAAGTTTATTAGATAAATCATGGATTTAACCCAAGGTACTTTAGAAGAAAAAAACAACAGAGCAAAAAAAATGATGCTTTGGTTTGGTATTATATCACTTATCATGTCTTTTGCAGGATGGACAAGTGCATTTGTTGTTAGCAGCACGCGACCAGATTGGTTGAGTGATTTTCAATTACCAAATGCATTTATTTTAAGTACAATTGTAATAATAATAAGTAGCATAACTTTTGTTTTAGCTAAAAGAGCTGTAAAAAACAGCCAAAGACAACAGGCAACATTATGGTTGTTTGCCACTCTAGTTCTAGGAATTATTTTTATTATCTCTCAATTTTCAGGATTTCAGCAAATCATCGATTTAGGGTATAATTTTACAGGACCAACTAGTAATATAACTATGTCTTACATCTATTTAATAGCTGTTGTACATATTTTACATGTTGTTGTAGGGCTTATTTGTTTATTAGTGGTAATTTATAATCATTTTAAACAAAAGTATCAACCTACAAAAATGCTAGGCTTGGAGCTAGCTGCAACGTTTTGGCATTTTATTGATATACTATGGATATATCTCTTTTTGTTTTTGTATTTTGTAAAATAAATACCTTTGTTTTTTTAAACAATCAGCGATGCTAACTGTAGCAAACCTTATTTAAAGTACTTAAATTTTAGATGAGTAAATTTCGTTAGAAAGATAAATTGATTATTTTTGTTCAAATTTTAAATAAATACTAAACCAATTATATGAACACGACAGTTGTAGATACTGGAACAGACGAAAAAACTTGGGGAGGAGGGAATAAACCCTTAAATGCAAGTTATGGAAAATTGATGATGTGGTTTTTCATCACTTCCGATGCATTAACCTTTTCAGGATTTTTAGCATCTTACGGATTCTCAAGATTTAAATTTGCCGACATTTGGCCTATTGCAGATAATGTGTTTACACACGTTCCTTTTATTCATGGAAATTATCCAATGATTTTCGTGGCATTCATGACCTTTATTTTAATTATGTCATCGGTAACTATGGTGTTAGCTGTAGATGCTGGTCATAAAATGGATAAATCAAGAACCACCATATATATGTTCTTAACAGTAATTGGAGGATTGATATTCTTAAGCTCACAGGCTTATGAATGGACTACATTTATAAAAGGAGAGTATGGAGCTGTTGGAACTCATAGCGGAAATATTATTCAGTTTGTTGATACCGATGGAAATCGTGTAGCTTTAAAAGATTTTGCAGTTGCTGAAGAAAAACAACGTGTTGTACATGAGAGCAAAAGTGGATTGTGGTTTATTAAAGAAGGAACCTTACCAACCTATACGGTTGAAGAAGTAATAGCTGGTTTCGAAGCCAATCAAAATTTATTGGTTAAAACAACTTATATAGACGAAGCTACAGGACATAAAACTATTTTATCTAGAAATGAATCTTTAAAAGAATTAAAAACTAAAGGGAAAAATGTAGTTGAAGGTGCTAACCTTATTCAAAACGAATACGGACCACCACTATTTGCAAACTACTTCTTTTTTATTACTGGTTTCCACGGTTTCCACGTTTCAATTGGAGTATTACTAAACATCATTATTTTCTTTAACGTCATTCTTGGAACATACGAACGAAGAGGAAGTTATGAAATGGTTGAGAAAGTAGGATTGTACTGGCACTTTGTAGATTTAGTTTGGGTATTTGTATTTACATTCTTCTACCTGGTTTAATTAAATAAAATATATTTCATCCCAATAGAAAAGGGATTTAAAATACAGTAAATAATGGCAGACACACACGCACATAAATTAGAAATATTTAGAGGATTAATTAAATTTAAATCCAACACTCAAAAAATTTGGGGTGTATTAATCTTTTTATCGATTGTTACAGCTATTGAAGTTGTTTTAGGTATTTATAAACCTGAAATCTTGATGGGACACTTGATGGGTATGAAAATTTTAAATTGGATTTTTATTATCTTAACAATTGTTAAAGCATATTACATTACTTGGGATTTTATGCATATGAGAGACGAAGTAGCGGCTTTAAGACGCATGGTTGTTTGGACAGGTGTTTTCTTAATTTGCTACCTGGTATTTATTCTTCTACAAGAAGGAGGTTATGTAGGAAGTGTTTTAACGAATGGCTTCGTTAAAAGTGATTTTTAAAAGCTATATTATAGTTAAATAGATATTAAAAGGCGGTTTTTCAACCGTCTTTTTCTATTTTTGCACTATAAGACTTAGAGCAAGTTTAAAATTTATTATTATCGATTTTTATGAAGGTAAAATCGATTCTTTTTACAGCTTATAAATGAATAAAAAGCTTATAAAACGTTATACTACCTTAGGAATATTATTCTTTCTTCCTGTCATTTTCTTATTAATGTTGTTCCCAGCTAAACATCATTATAACCCGTTAGATGTTGTGCATCGTAATGTTGCCGATTTAAACAATTTTATTTCTGAAGAAAACCAACAGATTGTTTTAAAAGATCACATTACAGTTCTTGGATTTTTGGGAAAGAATCCTATCAATAATACCATTGCCGCTTCAAATTTAAAAGAATTGGTTTACGATAAGTTTAAAGGGTTTAAAAAATTTCAAATTGTGTTGTTATTACCTTATGGAACAGAAAATCAAATAGACCTTTTAAAAAGAGAAATAAAATCTTACGAAGATTTAAAATATTGGCATTTTGTTTTTGGCGAGGAAACAGATATAAAAAATGTCTTTAAAAGTTTAAAGTCCACACATTCATTAAAAGAAGACTTATCCACACCAGATGTATTTATAATAGATAAAGACTTAAACCAACGTGGAAGACTTGACGACAGAACAGATAATGAAAAAGAGAAGAAAAAAGCTGCATACCCTCTTTATGCCTATAACTGTATAGAGGTAGCCGAAATAAAAAATAAAATGAGTGCCGATGATTTACGTGTCTTATTTCAAGAATACAGAGAAAAAAGAAAAGGAAATTTCGACTCATCTTCAAGAAGAGCTAACGATTTAAATAATAGTCATGAGCAATAAAACAACTTATTCATACGTAGGAATTGCATTTATTATCCTAGTATTCGGAATTTTATTTATTCCAAGAATAATAGATAGAATATCAAATAATTCAATAGTTCAAGAGGACAGATTGAATGTAAAAACAGGAAATATTAATAAATCTGAAAGCGATTTAGCTTTTATGGTAATCGACGGAGAATCTAAAAAAGTGCCGTCATTTTCTTTTACAGACCAAAATGGGAACCTCATATCAAATAAAGATTACGAGGGGAAAGTATACGTAGTAGAGTTTTTCTTTACCACTTGTCCTACCATTTGTCCTAAAATGAACGATAACTTAGTTCAAATTCAAAACGCTTTTAAAGAGAACGAAGATTTTGGAATCGCTTCTTTTTCAATAAACCCAGCACACGATACCATTCAAGTTTTAAAAGATTATGCCGAACAATATGGAATTACAAATCCAAATTGGCATTTAATGACTGGAAAACAAGAAGATATTTATGAGTTAGCAAATCAAGGATTTAATCTTTATACAGCTCAAGAGGAAGACGTAGAAGGAGGTTTTGAGCATTCTGGTAATTTTGCTCTAATTGATAAAAACGGTTTTATTCGTTCTAGAATTTTAAACGGAAACCCAATTATTTATTATAATGGAATTATTTCTGAAACAGAAAGAATAGATGATGATGGTCAGGAACAACAAATCACAATGCTTAAAGAAGACATAAAAAAATTATTAAATGAGTAGTCATTCTCCAAAAGACATAAAAAAATATAATAGATGGATAGTTGTACTATCCATAGTAATTCCTTTAGTTGTTGCTGCATTGTTTGGAATTAATTTACGAGACTTAGGTTTTAATGTACAGCCCTTAACCATGTTGCCTCCAATCTATGCTACCATTAATGGTTTAACAGCCGTTATTTTAATTATTGCATTTATTGCAATTAAAAATAAAAACATAGTACTCCACGAAAATTTAATGACAACTGCAATTGGATGTTCAGCTGTATTTTTAATTTTATATGTGGCGTATCATATGACTAGTGATTCAACGAAATTCGGAGGCGAAGGTGCAATAAAATATGTCTATTACTTTATATTAATAACTCATATTATACTTTCTGTAATAATCATTCCATTTGTTTTAATAACTTTTGTTAGAGCTATCACAGAAGATTTTGAAAAACATAAAAAAATTGCAAGAATTACTTTCCCATTATGGCTATATGTAGCTATCTCTGGTGTTTTGGTTTATATTATGATCTCCCCTTATTATGCTTAAATATTTCTGATTATGAAACGTAAAATATTCTTTTTCTTAATTACTTTCTTCATTTTTCTACAAACAAATGCTCAATGCGCCATGTGTCGTGCTGTATTAGAAAGCGAAGAAGGCCAAGAAACAGCAAAGGGCATTAACGATGGTATTGTTTATCTAATGGCCATTCCATACATACTTGTTGGGGGGCTTGGCTTTTTAATTTATAAAAAGTTTAACAAGTCAAAAAAAACGACCCCTTAAAATATATTTACTTTTGTTGTAACATTTTAACCTTTATATAGTCTAACTTTTATAAGGCTATTAAAAGCAACAAAAAATAAATATGTTAAATATTAAAAAGCTTCATAAATCCTATCCAATAGGAGATTCTAGTTTACATGTATTAAAAGGAATCGATCTGTCTGTTGATAATGGCGAGATGGTTGCGATTATGGGTTCTTCGGGATCTGGAAAATCTACCTTACTAAATATTATTGGTATGTTGGACGAAGCAGATGATGGAGAATATATTCTAGACGGTGTTCCAATTAAAAATCTAACAGAAAAAAAAGCAGCTATTTATAGAAATAAGTTTCTTGGATTTATCTTTCAATCTTTTAACTTAATAAACTACAAGAATGCTTTAGACAATGTCGCTTTGCCTTTGTATTATCAAGGTATAAAAAGACAGGAAAGACAAGAAAAAGCCTTGTTCCATTTAGAAAAAGTTGGATTAAAGCCTTGGGCAGAACATTTGCCTAACGAATTATCTGGAGGTCAAAAACAGCGTGTCGCCATTGCCAGAGCTTTAGCTGCAAATCCTAAATTGTTATTGGCAGATGAGCCTACAGGAGCACTAGACACCAAAACATCTTACGAAATAATGGACTTTATCCAGAGTCTAAACGATGAAGGAAAAACTATCCTAATAGTTACACATGAAGAGGATATAGCCCATATGTGTAAGCGTATCGTTCGTTTAACAGATGGTGTAATTCTGGAAGATGAAAAAGTTGAACAAGTAAGAGCCTCTCAATATGTTTGATAGAGACCTTTGGAGAGAGATATTTCAAAGTATCAATATGAATAGAACCAGAAGTGTACTTTCTGGTTTTACAGTCGCATTTGCTATTTTATTGTTTACCATACTTTTTGGAATTGCAAACGGTTTAAATAACACCTTTGCCGAAGCTTTTGCCGACGACGCCAACAACTCCATTTTTATCCAATCTGGTACAACTACCAAAGCAAACAAAGGGTATCAAGCTGGAAGACAAATTCAATTTAAAAATAAAGATCTCAATTACATTAAAGAAGAATACAACGAAAAAGTACAATATATTACGTCTAGAATTTACTTAAATGTAAATGCTTCTTTTAGAAATGAAAAAGATTCATACTCGGTAAGAGCTGTAAATCCAGACCACCAGTATTTAGAGAATACAAAAATTAAGGAAGGCCGATTTATCAATCAATTAGATATTGATAATAAATCCAAAGTTATAGTAATAGGAAGGTTGGTTGAAGACGATCTATTTTTAAAAACAACAGCATTAGGGAAGTATCTTAGTTTGAATGGTCTACAGTATAAAATTGTTGGGACTTTTGAAGATGATGGAGGAGATAACGAAGAGCGTTTAATCTATATGCCAGTAAGTACAGCTCAAAGAGTCTATGGGAATAACGATTATATAGATCAAATTAACTTAACCTACAATCCAGAAATGGATTACGATAAAGCTATTTCATTTAGTAATGCACTTACCAAAGATTTAAAAGACCGTTTTGATGTAGCAAGTAGCGACCAAAGGGCTATTCGTGTTAGAAATTTAGCAATTGAATCGAAAACAGTAAACCAAATGACTTTTGGGTTAGGAGTTATTATTATCGTTATTGGTTTTGGTACTCTTATCGCTGGAATTGTTGGCGTAAGTAACATTATGATTTTTATTGTAAAAGAACGAACTAAAGAAATTGGTATTCGTAAAGCTTTGGGTGCTCAACCTAAATCTATTATTACTATCATTTTAACAGAATCGGTTTTAATTACTGCTATTGCAGGTTATGTAGGTTTATTGGTTGGGATGGGAGTTCTAGAATTAATAGGACCAAGTTTAGAAACCTATTTTATAAAAGACCCTAGTGTTAGTACAAGTTTGGTTGTTGGAGCAACCATAACACTTATTGCTGCTGGTGCAATAGCAGGTTATTTGCCAGCTAAGAAAGCATCACAAATTAAACCAATTGTAGCCCTAAGAGACGATTAATATGATAAAGTTTTTATTAGAAAGAGATACATGGCAAGAAGTATGGGATAGTCTTAGTAAAAACAAACTAAGATCTATGCTAACCATGGTTGGTGTTTGGTGGGGAATTTTATTGCTTATTGGACTGCTTGGTTCTGCTAAGGGTTTAGAAAATTCTTTTAATAGACTCTTTGGAAGTTTTGCTACAAATAGTGTTTTTGTTTGGGGACAAAGTACCAGTAAGCCCTTTAAAGGATTTCAAGAAGGGAGACGTGTAAAACTAACACTTACAGACGCTAAATTGGTTGAAGAAAATGTTGAAGGTATCGAGTTTGTAGTGCCAAGAAATCAAAATCAATCCTTAGTTGTTAGAGATTTTTTATCTGGAACTTATAGTGTTAATGGCGACTTCCCGTTGCTTGATAAGGTCCAAAAAAAGAAAATGATGTTTGGTCGCTTTATCAATCAAAGCGATATAGAAGAAAATAGAAAAGTAGCTGTTATTTCAGAAGATATTTACAAGCAATTGTTTGAGAAGGACGAAGAAATGATTGGCCAATATATTAAAATCAATGGCATGAATTTTACCATTATTGGCATGTTTGAAAATGGCAATGTTAATATGGGGCCAACTAGCGATATTCATATACCATTTACTACGTTTCAGCAAATATATAACCAAGGAAACCAAATAGGATGGATGATGCTTACTGGGAAACCAGATGCAGATATCTCTCAAATTGAAGCAGATGCCAAACTCATTTTAAGAAATTTAAACAACATACATCCAGAAGATAAACGTGCTTTTGGAAGCTTTAACCTAGGTAAAGAATTCGCCAAAATAACAGGCTTTTTAATAGGAATGCAATTTTTAACATGGTTTGTTGGTATAGCAACCCTAATTGCAGGTGTGTTTGCTATTGGAAACATACTCTTAATAACAGTAAAAGAAAGAACCAAAGAAATTGGAGTACGTCGAGCTTTAGGTGCAACACCGTTTGAGATAAAAAGACAAATCGTGGTTGAAGCTGTTTTTATTACGCTTTTAGCTGGAGTTTTTGGAATTATCACTGGAGGTTGGATATTGATAGGTATCGATTCTGCTTTTGGTCAAGGAGACGAAGCTGTTATTGTAAATGCATCTGTGTCTATTGCAGTTGTATTTATTGCATTAATCATATTAGTTGTATTAGGTACTTTAATAGGATTAATTCCAGCATTTAAAGCAACTAGTATCAAACCAATAGATGCCTTAAGAGAAGAATAAATAATCAAATAATAAAACAGAGTGAATCATTATTAATGAGTCATTTAAACCAATCAAAACAATAAAAAGAGAGAAATGAATAAAACAGTAAAAATCATAATTGGAATTGTATTGCTGATACTTTTTGTATGGGTAATTAAATATTTTAAAGATTCAAATTCTAAATCTATTGAAGATTTTAAAGTAGAAGAACCTTTCTATACTTCCATTAAAACAAAAGTGGTTGCAACAGGAAAACTTAATCCTGAAGAAGAAATTGAGTTAAAACCTCAAATTGCTGGAATTATTGACAAAATATTTGTTGAAGAAGGAGACATTGTTAAAAAAGGAGACTTAATTGCTAAAATTCGTGTTGTACCAAACGAACAAAATTTAGCAAGTGCGAATAGTAGAACACGTACTGCAAGATTAGCCTTAGATAATGCTCAAATTCTTTACGATAGAAATAAAGGCTTATTTGAAAAAGGAGTTATTTCTAAACAAGATTTCGAAAACAGCGAGTTATCTTATAATCAGGCAAGAGAATCTTTAATTCAAGCGCAAAACGATTATCAAATTATTAAACAAGGGTCACTTTCTGGTGGAGGTTCTGCAAATACCAATATTGTAGCCCAAATACCTGGAACAGTATTAGAAATTCCGGTTCGTGAAGGAGATCAAGTTATCGAATCTAATAGCTTTAATGCAGGAACAACAGTTGCTACTATTGCAGACATGAGTAAAATGATTTTCGAAGGAAAAGTAGATGAAGCTGAAGTAGGTAAAATAGAAGAAGGTAGAGAAATAATCGTAGTTCTTGGAGCATTAAACGAACAAGAATTTCCAGCAAAATTAACTTTTGTAGCTCCTAAAGGACAAGAAGAAAATGGCGCAGTACAATTTACAATTAAAGCCGATGTTTCTGTAACACCATCTACAAAAATAAGAGCTGGTTACAGTGCCAATGCAGAAATTGATTTAGAAAGCAAAGACAGTGTTTTAGTAATTAAAGAAGCTTTATTACAGTTTAATAGAATTACCGAAAAACCTTTTGTTGAAATTTCAAATGGAGATAATTCGTATGAAGAAGTTTATGTAGAACTTGGGATTTCTGATGGAATTAATGTAGAAATCACCGAAGGTGTTAAAGAAAGTGATAAAATTAAAGTGTGGAACAAAGCATCTAAAGAAAATAACGATGATGAAGATTAATAAAAACATATTTACAACAGTTGTATTAACTATTTTTATAGGTGTTTCTTCCTTCGCTCAAGACAAATTATGGACGCTTGAGGAATGTGTAAATTATGCTTTAGAAAATAATATTACTGTTAGAAAAGGAACTAATGTTCTATTGTCTAATGAACAAGATGTAATTGAAACTAAGGGTAATTTTTTGCCAACTGTTAGTGCAAACGCTAGTCAGAGTTTGAACTTAGGGAACCAGGAAATTTTTCAAGGACAGTTTGTCGACAGAACAAGTCATAGTACTAATCTTGGGATTAATATTAATCAAACTATTTTTAACGGATTTAGAAATACGAATCTATATAAACAAGCACAACTTAATTTGGAATTAAACCAGATGGAGTTAGATAGAATAAGAGACGATATATCTTTAAATGTGGTTAATGCCTATTTAAATGTGCTATTTAATAAAGAAAATTTAGAAATAGCTAAGGCACAAGTTGCATTTTCAAAAGAGCAATTAGAACAAGTAAATAAATTAGTTGATGCTGGAGTTCAGGCTAAAGCAAACACATACGATGCTATAGCTACTTTAAGTAAGGATGAACAAAATTTAACCATAGCAGAAAACAATTATGATTTAGCATTGCTTAGCTTATCTCAATTACTACAATTGCCTTATGAAGGGTTTCAAGTCGCCATTGAAGAAGTTGAAAGCCCTTCAGCAGCTTTAATGTATAATGATGTAAAACCAATCTTAGAATATGCTTATGAAAACAGACCTGAAGTTAAAGTCGCTGAAAAGAATATAGAAGGCTCTTTATTAAGTACAGAGCTAGCTAAAAGTGGGTTTTTACCAAGAGTATCTTTTGGCTATGGTTTTGGTTCCAATGTGTTTTTCTCTAATTTAACTCAAGATGAAGAAACTTTTTTTAACCAATTGAATGACCAAAAGTCTCATAATTTTCAATTGAGTGTTGCAGTTCCAATATTTTCAGGTTACGATAATAAAACAAATGTGGCTAAAACGAAAATTCAGCAAGAAAACAGCTTGTTGGATCTAGAACAAACCAAATTAAATTTAGAAAGCAATATTCAACGTGCTTTTACAGATGCAAAAGCTGCATTTAAAACATACGAAGCTTCAAAAAAATCTTTAGAAGCTCAGGAAATGTCATTTCAAAATGCACAAGAACGTTATAATTTGGGTGCACTAAACGCATTCGATTTAGAACAAACCAGAATTCAGTTAGTGAATGCACAATCTAATCTTACTAATTCTAAATACGATTTTGTATTTAAAACAAAAGTATTAGATTTCTATCTTGGAAAATCATTAGTAGATTAAATAAAGTGGATATTATATTAAGCATAGAAACATCGACAACAAATTGCTCAGTCTCTCTTTCTAAACAAGGAGAGACTTTTGCGCTTTTGGAAGATAATAGCAAAGAGTATTCTCATGCAGAACGCTTACATGTCTACATTGAAAAGTTATTATCAGATAATAATATTGAAGCCAATCAATTAGTAGCTATTGCCGTTAGCAAAGGTCCTGGCTCCTATACTGGGTTAAGAATTGGCGTTTCGGCAGCAAAAGGACTTTGTTTTGCTTTAGATAAGCCTTTAATTGCTGTTTCCACTTTAGAAGCTTTGGCACATCAGGTTTCTATTGAAAAAGGCATGGTAATTCCTATGTTGGATGCCAGACGTATGGAAGTCTATTCAGCAGTTTTTGATCAAGATTATAAAGAAGTTAGACAAGTTGAGGCACAAATTCTAGAAGCAGATTCTTTTTCAGCATATCTAGAACAGGGGGCTGTTTATTTTGTAGGGAATGGAGTTGAAAAAACAAAATCTCTTATTAAACATCCAAATGCTTTCTTTGTAGAAGACATATTACCTTCAGCTAACCAAATGGGTCAAATAGCTTATTATAGGTACAAAAAAAACGACATCGAAGATGTCGCTTATTTTGAACCTTATTATTTAAAAGATTTTATAGCATTAAAGCCAAAATCTAAATAAATAATTATTCGTTTTTATGAATTTCAACTTGATGTGGATAAGGAATTTCAATTCCAGCAGCATCAAGAGCTTCTTTAGTTTGTTCGGTAACGTCGAAGAAAACAGCCCAGTAATCTTCAGTTTTACACCAAGGTCTTACAGCAAAATTTATAGAGCTATCAGCTAATGCAGATACATTGACTGTTGGAGCTGGATCTGCAATAACTTTAGGATGTGAACTTATTACATTCATTAAAACCTCTTTGGTTTTTTTAATATCAGAATCGTAACCAACGCCAAAAGTTAAATCAACTCTTCGAGTTCCTTCGGTAGAATAATTTACAATGTTTCCATTTGACAGTGCTCCATTTGGAATGATAATTTCTTTATTTGAAAGGCCGATAAGTTTCGTAGTAAAAAT
Organism: Xanthomarina sp. GH4-25; assembly: GCF_045363175.1. Lineage (NCBI taxonomy): Bacteria > Pseudomonadati > Bacteroidota > Flavobacteriia > Flavobacteriales > Flavobacteriaceae > Xanthomarina > Xanthomarina sp. GH4-25. The sequence continues at coordinate 68,183 of NZ_JBJFLO010000007.1, forward strand.
TTCAATTTCTTTAACTACGCCTATTTCGCCTTGAGCTTCAATTAAGTCGCCAATTTTAATAGGTTTAAAAATCATAATTAAAACACCTCCAGCAAAATTCCCTAAAGAACCTTGAAGTGCTAAACCAACAGCTAAACCAGCAGCAGCTAAAATAGCAGCAAACGAAGTGGTTTCAACGCCAAGTTGCGATAAAATAGCAAGAATTAAAAGTATTTTTAATATCCAACCTACTAGATTTAATAGGAACTTTTGAAGACTAATATCAAAACCTCTTTTGGTCATGACTTTACTAGTTCCATTAAGCATTTTTTTAATAATCCAAGAACCAATAATCCAAATAATAATGGCTCCTATAATTTTTAAGCCATATTCGGTTGCTAATTCAATTCCTTTTGTTGTCCACTTTTCTATATCCATAGTTTTGATTTTAAATTAGTTGTAAAGTTAAAGAAAATGATTGAAACTAGTTGTTTTATTGAATACATAAAAGAATATTATCTAAATATTAATAAGCCTAAAGTTATTATGGCTGGTATGGATTGTAAGTAAAATAATTTTATTTTTTTAGTTGAATAAGCTCCGTAAATGCCAGCAATAGTTACGCAAACCAAAAAGAATATGGTTGTTTTTGGATCTTTTATTAGTAATGAAAAAATAAGACCAGCAGCTAGAAACCCATTATAAAGACCTTGATTGGCAGCTAATACTTTCGTGTCTTCTGCAAATTCTTTAGTTTTTAATCCAAAGGCCTTGATGCCTTTGGGTGTGGTCCATAAAAACATTTCTAATATTAAAAAATAAAAATGTTCTAAAGCTATAAGAGCAATTAAGATGGTTAAAATTAAAGTCATAGGTTATCAGTTTTTATTAATTCAACAGCTTCTACAGCTTCTTTAACAGGTAGCTTACAAGCTTTATTAACACATACATATATATATGTTTCATTTTCAATATATCTGTTTTTTAATAATGGTAAGTTAGATTCTTCAGTACTTCCAATAAGTAATTTATTGGGTAAATATGTTTTATTTAGTTCTTTAGTTTTTTGATGTGCTTCAATTCCAGAAATAGCAACTTCATAAAATGGATGTGTATAATTTAGCATTAAATCTAACCAGTTTGAATAGTTAGATCCATAATTTGCTATTTCAGGTTTTACATTATTCAACATATTAGTTGCTGTGTTGAAATAATAATCATTCTCAAAATAATGAGATAGTTTGAATAGATTCTTAGCCATAATGGAATTACTTGCTGGAATAACATTGTCTCTATATTCAATATTTCTTGTTACTAGAGCAGGATCTTCGTTTGACGTAAAATAAAACATGTTATTCGTTTCTTCGAAAAAATGATCGAATACATAATTGGTTAAATCTCTGGCTGTAAGTAACCATCTATTGTCTAATGTGTTTTCGTAAAGAGAAATAAAAGCTTCAATTGTTGTTGCATAATCCTCAAGATAACCATTAATTGTACTTGTGTTGTTTTTATAATTATGATTCAAACCACCATCTTCACGTAATTGGTTGTTCAATATAAAATGAGCATTTTTTTTAGCTGAAATCAAAAAATGGTCTTCTTCAAACACACGATAAGCATCTACATAACCTTTGAGCATTAAGGCATTCCAAGAGGTTAGAGTTTTGTCGTCTAGTCTGGGTCTCGATCTTTTTTCACGTGTTTTTAATAGTAGCTCTTTCCAGTTTTGTTTCTTTTTATTTAAAATATCGATGGCAATATTGTGTTTTTTTAGAATCTGATCATCTGATTTCTTTCTAATTAAAACATAATGAGTGTTTTCCCAATAGCCATAATTGTTAATGTTATAATAATCTGAAAACAAGTCAAAATCTGAAGTTATTAATTTTTGCAGTTCTTCCTTTTTCCAAACATAAAAAGCACCTTCTTCTAAATGACCTTCTGGGGTGTTACTGTCTGCATCTAATGAAGAATAAAAAGCACCATTTTCAGCTGTTAATTCTCTTTCTATAAAAGCTATGGTTTCATAAACAACATCTTTATAAAGCTTGTTTTTTGTAATTAAATATGCGTCGGAATACAAACTAACCAATTGTCCATTGTCATAAAGCATTTTTTCAAAGTGAGGGATATGCCAATTAACATCTGTGGAATATCTTGAAAAACCACCACCAACTTGGTCGTAAAGCCCTCCATAAGCCATTTGTGTTAAAGTAAGATTTACAAATTCTTGTAATTTTTTTTGATTATTTTGATATGCATAGCGTAATAAAAACAGATAGTTATTAGGCATCATAAATTTTGGTGCTCGTTTTAATCCACCTTCTTTATGGTCGAAATATTGCGACCAATTTTCTAGAGTTTCATCAATGAATTCTTCACTAAAATCGACCACGCTTTTATTTAAAGTAACCACATCCATAGCTTTGATTCCATGCTCTAACTTGTCTGCATACTCGTAAAGTTTTTCAGGTTTTCTTTGGTATAAATCTGAGATTTGCTCCAAAGCACTCATCCATTGTTCTTTTCTAAAATAGGTGCCTCCCCAAACGGGTCTGCCATCTGGAAGTGCAATAACATTCATAGGCCACCCGCCACTTCCTGTCATTAGCTGCACGGCATTCATATAGACTTGATCTATATCTGGACGCTCTTCTCTATCGACTTTTATGTTTATAAATTTTGAGTTCATTAGTTGAGCAACAGTCGTATCTTCAAAACTTTCATGTTCCATTACATGACACCAATGGCAAGCCGCATAACCAACACTTATTAATAGTAGCTTATTTTCTGTTTTAGCTAGTTCAAGGGCTTCTTCGTTCCAAGGGTGCCAATCTACAGGGTTGTGTGCATGCTGTAATAAATAAGGGCTAGTTTCGTGAATTAAATTATTTGTATATGGTTGGTTCATGGGCTCTTTGTTTTGTCCTTGGCAACTTATTAAAATGCTTAAAATGAATAACTGAACATATTTCATCTATCAAAGTTAAGGATTTAAAGACACAAAAAAAGCGTTCTTTAACGAACGCTTGATTGATTTAAGATGTTTAAATTGATTTACTTGACTTCAAAAGTAAGTTTTATATTTACTCTAAACTCTGTAACTTGATCTCCATTTACAATGGCACTTTGCTCTTTTACATAGACAGATTTGATGTTTTTTACAGTTTTAGAAGCCTCTTTTACTGCTTTCCTAGTTGCATCTTCCCAACTTTTATCTGAATTAGATAATACTTCAATAACTTTTAATACTGCCATAATTTTTAATTTTATTAGTTCAACTTTAATGAATCTTAAAGTTAAGAAAATTAACCGTTTATAGCAACAACGCTACTCACTTTGTCTTTCAGCATTTCTTTTAAAATGTTTTCAATACCACTTTTAAGTGTGTAAGTTGAAGATGGGCAACCGCTACAAGCACCTTGAAGTACCACTTCTACTACTTTGCTTTCTGGATTGTAAGATGTAAATTGAATATTTCCACCATCGCTTGCAACGGCTGGTTTAATATACTCATCAAGAATATTAATTATTTGTTTAGAAATATCGTCTAGTTCTTCAGAAGAGTTATCTAATTGTTTGGTTGTGTTATCTGATGCTTTTGGAGCATTCGAAGCTATGATCTCTTTACCTTGTTCAATATAGCTTCTAATAAATTCACGAAGTTCCATAGTTATTTCACTCCAATCGGCTACTTCATATTTAGTTATTGACACAAAGTTTTCATCTATATAGACCCCCTTTACAAATGGAAAATGAAATAGCTCTGTCGCTAATGGAGATAATTTAGCCTCGTCTATGGATGTAAACTCATAAGTGGTGGTGGTTAGTTTTTTGTTTACAACAAATTTCATTGCTGAAGGGTTTGGAGTGCTTTCAGCGTAAACAGTTACAGGTACTTTTTTAGGAGCAGTTGTTTCTTCTACAACTATACCACCATTATTTAAATACGTTTCAATTTGACTAGCTACTTCCTCTTGAACATCTTTCCATTCTACAATATTATAGCGTTCTATAGCAATAAAATTACCTGAGATATAAATTTTTTTTACAAAAGGAAGGTAGAATAATTGCTGTGCTAAGGGAGATTTTTTCGCTTCATCAATATTGTTAAATTCGAAACTTTGATGTTGGGTAATAAACTGATCTATTTCAAACTTTATTATGCTATTATTGGAAGTTTCTTGAATGGAAACTTGAAAAGTATTCATAAGGATAAAATTTTTGGCAAAAATACTAAAAGATAACTTTAGATATCCATATATTTGACTTTTTCGCTTTTAAAAAAGCACAATTTTATTTTTTCTCCCAAAATAAGTTCAACCTTTAACTTTATAAGGGACAGATAAAAAGTAATTTTTATATATTTGGTTTCTATTTATAATTTTATTGCTAAAATTAAGTTTTAAATAGAGTCCCTGAAAACTAAAATTATGATATTAAAACGGTTCTATATTTTAGCTTGTGTGTTTTTACTTGCACAGACAGCTAAATCTCAAGAAGGAATGCCTATCTACTCAGATTATTTAACCGATAATTATTACTTGATACATCCATCGATGGCTGGAGCTGCTAATTGTGCTAAAATTAGAGTTACTGGCCGCCAACAATGGTTTGGAGATGAAGATGCACCAAGTTTATTAACTGCTAGTATTAATGGAAGAATTGGAGAATCTAATTCTGGTGTTGGTGCTATTTTGTATTCTGATAAAAACGGATATCATTCCAACACTGGTGTTTACCTTACATATGCACACCATATTATGTTTTCTAGAAGCGAATTAGATTTAAACATGCTTTCTTTTGGTTTAAGTATTGGAGCTATTCAGTATAAATTAGATGAAACTGCTTTTATTGATGAACCTTTTGATCCAATTATTGCAGGTATTGAGCAAAGTGCTACAAATTTTAATATAGATTTTGGTTTTTCTTATTTTTTATACAATTTTTATGCGCACGCTACCGTAAAAAATATGCTTAAAAATGAAGGTGTAAATTCTAACGAAAACGGGCTTTTTGCCTATGATAATCCAAGACAATTTTTATTTAGTGCCGGAACTGTTTTTCAAAAATACGGTAGTGAATGGAGTTTTGAACCTTCGGCCATGTTTATGTATAAAGATGGTACTAAGGAATCTTCAATAGATATTAATGCCAAAGCATATAAAGGAATGGATTTTGGTACAGTTTGGGCTGGTCTTTCTTATAGAAGAAGCTTAGATGGCGCTGAATTTCAAGACGGAACAGAAGTTGCTAGTCAAAAACTACAATATATTACTCCTATATTAGGTATTGATTATAAAGATTTTATGTTTGCTTACACCTATTCTTACCAAGCAAATTCTGTTGTATATAACAATGGAGGCTTTCATCAATTAACCTTAGGGTTTAAATTTGGTTGTAAAAAAGAACGTTACCATTGTAATTGTCCTGCCATAAATTAAAGAATCTAAAGCCTTGAAATTTCAAGGCTTTTATTTTTTTACTACATTTATTTTTTAAAAATTGAATTTAATAGATTAAAACTAATAACTGCATTATGCCTCTTATAAAACCTGTTAACGGAAAAGGACCTCATATTCCAAAAGATTGCTTTATAGCAGAAAATGCGACTATAGTAGGAGATGTAACCATGGGAAACGCGTGCAGTGTTTGGTTTAATGCCGTTATAAGAGGCGATGTACATTTTATTAAAATGGGAAACAAGGTGAACGTTCAAGATGGCGCTGTGATTCATGCTACATACTTAAAATCGCCAACTACCATTGGTAATAATGTGTCTATTGGACATAATGCGATAGTACATGGTTGTACTATTCAAGACAATGTGCTTATTGGAATGGGAAGTATTGTAATGGACGATTGTGTTGTAGAAAGTAATACTATTATTGCAGCTGGAGCTGTAGTTACTAAAAATACTAGAGTTGAAACTGGTAGTATTTATGCTGGAATACCTGCAAAAAAAGTGAAAGACATTAGTATGGAATTAATTTCTGGAGAGATTAATAGAATTGCCGAAAACTATGTAAATTATTCTAGTTGGTTTAAAGAGGATTAACATGAAAAATATTATAATAATACTTGCCTTTGGTGTATTTGTTTCATGTAAAAATGAGGGGAAACAAGCTATTGAGCTCATTAATAGTTATAATGAAATTGAAGACTTACAATGGCTAATAGGTCATTGGACAAATATTACAGAAGAAGAAAAATCTTATGAAAACTGGTCTAAATTAAACGATAGTACTTTAATTGCTCATAGTTTTACTTTAGTTAAAAATGATACAGTTTTTGCAGAACGTGTCACATTACAACAAAATAAAAATGAAGTATTATTTACTGTTGTAGCTTATAATCAAAATGATAATCTACCAGTCACTTTTAAATTAAGCTCAAAGGAGAAAGGTGTGTTTACATTTGAAAACCCAGAACATGATTTCCCTAGTCGTATATCGTATTCAAACCCAGTAAAAGATTCTATTCATGCCTTGATTGAAGGAACGATTAAAGGCGAGAAGCAAAAAGTAAATTTCTATTTTAAACGTCAATAAGATGTCGTTAAAAGTCTAAATATTCAATGCTGTGTTTTTCTCCAACAAGTGACGTTAAAACCTCTAAATCTCCATTAGAAAAAAATTGAAATTTTGGCTGTTGTTTTGAACTGTTTAAAATTTGGTTTTGTTTTAACACGGAAAGAGTTTGTTTAGCAACAGCTTCGCCAGAATCAATTATTTTAATATGTTTTGGTAGAATCTCTAGAAGTTGAGGCATTAAATAGGGGTAATGCGTACAGCCTAAAACCAAATAATCGATATTGGCATCTAACATGGGTTCTATATAAACTTTTAAAAGCGAACTCATCTCTTCTGAATTTATTTTACCAGATTCAATTAATTGTACTAAGCCTTCTCCAACTTGCTCTATAACTTTAATGCCATTAGTATACAGATCTGATGTATCGTGAAATAACCTGCTAGAAAGTGTGCCTTTTGTTGCAAGAATCCCAATAGCTTTAGTTTTAGTTTGTAGGGCTGCAGGCTTAATTGCTGGCTCAATACCAATAATAGGAATGGAGTAGCTGTCTCTTAAAATAGCTATTGCATTTGTGGTTGCCGTATTACAGGCGACAACAATTAATTTGGAATCTTTACTTAAAAGTAAATCGATGTTTTTCTTACTAAGTGCTACAATCTCATCTTTGGTTTTTTCACCATAAGGCGCATTCTTACTATCAGCAAGGTATAAAGTGTTTTCATGAGGTAATAAAAGTTTGAGCTCTCTCCAAATGGAAGTGCCACCAACACCAGAATCGAAAATACCTATAGGTTGTTTACTCATAGTTACCCAAAAATAAAAAAAGCCACTTATATAAAGTGGCTTTTAAAAAATATATTTTAAAAAATAAATTAGATTCCTAATTCTTTTTTAACATCGTCTAATAAGTTTTTACCGTCAGCCATAATTACGCCACCACCTTGAGTAGAATCTAATACATAATCAAAACCTTGAGCTCTTGCAACTTTAAGAATAGCAGCTTTTGCTTTTTCAGTAATTGGCTTTAATAAGTCAACTTCTTTTTTCTGCATTTCTTGTTGCGCATTGCTTTGGTATTGTTGAATGTTTTGTTGCATTGTTTGTACTTCAACTGCACGTTTTTGATTTTCTTCGTCAGTTTTAGTAGCAACTTCAGCTTCGTATTGTTTCATTTTGTTTTGATACTCAGTAACCATAGCTTGAATATCTGCTTCGTAAGTTTTACCAAGCTTATCCATTTCAGCTTGAGCAGTATTCATATCTGGCATAGCTTGAATTAATGTTTGTGTATTAATATGAGCTACTTTACTTTGAGCTTGTGTTAAACTTGTTGCTCCAATAAATAAAGCTGTTGCCAATAAAAGGGTCTTGAAATGTTTCATTTTTAAATAGTATTAATGTGTGTTATAAATTTTAATTGTTATTTGTGTCATCAGGCTCTGTGCCGTCAGTATTATTATTCTCTTCAGCTTGTTTTTCTCTTTCTTCTTTTGCTTTTTGTCTTTCTTCTAGAATTTGTTGTTTTCTTGCTTCTAGTTCTTGCTTTCTAAGTTCTCTATCTTTTAATTTTTGTTGCTTACGTTCTTCTAAAATTTCTTCTCTAGTTTTTTGTTCGCCTTCAATAACTTCGCCATCTTCACCTATTGTTTCATTACCATCATTCAATCTAGCATTTAATCTCTCTTCTTTTAAACGAGCTCTTTCTGCTATAATACTATCTCTTCGGTTCTGAACTTCTAATTGTCTTTGTTCGCGTTCGTCTAAAGCTTCTTGTCTTTTTGCTTCAGCAGCAGCTTCTTTTGCTTCTTGTTCTTTATCTATTTCTGGATGAAGTTCTTCATCTTCAGCAGCTCTTCTTTCAGATCTTGATTCGGCCTGTGTACGTTTAGCGCTTCTTGAAATACTTCTAATAACTTCTTCACTAAAATCGAATCTTTCTGCTGAATACAGCATCACAACATCTGCAGATTTATCGAATACAAAATCGTATTTTCTTTTTTCAGCAATATCTTGAACAGCTGCAAAAATCTGATCTTGAATGGGCTGAATTAATTGTCTCTTCTGAATCATTAAATCACCATTTGGACCAAAACGATTTTGCTGATAATCTAAAATTTCTTTTTCTTCAAAACTTATATCTTCTTCACGCTCTTCAATAAGTTCTTTAGTTAAAAGTGCTTTTTCGTTACTTAAATCTTTGCGTTTTTGTTCTATCTCGCTTAATTGACTTTCAATTTCAGTTTTCCATTTTTGAACTTTACTGTTTAATTGAGCCGTAGCTTCTTGATATTCCGGAACGTTTTGTAAAATGTACTCAGTATCTATATACCCAATTCTAACACCACGTTGTGCTTGAGCAGATAGACTAATTATACATACTATAACCAGTAAGAAAAGAACTTTTATTTTCATCTGTTTCATATTTTATAATTTTTGGTCTATAAATTCTAAAAGAGACAGAGGATTATTTAATATGTCTGTCAATTTTTGAACTAATATTTTCAAAATTAACGAAATTTAACTTTAAAAATTTTAATTCTTAAATTAAATAATCAAATTGTTATTAGAAAATATCGTGCCAAATTAAAATTGTTGCCCAATAATAAAGTGTGTTTCCCATCCATTAGGTTGTGTTTGACCAGGAACTGGATCGAATCCATAACCAAAGTCAATCCCTAATAAACCAAATGCTGGCATGAATACACGTAAGCCTACACCTGCAGATCTCTTAAGATCATAAGGGCTATAATCTTTAAAATCGTTAAATGAAATTCCACCTTCCATAAAACCTAAAACAAATATTTTTGCTTGTTGTTTTAAGGTAATAGGATATCTTAACTCTAGTGAAAATTTATTATAAATAGTTCCACCATCATTTGTTACATTTCCGTTTGAATCTACTGGCTGAATAGATTGGTTTGGGTAACCACGTAATGCAATAGACTCTCTACCATCTAAACTATAAGAACCTAAGCCATCTCCTCCAAGAAAGAATCGTTCGAATGGAATATCACCTCGGTCTTGATTGTATGCTCCTAAGAATCCAAATTCTGCACTAGGTTTTAAAACCAACTTTTTAATAATTTCTTGGTACCATTCGGCTTTAAATTTTATTTTATAAAATTCTAACCATTTAAAACGTTCTTGATCTATTTCTGAAATTCCTGCGTATGCTTCATTACGTGCATCTTGATCTGAAGAATTGTTAACAATGTCGTATAATTCTTCTCTTTCATGTTTTAACGCGTTATAATCTACATTATTGAATAAAGAATATGGTAATGTTAATTTAGCGCTTACACTAAAATTTGAACCACCAACTGGAAACACAGGGTCGTTATAGGTACTGTTTCTACTTAATCCAATGGTATATGCTAAGTTATTTGAGTAGCCATCACCAAAGGTAAATAGCCCCGTATTATAATTTTTTAAATTATAATGTTGGTAACTTACAGATTGAGATAATGTAAAGTAATTATCTGGCACATTTAAACGTTTTGCTAAACCTACTGAGATTCCCGTAATATTAAAACGCTTGTCTTTATCGGCTTTTCCAGTTTGAGAGTTGTATAAAAATTGTTTTGTATGCGAAACAGATGTAGATAATTGTACTGGTTTTTCACCTCCTAACCATGGTTCAGTAAAAGAGAAGCTATAGGTTTGGTAGAACTGACTAGCTTGTAAACGTAAGGCTAATTTTTGGCCATCACCTCTAGGTACTGGTTGATAAGATTTTAGATTAAAAATATTTCTAAGTGAAAAATTATTAAAAGATAAACCTAAGGTTCCAATAAAACCACCTCCACCATAACCACCTTGTAATTCTATTTGGCTAGATCCTGTTTCTACAACAGTATATTCTAAATCTATGGTCCCTTCGTTAGGGTTAGGGTTAGGGAAATCGGTTGTTAGTTGTGCTGGATCGAAGAATCCTAATGCACTTAACTCTCTAATGGTTCTAATAACATTAGATTTGTTGTATAATTGCCCTGGTCGGGTATGCAGTTCTCTATAGATAACATGATCGTTTGTAACATCGTTACCAACAACAGTGACATTGTTAAAATAAACGGGTTTTCCTTCTGAAATTCTAATCTCTAAATCGATAACATTACCTTCAGCACTTACTTCTACTGTATTAATATTTGAGAATAAGTAACCGTTGTTTTGATATAAGTTTGTAATATCGTTTGCTTCAGGGTTTTCTACATCTGCAATTCTTTTTTCAAGTAAAACACCATTATATGTCTCGCCAGGATTGATTCTTAAAACTCTATGTAATAATTCGTCTGAATAAACCGTATTACCAATAAAATCTATTTTCCCAAATTTATAGAGTTCTCCTTCTTCAAGATCAATATAAAGAGCCACATTTTTCTTATCTAAAACAACAATACTATCTGAAGTGATTCTAGCATCTCTATAGCCATTCTCTTTGTATTTGTCTACAATACTGTTAAGGTCTGTTTTATAATCTGCTTCAATGTACTTTGAACGTTTAAGAATATGTGTAATGTTTTTCTGTTTGGTGTTTTTCATAGCTTTTTTAAGCTTGCTATCTTTTAAAACCGTATTCCCATTAAAAACAATTTCTTTTACTTTTACTTTTTTACCTTTATCAATATTCACAACCATATTCATAGCTCTGGTTGAAGTTTGAAGTGTATCAACCTGTTCTATCTCTATAGTATTTATGTTTACTTTAGCATTGTAGAATCCTTCTTTTTTGTATTTACTTTCAAGATAATTTTTAGTAGTTGTTAACAGGTTTTCCGTTACTTTGACTCCTTTGTTTAAAGTATTTTCTTCAATAATTTTTTTCTTTTTATTCTTTTTAACACCATTAATCTTTACCTCGTTAATTTCAGGTAAATCTTCCAATCTTATTTCTAAGAAAACTTCATTACCTTCTATTCTATTAATATACATTTCTATATTATTAAATAGATTAGAGTTCCAAAGTTTTTTAATAGCAGCACTAATTTTATCTCCAGGAATTATAACCTCTTCACCAGCTCTAAGGCCAGAATAAGTAATAATGGTTTGTTCACTAAAGCTGGTGTTTCCTTTAACTGAAATACCTCCTATAATATATTTTTCACCATTTTGTACATTGTCTTGTGCTTGTATAGATTGAATATTTACAAAAAGTATTAATGTAAAGATTGATAGTAAATATGTTTTCAATAGTATTTTATTAGTTAATTTGTTCACTTGTTTTCCCAAACCGTCTTTCTCTTTTTTGATATTCTATAATTGCTTCGTATAAATGTTCCTTTGTGAAATCTGGCCAAAGTACATTTGTAAAATACAATTCTGCATAGGCAATTTGCCATAATAAGAAGTTGCTTATGCGTTGTTCGCCACTTGTTCTAATAAGCAAATCTACATCATGTAAATTTCGCGTGTAAAGATGCTCATTAATAACCGATTCATCAATATTTTCGGGCGAAATTATATTATTTTTAACTTTAATGCTTATTTTTTTAACTGTATTTATTAATTCTTCTCTAGAACCATAACTCAAAGCAAGCGTCAAAACCATGCGACTGTTGTCTTTGGTTTTTTCAATAACTTCATTAAGTTCTTTTCGAGCTTTTTTAGGAAGCTCGTCTAAATTGCCAATTGCTAACAGTTTGATATTATTATCTTGAAGTGTTTTTATTTCTTTTTTTAAGGAAGAAACTAGTAACTTCATAAGTGTTTGAACTTCAAGTTTAGGTCGGTTCCAGTTTTCGGTAGAAAACGCATATAGGGTTAAGTTCTCTATGCCTAATTCGGCACTTCCTTCTACTACTTGTCTTACTGCTTTTGTCCCATTTTCATGTCCAAAAGCGCGCAACATTCCTTTTTGTTTAGCCCAACGTCCATTACCATCCATGATAATGGCAAGATGTTTTGGTAATCTGTCTGTTTGTATTTTAGATTTTTTATCCATTTAGAAAACGCAATAACAAGGTTTTTTACCAAAGGTATAGGTTAATGTTATTCCTGTAAACACATACCAATCGTTATTATTTTTATTTCCAAATGCTGTAGGAGCATCATTGTCATAATCTGGAACACTTCCATCAATTTCGTCGCTAAAGGTATATCTGGCGCCAATTTCTGCTGCTAAAACAAAGCTTTGCAAGAAGTTTGTTTTAAAACCAAGAACCATTGGTATGCCATAAGCAATACTTGTTGTGTTTTCTGAAGTATATACGCCTTGTCTTGTAAAGAAAAAATTATCGTGATAGGCTACAGTGATACCAGAATATAAATAGGGTGTTGCTTTATTTTTTTCAGCATGAAGATCGAAATCTAAAAATGTAAATTCTAATCCAAGAGAGGCCTCAACAAGGTGGTTGTTAAAATTATAGTCTCTTTCTTGACGTCTTGGATCATCAGATTTTGAATCTTTTCCTTCTAATTCAGAATATATTAACGAGAACCTAAACGAATGTCTAGGGCTTCTATTCCATTTATAAATACCACCAAAAGCAGGTTTGTTTGGAGCAATGTAAGTTGTTGCACCAACATCTCCTATAAAATTACTCCCACCCAAAAACACCCCAATTTCGTGTGTTTGAGAATGACTTAATTGAATGGTAATTATGGAAAAAAATATTATGGTTAAATACCTCATAAATGTTCAAAAGTTTGCAAATATAATAAATAAGATTAGCCTATAACAATTTGAATCAAATTGTATTAGGAATAAAACAGTTTTTCTTACAAATTATTGTTTAATTACGTCTGTCTTCACCCCAAAGTAGCTTTTTGCGAAGTGTATCTAAAAAACTTTCTTTTAGAAGTTCAATCATTTTTATTTTAAATGGGGCTTTTTTTATTGTAACAACTGTATTATTGCTTAAAGTTGCAATTCTTGAATCTAATGATATTAAGAAATTGTCTTCACGACCACTTACTTTGAGCTGAATCTCTGTAGAATCTGTAATTATTAATGGCCTAGCACTTAAATTATGTGGGGCTATTGGTGTTAGAACCAGGCTGTTAGTGTCTGGGGTTATTACTGGGCCACCACAACTTAAAGAGTATCCTGTAGAGCCAGTTGGTGTGGAAACTATTAAGCCATCGCTCCAATAAGATGTTAAGTACTCTCCGTTTAACCTAGTTTCTACAGTTATCATCGAGGTTGTGTTTTTTCTGCTTATAGCAATCTCATTTAATGCAAAATTTAAATCTTCAAATTCTTTATGTTCCGGAGATGTTTTTATTGCCAGTAAGCTGCGTTCAGATATTTTATAATTGCCAGATAATATATCGTCTATGGCTTCAATAATGTTTTCGTTTTGAATGGTGGCCAAAAAGCCTAAACGACCTGTATTAATACCTACAATTGGTATGTCTAAATCCTTAACTAAGGTCGTGGTTCTTAGCATGGTACCATCGCCTCCAATACTAATTAAAAGGTTGAAGCTTTTGTCTAAAACTTGAAAGGTTTTAAATTTGTCATAATTTTTATGGCTGGTAAGTTGATGGTTTATAATGTCGTAAAAGTTTTCTTCTATATAAACATCAATTTGCTTGTTAAAAAGATAATCTAGTAGAATTTCTACAGCTTCTTCCGCATTTTTATGATAGAATTGTCCAAAAATTGCAATTTTCATATATATCACATGTTTAAATACTTGTTTAAATAATCCGATCGCTCTTTTAAACTTTCTATATAACTATCTTCTTCGTGTCCAGAAACAATATTATAACTGTAGCGTCTAAAGGTTTGCATGATGTCGTTTAATCCTGTACTTCCAATTTTTAGTGTTATTTGCGCTACATCGTTCTCGATTTTAGAAATAAAAGCTCCTAGAATTTTTCCATCGTTCGATTCTACGATCTGGCTAATTTCACTAAAAGAATAATCGTTTAAACCTTTCTCAACAATTAAAATGCTTCCAGCTCCTGCAAAAAACGGGGTTTCATTAAAAAGGCTAATAATGTCATTTAATTCATAATAGCCCAAATAAGTGTTCTTTTCGTTTAAAACAGGCATGATATTGGTAGAGTTTTGCGCGAAAGCTTCTAAAACATCCAACCAAACCGTATTTTGTCTAACAAAAAAACCTTCAATAGCATGGGAGTATTCCGAGATGTTTTTATTTTTATTATAACAATGAGCATCAGTTTCAGACATGCAGCCTAAATAAACACCATCTTTGTTTTTAACTGGAAAATGCGAATACGTTAATTGATTAAACAATAATTGGATATCGCCAATTTTGTCTTCAATGCTTAATGGTTTTATATCGTTTATAATATACTCTGAAAGATTCATACGTCTTTTAATGTTACTGCAAATTAATCAAAAAAATACTATAATAACCTTGATTGACTTTGTATTTTTGTCTGAATAAACTCAAGGTCATGACAAAATTAAGTGTTAATATTAACAAGATAGCTACTTTAAGAAACTCCAGAGGAGGAGATGTGCCAAATGTCATTCAGTTTGCGAAAGACGTGCAAAGATATGGAGCAGAAGGTGTTACTATTCATCCAAGGCCAGACGAAAGACATATTAGATATCAGGATGCTTACGATTTGAAATCGGAAGTTTATACGGAATATAATATAGAGGGAAATCCAATAGACAAATTTACCAAAATGGTTTTAGAATTAAAACCAACACAAGTCACTTTAGTTCCAGATGCTGATGATGCCATAACAAGTAATGCAGGTTGGGATACCATAAAACACAAGCTTTTTTTAATTGATATTATTAAAGAATTTAAAGATCACGGCATTAGAACTTCTATTTTTGTTGATCCAGATTTAAAACAAATTGAAGGAGCCAAAGCAACAGGTGCAGATAGAATTGAGCTTTATACAGAAGCTTTTGCCCATGAGTTTAGCTTGGGGAATAAATCGGTTATAAAACCTTACACTGCCTGTGCAGAGTTGGCAAACTCTTTAGGTTTGGGAGTCAATGCAGGACACGACTTGTCTCTTGAAAACATTCAATTTTTTAAAGAACACGTTCCAGATTTATTAGAAGTATCTATTGGTCACGCATTAATTTCAGAAAGTTTATATTTAGGAGTTGAAAATGTGATTCAGATGTATTTACATAAACTTAGATAGTATGTCATTTTCAATCTAAGTTAA
The DNA here is from genome assembly GCF_045363175.1 of Xanthomarina sp. GH4-25. Taxonomy (NCBI): domain Bacteria; kingdom Pseudomonadati; phylum Bacteroidota; class Flavobacteriia; order Flavobacteriales; family Flavobacteriaceae; genus Xanthomarina; species Xanthomarina sp. GH4-25. Next base: position 83,804 of record NZ_JBJFLO010000007.1, read on the forward strand.
CAGATATAACAATTAAAAACATTTGTGAATTTGTGAAAAATAAAGAACCATTACACGCAAACATATTAGGGGAAGGGAAGCCATTTGTTATTTTACATGGTTTTCTTGGCATGAGCGATAACTGGAAAACTCTTGGAGCTAAGTTTAGTGAAGCTAATTACCAGGTTCATTTGTTGGATCAAAGAAATCATGGGAGAAGTTTTCATAGCCATGTGTTTAATTATGAAGTCATGGTCGAAGATTTAAAATCTTATTGTGAATTTCATCAACTAAAAGACCTTGTTTTGTTAGGTCATTCTATGGGAGGAAAAGTAGCTATGCTTTTTGCTGCAACACACCCAGAATTGGTTTCAAAATTATTGATTGCAGATATATCTCCTAGATTTTATCCAACGCATCATGATGCTATTCTAGAAGGTTTAAGTCGCCTAGATTTTAACGAATTAAAGAGTAGAGGTGAAGCAGATAAACAATTGTCAAAATATGTTTCTGATTTTGGTACGCGACAATTTTTATTAAAAAACCTCTATTGGAATGAAGAAAAAGAACTTGCATTAAGAATTAATCTAGAAGTTTTAAAAGAGAATATAGAAGAAATAGGTGAAGCTTTACCAATACATGCGCAATATAAAGGAGACACCCTCTTTTTGCGTGGAGATAGATCAGAATATATTGGGCAGCAAGACGAATCTATTATAAAAAACCATTTTCCAAACTCTAAACTTGTTACCATTCCTAAATCAGGACATTGGTTACATGCAGAAAACCCAAAGGCTTTTTTTAACGAAGTCATGAAATTTTTAGGATAGTTTCGCATAGAACATTATCTTTAAATCTAACTTAAACAATATTTTATGAACTTAATTATTCGAATATTATTAACAGCTGTAGCAGTTGTAATTTTAGCAAAATTTTTACCAGGAGTAGCTGTAGAAGGCTTTACTTCTGCTATTATAGTTGCCGTAGTTTTAGGGTTGTTAAACATTTTTATAAAACCTATATTGGTTATTTTAACCTTACCAATTACAGTGGTTACATTAGGCTTGTTTTTGCTTGTAATTAATGCCTGCATCATCCTTTTGGCAGATAAATTTATAGATGGTTTTGCCGTCGATGGTTTTTGGATAGCCTTGTTGTTTAGCTTGTTGCTATCTTTCCTTCAATCTATCTTATTTTCATTATTAAAAGAAGATTAAAGTAGGCTGAAATACAATACGTTAAAAACTTTGTTGGGTTGCAAAAAATATGTATTTTTGCAACCCAATTTTTATGTCATAATATAATGAATATTACAAGAGAAAACATCGATGCATTAAATGCTGTAGTAAAAGTAGATATCGCTAAAGAAGATTATAGTGATAAAGTTGAAAAAATCTTAACAGATTATAGAAAAACAGCTAACATTCCAGGTTTTAGAAAAGGACACGTGCCTATGGGAATGGTTAAAAAACAATACGGAAAAGCTGTTTTAGTTGATGAAGTAAATAAATTATTGCAAGAAGCTTTAAATAAATATTTAACAGAAGAAAAGTTAGATGTTCTTGGACATCCACTACCTAAGCCTCAAGATGATTTAGATTGGGATTCAGAAAAACTATCTTTCGAATTCGAACTAGGTTTGTCTCCAGAATTTGACGTTGAGTTAAAAAGCAAAAAAGCGATAACGAGTTATACCATAGTTGCAGGTGATAAAATGATCGACGATCAAATAATAAATATCCAAAAACAATATGGAAAATTGTTACCTCAAAATGAAATAACAAAAGATAGCGAAGTTACTGGTGTTTATAAAAATGAAGAAAAAGAGATTGAAAACACGGTAACGTTAACCTTGGATAAGTTTAAAGGAAAAGCAACTGAAAAGAAATTTATAGGAGCTAAAGTTGGAGATGTTATTACATTAAAAACAAAAGGACTATATAGCGATGAACACGAATTAATGCATGCTTTAAAATTAGAACATGGTGATGTACATGGTCTAGATATTGAAGTAACGTTTACTATAACAGAAATTAATGAGCGTGAATTAGCTGAATTAGACCAAGAGTTATTCGATAAATTATTTGGAAAAGATACAGTTAAAACAGTAACCGAGTTAAAAGAGAAAATTAAAGAAGATGCCGAAAAGCAATTCAAACAACAAGCAGATCAGAAATTATTAAATGACGTTACTGAATACCTTGTAGATAACACCAAATTCGATTTGCCAGGAGAATTTCTTACAAAATGGATGCAAAACTCTGGGGAAAATCAATTAAGTGAAGATGAAGCTAAAGACGAGTATGAGAAATCTGAAAAAAGCTTACGTTATCAGTTAATAGAAGGGAAGTTGATTACAGATAATAACATCCAAGTAACCATGGATGATATTAAAGATCACGCCAAGCAAATGATTAAAATGCAAATGGCTCAATTTGGTCAAATGAATCCTTCAGATAAAGAACTTGAAGATATAGCTGCACGTGTATTGTCTAACCAAGACGAAGCTAGAAGAATATCAGAACAAATTATTAGTCAGAAACTTTTAGCGCTTTATAAAGAAAAGGCAAACCTTAAAACAAAAGAACTTACCTACGAAGACTTTATAAAAGAAGTTTACGGAGATAAATAACTTAACAAAGTTTTAAAGAATAAATCCTTATATTTAGGCGTTAAAAATGTATTTTTAACGCCTTTTTAATTCAATTTAATTATATAAAACAATTTATGGATTACGGAAAAGAATTTGAAAAATTCGCTATAAAAGATCAAGGGATAAGCAGTACGTACTACAATAAAATTATTAGTAGTATGTATCCAACAAACTTGACACCAAACATTATTGAAGAGCGCCAAATGAATATCGCCATCTTCGATGTGTTCTCACGTTTAATGATGGATCGTATTATTTTCCTAGGGACAGGAATTAACGATCAAGTGGCTAATATTATTCAAGCACAGTTGTTGTTTTTAGAGAGTACAGACTCATCTAAAGATATTCAAATTTATATCAATTCTCCTGGAGGATCAGTTTATGCTGGGCTTGGTATCTATGATACTATGCAATTTATAAAACCAGACGTAGCAACTATCTGTACTGGAATGGCAGCTTCAATGGGAGCCGTTTTATTATGTGCAGGAGAAAAAGGAAAACGTAGTGGTTTAACACACTCACGTGTTATGATTCATCAGCCATTAGGAGGTGCTCAAGGTCAAGCAAGTGATATTGAAATTACTGCTAGAGAAATCTTGATTTTAAAAGAAGAGCTTTATAAAATAATCAGTAAGCATTCGGGACAAGATTACGACAAAGTATATGCCGATAGTGATAGAGATTATTGGATGAAATCTGATAAAGCAAAGGAGTACGGAATGATTGATGAAATTTTAGTACGTAGCTAAATTTCATTAGAATTAAAATATTAAAATTAATTCTAATCCAGGACAGACTTGGAATTTGGAATTTATAATTTATTTAGTAATGGCAAAGGAAGATTTAGAATGTTCGTTTTGTGGTAGGAAAAAGCCAGAAACAAATTTATTAATTGCAGGGTTGGATGCGCATATATGCGACAGGTGTATCGAGCAAGCTCATGGTATTGTTTTAGAAGAATCTAAACAAAGTGACCAAAGTGAACTCTCGGCAGAACTTATGTTGCGAAAGCCAAAGCAGATTAAAAAATTCTTAGAAGAGTATATTATTGGGCAAGAAATGACTAAAAAAGTCATGTCGGTAGCTGTTTATAACCATTACAAAAGACTTTTACAACCAGCTAGTGATGATGATATTGAAATTCAAAAATCAAACATCATCATGGTTGGACAAACAGGAACGGGTAAAACCCTCATGGCAAAAACCATTGCTAAAATGCTTAATGTGCCTTTAGCTATTGTAGATGCCACAGTTTTAACCGAAGCTGGTTATGTAGGTGAAGATGTTGAAAGTATTTTAACACGTTTGTTGCAAGCTGCAGATTATAACTTAGACAAAGCTGAAAAAGGCATTGTATTTATTGATGAAATAGATAAAATTGCTCGTAAAAGCGATAACCCTTCTATAACTAGGGATGTCTCAGGGGAAGGTGTACAACAAGCTTTATTAAAATTGTTAGAAGGAACCGTTGTAAATGTACCACCAAAAGGAGGACGAAAACATCCAGACCAGAAATTTATAGAAGTGAATACAGAAAACATCCTGTTTATTGCAGGAGGAGCTTTCGATGGTATTGAAAAAGTTATCTCTAAAAGATTAAACATGCAAGCCGTTGGTTATAGTGCATCAATGTCTGATGAACGTGTAGACCACGATAATTTATTACAATACATTATTCCAAAAGATTTAAAAGATTTTGGTTTAATACCAGAAATTATTGGACGTCTTCCTGTATTAACATATATGGACCCATTAGATGCTAAAACGTTGAGAGCCATTTTAACGGAACCTAAAAATGCCATTATTAAGCAATATAAGAAGTTGTTTGCAATGGATGAAATAGATTTTACTATTACAGATGGTGCTTTAGATTTTATTGTTGAAAAAGCTATAGAATATAAACTTGGAGCACGTGGATTGCGTTCGTTATGCGAAGAAATATTAACCGATGCTATGTTTGAGTTGCCTAGTACAGATGAAAAAGAAATTAAGGTAACAAAAGCTTACGCTGAAGAAAAGTTAACAAAAACAACTATTAAGAAACTGAAAGCGGTTTCTTAAAAATCAATTTAGTTATCATTAAAAAAGTCATTCATAATCTTATGAATGACTTTTTTTGTAAATTAATATTGTTCATAATTGTTTTAACATAATTAAACCGACAACCACAAGAATTGCCGGTTTGCTACTAACTAAAACCTATTCTTTTTCATTAAATTTAAATTCAATAACCTATGTTATAGATTTGGAATCATTACTTTATTAATAACATGAATTACACCATTTCCAGCTTGGACATCTACAGCTATAACACCAACATCTGAAGCTCCAGAACCATCAGTTATATTTGCAATGTTATCTCCCGTACCTGGAAGAGTAATTGTAATATTATCTCCTTGTAAAGTGGCAGCAGTTGTATCTCCAGGATTGTTTAAATCTCCAGAAGTAACATTGGCTTCACTAATAACATGGTGTAATAAAACTTGAGTTAAAATCGGTTCTGCAGGAACAGAAGCTAAAGCATCGAAGGCATCATCTGTTGGTGCAAAAATTGTGTAATTTGGATTAATACCATCTGCATTACTTCCTTCAGTTCTCGATAATATAGATACAAAGTCGGTAGCAGGTGTTAATTCTGTTAAAGCAAGTACTAAAGTAGAAAAGTTTGGATCTGCAGTAGCAAAAGTAACCACACTAGGAATGTTTATGACTGTATCTACTGCATGAATTATTCCATTAGTGCCAACAACATCTGCTTGAGCTACAGTTGAAATGCCGTTAAACATGACACCATTTGAAGTATTATAATATAAACTCATAGAATTCCCTCCTGCACCAGTAGCGCCTGTATTTGTATATCCTGCTCCTGCATCAACTAAGATGCTAGAGTCTATTGCTGAGCCTATAATGACGTGGTTTAATAATAATTGAGAAAGCACTGCTGTATCTACGTTTCCAAGTGGAGTTCCATCTAAAAAAGTATCAAAAGCATTGTTGTCTGGTGCTAATACAGTAAATGGCCCAGTTCCTTTTAGAACGTTAACTAAATCACCATCTGCAGTTCCTAATGCAGCAACTAAACTTGAAAACGATGGATTAGCTAAGGCATGATCTACAACATCTGGTAGGCCTAAAACACCATCAATTACATGAATGGTTCCGTTAGAAGCATCTACATCAGCATTTATTACTGAAGCGACATTGTTAAACCTAACACCATTGGCTGTATCAAAAAAGATACTGATGTTTTGATCTCCTGCTCCAGTTGCACTTCCAGCAGCATATCCAGAACCAGTTGAGATTAAATCGCTAGCCATAACATCTGCCATAATTACATGGTTTAATAATATTTGCGATAATACATCTGTTGGTACTTGTTCTAAGGAACTAAAACCATTATCTGTAAGAAATGCAGCAAAAGCTGTATTTGTTGGAGCAAGAACTGTAAAAGGACCATTGCCACTTAATACGTTTACTAAATTTCCATCTGCTCTAGAGAGTGCTGTAACCAACGAGCTTAGTTCAGGAGTTTCTTGGGCTATCTCAACAATGTTTTTTTGTTGAGATGGGGGAGTTGTTGTCGTACTGTCATCATCATTACTACAAGATGTAATAAATAAACAAAGACTAAATAATGCGATTAATAATTTGTTTGTTTTCATTTTTGTCTAATATTTTTTAATTTAACTTGGACAAATATATAAATTATATTTTCTTTGTCAAAGAAATTATAATAAAAGTTAGACAAAATAATTTTAAGTTCTATCAATTAACTTTATTTTTTGTTTAACTTTGCTTAGTAAAATATTAGACATGAGTACATATTCAATGGCGCAAATTGTAGCATTAACAGGTGTTAAAGCACATACTTTAAGGAAGTGGGAAACTAGATATAGCTTTTTAGCGCCTGAAAGAACAGAAACAAACATTAGGTATTACACTGATATACAATTAAAAAAATTGATGAATATTAGTATTCTTACTCGAAATGGGTATCGAATTTCTAAGATTGATAAAATGTCTGAAAGTGAAATTAATTCTGTCATTGCTAATAAATTAATTGATAGTACGCAAGAAGATGATATCAGTGCATTGATTGTAAGTACACTCGATATGGACGAGAAAGCATTTGATGAGGTCTTGAACGTACAGATCAAAAAAAATGGTTTATTACTAACGACTACTAAAATTATATATCCTTTTTTAAATCAGATTGGTGTGCTTTGGGGTATTAATAAAGTAATGCCAGCTCAAGAACATTTTGTTTCTAATTTAATTAAGAAGAAAATGTTTTCAGCCATCGATCAATTGCCTTATGCCAATAAAAAAGCTCCAGTTATTTTAATGTTCTTAACTGAAAATGAACATCATGAGATTGGGTTGTTATTAGCTTACTTTTTAGCTCGAAAAATGGGATGGAATGTGTATTACCTTGGACAAAACGTACCAACAGAAAACATTAAGAAAGTTGTTGATGTGGTTTACCCAAAAGTGTTGTTGTCAATGTTTATTACACCAACTCAAGATTCTATAAAACTGAAATTAGATGCTATTTTAGAGCAATCTTCTGTTCCATTATTGGTTTCTGGAAACCCAGATATTATAGATGGGTTTAAGGAAGATAAACGAATAACCTATTTGTCGCATCCAGACGATTTGATAGAGAAATTAAAAACAATGTATTAAACCCTATTAAAGAAGCGTTTTTAATAATAAAAACCACTCAAAAAGAGTGGTTTTTTATTTAGGGGATATGGATGTTTAATTAATACTTTGACATTATGATATAATTTCTATTATCAAAAATCTTTAGGTAATGTAATCTTAGGAAACGATATCTATCTGGCATTTACTTGTCATAAACACCAGACAAATAATATCGTTTATTATTAATAGCATGGTAAAACTAGTATTTTAATTGTAAGAAAAAAACGACTAGTATGGTTTTTAGACAAAGCACAAAAAAAAGTCGTTGTAAGTTTTTTTTCTACCTTTTTTTCCGATAAAAAACCTGCTATTTATTTAAAAGCAGCAAGTCATCTAAATAATCTCGAGTGTTTGAGAGCCTTGGTACTTTGTGTTGCCCTCCAAGTTTATTATTTTGCTTTAACCAGTCGTAAAACAATTGCTCTCTTGCTATATGTATGGTGGGTTTGTTTAACGTCATATTGTTGTAACGTTTAGCTTCATAATCTGAATTTATAGACTTTAAGGCATTGTCAAATAGCTCATTAAAATAATTAATATCAGTTGGAGGTGTCTTAAATTCTATAAGCCATTCATGCGCTCCTTTTTCTTTGCCTTGCATAAAAATAGGTGCAGCTGTATAATCTACAATCTCTGAATTTGTTTTTTTACAGACCTTTCTTAAGGCGTCTTCAGCGTTTTCAATAATTAATTCTTCACCAAAAGCATTTATATGATGTTTTGTTCTGCCTGTAACTTTAATTCTATAGGGATTTGTCGAAGTAAATTTTACGGTGTCACCAATTTTATAACGCCAAAGTCCTGCATTTGTAGTTATAATTACAGCATAATTTTTATCAGTTTCTACTTCACTTAAAGGGATTGTTTTTTCATTTTTAGTGCCATAAGTGTCCATAGGAATAAATTCATAAAAAATACCATAATCTAACATGAGCAGTAATTCACTGGAATTGTTATGGTCTTGAATGGCAAAAAAGCCTTCAGAAGCATTGTATATTTCGTAGTATCTAAAATCTTTTTTGGGTAATATGTTTTTGTACTGGTCTTTATATGGCAAGAAACTAACACCTCCATGGAAATAGACTTCTAGGTTTGGCCAAATATCAAATAAATTATCTTTATCTGTAGTTTCTAAAACATTATTTAATAGAACCAACATCCAGGATGGTACACCAGCCAGACTTGTTACATTTTCTTGAATGGTTTCGTCTACAATAGCCTGCATTTTTTCTTCCCAATTACTCATTAAAGAAACCTTGCTACTTGGTGTACTGCTAAATTCGGCCCAAAATGGCATGTTATCTATTAAAATAGCCGAGAGGTCGCCAAAAGCTGTGCCGTTTTCTTTATAAAGTTCTTTACTGCCACCAAGTCGTAAACTTTTTCCTGTAAATAATTGTGAGTTTTCATTGTTGTTTAAATACATGCATAGTAAATCTTTACTTGCTGCATAATGACAATCTTCAAGAGAGTCCTCACTTACTGGAATAAATTTGCTTTTGGCATTAGTTGTTCCACTAGATTTTGCAAACCATTTAATGGGTTGTGGCCAAAAGATATTGTTTTCTCCTTTTCGAGATCGTTCAATAACTTCTTGATATTCCTCATAAGTAGATATTGGAACTCGCTCTGTAAATGTTTTATAATCTGTAATAGATTCAAAACCATATTGTTTGCCAAATTCAGTATCTTTTGCTTTATTTAAAAGATGCGTAAGTAGCTCATGCTGAACTTCGTTAGGGTATTTTAAAAATAGATCTATTTGATGAAACCGTTTTTTTAAAAACCAGGAAGCAATAGAATTAACTATAGGAATTGGCATATTTGCATTATATTTAAAAAATAAAAATAAGACTTTTTTTCATGACCTACCAAGGTGTTTTAACAAAAATGGCAACGGAGTTTTTCGAACCCATTCAATATTATTTAGTATTTGAATCAGATTTTATTAACATGAACCAGATGTTAGGTAAAACCATAAGTATTCAATTTGTTAAGTATCAATGCCTAAACTGTAGTTTAGACAGGCCAATTTATAGACAAGGATTTTGTAAGAGTTGCTTTTTCGACATTCCTCAAGCTGCCGATTGGATTATAAGACCTGAATTAAGTACGGCTCATATAGATAAGGAAGATCGAGATTTAGAATACGAGAAAAAAGTACAGCTACAACCACATGTTGTTTATTTAGCAAATTCTAGCAATGTAAAGGTTGGTGTTACCAGAAAAAGCCAAGTACCAACTCGTTGGATTGATCAAGGAGCACATGAAGCTATTGAAATTGTTGAGGTGCCAAACAGGTATTTAGCTGGTATTACCGAAGTGGCTTTAAAAGATTACGTAGCAGATAAAACCAATTGGCGTACTATGTTGAAAAATGATATAGCTGATGAAGACTTAGTGTCTTGGAGAAACAAATTAAAACAATATATACCAGACGAGGCTAAAGATTATTATATTGAATCTAATTCTGAAACCAACATTGTTTTTCCAGTTTTAAAGTATCCTAAAAAGCCTAAAAGTTTAAATTTAGATAAAACGCCTAATTATACAGGTAAATTAGTTGGGATAAAAGGGCAATACTTGATTTTTGACGACGATACTGTTTTTAATGTTAGAGGTAGTGAAGGTTACGTGGTTGGTATTTTAATTATTTAAATTAATCTTTTTTAAGTCGCATTTCCAAATACTTATTGGTAAACCCTAAAGATTCATAAAGTTTTCTAGCAGGATTGTTGGGTTCAACATGTAGAGCAATATCGCCTTCGGCTAAAGAAATAGCTTTTAGTAGGAGTTTTTTACCAACACCTTTACCTCTTGCATTTTTATGAATAGCAATATAAACTAAGATGTTTTCTGGAATGTAACCCGTCATTCCAGTATTATTAATAATGGTTATTCCTTGGATGGAATGCCCTTCATAAATAAGCAAAACAAAACCTCCAAAAGCTGAATCATTGTTTTTTACTGCGTAATCCAAGCATTTAGAAATGTCCTCTTTGGAATCTCTAAATTCTTGTAAATGTTCATGTAAAAAGTTTACAATGGTTTGTTTGTCTTCTTTTGAAGGTTTTGATTTAGAATGATATACTTTAAAAAGCATATATTTTATATGTCCTCTTGGTCTCTTAAGTTTTGTATATATGCTGCTTTTTGAATCTGTCTTCTTCTTTTTACTGAAGGTTTCGTAAAAAACTGATTCTCTCTTATATTCTGCATAATTTTCACATTTCTGTGTTTCTTCTTATAACGTTTAAGAGCTCTGTCTATTTTTTCGCCTTCTTTAATTTCAATTTTTATCATCTATCTTTTTTTGGGTGTCTAAATTATTCATTTATTTAAGATTAACCTAAATATGTTTTAAGTATTTTGTTTTTAGAGGTATGGCGTAATCTTCTAATACCTTTCTCTTTAATTTGTCTAACACGTTCTCTTGTTAATCCAAAAGTATCTCCAATTTCTTCAAGACTCATAGGTTGTTCGTTATTAATACCATAATAAAGTCTAACCACGTCTGCTTCTCTTTGAGAAAGTGTGTTTAATGCACGATTAACTTCAAGATTCAACGAATCTTTCATTAAGCTAACGTCTGGATTTGGTGATTCGCCAGATTTAACCACATCGTATAAACTTGAATCTTCTCCTTCTTTTAAAGGTGCGTCCATCGATAAATGGCGACCAGAATTTTTCATAGATTGTTTTACATCGCTAATCGTCATGTCTAATTCCTTAGCTATTTCGTCAGGACTTGGAGGACGTTGATGTGCTTGTTCTAAATACGAATAGGCTTTATTGATTTTATTTATAGAACCAATTTTATTTAATGGTAAACGAACAATTCTAGACTGCTCTGCTAAGGCTTGTAAAATAGCCTGTCTAATCCACCAAACAGCATACGAAATAAACTTAAATCCTCTGGTTTCATCAAAACGTTTAGCAGCTTTTACCAAACCTGCATTTCCTTCGTTAATTAAATCTGGAAGAGTTAATCCTTGATTTTGATACTGTTTTGCAACAGATACCACAAATCGTAAATTGGAAGTTGTTAATTTATCTAAAGCTAATTGATCTCCTTCTCTTATTCTCTGTGCTAACTCGACTTCTTCATCTGCAGTAATTAATGGGAGCTTACTGATATCTTGTAAATATTTATCTAAAGATTTAGACTCTCTATTTGTTACCTGCTTCGTGATCTTTAATTGCCTCATATATTCCTTTTAGATTATTTAGTTATTACGGATTCTTACATAATAACCTTTTTTTTTGAAAAACCTAATAAAAGCACACTTCTTTGTTGAAATTGCTTAAAAATCGTTGAATTCTGTTAAATAATTAACAAATTATTTATAAATAAGAATATCTCAATAATATATTATTACTTAATACTGTCTTTTTTTGTTTTCTTGCCATTTAGTATACCACCCAGAAGATCTTTTATACCATTATTAATGGTATTGTTTGTTTTAATGGTGTCTGTTTGTGTCGAAATCGAATCTTGATTAACAGTGTTTGACCCTTCAGATAACCCACTTAATAAATCTTTTATAGTATTAGAACCTTGATTTAATAATTTTTGTTTTTCAATTTCAATAAGTTGTTTTGTTAATTTAGTAGCTGCTGAACTTAAATCTGTTTTAACAGTTGGGTTGTTAAAGGAACCTGTAATATTTGCCGAAACAGGTATGGAGATTTTATTCACTTCTGGATCGCTAATTTTTCCGATAAGTCTATTAATATCGCTTCCTAAATATTTTGCTGGAACATCAAGAGTAACGTTGTAATTTATATTTTTATCGAATCCATGTGCTCCATTAATGTGGATGTCTATATCTTCGTATTTAATGGTGAATGGTTTTAAACTAACCAGGCCATCTTTAAATGTTAAGTTTGTTTTAAAGTCTTTTAAATCCAATTTATCAAAATCAATAAAATCTAAGTTATCACTTAAGGAACTTAGTATCTTACTATTTTCTGTATTAATATCAGTTGTTAATAATTCAGCAAAAGCATCACCAGAAATGGTGTTTAAATCTGGAGCAAATTCTTTGTCTAGTTGACCGCTTAGACTAATGGTTGAGTTTAGCTTTCCCTCAAGTATTTTTGCAATAGGAGCCAAAGCTTGTAATAAATCTAAATCTTTAAATGCTTTCGAAATATTAAAATTAGCAGCGCCAAGATTGATGTTAAATGTTGGGGTTGCTTTTTGTGTTGAAACATTTCCAATAACCGCTAGCTTTCCATCGAAAATATCTGTGGTCATGTTTTTTAAGGTGGCTTGTTGGTCTTTGATAATAAGTGTTCCTTGAACATTTTCTAAATTTAAATTATCATAAACAACTGTTTTTGCATCAGCCTGAATGGTACAATCTAAAAAGGAAGGGATTTTTAACGATTCTTTTTCAGAAGTTGTTTTATTGTTATTGGATGCTGTTTTATTTTCAACCATAAAATCTTCAAGAATAAAAAGATTAGAATTGACATTAAAATTCCCTTGTAATTTGTTGTCGCTAAATAAGAAACCCAGTAAATTATTAATGGTTCCGTTTACATTTATATCACTCTTACCTGTAATAGCTTCAAATTGACTAAGTGAAACCGTTCCTGGATTAAATGTCATATTTGCTTTTTTAATATGGATAGGGTTTACCATATCTTCAGATGAAAAGATAAAATCTGTAATGGAGGCTGAGCCATTGTTTTTTATGCGTTGATAAGCATTGGTTTCAATTGCATTCATGTAGAAAGCTGTATTTAATTTTGCTTTTAGAATCCCATTTAATTCATTTTCTAATTGAATAGGGTAGGCTTTGCTTAAATTGGCTAGATTTAAAACACCATCTATATCTGCATTGACTAACATGTTCTCTGTAATGTTTTTTAAGGTTGCAGACGATTTAAAGACATCTTGATCAATTTTAAAATTTAAAGCTTGGATGTTTATATAGGTGTCTACAGCATTTCCAGTGTTGTTTTTTACAGCTGCATTGATTGTAATGTTATCAACACGTTTTGGCAAATCGGGATATTTAAATGAAGCATTATCTGAAGTGACTTGAATGTCTAAATTCGGGATGGTTTCATTAGACGCTAAACCTTTAATCATTCCTTTTAATTTAAAATTTCCAGTAGTTTCAACTTCTTCAATGTTTTTTGAATAAGCTTTTGGGATTACGGCTAAGAAATCTTTAAAATCGGATCCTAAATTTTCAAACGTAATATCGATTTCTTGTCCTTCTTCAAGCAATTGCACATAGCCTTGAAATTCTATTGGTAACTGATTGATAATAGCTTTATTTTCTTTAAAAGTATATTTATTATTCTCTAAATCAAGACCTATTAAAGCATCAAGTTTTAGTTCGTTATTACTTAAATAATTGGTGCTATCTATTTGTAAACTAACTCTGGTTGTTGTTTTGGTGTCTAATTCAGAAGTGGTTTCAGAAAACTTGCCTTTTCCAGAATGGTTGAATTCGGTAATATAAAATGTTGTGTTAGAACCCTCGTCAAGATAGGTAATAGCACTATTATCTATAGAATAATCTTTAACATCTAAGGTAAACCCATTTGTAGAGTTTTGGTTAGTACTTTCTTTTTCGTTTTTATCTTTAAAAATATCGTAATTGGTTTCGCCTCTTTTGTTTGTTTTAAGTATAATTAGTGCTTCATCTAAATTTATTTGGTTAATAACAATAGGTCCATCGCTCGCTTTTTTAAACAGTTCTTTTATAGACATGTTAAGCGAAATGGATTTTGCTGTCGCTAATTTTTCATCTTTAAAAGGCTCGAAATTGGTAATTACCAAGTCGCTTACATCTACTTGTGCTTGAGGGAAACTTCGTATAAAGCTTAAATTTACATCTCTAAATTCTACATGAGCATTGAGGTTTTCGTTAATCGTTCGTTTTACAATCTCTTTAATTTTAGATTGAAAAGCAAAAGGGATAATAATTAGTATTAATAATATGGTTAATAAAGTAATTCCAATAATTTTGAATACTTTCTTCATGTTAAGTGATTTTCTGGTTAATTGTAAGTATATACGTATAAAATAGCATCAAAGTTGTTTATATACAAAAGTTTAATAAAACTTTAATACTCCTAAAGAAGGTCGATTTCTTCGTTTGTTTTTAAGTTGAAACGTTTTTTGAAAAGATAAACACCTAAATAAAGAAAAGGCGTGTCTAGCATAGCAATTAAAACTTTAAATAAAAAGCCAGCTAAAAGCAGACCGTAAAATTTATCCCATGCAATGATGTTGAAAGAGCAAAGTAAAAGAAGTATGGTACAAGTATCTACAAATTGCGATAAAAATGTTGAAAAATTATTACGTAACCATAAGTGTTTGCCTTTAGTGAGTTGTCTCCAAAAATGATAAATTTGAATATCAACAAATTGAGCAAATAGATAAGCCAACATGCTTGCTGTAACTGCAATTACGGTATTTCCAAAAACTTTAGAAAACAATTGATCGTTTATTGGAGACCAACTTGTTGCAGGAGCCACATTGGATACCGATATAATTAAAAGTGAAAAAAGCGAAGCAAAAATGCCCGTAATAACAACTTGATTGGCTCTTTTTTTGCCATAAATTTCACTAATTAAATCGGTAATTAAAAAGGTAACAGGGTAAGGTAATATACCAACGGAAATCTCGAATAATTTTGTTCCAAATATGCTTTCAGATATGTCGGGATCTATTGGGTGCCAATAAAAGAATTTTTGAAAAATTAAATTTGAAACCACTAATGAGGTTATAAATAATGCAGCCAAAAGCAGATAGATACGTTGTGCAGCAAGTTTGTCTTTTAAACTCATGAAAAATTGTGGATAAATAGGCTTGGTAAATATAAACTATTAAAATTTCTTTTAGTTAATTTGTTTTTTCAATGGATAAGCGACAAAAAATTTACATTTCTCTAGGCAGTAATAAAGGTGACAGATTAAAACATCTGCAGGATGCTATGAATTTAATTTTCAATAAAATTGGAAAAATAAACATCATATCTAAAGTGTATAATACACCTGCTGTAGGTTTTGATGGTGACGATTTTTTGAATTGTTGTGTTATTCTAGAAACAGATTTGGCTCCAGAAAAAGTGATGCAAGAACTACTAGTTGTCGAAACTTCTTTAGGGAGAGTAAGGACAGAATTACAAGGTTATCAATCTAGAATAATTGATTTAGATATCTTGTTTGTAGATGAAGCAGTTATAGATAGTAAGCTACTTCAAGTCCCACATCCAGAACTTCATAAACGAAAATTTGTTTTAAAACCTTTATTAGAAATAGCTCCTAAGTTAATCCACCCTACCTTAGGTAAAGACATGGCAGAATTATTGGAAACATGTGAAGATACCAGTGAATTAGAACCTATAAATATTTGGTTGAAAAACCCAAGCAAACAGTTTCAGTTTTCAAACTACAATTACATAGCTATAGAAGGAAATATTGGAGCTGGAAAAACCAGTCTGGCAAGCATGATCTCTAAAGACTTTAATGCAAAGCAGGTTTTAGAGCGCTTTGCTGAAAATCCGTTTTTACCAAAGTTTTACCAAGACGCCAAGCGTTATGCGTTTACTTTGGAAATGTCTTTTCTTGCTGATAGATACCAACAAATTAGCGACGATTTATCGCAATTAGATTTATTTAAAGATTTTATTATTAGCGATTATGATATTTATAAATCATTAATTTTCTCGAAAATCACCTTGCCTGAAGACGAGTTTAAGCTGTATCGAAAATTGTTCTATTTAATGTATAAAGACATTGCGAAACCAGAATTGTATGTGTATTTGTATCAAAACACAGAACGTTTGCAAGAAAACATTAAAAAACGTGGACGAGAATACGAACAAAATATTGAAAACGATTATTTAGATAAAATTAATTCCGGATATCTTGAGTTTCTTAAAAATCAATCGGAGTTGAATGTAAAAATCATAGATATTTCAGATCGGGATTTTGTTGAAAATAGAGAAGATTATCTTTGGGTATTAAGCGAAATTTGTAAAGAACATGATGCAGCATAGAATTGAGCAAACAGAAGATAGATATGTTATTGGCATAAAGACCAACATGAGCATTCAAACAATTCAGCAAGAAACAGGGAAACTAGCTAGACAATTTATGCCTAGACGTCAAGAAGTTGCATCTCGAGTTGGGAAACATGTTTTTTCAATTCAAAATTATGGAACCCTTAATATAAAAGAGATGAGTCCTCAAACCGTTTTTGAAAAATGGATTGGTGTTGAGGTTTCTAACTTAGACAATATCCCGAATGGTATGGAAACGTTTGTTTTAAAAGCAGGTACTTATGCTGTTTTTACTTATAAAGGTTCCATTCAAGATTTTCCAAAAAGCAGACAATATATTTTTCAGAGCTGGTTGCCGAACTCCAACTACCAATTAGATAACAAAGCACATTTTGAAGAATTATCTGAGAACTATAGTAAAGACTTACAGAATACTGAAGAAGACGTTTGGATTCCTATTAAAGAAAGAAGCTGATTTTTTTAAGGTACCAGTTGGATTAAGGTAGTTTGTATAATGTGGTTACTATACGTCCTTTATTGTTTTCTAGAATATGTTCTCCAAGACTTTTTTCATCTTTAATGTTTAAATTAAATGGAGATTCTGTTAGAATAACACCACTGTGTTGTTTGAGCCTGATGCCTTGACCAGAAATAATATCTTTATTTGGTGTAAACGTACCTAAAGGGATATGTTCTGTGAGAATAATATATTTATAAAGAGCTATTTTTTTAATAAAGCTTTGTATGTCAATATTAGACAAATGTTGCAGTACTTGTCGTATTATCAAACAATCACCGGCAGGAAGATTGTCTTTTATAATGTCTAAACAAAGAAACTCTAAATTATCTTCTTGGTAACGTTTTTGATTTCTAACAATGAGTTTTTCAACAATATCAATAGCTATATATTTTTTGGTGTATTTTGTTAGATGTTTGCCAATATTAAAATCGCCACAACCTAAATCGCAAACCACTAAAGTCTTGTTTTTAGATTCTAAAAATTCGATGACAACATCTAAATATGGATTAATGATTTTTGGGTCGTGTGAGCCTATTCCAGAATAAAAATCGTGTGCTTTTCCTCCCCAGAGTTTTAGGTCATAAATTTGATTCATCACCTCTTTAGTAGGCCAAGGAGACTTTATTTTTTTTGTCACCTATTTTAAGTTTGCTGTAAGTTTTGAAAACAAATCCCAAACCACCACACCACAGCTTACAGAAATATTTAAAGAATGCTTGGTTCCATATTGTGGAATTTCTATAACCAAATCGCTATTACTAACAATGTTTTGAGCCACACCTTTTACTTCATTACCAAAAACCAAAGCGTAAGTTGTATTCTTTTCAGGTGTAAAATTATTCAACATGGTCGCGTTTTCAGCTTGTTCAATAGATATTATTTTAACCTTGTCTTTTTTTAGTTTTTCAACTAATTCTAAGGTGCTTTCTACATATTCCCAAGCAACGGTTTCTGTACTTCCTAAAGCAGTTTTGTTGATGTCTTTATGTGGAGGTGTTGCTGTGATGCCACAGAGATAAATTTTTTCAATTAAAAAGGCATCACTGGTTCTAAAAACAGAACCAATATTGTTTAAACTTCTTATGTTATCGAGCACAATAATTAACGGTGTTTTCTTTACACCTTTAAAGTCTTCAACACTTAGCCTACCTAACTCACTATTTTTTAATTTCCTCATAATACAAATATTCAAAAAAAAACTTCCTTATAAAAAGGAAGTTTTTAATATAACTTTTAAAGCTGAAATTATTTTTCAACAGTAGCAGTAGCAGTAGCTGGAGGATTAACTGTACCTTTAATGTTAATGACTTTTGTTGGTGCATTAACTGCATTTGACGTTATAGTAATACTTTTATTGAAAGCTCCTGTTCTGTTAGTTGCATATTTTACTCCAATAACAGCAGATTCTCCAGGTGCAATTGCTCCTTTTGGCACAGTAGGAACTGTACATCCACAAGACCCTTTAGCATTTGTAATTACAAGAGGTGTATTACCTGTATTTGTAAAATGGAATTCTCTGTTTCCGTCTGAATTGTTTTCAATAGTTCCATAATCTATGGTTTCTGTTTCAAATTCAATTTTTGCTCCATCTTGTGTAGCAATTGCTTTTGTGGCGCTTGTTTCAGTTGTGTTTTGAGCCACACTAACTGTTACCATAGCTAGCATGGTAAAGCTTAATAGCATTATTTTTTTCATATTTAGAATGATTTAATTAAGAATAAGTTACCTCAAAATTACTAAAAGATTACGCAACTATAATTAGATTTTTATTTTTAACATTATTTTATAACAACTATTAAATTGACTAAATTCGCAATGAATTGAAATTAGATAATAAAAACACCTAGCTCTTGGCAAAAAAAACTAAAAAAGTAACGCCTTTAATGAAACAATATAATGCCATCAAGGTAAAATATCCTGATGCCTTGTTGTTGTTTCGTGTAGGAGATTTTTATGAAACTTTTGGAGAAGATGCTATTAAAACAGCTGGGATTTTAGGGATTATCCTAACCAAAAGAGGAGCAGGAAGCGAAAGTGAAATAGAATTAGCTGGATTTCCCCATCATTCATTAAACACCTATTTACCAAAACTAGTAAAAGCTGGCGAACGAGTGGCTATTTGCGATCAGTTGGAAGATCCAAAACAAACCAAAACGATTGTTAAACGAGGTGTTACCGAACTGGTAACTCCTGGAGTGGCTTTTAATGATGAAGTATTGAAGTCAAAATCCAATAACTTTTTGTGTTCTGTATACTTCGGAAAAACACATATTGGAATTTCATTTTTAGATATTACAACAGGTGAATTTCTAACGTCTCAAGGGAATGAAGAATATATCGATAAACTGCTTCAAAATTTCAACCCTAGTGAAGTACTTGTCTCCAAACAAAAGCGAAACGATTTTAAGGCTGCTTTTGGGGATGATTTTCACACGTTTTATTTAGAAGATTGGGTATATCAAATAGATTATTCCAACGAAACTTTAATCAAACATTTTAACACAAAAACCTTAAAAGGCTTTGGTATTGAAGATTTACATGAAGGGATAATAGCTTCAGGTTCTATTTTACATTATTTAACCGAAACACAACACAATAAACTGCAACACATCACGTCCATTAGTAGAATTGCTGAAGACGATTATGTATGGATGGATAAATTTACCATTAGAAATCTAGAGTTGTATTATTCGACAAACAATAATGCAGTCACGCTTTTAAATGTCATTGATAGAACTATTTCACCCATGGGAGGGCGTTTGCTAAAACGCTGGTTAGCACTTCCTTTAAAAGATGTTAAGAAAATAAAGCAACGTCATGAAGTTGTCGATTTTTTGAGGAAAAACAAAAGTTTTCTTCAGAAGGTTCAAAATCATATAAAACATATTGGTGATTTAGAGCGATTAATTTCTAAAGTAGCAACTGGCAAAGTAAATCCTCGCGAGGTTATTCAGCTTAAAAATTCGTTAGAAGCAATTGTTCCTATAAAAGCTTTAGCGTCGAATTGTGAGAATGAAGCTTTAAAAGTTATTGGAGATACACTTCAAAGTTGCGACGTACTTCGTGCGAAAATAAAGGAGACTTTAAATGAAGATGCTCCTGTAAACGTCTTAAAGGGATTTACAATTGCTGAAGGGTTCTCTTCGGAATTAGACGAATTACGTGGGTTATCACTCTCTGGAAAAACCTATTTAGATACTATGCTGAAACGTGAAAGCGAACGCACAGGAATTACCTCTTTAAAAATAGGTTCAAACAATGTTTATGGTTATTATATTGAAGTTAGAAATACACATAAAGACAAGGTTCCAGAAGCATGGATTAGAAAGCAAACCTTAGTAAATGCTGAGCGTTATATTACCGAAGAACTTAAAGAATACGAAGCTAAAATTCTTGGAGCTGAAGAACGCATTTTAGCAATCGAACAACAGTTGTTTTCAGAATTGATTGGTTGGATGATGCAATACATAAAAGCTGTTCAGCAGAATGCCAATTTAATTGGACAATTAGATTGCTTATGTGGTTTTGCGCAATTAGCAAACGATAATCATTATGTGTATCCAACCATGGATAATTCAACCGATTTAGATATTAAAGACGGAAGGCATCCAGTTATTGAAAAACAATTACCACCAAGTGAAGCTTATATAGCAAACGATGTGTTTTTAAATAGAGAAACACAACAAATCATCATGATTACTGGGCCAAATATGTCTGGTAAGTCGGCTATTTTGCGTCAAACAGCTTTAATTGTACTCTTAGCTCAAACAGGTAGTTTTGTGCCAGCAAAAGAAGCCAGAATTGGTGTAGTGGATAAAATATTTACTAGAGTAGGAGCGAGTGATAATATTTCCATGGGAGAATCGACTTTTATGGTAGAAATGAACGAAACGGCTTCTATTTTAAATAACTTATCTGAAAGAAGTTTGGTGTTACTAGACGAAATAGGAAGAGGAACAAGTACCTATGATGGGATTTCTATTGCTTGGGCTATAAGTGAATATCTACATGAGCACCCAGCTAAAGCAAAAACGTTGTTTGCTACGCATTATCATGAGCTTAACGAAATGACTGAAACCTTCGAGCGTATTAAAAACTATAATGTTTCGGTAAAAGAATTAAAAGACAATGTGCTTTTTTTAAGAAAGTTGGTTGCTGGAGGATCAGCACATAGTTTTGGAATCCATGTGGCTAAAATGGCTGGTATGCCACAGCAAGTCTTACATCGAGCAAATAAAATATTAAAAAAATTAGAACAATCTCATTCCAGTGAAGAGTTAACAGAAAAAGTAAAAACTTTAGATAATGAGATGCAGTTAAGTTTTTTCAATCTAGACGATCCGTTGTTGGAAAATATTAAAGAAGAGATTTTACACATTGATATAGATACACTTACACCAGTAGAAGCACTCATGAAACTGAATGAAATAAAGCGTATGTTGGTGAAGAAAAAGATGGCTTAAAAATAATTTACATTATTTTTAAAAAAAGGCTTTGCAGTTCATATAAATATTTTAAATTTGCAACCGCAATCGAGAGATTGTACGTTCATTAAAAACTGCGAAAGTAGCTCAGGGGTAGAGCATCACCTTGCCAAGGTGGAGGTCGCGGGTTCAAATCCCGTCTTTCGCTCTATACACTGATTAAAACATACCAAGCTGAAGTGGTGGAATTGGTAGACACGTTGGACTTAAAATCCAATGTCCATTAGGACGTACGGGTTCAAGTCCCGTCTTCAGTACAGATGAAAAGTCGAAACGAAAGTTTCGACTTTTTTGTTTTAAAAATTTACGGAAAACTCGCTTTCAAGTAAAATTTTAAACAAAAAAGTAATCCAATTATTTGGATTGGCTTTTCTCAAGATGTTGATATGGGACTCGCCTTTAGACTATTTTTATCATCATTACAAAACTTTGATCTTAATAGATTAAAGCTTTTATTCTAAATCTATCCTTTTGTCAGCGTCATAGAATCTGCAACAACAATAATATAATTAGCTATTTCGGCTTTATCTTCTTTACTCATCTCATCCCATTCAGATTGCATAACCGTTGTAATAGATTTTATATTTAAACCAGGTTGAATTTTATTGATCCACCAAATAATGCCTTGATTGTAGTTAGAATGATAAGACCCTTCAAAATGAAAGAGGAAATCTCCAGCATTAAAATTCTGTAAAGAAAAATGTGCCATGGTTGCGTCTTTAGAGGCTTGAGCAATTTGAATATTTAGCATATTTGGTGGTACATGGCCACCCATTTTATCTGCCATTTCTGCATAAGCTTTAACGGTTGGGTCGAAATAGGTTTCTAAATCTGGTCCAATCATTGAAAGTGCTTCAGGGCTTAATTCCTTTAAAGCGTCCATGCCTTTTTTACTCAACATAGAAGCATAACGTCTTGGAATGTTTGTAGCTATAAAACGTAGGTTATTATCTTTGGCAAATTCAACTAAAGGCTTATAATCGGTTTTGTAATTACTCCATAATTGCGTGATTTCTGGAAGCATTTTATCTTCAGCATAAAAACCATTTAAATATTCATTTAAAACCAATTGATTGCCATTTTCAAACATTTCTGCACCAAAAAACAATTTATCTCCTTTAATGTCTAAAAAACTCTTACTCATTTCTAATTGCAGCCAATGCGAAATAGGATTGTTATGGTATTCTCCAAAAAAAACCATGTCACTTTCTGCTAAATCGGTAATCATTTTGTTGTAATCAGCCGTTTTGCCATTATTTTTAAATAATTGATATGCAGGTTTGCTTTGAGCAGTCATAAGACTTACAAAAGCTAAAATGATCAATCCTGTTAATGTGATTTGTTTCATAAAGGAGTATTATTTTTTAGATCTTTTTTTGGACTTTTCTATGTTTTTCACATAAATTAATTTGTGCTTGCTTTTTGGTGTTTCTCTTTGTTCAATTTCAAAACTTTCAGTCGATTTAATCAAAGGAGTTAATTTTTCAAACCCATAGTTTCTAGAATCGAAATTGGGTTGTTTCTTTTGAAGTAAACTTCCAACATCTCCTAAAAACGCCCAGCCTTCCTCATCTGATAGATCGTCAATAGTTGTAGAGATAAGCTTGATTACTTGAGGTGTAATTTTATCGATGCTGTCTTTACTTTTATCTTTATTGCTAGTTTCGTCTTTCTTTTCAGATTGATTTCTTAATATTTCAACGTATATAAATTTATCGCATGCTACAATAAAAGGCGTTGGTGTCTTTTTTTCTCCAATACCAATTACTTGCATGCCAGCTTCTCTTAGTCTGGTTGCTAATCTTGTAAAATCACTATCGCTAGACACCAAACAAAAGCCGTTCACTTTATTGGAATATAGAATATCCATAGCGTCGATTATCATAGCAGAATCTGTGGCGTTTTTTCCAGTAGTATAAGCGTATTGTTGAATGGGAGTAATGGCATTTTGTAGCAAAAGATCTTTCCATTTAGAAAGATGAGGTTTGGTCCAATCTCCATAAATTCTTTTAATAGTTGGATTGCCATACTTTGCAATTTCTTCCATCATTTCTTTCACGTGAGCCGAAGGTATATTATCTCCATCTATAAGAACTGCTAGGTTTAAATTCATATTATTAATTGTGTTTTTTCAAGTTTTTTACAAGATATTGAATTAAAAGGAAGGATTTTATTCTCTTTCGTAAAAATCAATCTTATTATGTAGTTTCTTAATTTCCTCCTGCAAGGTTTCTACTTTATCCAATAAATTTGAAATAGCATGGATACCTTCCAGGTTAATATCCATTTCGAAATGAAACCTGATGAGTTTTTCAATATTTTTTATCTGTGTAACACTTACACTTTGGGTATTTTCAGTGGTTGTAATTTCAATTAATTCGTATTCGTATAAGGAGGCAATAAACGTTTCTGGAACCTTATATATTGAGCAAAAGTCTTGTATTGGTATTAAATTCTCTCTGTCCATGATCATCTTAATTTTGATAATTCGGTGAATAACTCTTTTTCCTTATCTGTCAAGTTTGTAGGTGTTTTTATGTTGAAAGTAATGTATAAGTCGCCAAACTGACCATCTTTTTTATACACAGGAAACCCTTTGTTTTTGAGTTTTATTTGAGTTCCGTTTTGGGTTTCTGGTTTTACTTTTAGTTTTACTTTTCCGTCAAAAGTATCAACGGTAACCTCTCCACCTAAAAGCGCATTGTATAAATCTAAATCTATAGTTGTATATAAGTTGTTTTTGTCTCTTTTAAAATGAGTGTTGTTTACAATATTGAATGTAATATATAAATCGCCATTTGGACCATTATTGATGCCTTTGCCACCATGACCAGTAATTTTAATGACTTGACCATTTTCGATACCTGCAGGAATGGTGATTCTAATATTTTTATTATTGACCGTTAAAGTGCGTTTATGGCTTGTGTAAACATCTTTTAAATTTAGTTGTAATTCAGCATTAAAATCCTGTCCTCGAAACATGGTATTACTACTTCTTTGTTTAGAAGATCCACCAAACATTGATTCGAAAAAATCTGAAAAATCACTTTCATTAAAGTTGCCAGAATATTGTTGTTGTCTATTGCCTTGATACTGTTGCTGCTGTTGTTTGGCTTTTTCAAACTCTTCAGCATGTTTCCAGTCTTTCCCGTGTTCATCGTATTTATTACGATTTTCCGGATGACTTAAAACCTCATTAGCTTCGTTAATTTCTTTGAATTTCTTCTCTGCTTCTTTATCGTTAGGATTTAGGTCCGGATGGTATTTCCTAGCTAATTTTCTATATGCTTTCTTTATGTCCTTTTCTGTGGCATTTTTAGGGATGCCTAATATTTTATAATAATCGATATATGGCATTTTTTTAAGATTTTTAATTTTAATAGAAACGAATGTATTTAATGCATTCTTTTTTTACCTGTTATATCTGTAATTTTAATTAAAAATACAAAAGGTGTTTCACCTTTGTAAATTTTACTTGAAAAATCGCTTATTTGATTTGGTTTTATATGTTCTTTCTCGATAATGACATCTTTTACGCCTAAAGAAAATTCATGAAGATAGGCTTTGGCTTCACTACCAAAATAAAGTTCAAAATGTCCATGAATTAAAACAGACTTCCAGTTGTTTACAGATGCTATTTCTGCTATCTGTATGGAGACTGTATTGTTTTTTCGCATGGCTTGAATTTTGTGTCCTTCGCCAGAATAGCAAATAATATGGTTGTTTTTTTTATCAAAATAGTAGGTAATTGGAACCACAAAAGGTTTGTTCTGGAAAATGTATCCTAAATGGCCTATGTAATTGTTTTCAAGGATAAAGTGGCATTCCTTGGTTTCTATATTTGTAATCATAACTATGTGTTTTTGCAACTAAATGTATATACGAACCTAATGCTTTTTAAACTTAAAGACTATGACATAAATCAGTAAACACTTAATCTTTTAGTAATTCAATGAATGTGATTTCAGGTCGCATGCCTAATCTTCCAGGAAATCCAAGCCACCCCAAACCTCTGTTTACATATAAACATTGCTGGTTTTCCTTATACAAACCAGCCCAATGTTTGTATTTGTATTTTATTGGACTCCATTCTTTATTTTTCAATTTAAAAGCAGCTTGCATGCCGTGTGTGTGTCCCGAAAGGGTTAAAGCGATGTTGGTTTGATCAATGACTTCTTCTGGCCAATGAGATGGATCGTGAGATAAGAGAATTTTAAAAGGAATGTCTTCAGTACCTTTTAATGCTATTTCTAAATCGCCATATTGCTTAAATGGTGGTTTTCCCCAGTTTTCAACACCTATTAGTGCTATTTTATCGTTTTCTTTTTCAATGATTTCAGATTCGTTAAGTAGCAGTTTAAAATCGTTTTCTTTATAAAACGTTTTGATGGCATTAAAATTTTCTTGTTTAGCTGTTTTAGAATCCCATTTGCAATAATCTCCATAATCATGATTCCCTAAAACAGCAAACTTGTTAATCTTAGGAGAGAAATTTCTAAAAGCTTTTCTCCAGCCACGTAATTCCCATGCAAAGTTATTAACTAAATCTCCTGTAAAGAAAAGCAAGTCTGGTTCTAATTGATTGATTTTATAAATGGCACGATCTAAAATATGAAACTGATGGTTGAAACTTCCTAAGTGTAAATCGGAAATTTGAACAATTTTCAAACCATGGAATACGTCTGGTAGTTGTTTGAATGACAGCTTTATATGGTGTACTTTAAAGTGATATCTAGCTTTAAAAATGCCATATACTATCACGAAAAAAGGAAGAAATCCAGCAAACAGCCCTATAAATGGAATGATTAATAGCGATGTTTTTTCTGAAATTATGTAATTGCTAAAAAAGAATACAGCCATAACAATGACAAAAATTATTTTTGGAATAAAAGATGAAATTGTTAAACCATATAAGGAAGAAATGAGTAACTGTTTTCTTCTAGGTTGTATGTGGTCCAGCCTGATTTTTAAAATAATAATAGCTGTTATTAATCCAATAGTAAAGAACCAGAATACGATATGAATCAAGTTTTTTAAGAAGGGAGAACTGATGAGATTCGTGATAGATTTTAGCCAATGGAAAGCAAGAAAATCTACGATAAATATGGCTAAACAGAGAAGTAAGATAGTGAAGAATGAATAACTTTTCATGGATTTTATTGCATTTCAAATTTTTGTAGTAATAAATTTGACTTTTTTAGATTAGTCAATTAAGATACGAATAGAACTGCAAAAGAAAAAGAAAGAATTTAATGTGTTAAGGACAAAAATAAACAAAAAAAGACCCTCAAGTTATTGAGGGTCTTTATTAATTTTCTTGAAGTATGTAATATTAGTTACCTCCTTTTACTGCGTTAGCAGCATCGTTAGCAGCTTTTTTAGTTGCATCAGCAGCATCATTAGCAGCTTTCTCAGTTGCATCAACAGCTTTGTCTACAGCATTACCAGCAGCATCAGTAGCATCGTTGATAGCATCGCCAGCAGCATCAGTAGCTTCGTCAATAGCGTCACCAGCATCTTCAGCAGTTTCTTCAACAGCATCCATTGCGTCATCAGCAGCTTCTTCAGTTGCATCAGCAGCATCTTCCATTGCGTCAGCAGCATTTTCCATTGCGTCTTCAGCAGTTTCAGCATTCTTAGTGTCTCTACAAGAAGTGAAAGTTAAACTTAAGCATAATAATAATACAGTACTTAATAATAATTTTTTCATTAGTTTAAAGTTTTAGTGTTATAAAATAATTCACGAATTTAATAACTTTATGCCAAACATTGTATAAGTTTATTAACATTTTTTAACATTATTTATTAATCTTCACAAATTAATCTTCTTATATACGTATGTAAGACATGATTTGGATTATTGCTCCTCGGTTATTTTTTATGTAATTTAAATTTTGCTTACCATTTTCAATTCTAATGTTTTTGTTATGAATCAGATTATCAAGATGTTGGTTGAGCTGGTTTTGAGTACTAACAGAAACCATTCCATGATTCTTAATCATAGTTTTTGCTTCAGGAAAATTGGTAAAGTGTTTGCCTATTATAATAGGAATTCCAAAAATGGCTGGTTCTAGAGTGTTGTGTAAACCAGTTTTACCTACTGCTCCACCTACATAAGCTATATCTGCATAGCTATAAACTTTAGAGAGAAGTCCAATGGTATCTAAAATGAGCACTTGACAAGTAGAAAGAGTGCTTTCGTTTTTTTCAGAAAAGAGCACTGTTTTTTTAGTAATAGCCTGTTTAAGCTTCAGTATTTGAGCTTTTTTTATATTGTGTGGTGCAATGATGAATTTTACGTGTTCTGTTTCAATAGCATTTATGTATTTTATTAAATATACTTCATCTTCCGGCCATGTGCTTCCCGCTACTACGCAAAGTTTGTTGTCTTTAAACTGTTTAATAAAATCTAATGAGTTGTCTTGTTCTAATTGATTATAAACACGATCGAACCTCGTGTCTCCAGACACAGTAACATGATTATAGTCAATACTCTCTAATAAGGTTTTTGAATCTACATCTTGAGTAAAAATATGTTCAAAAGCAAACAAGGCTTGTTTCATAAAACCGCTATATGACTTGAAGTATATTTGATTACCTCTAAACAAAGCTGAAATCAATATCGCTTTAAGCTGTCTTTTTTTTAATTCTATTAAAATATTTGGCCAAACATCATACTTTACAAATATGGTTAATTCTGGGTGTACTACATTTAAAAATCTTTTTGCATTAGATTTTGTATCAATTGGAAGATAGACAACTACATCAGCAATGTCTGTGTTTTTTCTAATTTCATAACCAGAGGGTGAAAAGAAGGTTAAAACAATCTTGTGGTTTGGATGGTTTTTTCGTAATTCCTTAAAAACTGGTAGTC
The DNA here is from genome assembly GCF_045363175.1 of Xanthomarina sp. GH4-25. Lineage (NCBI taxonomy): Bacteria > Pseudomonadati > Bacteroidota > Flavobacteriia > Flavobacteriales > Flavobacteriaceae > Xanthomarina > Xanthomarina sp. GH4-25. The sequence continues at coordinate 112,053 of NZ_JBJFLO010000007.1, forward strand.
CTTGTTCATATTCGCCTAAAGACGCACAATGAAACCAAAAGGTTTTATCTGTTTCTGAAATTCTTTTTGTTAAGATTTTGAAAGTTTCCTGTCTTCCTTTAACGCCAAGTTTTATTTTATGGTTGAAAATAGAAATAATTCTCAACGCTATTTGGGTTATGAAAATGCCTATATTATAAATTAGCTGCAATTTTAAATCTTTCCTGCTAAAATACACTTCTTTGATAAAATTTCATTGGTTAACGTTTACTAATTTCGTAATTTCGTACAGTATGAAAAAAATTCAAATGGTTGACCTTAAAGGTCAGTATAAAGGTATCAAAGATGCTGTTAACCCTGCCATTCAGGAAGTTATTGAGAACACATCTTTTATTAATGGACCAAAGGTTCATGAGTTTCAAAAAAATCTTGAAAACTACTTAGGTGTTAAACATGTTATTCCATGTGCTAATGGTACAGATGCTTTGCAAATAGCTATGATGGGATTGGGTTTAAAGCCAGGAGATGAGGTTATTACTGCAGACTTTACCTTCGCAGCAACTGTTGAAGTGATTGCTCTATTGCAATTAACACCTGTTTTGGTGGACGTAAATCCAGACGATTTTAACATAGATGTTGCAGCCATTAAAAAAGCCATAACACCAAAAACGAAGGCTATTGTTCCTGTTCATTTATTTGGTCAATGTGCCAACATGGAAGCGATTATGGAACTTGCCAAAGAGCATAATTTATATGTTATTGAAGATAATGCCCAGGCAATTGGCGCTACTTATACCTTTAAAAATGGTGAAAAAGCAAAAGCAGGAACTATAGGTCATGTGGCTTCAACTTCTTTCTTTCCTTCTAAAAACTTAGGTTGTTATGGAGATGGTGGTGCTATTTTTACTAACGATGATGATTTGGCTCATATGATTAGAGGTATTGTAAATCACGGTATGTACGAACGTTATCATCATGATGTGGTTGGTGTCAATTCGAGACTGGATTCTATTCAAGCGGCCGTTTTAGATGTTAAATTAAAATTTTTAGATAGTTATAATCAAGCTAGGAGAGAAGCAGCCAATAAATATAACGAAGCTTTTAAGAATATAGAAAAAATAACAACACCTTATGAGTATGGGACAACAGACAACCATGTGTATCACCAATATACACTTAAGTTAAATGGTGTTGATAGGGATGGACTTGTTAAGTTTTTAAATGAAAACAATATTCCATGTGGTGTTTATTATCCAATCCCACTTCACAAGCAAAAAGCATATCAAGACTCACGCTATAACGAAACAGATTTTGTAATCACAAATCAGTTAGTAAAAGATGTTATTTCTTTGCCAATGCATACAGAATTAGATAACGAACAAATCTCATTTATTTCAGAAAAAATCATTCAATTTATAAATGGCTAAAATTTTAGTTACTGGAGGTTTAGGTTTTATTGGGTCTCACACAGTTGTCGAGCTTCAGGGTAAAGGTTTTGAAGTCGTAATTATTGATAATTTATCTAATTCTTCTTTAGAAGTTATAGATGGTATTACTGCAATTACAGGTAAAAAGCCTGAATTTGTAAAGTTAGATTTAAAGGATAAAAATCTAGTTCAAAATTTCTTTAAAGAACACAATAATATTCAAGGTGTTATTCATTTTGCTGCAAGTAAGGCAGTTGGAGAAAGCGTTAGCGAACCCTTGTTTTATTATGAAAACAATATTAATTCTCTAGTTTATTTACTTCAAGAATATAGCAATTTAAATAGAAGTAATTTTATTTTCAGTTCATCTTGTACTGTATACGGAGAGCCTGATAAATTGCCAATAACTGAACAAGCCCCTATAAAATCAGCATTATCGCCTTATGGAAATACTAAGCAAATAGGAGAAGAGATTTTAAAAGATGTTTCCCATATTAATCCGAATTTTAATGTTGTGTCATTAAGATATTTCAATCCTATTGGAGCTCATGAATCTTATCATATTGGCGAATTACCACTTGGGATACCACAAAATTTAGTGCCATTTATTACACAAACGGCCATTGGGAAAAGACATCAGCTTTCAGTTTTTGGTAACGATTATCCAACTTCGGATGGGACTTGTATTAGAGATTATATTCATGTGGTAGATCTTGCCAAAGCACATGTAGTAGCTTTAGAGAGATTATTAGCTAATAAAAACAAAGAAACTTTTGAAGTATTTAATTTAGGGACAGGAACAGGGAGTTCTGTTTTGGAAGTGATTCATTCTTTTGAACGAGTTTCTGGTGAAAAACTAAACTTTAAGTTTTCTGAAAGAAGATCAGGAGATGTAATTTCAGTATATGCAGATACAAAAAAAGCAAATGAGGAACTTGGTTGGAAAGCCAAATTATCACTTGATGATGCTATGCGTTCTGCATGGAAATGGGAACAAAAACTTTCAAAACTCTAAAATTTAAGAATATTCATACAAAAGGCCTAGATGCTGACAATCTGTTAATGATATGTCCTATCTGTTGAAGAATCCAAAATAATATATTGATTAACAAGGTTTTAGTATTGGTTCTTTGGTGTTTCGTATGGATTTTTGTAAATTTGTACCCTAAATGATAACGGAAAACATGAAATTGATTACAGTACAAAGAGAAACAAAAGAAGAGAAAAGGTACACACCTAAAATGGGAGAGCTACTTACAAAAGTGACTTATATTAAGAAAGCTTTTTTAAGTATTCCAATTAAAACAATTCACAAATATCGAGAAACTTACTATGGTGAAGTTAAAGATTGTGAAGCATGCAAATTAACAAGATAAAAAATATAAGCCTCTTTTTAAGAGGCTTTTTTTTATGCGTTTTTTGTTTCTTTTTGGTTTTTGAAACCTGCAAACAAAAGTAGTCCAAGTCCCAGCATAACCGACATGTCGGCTAGATTAAAAATACCAGTTCTAAAGACTCCGCCTAAATCAATATGGAAAAAATCTGTAACAGATCCATAGACTATCCTGTCGTAAACATTAGCAACTCCTCCACCAATAATGCAGCAGAAACCTATTAAAGATAATCTGTCTAGCTCTTTGTTTTTAATAATATGAACGGTTACATAGCCTAAAACAAGAATTGGTAGAATTAATAGGAAAATGAGTCTTAATGTGGGATTTAAATCGCTTCCCATTCCAAGAAAAGCTCCAGAGTTCTCCACATTATGCAAAGTGAAAAAATCTCCAATGATAGGTGTTTCGCTTCCTGGTGCTACATAAAGTCGCGTCAATATTTTTGTAATTTGATCTAAAGCAATATTAAGGACTATAAGAAGAACAATAAAAGTGTTGCGTGATATTTTCATTAAGCTTCTTTTGTATATGCAGCAGATGCTGTTTGGGCTTCTCTATTAATTTTCTTTACCAAACCTTGTAACACATTTCCGGGTCCCACTTCAGTAAATAACGTAGCACCATCAGTAATCATTTGTTGTACAGATTGCGTCCATTTTACAGGAGCTGTTAATTGTGAAATCAAGTTGGTCTTTATTTCAACCGCATCATGAACGGCAGCGGCAGTCACGTTTTGGTAAATAGGGCAATTAGGTTTATTGAAAAATGTATTCTCAATAGCTGCAGCCAATTCTTCACGTGCAGGTTCCATTAAAGGGGAGTGAAAAGCACCACCAACTGGTAATACTAAAGCACGTCTAGCTCCTTCTTCTTTTAAACTTACGCAAGCTCTATCTATGGCATCCACTTCACCTGAAATAACAAGTTGCCCAGGACAGTTATAATTTGCAGGAACAACAATACCTTCAGTAGTTGCACATATTTTTTCAACAATATCATCGTCTAAACCTAAAACGGCAGCCATAGTGCTTGGTTGTAATTCGCAAGCTTTTTGCATGGCAATAGCTCGTTGAGAAACTAATTTTAAACCATCTTCAAAGGTTAATGTGCCATTTGCAACTAAGGCAGAAAACTCACCAAGTGAATGCCCTGCTACCATGTCTGGTTTAAAACTGTCTCCTAAAATTTTAGCTAAAATAACTGAGTGTAGAAAGATGGCAGGCTGTGTCACTTTTGTTTCTTTTAGATCTTCTGCAGATCCTTGAAACATGACATCTGTTATTGAAAAGCCTAAAATATCATTGGCCTGTTCAAATAATTCTTGTGCTAAAGTCGAGCCTTCATATAGGTCTAAGCCCATTCCTGAAAATTGTGCTCCTTGTCCAGGGAATATATATGCATTCATATGTTTCTAGTTTTAATTGCTGCAAAAATAGGAATTTATTATTAGTTTTCAGTCTCAGTTAACGGTATTCAGAGGATACTAAATTAATGATTGAAAAATTTTTAAAGGATTAAAAATAGGTCTTTGTTCTTGGTTCTAAAAGCGTAGCGATCTTGGTTCTATTTATTATAACCCAACAATTGCAGCCTCAGCACACCGTTCGCCGTCCATAGCTGCTGAAACAATACCACCAGCATAGCCACCACCTTCACCACAAGGAAATAAACCTTCAATTTCTGGATGCTCTAGTTGTTCATTTCTAGGAATACTTACTGGAGATGAGGTTCTACTTTCAACACCAACAATATTGGCTTCATCAGTATAATAGCCTTTCATTTTATTGCCAAAAGCTTTAAAGCCTTGACGTAAATTTCCTCCAATAAGTTTTGGTAAAAGTGAATGCAATGGTGCCGATTTTAATCCTGGTTGGTAAGATGTTGGATTTAAATCTACTGATAACCTACCTTCTACAAAGTCAGTTAAACGTTGTGCTGGAGCAGCTTGAGTTCTTCCTCCAGCTGTAAATGCCAAACGCTCTAAATCTTTTTGATACTCTAAGCCTTTTAGTACACCAAAGTGTTCGTATTTAGGAAAATCTCTCTCCACATTTAACTCAACGACTATTCCTGAATTTGCAAATTGGTTATTTCGTCTGGATGGAGACATTCCGTTTACAACGACCTCACCATTGTCTGTAGCAGCTGGTACAATAAAGCCTCCAGGACACATGCAAAAGGAATAGACACCTCTATTATTTATTTGTTGTACCAAACTATAAGAAGCAGCAGGAAGTAGTTCGTCTCTTTGTCCAGAACAATGATATTGAATAGAATCGATAATATGTTGTGGGTGTTCCACACGTACTCCCATGGCAAAAGATTTCGCTTCTAAAGCTATTTTCTTTTTATGCAACATGTAAAAAATATCTCTTGCCGAATGTCCTGTTGCTAGGATGACACGATTGGCAGGCAATTCTTCACCATTCAATAAATGAATGGCTTGTATTTTATGATTCTTTATTTTAAAATCGGTTACACGAGCTTCAAAATGAACTTCGCCACCATATTTTAAAATGGTTTCACGAATATTTGTCACCACTTTTGGGAGTTTATTAGTACCAATATGCGGATGAGCATCTACCAAAATTTGGTCTGTGGCTCCGTGAAATACTAGATTTTCAAAAATCCTTCGAACATCACCACGTTTTAAACTTCGTGTGTATAGTTTTCCATCGCTATAGGTTCCTGCACCACCTTCACCAAAGCAATAGTTAGAGTCTTCGTTTACAAAGTGGTCTTGATTAATGGCTTTTAAATCGCGACGTCTATCTTGAACATTTTTACCACGTTCCAAAACTATTGGTTTGAAGCCTAATTCAATACAACGCAATGCTGCATACATACCTGCTGGACCAAAACCTATAATATGAATGGCTTTGGCCTTAGAAACATCTTTATAATCGAAAGTGTATTCAGAAGTTTCTGGAACGGGTTCGTTTATGTAAACAGCAACTTTATAGTTTAAAATTATTTTAGGTTTACGAGCGTCGATAGACTTTCGAAGTACTTTGATACCAGAAATTTGATCTCTGGACATGCCTAAGTTTTCAGCAGATTTAATTAAAAGAATATTTGGAATTTCTTCTTCTTTTAAACTTATGCGTAACTGAAGGTCTTTTATCATGTGGCAAAATTAGGAAAAAATAGGAGATGCTTGTTACGTTCTTCTAAGTTGTTTAGTTGTAATTGCTTTAATTTGGAATACATCAATATTAATCTCTGTGAAACCTTAACTAAACAATCACTAAATCATTTTTTTCTCACTCTTCAACTGTGCCGAAATAAAAGGAATTTTTGGTGCTAAAAAATACCCTGTTAAACTCGCAAACAGTATAGGGATAAAATATGAAAATCCAGTTAGGGTTGCCAGCAAGATGGTGGTGCTCATTGGCGTTCGGGTAACACAGGCATTTATTGCAGCCATACAACTTACAATGGTAAGTGATAAATTTATGGAAGGAATAAAATGATGAATTATTAATCCTAAGGTAGCACCTGTAAAAAATAATGGAATTATAAATCCGCCTCGCCATCCTGAAGTAACAGTAATAGAAATGGCTATTATTTTTAAAAATAAGATAGCAATTAACATTTGGATTGAGAACTCGCTAGATAAAAGCGTGGACAGTTCGTAATGACTAAAGTATCTAGTAATTGGTACATAAAACACGATTACTCCAAGTAAAACTCCTCCAATGAACGTTTTTATATAAATTGGAACATGTAACTTTTTAAAAAGGTTTTTAAAAAATTTGGTGCAAAAAATAAAAAACCAACCAAAACAAGTTGCTATTATTGCAAAAAACACAGCATATAAAAAATCAAATTTATCTAGCATTTCATAGCTTGGTAAAATCCAAAGTGCACCAAGATCTAATTGTGTTATTAGTGCGAAAATGACATAGCTAAAACAGCTGGCAACAAATGCTGGCATAATAGCTTTGTAATATTCAACAGCATGCTCATGATGTAAAATTTCTAAAGCAAATAAACTTCCTCCTAATGGTGCACCAAACATTGCCGTAAAACCAGATGCCATACCAGCAATACTCATAGAGCGTAAATCTTCACCTTTCAATCTAAACAGTTTCCCTAACCAAGTTCCTGAAGAACCTATTACTTGAACCAATGGTGCTTCTGGACCTAAACTTCCTCCTGAACCAATACAAAGTAAAGAGGATAATAGCATGGATGGATTGTTTTTAGGGTCTAATTTCCCTTTATTAAAACGAATGTTGTTTACAATTAATTGAATTTCTCCTGGATCTCCAATAAAGTGAATTATTAACCCAGCAAATAAACCACAAATAGCCATAGTTGGAATAACTAACCAGCCTTGAAAATAACCTAGTTGATGTGTTATAAACTCTAAGGTTATCCAATATAATCCTGCTATTAGTCCACCAAACAAACCTAATAATGCCCATAATAAAAACTTTCTGCTAAACACAAAAGGATTAAATTGAATGGGTTGATCTAAAAGATTGAGGTAAGTAACTAATTGCCTTTTTCGTTTTAGTTTCACTTTTTGGTTGTTTATAAATGAAATTTACCCTCTTATGTAAGTTAAAAACGAAAAAGCATGTTGGTGTTTTTCATCTTTAGGATGATTAGTATTGTTAACTTCTTTCCAAATCGCTGTATCAATTTTAGGAAAAAAGGTGTCTGCATCAAACGTTTCATGAACTCTAGTAAGCTCTATTTTATTAGCATAAGCCATGGCTTGTTTATAGATTTCGCCACCACCAATTACAAAAGGTTGTTTGTCTGATTTGGCAGCATCGAAAGCATCTTCCAGATTATTAACCACGATGACACCAGAAGGAACTTGGTAATTTGCTTGCCTAGAAATTACGATATGTGTTCTGTTTGGTAGAGGTTTTGGAAAACTCTCAAAAGTTTTTCTCCCCATAATAATATGATGTCCATTGGTAAGTGCTTTGAAACGTTTAAGGTCATCACTTAAATGCCAAATTAATTGGTTGTCTTTTCCAATTTCATCATTTTCTCCAGCAGCAACTATTAAGGTTACTTCAGATTTTTTAGAACTTGGTAACGGTATTTTTTTTTCAGTGGGAAGAGGATTATTTTTTTCGACTTGTTGCTGTAATTTAGCGATTCGTTCTTTTTGAAGTGCAACTAATTTTGTAAGCTGTTCTTGTTCCCAAGCGTCGCCTAAAAATTTATTCGTAAAATAGACACTGAATGCATGGTATAGTAAAATTAAAAACCAGATAAGTATGGCATACACGAACCAGTTAATGCCAAATAAATTAACCATGACGCCCACATCAAAAACAAGACTGGCAACAATCATGGCAACGGAGCCAATTAAAAACAGGACAAAATGAATGTATAAGCTTCTTTTCTGCTTGATGCGTTTTTGAGCTGTTTTAATTAATTCTAACTGCTCTTTATCTATTTGTGGCGTCTCTTTTTTCTTTCCAAACATCATTTGAATAGTTTATGTAAATTTAGTACTTTTCTTGATACACTTAGAAATAGATGGTCATTAAAATTTCCATTTTAGTATCAACAGGTTTGCCGTATTTATAACCTGGCTCTTTTAATTTCGGCATCCTTCTAAGGACATTAATGGCTTCAGCTGCCATCTCTTTTTTGTGGGCTTTAGCCGTAATATTTTCTGTTTTTCCTTTTTTGTTTATTGTGAAATTTACTAAAAATTGTGTGGATTTATCCAAAGGAAAAAGTTTGTCGGCTAAATCGTAATTGATACTTACTTTTATATAGTCCTTTATTTTATTTGTGGTACATTCTTTTTGAGCTTCGAAACTTAATGTTTCATCACAACTTCTATAGACTGGAAATTTTTCGCCTTTTGCTGGTTTCGGGTTGCTTACTTGAAATTTAATTGGTAAAGAATAAGGAACGATTACAGGTTCGTCTTTAAAATAACCTGGTTTTAGATTTGGTATTAAATTCACCACACGAATAGCTTCTGCTTCAAGTTCAGGATATTCGGTTTTTGCTACTATATCTACTACTTGACCTTCTTGGTTTATATTGAAGGTTACTTGAATATTTATATTGCTTTGGTCTGGTAAACCTAAATTATTAGCAATAGTTGAATCAAAATTTTTACTGATTAATGCACTCACTTTTTCACCAAAACACGCCATTAAAGCTTGACTTCCCATGTTTTCGTCGCAACCTTTGTAAACGGGAACTTGTTCAATGATATTGAATGGGACAGGTTCTGTAATTTCATTTTTGTCATTAACTTTTAATTCTATGGTATTTTCTTGAGCAAAAGTTAATATGCTAGTTGCAAGAAAAAATAATAGTAGGTACTGTTTCATGACTGGGGTTTTTAATTAAATAATTACAACTCATTCATTTTGTTGATTAAAATCTGCCAACATCTAAAACAAGTATGTCTGCAAGCTACTAATGTGATTTTTATTAAGCAAACAAAAAAAGTGCTTTCTTTAATTGAAAGCACTTTTAAATTTAATAAAAATTGTAATACTTATTATTTTTTAACCAATTTCACAACATGTTTTGAGTTGTTAGTGCGAATGCTCATAAAATACATGCCAGAAGCCACCGCAGATAAATCTATGGTTCTATTATCTGACATGTTTTTGAGATCGATGGTCTTTATTATACGTCCATTAATATCGTAAATATTTGCGTTTAATAAATCTAAACGATTTGTTTTTTGCAAGGTGAAAATCCCGTTGGAAGGGTTTGGATATACTTTAATGGTATTTTCTAAAGTAAATTCTTCTGTAGATAATAAGCCACAATTGTAAATCATAACTTCGTCAAGAACCCAACCAATATCGCCAAAACAAGCATCTGTTCCAATTTCAAATCTAAATTGAACGGTTGAGTTTTCTACAACACCTAAGGACATTAAATCTATAATACTAGTGCCCCAAATGAATTCATTTGTTCCTATATCAGTACCCGTAAAAGCTGGTTCCCCTGATAAGGGATTATCACTATTCCATAAACTAGTATCATTATATCCATTCTCAATAAAGGCACCTATGGGTAATAAAGTCCATGCACCACTATTGAGGCTATATTTTAAATTAGCACCATCCCATTCTGATTCAATAAAGATTGAATGATTAAATGCCATTTCAAAAGTAGCATCTGGATTATCTGGCATAGTAATTTCAGGACTTGTTAAACGAATAATGCCATTTTGTAAATTTAAAATACATTCTTGTGAAATATTAGGAGCTGGGCCAAAAGCAATATTTCCCTCTCTATTATATTCAGGGCCATTAGATATTTGCCAGTCTCTTGCAACCCAAGTTGCTGGATTTGAAGGTACTTGTTCAAGTGTCCAGTTTTCCATCCCAGCTTCCCAATCTTCAAAGAAGATAGGGTTATTGGTTGCAACTTCACATAATTCATTTTCTAAGGGAGGCAAAATTGGTATAACATCTGGACAACCTGGATCAGTCCTTAATTCTACAGCCAATATAACATTGGCAACTTGAATACAATCGTTTGTGGTAATAATTTCACCTGATGGTCCAGTAGCACTTTCTGTAGATAAGCCTTCTAAATTGATGCCTAATAAATCGGTACAAGCTGCCTCTAAAGCATCGGCTAATGACACAAAATCGCTAGCTGCAGTTAAATATTGACTTTGTGCTCTCCAAAAGATATGAGCCGCTTTAGTAAGGCCAATACCTGTTATGGTTTGACCATTATAAGTGCCACCATCAACCAATAGAGCATATGCATGATTAGGTACGCCTGAATTGAAATGCACACCACCAAAATCTCCTGTTGAGCACCAATACTGAGTATCGGTAACTTTTCCTGGGTCGCCTTTACAAGTTGGATCCCACAAATCACGTAAGCCATTCCACACTGTGTCTTCTCCATTTATCCAACGGTCGGAACTATTACATCCTGTTCTCAAGGACAAATCTTCACCATCATCTTCGTAATTATTTATTAAATCAATGGTTTCTCCCCAAATATCAGAATACGACTCGTTGATAGCTCCAGACTGCCACGCATAAATTAAACCAGATGTGTATTCAGTATAAGCATGTCCCCATTCATGGCCTAATATGTCATCTGAAGCTGTTCCATCACAAAAGTTAATGGTAGTTCCATTCCAATTAGCATTAGGGCAATTAATAGTTGGGTCGTTATTTATTACTCTCATTTGTGCATCTGCATTATCGTAAGATACATGTCCAAAAGTATTATTAAAGAAATTATATACATGCCCAGTAACCACTACCTCATTTTGTTGCCAAATGCTTAATGGTCCTGGAAAGGCATCACCTTCTTGCCATACAATATTTGAAGTATTGCCTTCATATATAACACGATCAAGCGCATGTGCGATTCCTGTAAATTGTTCAATGATGTCTCCAGTATGCGCATCTACAAAAACAAACTCTCTCACATCGGTGTCATTAGCTGCTTCCATTCTATAAACTAAATAATTAGCACCACGATAACCTTGTACCAACCCTTTTTGAAATATGTAAAGGGCACTTTCTTTTATTTGTAATGGTTTTCCAGAAAAATTAAGATCTTGATTATTCACTGTTTCTATAGCGATGTTAGAAGCTTGTTCGATACTTAAACTAGGAACTTGATTTACTTTAATATTAGGAATATAGTTGCCATTTATAGCAGTCAATTTTTCATCTGCATTAAAATGAAACTTCAGTTTCCCATCGTAGATGGGAACACCATGATGGGTTTGTAGTAATGTGACATGTTTAAAACCATATTGGTCGGTTTTAATGGTATCGAGTATGAAAGCGTTTTCAACAGTTTTTAAATTGAAAATGCCTTTGTTCGTTTCTAAAAAGGTCATGGCTTTCTGGTAAATAGAATTGCCTTCTAATTCTAATGGATCGTTATTTGGAAACTTCACAAATTCTGCAATTCCAAAGGTTTGGTTTAATGTAATTGTTGCATCTGTTTTAGATGTAAGGTCGTCAATAGATTTTTGAATGTTTTGAGCAAATGATGCTAAGCTTATTAGCAAAATAGCTACTACGGTAATCGTAATTTTTTTCATGATACTTGGTTTTAATAGATTAATAGCTGTTGACATGATGTCAATTTTTCTATTATTAAAGTACAGAAACCATTAGGTTAAGCCTTCTAGAAAACAGGCAATTCCTTTCATATTTTCAGCAAAACGTTTAAATTTTTGAGCATAGGCATCGTTTGTATGTCAATGCTGGCTTGAAGTAGTAATAAATAATGATAATTTTAAAAGAGGTTAAGTGTTAGAATAATAGAAACTAATCATTAAGAACAGGTAAATAATTTTTTCTTAAAAAGGCTTTATAACGCGCTTCGTTTCTATAGGGGTCAACGTCCTTATTGCTATTGAGCATTAAGATTTCATAATTAATTAGCATTTGTTCTAAATAGTAATACATAGAATCTCTGTCCTTTAGGGCTGCATGTATATTTGCCTTATGTCTATACCAATCTGCTATCCCTCCAGTTCCCCATGGATACACCTTATTCATACTATCCACTTTTTTTCTATTTCCCATTTGTGCATAAGTATAGGTATGCCTTAAATAGTGATTTGTATATAGACTATCTTTTAAAACCTCTAGCGCTGCAGAATAATTTTTCTGGCTGTAATTATAAAACCATAATTGATTCAATAGGGTTCTTTTACTTACAGTCGATTTATACGTATTCGTTTGCATTTGGCTATGAGCTTCTTTAAATTCCTCGTATTTTATTAATAAATCTACATATTGAGCTACAAGAGTTGAATCTAAGGCATAAGCTTGTTTCGCATATTTGATGGCATTTATTTTGTCATTTAGAATTTCATCATAATCCTGTGCGAGACCTAAGTGGTAAATAGCGTTTTCCGGATGTGCTTCAATTTTAGATTTACTTATGGGGATCACAGAGGTCCAATCTTTATTTTTAAGAGCTGTTACTTCATTTAAATAGAGATGAATTTTGTATTCATCTATTAAAAACGTAACTTTTTCTAGATGTGTTTGGGCTTCTTCAAGTAGTTTGTTTTTAATTAGGCCTTCTAACAAATTTAGACTTGCGACTGCTGATAAAGGATCTAATTGATAGGCAATCCTTAAAGCTTTAAGTGCTTTTTTTAAATCACGGTTATTTAAGGGGCCTAAGACGAAATAAATTGCTATTCCAGTTTGAGTACGGGGATTGTTGGGATTTATAGAAATAGCTTCATCTAAATAAATTTTTGTTTGATCCCAATCTGAATACATAGAAAGCATTGCTTTAGTTAGCCAAGCAACATCGTTTTTAGTGTCTAGTTGTAACGCTTTGTCTATATAATAGCGACTCTTCTCTCTAAAATCAACTATATCCACAGTTTCAAAATGGCGATGGGATAATGCATGATATGCATAACCAACATTTGAAAAGGCCTGTGAAAAATTAGAATCTAAAACAATTGCTTTTTTGTTCATTTCTATTCTCAATTCAAAATCTTTTTTTTCAATGCCATTTATATTTAGCCCTTTTAAATAAAAGGAGTAAGCTTCCATATTATCAGTTGGATACTTTTTTAAAATGGTCTCTTCTTCAGGATTTAGGGTATTTTTTAATTGTTTCATCACCTCTAGAGCCACATTGTTTTGAATAGAAATGATATCATTAAAACTCTCATTATACTCCTTGGACCAAACGTGCTTGTCATTTGAATCTATAAGTTGTGCAATGATTTTTATGTTTCCTTCATGCAATACCACGCTACCCTCTAAAATATAAGAGACTCCTAATTCTTTAGCGATCTCAGGAATTTGTTTGTCAGAACCTCTATAGGTTGATGATGAGGTAAAAGAGGTGACTGTTAAATCGTTCATTTGTGCCAAAGAATGTAAAATATTATCTGAAACGCCATCGCAAAACCATTGGTTGTTCTCTGGACTCAAGTCTTTAAAAGGTAAAACAGCAATAGAATTTGATAAAGAAGAGTTTTTGGGAAATGACTTATTAATAATAAAATAGCCGAAAATAGCTACTAGAATAGCAACTAAAGTATAAAGAATTGGTTTTTTTGAGTTTATTCCATACGCTTTAATTGGTGTAACTTTATCTAGAGCACCAATAGTTTTATCAGGTTGGGTTTTATATTCGCCTGGAGCAACACCAAAATGCTTGCTAAATGTCGTGTTGAAATAGGAAGGACTTCTAAAGCCTACTTTATATGAGATTTCGGCAATGGTGTCATCGGTGTTTTTAATTAATCTGGCAGCTTCTTCTAATCTAAATTCTCTAATATATTGATTGACAGATTTACCAGTGGCTGCTTTTACTTTACGAAGCGTTTGAGAGTTACTCAGCCCTAATTGAGACGCTAAGTCATTAACTCCAAATTTTTCGTCAGAAATGTGTTCTTGGACAATGGTATTTATTTGGTCTAAGAACATGTGCCCATTTTCATATTAATTGGTCGATATTCTTAAAGATAAGAATTTTATTACAGTTACATGTAGATAATTAATAATTAGAAAAAAAGGAGATTAAATTAAACAGCAACAACGCCTTTAATATGTGGATGTGGATGGTAGTCTACCAACGTGAAATCTTCAAATTTAAAATCGAAAATGTCTTTAACATCCGGGTTAATTAGCATTTTTGGAAGGGGTTTTGGGTCTCTTGAAAGTTGTAATTTTAACTGTTCTTTGTGGTTGTTATAAATATGTGCATCTCCAAAGGTATGGATAAACTCTCCTGCTTCATACCCACAAACTTGAGCCATCATCATGGTGAAAAGGGCATAAGAACCAATATTAAAAGGCACGCCTAAAAAAATGTCTGCACTACGTTGGTAGAGTTGACAAGACAATTTACCATCAGCAACATAAAATTGAAAAAACGCATGACAAGGAGGAAGCGCTGCTTTGCCATTAGCAACATTTTCGCTAAAACTCTTTGACGTATCTGGTAATACCGACGGATTCCAAGCAGAAACCAACATACGTCTGCTATTTGGATTTTTCTTTAAAGTATCTATTATATCTTGTATTTGGTCAATCTCGTCGCTATTCCAATTTCGCCATTGATGTCCATAAACAGGGCCTAAATCGCCATTCTCGTCGGCCCATTCATTCCAGATTCGAACGCCATTTTCCGTTAAATAGTTAATATTCGTGTCGCCTTTTAAAAACCAAAGTAATTCGTAAACAATAGATTTTAAATGAAGTTTTTTGGTGGTAACCATGGGGAAACCTTTGCTTAAATCAAAACGCATTTGATAGCCAAAAACACTTTTAGTTCCTGTACCTGTTCTATCTCCTTTTTCATTTCCGTTCTCTAAAACGTGGCTAACTAAATCTAAATATTGTTTCATGTTTATTTTTCGCGAAAGCGAAAATTTCTTTTTAATTATACAAAAGATGCTGAAATAAATTCAGCATGACGCTAAAAGCTAAAATAAAAAAAAGCTTCAACTCTAATAAATTGAAGCTCTTATTTATATTAAAAGTTATTAACTAATTATTTTGCGTACAAATAGTGTAAATTTATCTGTGGTGATTCCTCATTAGCCGATAATCATTCCAGCAATAGTTGCTGAAATTAAAGAAGCTATGGTTCCACCAATTAAAGCTTTCATTCCAAATTCTGACAACACTTTACGTTGTCCGGGAGCTAAAGACCCAATACCACCAATTTGTATTCCAATAGAAGCAAAGTTGGCAAAACCACAAAGCATGTAAGTTGCCATTATGATGGATTTATTATAATTTAAATGTACCTCATTAGCGACATTTTTTAAATCGGCCAATTGGATATATCCAACAAATTCACTAGCTACAAGTTTAATGCCTAACAATTGTCCCATCATCATGATGTCTTCATTTGCAACACCAATAAGCCACATTAATGGCGCAAAAATAGTTCCTAATAGAGCTTCTAATGAAAGGGCAGGATAAGGTGTGTTTGCAGCCATCCAGGTGTTGATGGTAGAAAAATCGCCAATCCAACCTAGAATACCATTTATCATGGCAATAAATGCTACAAAAACTAAAAGCATGGCTCCAACATTTACAGCCAATCTTAAGCCTTCGGTCGTTCCGTTGGCAATAGCGTCTAGTATGTTAGATCCTATTTTTTCAGAAGACACTTCTACTTCAGAATTAATTTCTTCAGTTTGAGGATATAATATTTTTGAAATGACAATGGCGCCTGGTGCAGCCATGACAGAAGCCGCTAATAAATGTTTAGCATAAATCAGTCTCAATGCGGGGTCGTCACCACCTAAAAACCCAATATAGGCTGCTAGAACAGCTCCAGCAACGGTTGCCATGCCTCCAATCATGACTAGTAGCATTTCACTTTTAGTCATTTTTTCTAAATACGCTTTTATTAAAAGAGGCGCTTCCGTTTGTCCTAAAAAGATATTTCCAGCGACGCTTAAACTTTCTGCTCCAGATATTTTTAAGAGTTTGGTTAGGAGCATAGCCATTAGTTTTACAACTCTTTGTATGATGCCCATGTAAAATAATACAGACGTTAGCGCTGAAAAGAATATTATGGTAGGTAAAACTTGAAAAGCAAATATAAACCCAAAGGTGTCCATATCTACCACTAAGCCTTCAAATAGAAATTTACTTCCTGCTCTGGTGAAATCTAAAATACTGATAAAAACTTGTCCAACAGATTCGAAAGCACTTTGAATAAATGGAACTTTTAAAACGCCAATAGCTATTATTAATTGAAAAATTAAACCAATTCCAACCGTTTTCCAGTTAATGGCTTTTTTGTTTGAACTGAATAAAAAAGCGATAAATATTAATGAAACCATCCCTAAAAGCCCTCTCCAAAGACTATTGAAAGAGAAGCCTTCACTAGGTTTTATAGGGCTATCTGTACTAATTGTTATGGCTTCATTTAACGATGTTTTAGCACTTGAAAAATAATATGTATTCTCATTTTCTTTAACCACTAATGTGGAATCTGTAAGTTCGTTAATTCGGTATCTTTTTACAGAATCAAAAGGTTTGTTATAGTAAAAAACCAAGAGATTATTTTGGTGAATATAATCGCCAGATGCATGGAGCGAATCTTTGCTTACCGAAAATTTAAAAACACCTTGATAAAGCTCTAAGTCGTCGGTATTTTTATTAACTTTTAATTGGTTACCAGCTTGATCTTGAATGTTTTCAAGTTGCCATTTTTTTTCTAGTTCTTGAGATTGTAAGGTTGAAGTAATTCCTAAAAAAATAGCTATAAATGCTAGTAAAAATTGTTTCATTTGTAAAGTTGGGTTAGTTATCGCTTAGAAATTTCATCACGAATTTTTGCTGCTTTTTCGTAATCTTCATTAGCTACAGCTTCATCTAGAAGGGTGTGCAATTCGTCTAGAGTTCTGGTTGAATAAATATCTTTTACAGATGCAGATTCTAATTCTTCTGCTATAAAATCGTCCACCAAAATACTATCTTCTTGACTTTCGTCTTCATCTTTCGGATTTACTTTCAAATAAATTCCGGCTTTGTCTAAGATGTTTTTATATGTAAAAATAGGAGCGTTAAAACGAAGTGCTAAAGCAATAGCATCGCTAGTTCTGGCGTCTATTATTTCTTCAATTTTATCTCTTTCGCAAATTAAGCTTGAATAAAATACGCCATCTACTAATTTGTGAATAATGACTTGTTTTACAACAATATCGAAACGGTCGGCAAAATTTTTAAATAAATCGTGAGTTAGAGGTCTTGGAGGTCTAATCTCTTTTTCAAGAGCGATAGCTATAGATTGTGCTTCGAAAGCTCCAATAACAATAGGTAATTTCCGGTCGCCATCTACTTCGTTTAAAATGAGTGCATAAGCACCATTTTGGGTTTGACTGTAAGAAATTCCTTTTATATTTAGTCGTACTAAACTCATATGATTTTAAAAAACAAAGAACTGTTTAAATTAGGACTTTACCAAACCGAATGAAACAGATTTAGGATAATACACTAATTTAAACAGCCCTTTTGTAAAACACAATTTAAAAAAAAATAGTTATTGTTGTGCTTTAAATTCCTTTAATTTTTCGATTAATTTTGGAACCACTTCAAAAGCGTCTCCAACAATTCCATAATCTGCAGCTTTAAAGAAAGGTGCTTCTGGGTCTGTATTGATAACGACTTTAACTTTACTAGAATTTATTCCAGCAAGATGCTGAATAGCTCCAGAAATACCTATGGCAATATATAAGTTTGCAGCTACTGGTTTTCCTGTTTGTCCAACGTGTTCGCTATGTGGTCTCCAACCTAAATCACTCACAGGTTTAGAGCAAGCTGTTGCTGCACCTAAGACATCTGCTAGTTCTTCAATCATTCCCCAGTTTTCAGGGCCTTTTAGACCACGTCCACCTGATACAACAATTTCGGCATCTGCTATCGTTACTTGTCCAGTAACTTTATCGACAGATTCTACTTTAACACCTAATTCTGGAATGGCAGGCGAAAAATCTTCAGCTGTGGCACTCCCAGAGTTTTCCTTTACTCCAAAAGCGTTTTTTGAGACTCCTACAATCTTGACATCTGTATTGATAGCTGTCATATTAAAAGCTTTATTGGTAAAAGCTGTACGTTTTACTGTAAATGGTGATGTGCTTGAAGGAGCTTCAACCACGTTCGATGCATAACCTGCATCTAGTTTGATAGCTAAAAGAGGTGCTAAATATTTGCTGTCTGCACTTGAGCTTACAACAATAACTTTGGTGCCTTCATTTTTAGCAGCATCTGCAATAGCACTAGCATAACCACTGGCATTAAAAGTTTCTAATTGTGAGTTGTTTACTTTTAAAACCTTGTCCACACCATAATTTCCTAAAACGGATGTGTCGTCTGCATTAAAAGTAATGGCTGTAACAGTAGTTCCCATTTGATCTGCAACGGTTTTTGCATAGGAAGCAACTTCTAAAGCTGTTTTTTTAAAGGTTCCTTTATCGGATTCTGTATATACTAAAACTGACATAATTTTTTGTTTTGTCATCCTGAACTTAATTCAGGATCTCATTAATATTTTTGTAAGCTTGAAAAATACCCCAAATCTAGTTTGGGATGATTTAGTCTATTGCTAAATCACCTTAGCTTCGTTATGAAGTAAGTTTACTAATTCTTCTACATTATCTGGATCAATTAACTTGATAGCGCCTTTTGGTGCAGGTTTTTCAAATTTCACAGATGCTGTCTCTGTATTTGCGTCTACAGGTTCAACCACTTTTAATGGTTTTTGGCGAGCCATCATAATTCCTCTCATGTTTGGAATACGTAAATCACTTTCTTCAACCAAACCTTTTTGTCCACCTATAACTAGTGGTAGAGATGTAGAAACAGTTTCTTTTCCACCATCAATTTCTCTTACTGCTTTGGCATTTGTTCCATCTACTTCTAAACTAATACAGTTAGTAACATAATTGGCATTTAATAAACCAGCTAACATGCCTGGAACCATGCCTCCATTATAATCAATAGATTCACGACCAGCAATCACTAAATCGTAACCACCATCTTGAACTACTTTTGCTAATTGTTGTGCTACAGCAAAACCATCTGTTGCTGCTGTATTAACTCTAATAGCTCCATCTGCACCAATGGCTAAAGCTTTACGTAAAGTTGGTTCAGTTTCTGGACCACCCACATTTACAACATCGACACTTGCTCCTTGTTTTTCTTTAAACCACATGGCACGAGTTAAACCAAATTCATCATTCGGGTTGATTACAAATTGCACTCCTGTAGTGTCAAATTTGGTATCTCCTTCAGTAAAATTAATTTTTGAAGTCGTATCAGGTACATGACTAATACATACTAATATTTTCATTTTTTGAATAATTTATATGTTTATAATATTGTTTTTTTCAGTTGGAATAATAAAAACATCAGGCAGAAAATAACGCACTGAATACAGCCAACAGAAATGAGGCTACGAAGTTACTTATTTTATTCAAAATATTTACTATGCATGCATAATAAATTTTTAATTTTATGAATATTTTTTTAAAAACATATTTAGATCAAGTTATCTTTTTACAAATTTGATGACTCTTGTTGCATTTGTATCAGTAGAAGTGATATTTAAAAAGTACAAGCCAGAGGATAAAGCGTCAATTTTCAAAGTATTATTTACAAAAAATTTCTGTTTTTTTATAACTTGACCAGAAATTGAAATTAACTCTACTTGGTATTGTTTGTTGTCTAATTTCGAAACTTGTAAATACGGATTGCCTTCTTTTTCGAAGATTTTAATTTGGGCTAATTTGTGTTCTTCAACCGAAATCAGATTCGCTTCTGTAAATTCAATAGCATCATAACCAAAAAAAGCATTAACTCTACTAAATCTTATATTGTTAGTTTCTGAGTCTATTTCTACCCTTATATTATCATAATTATAAAAATTATCACAAGAAATACCTAAAATTGAAAATAAGGTGTTTTCGACTTGATAACAAGGTTGCGTATATTCTGATGGAGTAGCAGTCCAATCTGTTACTTCCCATAGGTTTAAAGTATTATTAAGCGGATAACTGCTTCCAGGATAACCACCTTTTAAGCCAATAGAAAATGTGTTGCCACAACTAGATGGATTATTGCTTACTGCATAAATAATATCACTACTCATATCATAATTAAAGGAGACTTGCAGTTCGAAATCTTCTGGAACATCTATTAAAGGACAATCGTAGGTATAAGTGCAAATATCAATGTCAGAGGTGTTTACATATTTAATCAGGTCAAATGTTTTACCCTCAAGTGCAGTTATAATATTAGTGTCAATGGGTGTATTTGTTGGTAAACTAGAAACATAATTTTCTGAATATATAATTCTTAAAATACTCTCAGGGACATCCGTTAAAAGATCATCATTTAGATTATTTGAATTATGAAATATGGTGAAAGTTCTTAAAGCATTAGAAGAGTTTCCTGGATATGTTTTTACAAAATTATAGATGGTGTAATTAGAGAAAATGTCGGTAATATAAGGTTGTGTAAACGTTAAGGTAAAAGTGCCATCGCCATTTTCTGAAGCCGTAGGAATATTGTCAAGATCATCAAAAAAGACTATTAATTCTAGAGTAGGACACAATATATTCTCTTGGGCAAAAGTGGAACTATAAAAGAACAAAGAGAAAAAAATAACAAAGTAGTTTTTGAGCATGATTTAATATTTTGATTCTTAAAGATAAGAAATTTTAAAAGGGGCTGGATTATACCCTTTAAAAATTATATTATTTCTTAGCAATAATTCTTACTTTTGCTTTTCGTAATAAAGTTATACAAATGAAGACAATTCAATTTAGAGAAGCTATATGTGAAGCCATGAGCGAAGAAATGCGCAGAGATGAAAGCATTTATTTAATGGGAGAGGAAGTAGCTGAATATAATGGTGCTTATAAAGCAAGTAAAGGGATGCTTGACGAATTTGGTCCTAAACGAGTTATCGATACGCCTATTGCAGAGCTAGGTTTTGCAGGGATTGCTATTGGTTCTACCATGACTGGAAACAGACCTATTGTAGAATATATGACGTTTAACTTCTCGTTAGTTGGTATCGATCAAATTATAAATAATGCCGCAAAAATCAGACAAATGTCTGGTGGACAATTTAAATGTCCAATTGTGTTTCGTGGCCCTACTGCTTCTGCAGGTCAGTTAGCAGCAACACACTCTCAAGCGTTTGAAAGCTGGTTTGCCAACACACCAGGTTTAAAAGTTGTTGTGCCTTCTAATCCTTACGATGCTAAAGGACTTTTAAAATCGGCTATTCGTGACGATGATCCTGTTATTTTTATGGAAAGTGAACAGATGTATGGCGATAAAGGCGAAGTACCAGAAGGAGAATACACCATTCCATTAGGAGTTGCAGAAATTAAACGTGAAGGAAAAGATGTTACCATCGTATCTTTTGGAAAGATAATTAAAGAAGCTTATAAAGCTGCAGATGAATTAGAAAAAGAAGGTGTTTCTTGTGAAATTATCGACCTTAGAACAGTTCGTCCTTTAGATAAAGAAGCTATTTTAACTTCGGTTAAAAAAACAAACAGATTAGTAATTCTTGAAGAGGCTTGGCCTTTTGGAAACGTTTCTACTGAGATTACTTATATCATCCAATCTGAAGCCTTCGATTATCTAGATGCACCTATTATAAAAATAAATACAGCAGATACACCTGCACCTTATTCACCAGTTCTATTTGAGCACTGGTTGCCAAATAGTGAAGAGGTTATTAAGGCTGTTAAAAAGGTGTTATACAAATAAAATGTTATTATTTTAATTAAAATTGACTTCGTTGGCAATATTGTTGATGAAGTTTTTTTGTTATTATGAAATTTAAGTTATTAGCTATATTTTTTCTATGTACCATTAGCTCTTTGTTTGCGCAAACAAAAGTTAGTGGTCATGTCTTTGATGAATATAACGAGCCAGTAGCTTATGCCAACATTATTTTTAAAAATTCTTCCGAAGGAACCATAACAGATGAAAACGGAACGTTTTACTTAGAGTCTAGTAATACTTGGGAAACTTTAATAGTTTCATTTATAGGTTACGAGACCATAGAATACCCTTTAGATAAGAAAGTTAACTACAATTTGAGTTTTAATATTATTGAAGCAGCATCGGCTTTAAACGAAGTGGTTATCGTTTCCGGAAAACAATCTAAAAAAGCTGAAGAAAACCCAGCTATTGCCATCATGCGTAAAATTTGGGAGAACAAACGTAAAAATGGTCTCAAGCAGTTTAAACAATACAATTACGATCGTTACGAAAAAGTAGAATTTGACATTAATACAGTCGATAGTGCCTTAATGAAAAGCAATCTGTTTAAAGGCATGGAATTTGTTTTCGAACATGTAGACACTTCCAAAGTAACTGGTAAAACATACTTGCCCATTTTTGTAAATGAAGAAGCTGCAAAAGTTTATGGAGATAATATTCTTAAAAAAGAGAAAGTCGAATTAAAAGGAAATAAAAATTCAGGATTTAGTAATAACCAAACCATCATAGATTTTATAAAGGATCTATATTCGGAATATGATATTTACGATAACTATCTTAAATTTTTCGATAAGAGTTTTGTAAGTCCTATTTCTACTACCGGAATTAATACGTATAATTATGTATTAGCTGATAGTGCTTATATCGATAACAAATGGTGTTACAATATTATTTATTATCCTAGACGTAAAAACGAGCTCACCTTTAAAGGCGATTTCTGGGTGGCAGACACAACCTATGCTATTAAAGATATTAATATGCAAGCCTCAAAAAGTGCTAACATCAATTGGGTAAAAGAAATCTATATTGAGCAAGAATTTGATGTTTTAAACGATTCCATCTTTTTAGTGAAACGCGATTATTTTATGTCTGATTTCACCTTTAATAAAAAGGAAAAATCGCGTGGTGTTTATGGAAAACGTACCACTCTTTATGATAATTATGTGTTTAATGAAGTTAAAGACGATAAATTCTATAAAGATGAAGTTTTCGATTATAATAAAGATGCTTACAATCGGGAAGATGCTTTCTGGGATGAAAACCGAATGGAAGCCCTAAGCAAAGACGAAAAAGGCGTTTACAAAATGTTAGACACGCTTAAGACGGTTGGGAAATTTAAAAGGCTTTACAATTTAGGAAGTATTCTGGCTTCAGGATATATTGAAATTGATAAACTAAACTTAGATTATGGTCCTATTTTCTCAAGCTTCGGTTATAATGATGTGGAAGGTTTACGAATAAGAGCAGGAGGAAGAACTTATTTTGGGCCAAACGATTTATGGCGTTTGCAAGGTTTTGTTGCTTATGGTCTTAAAGATGATAAGTTTAAATATGGCTTTTCTGCTAAATGGTTATTAAATCAAAAAAACCGACTCATTATTTCTGCTGGACATAGGCGCGATATTGAACAAATTGGAGCTAGTTTAACCACCTCTACTGATGTTTTAGGACGAAGTTTGGCTTCGAATGCTCTTTTTACAACGGCTCCTAACGATAAATTATCTAATATTAAATTAACGGCTCTGGCTATAGAAATGGAGCCTATAAAAAATGTGTTGTTTAGAATAGGTGGTGATTATAGAACCCTGTCTTCGGCTTCAGATGCCTTTAGTTTGGATTATATAGATCCAGACTCTCCTACAGGTATTTCTTCCGATTTAAAACAATTTGAAAGCACCTTTGCTATTTCTTATTTTCCTGGTAGAAAAATGACTGGTCATGGTGTTGAAAGAAGGAATGCAAACGATACCTATGCATCTATTTTTGCACAATATAGTTTAGGAGATAAACATATCTTTAAAAGCGATTTTAATTATACAAAAATACAACTATCCTATATTCAACCATGGCAATTAGGAGGTATAGGAAGACTTAAATCTACTTTAGAAGCTGGAAAAACATTTGGGACCGTACCACTTGGATTACTAAGTGTTGTACCTGGAAACCAGTCGTATTTTTCTGTTTACAAATCGTTTTCGCAGTTAAACTATTACGAATTTGTTACAGATACTTATGCAGCCATGCACTTGGAGCATAATTTTAATGGACGTTTGTTTTCTAGAATTCCATTCTTACGAAAGCTTAATTGGCGAGAAATTGTTGGTTTTAGAGCTGTTTGGGGAGATTTGTCACAAAAAAACATAGATATAAGTGCACCATCTAATATTCCATTGATAGCTCCAACAGACGAAATATATTACGAATATAGCGTTGGTATTGCTAATATTTTTAGAGTGTTTCGAATTGATTTTAACTTTAGAGGGAATTATTTCGATAACCCAGGTGCTAGAGATTTTGGAATTACTGGTAGCTTCGGTTTTCAGTTTTAACCCATGTGTTTAACCCAAACTTAATCCTTTTTCGTTTTTTTAAAAGCATCAAAATCTGAAGGTGTTTCCACTTTTGGAAAGCTATTGTTTTTTGTGTCTGTATCTGCAAACTCAAAATTTGGATCTAGGTTTATTTGTTTCACTACTTTAGTCTTTACAAAAGTTTTACTTATTTCATATTCATTTAAACGCCAAACTTCAGCAGGTAATTTGTCAATTTCTTTAGTGTTATCTGTATAAATCCACTCTATAGTTACTGGCATGACCAACCCTCCAATGTTTTTAATGGTTAATTCGTAAATATTCTTTCCAGATAATTGTTTTCTAACTTCAGGCTCATCAAGTCTTGATAAAAAACCTCCATAGCTATTCTCTGAGGTTGGAGTCATGGTAATAACTTCTGGACCTCCAGAAAAATCGGTAGCAATAGTCTCAGTGCTTTCGCCTTCTATTTTAAAGGTGGTTTTTTTGTGTTTGTCTTCAATGTTTAAATCATCTTCATATACTTTAAACCATTTTACGTTAGAAAGCTCCATGTCTACTTTATCAGTTGTAAAAAACCAACCTCTAAAAAACCAATCTAAATCTGTAGCAGTAGCATCTTCAAGGGTTCTAAACAAATCTGCAGGATTTGGATGTTTGTATTTCCAACGGCTAGCATACTCTTTAAAAGCTTGGTCAAATAGCTCTGGACCAATAATAGATTCTCTTAACATTTGTAAGCCAACAGTAGGTTTCTGGTAAAAATTAGCTCCAAATTGTGTTAGCAATTCGTTGTCTGAAGTCGTCATAATGGGTCTTAAAATATTTTGGTCGCCACTCATAAATGGTACAATATCTTTAGGTGTGGTGCTATGGAATTCTGGATATTTTTCAGCAACTGTTCTTTGGTGTAAGTAGGTGTTTAAGCCTTCGTCCATCCACATCCATTTTCTTTCATCAGAGCTAACTATCATTGGAAACCAGTTGTGCCCAACTTCGTGGATTATGGTGCCAATCATTCCAGCTTTAGCTCTGTCGCTCATTTTTCCATTTTTAGGTCGACCTCCATTAAAACTAATCATAGGAAATTCTATTCCAATGTTCGATGTGTTTACAGAAATGGCAACAGGATATGGATATTCAAAAGTGGCTTCAGAATATACTTCTAATGCAGCAACAATAGCTTTTGTAGATTCGTCACTCCAAACAGGTAAGCCTTCTTTTGGATAATAAGACATAGCCATAGTAACATGATCTGAAAACTGATGTGCTTGTGCATCCCAAATAAATTTACGTGACGAAGCAAAAGCAAAATCACGCACATTTTTTGCATGAAACCTCCATGTTTTTAATTTACTCGCTTTAGTTTTTTCATTTTGAGTAGCTTCTTCTGGCGTGATTATCATTACAGGTTTATCAAAAGATTTCTCAGCTTCAAGCAAGCGCTGTCTTTGAGTCTTAGTTAATACAGACTCACTATTTTGTAGTTTTCCAGTGGATGCCACAATGTGGTCTTCTGGAACGGTTATTTCCACCTCATAATCTCCAAATTCTAAAGCGAATTCTCCCAATCTATTAAACTGTTTGTTTTGCCAACCTTCGGTATCGTTATACACAGCCATTCTTGGAAACCAATGCCCAAGTAAATAGACTGTGTTGTCGTCTTCTGGAAAGTATTCGTAACCTTCTCTGGACAATAAAAACATACTTCTATCTGTAATTGGGTAGGACCAAGCTAAAGAAAAACTTACAGAAGAACCAGATTTTAAAGGTTGGTTAAGCATCACTTTCATCATGGTGTTGTTAACATAAGTCTTCAGGTCTTTTTCAGAAGCATCTTTAATATATTTTATGGTATATCCAGCAGGAAAATCTACAGCTCTAGTAAGAAACTGCATTTGTCTGGTGCTAATAGAATCTGAAACACCACCAAAAACATCACCAAAATCTTCATTTCCTTTTTTATTAACGTTTTGCTCTAATTGTATCCAGATATAATTTAAGTCATCAGGAGAATTGTTATAATAAGTAATGGTTTCTTCTCCAGAAAGTACATTGTTTTTTTCGTCTAATGTTGCTTTTATTTTATAATCTGCTCGTTGTTGCCAATAGGCTTTTCCTGGAGCTCCACTTGCTGTTCTATAGGTATTTGGTGGAGGAATCATGTTGTCAATAGGCTCAAATTTCCCTTGCCATGGTTGGGTTTGAGACTGTATGGTTGAAAAACTAAAAAGGGACACGAGAAGGATTAATAAGTATTTCATGCTGAGAAGGTTGGTTTTATTTTTGATTGATACAGCAAGATATGAAAAAATGAAATGTAGATTTTTATTTTAACAGATTGATGTTTAGAGTTTAAGAAGAGACTTACTTAAAGGTAGAAATTTTGCTAGCTCGTCTGAAGATTGTTTTTCAGTTTGCACATAACCAAAGACTAAAGTTAAATTCAATCCATTCCATTCGACTTCCAATTAAACGAAGTTAATTAAAAACAACAAAGTCAAATACGTTTTTGTTGCCCAAAACCAAACACTTACGTACCTTTGCAGTCCTAAAAAAAATAAGATGACAAGTAAAGGGAAATTAACGTTTGATGTATTGATAGAAATACCAAAAGGAAGTAGAAATAAATACGAATACGATTTTGAACTAAAGAAAATACGTTTCGACAGGATGTTGTTTTCATCCATGATGTATCCTGCAGATTATGGGTTTATTCCTGAAACTCTAGCACTTGATGGCGATCCATTAGATGTATTGGTCATGGGTGGAGAACCAACGTTTCCTATGTGTGTGGTTGAGGTAAAACCAATAGGTGTATTCCATATGGCTGATGAAAAAGGACCAGATGAAAAAGTGATTTGTGTACCAGTTTCTGATCCTATCTGGAATAATTTAAATGATTTATCAGATATGAACCCTCATCAAATAAAAGAAATTGAGCATTTCTTTCAGGTTTATAAAGATTTAGAGAAAAAGAGAGTTGATGTTGGAGGTTGGGGAGATGCCAAAGAAGCCTACGATATTCTTAATAAATGTGTGAATCGTTATGAAAATAGCGAACATAAAACCAATGGAGATTTCACTATTTAAATAGTAGCTTTAACTTATATTGAAAAAACCCTTCTACAATACATGTAGAAGGGTTTTTAAATGTTAACGTATTTTGTTACATTTGCGCTGCTTAAAACTAATCAAACAAAAAATACAATATGGAATCAATGATGATTTATATGCCAATTGCAATGGCACTTTTAGGATTAATTTACATGATCGTTAAGAAATCTTGGGTTATGAAACAAGATGCAGGAGATGGAAAGATGAAAGAAATTTCAGATCATATATACGAAGGTGCTTTGGCATTCTTAAATGCAGAATACAGACTTTTGGCAATCTTTGTAGTAATTGTAAGTGTTGCTTTAGCGGCTGTATCTTTTATAGTGCCAACAACACATTGGTTAATAGTAGTTGCCTTTATTTTTGGAGCAATTTTTTCTGCTTTCGCTGGAAACATTGGGATGAAAATAGCAACTAAAACTAACGTAAGAACGACTCAAGCTGCTAGAACAAGCTTGCCAAATGCACTAAAGATTTCTTTTGGTGGTGGAACAGTTATGGGACTTGGAGTTGCTGGATTAGCTGTTTTAGGTTTAACAGCATTCTTTATATTTTTCTTTCATTTTTTTATGGGAGGTGTTTGGACAAACACGATGGATATGACTATTGTTCTTGAAACATTAGCTGGTTTCTCTCTAGGTGCTGAATCTATTGCATTATTTGCTCGTGTAGGTGGAGGAATCTATACCAAAGCTGCCGATGTTGGAGCCGATTTGGTTGGTAAAGT
The DNA here is from genome assembly GCF_045363175.1 of Xanthomarina sp. GH4-25. Taxonomy (NCBI): domain Bacteria; kingdom Pseudomonadati; phylum Bacteroidota; class Flavobacteriia; order Flavobacteriales; family Flavobacteriaceae; genus Xanthomarina; species Xanthomarina sp. GH4-25. The sequence goes on from NZ_JBJFLO010000007.1 coordinate 140,475, forward strand.
AGAAGCTGGTATTCCAGAAGATGATCCAAGAAATCCTGCTACGATTGCAGATAACGTTGGTGACAACGTTGGTGATGTTGCTGGAATGGGGGCCGATTTATTTGGGTCTTATGTAGCTACAGTTTTAGCTGCAATGGTTCTTGGTAACTATGTTATTAAAGACATGGGTGGAAATATTGCAGATGCCTTTGGTGGTATTGGACCAATTTTATTACCTATGGCGATTGCTGGTGCTGGAATAATTATTTCTGTAATTGGTACCATGTTAGTGAAAATTAAAAATAACGATGCTAAAGAGGCTCAAGTTATGGGAGCTTTAAATATTGGTAACTGGACATCTATTGCTTTAGTAGCCATATCATGTTTTGGTTTGGTTACTTGGATGTTACCTGAAACGATGCAAATGAATTTCTTTGGAGAAGGTTTACAAGAAATTTCTTCAATGAGAGTATTTTATGCAACCTTAGTAGGATTAGTTGTTGGAGCTGTTATTTCTTCGGTAACTGAATATTATACAGGATTAGGTAAAAAACCAATTTTAAATATTGTACAACAATCAAGTACAGGGGCTGGAACAAATATTATTGCTGGTTTAGCAACTGGTATGATTTCTACTTTCCCTTCGGTATTATTATTTGCTGGAGCTATTTGGGCATCTTATGCCTTTGCTGGATTCTATGGAGTGGCTTTAGCTGCTTCAGCTATGATGGCTACAACTGCTATGCAGTTAGCTATTGATGCTTTCGGACCAATTTCTGATAATGCAGGTGGTATTGCCGAAATGAGCGAACAAGAACCTATTGTTAGAGAACGTACAGATATATTAGACTCCGTTGGTAATACAACTGCTGCAACAGGAAAAGGATTTGCAATCGCTTCTGCAGCTTTAACATCGTTAGCATTATTTGCTGCTTATGTAACATTTACAGGAATCGATGGAATTAACATCTTTAAAGCACCTGTTTTAGCCATGTTATTTGTTGGTGGAATGGTACCAGTCGTGTTTTCTGCTTTAGCCATGAATGCTGTAGGAAAAGCAGCCATGGAAATGGTAGAAGAAGTGCGTCGTCAGTTTAGAGATATTCCAGGAATTATGGAAGGTACTGGGAAACCAGAATACGATAAATGTGTAGCAATTTCTACGGAAGCATCTTTAAAAGAAATGATGTTGCCAGGTTTATTAACTATTGGATTTCCTTTAGTCATTGCTTTTGTTCCTATGATTTTTGGAATGAACAACATGGCAATTGCTGAAATGTTAGGAGGTTATATGGCTGGTGTAACAGTTTCTGGTGTGCTTTGGGCTATTTTCCAAAACAATGCTGGTGGGGCTTGGGATAATGCTAAGAAATCTTTTGAAGCAGGTGTGATGATTAATGGAGAAATGACTTATAAAGGTTCTGAAGCACATAAAGCGGCTGTAACAGGAGACACTGTTGGGGATCCATTTAAAGATACATCTGGACCTTCAATGAATATCTTAATTAAATTAACTTGTTTAATTGGTTTAGTAATTGCTCCAATTTTAGGAGGTCATGCATTGGATGAAGGTGTCGCTATGGCAGGAACTTCAGTAAGTAACGAAGTTCTTAAAAAAGTGTATGTAGAAATGGAAGTTAAAGAAAACAACCTGGCGAAAGCAGTTGTTAGTATTACGACCAAAGAAAACGGAGAAATAAAAGTTGAAGAACGAGTTATCACTGGAACTTTAGAGGAAGTAAAAGCGAAAGTTGAAGAGCTAAAAGTAGGTGCTTCGGCCATCAAAGTGAAATCTAATCAAGCAGATCTTGATGAAGAATTCTCAGAAGAAATTATTATTAAATAAGACTTTTTAAAATATAATCACAAAAAAAGCCACGAATTTCGTGGCTTTTTTTGTGTAATAAAAAGGCTAAGATTAAAACAAACCATTTATCTCAGCATCTATCTTATTGATAATGCTTCCTAAATCTTCAGGATTTGCAACAAAATCTAAATTATCTACATCAATAATCAAAAGATTTCCTTTGTCGTAACCATGAATCCAAGCTTCATAACGTTCATTCAGTCTGCTTAAATAATCAATACTTATAGAATTCTCATAATCACGACCTCTTTTATGAATTTGAGATACCAAATTTGAAATAGAACTCCTTAAATAAATCAATAAATCGGGACCTTGAACAAAAGACTCCATTAAATCGAATAATGAACGATAATTTTCAAAATCACGATTCGTCATTAATCCCATAGCATGAAGGTTTGGTGCAAAAATATGCGCATCTTCATAAATGGTTCTGTCTTGGATAATGTCTTTACCGCTTTCACGAATTTGAGCCACTTGACGAAATCTACTATTTAAAAAGTAGACTTGTAGGTTAAAACTCCAACGTTCCATTTGATTATAGAAATCGTCTAGATAAGGATTATCAACCACATCTTCTAATTGAGATTCCCATTTGTAATGTTTAGCAAGTAATTTAGTAAGTGTGGTTTTACCTGCACCAATGTTTCCGGCTATTGCAACGTGCATAAGTGTTTATTTATTTAGTTGGAATTTGTGTAAATTTTTAGAATCGTAAATATACAAGGTTTCATTGGTTACTAAAAACTGTTTTGTTAACAATTCAGGTGTTATAATTAATTGATAGACTTGTTCACTTTCATTAAAGTAATAAAGGTTATTTTCTTTTACTAAATACACCTGTTCGTTATTTTCAAATATAGAAGTAAAACCATCGTTTTTTACCTTATAAACCAAACTGCCAAAATAATTATATTTATAGAGAAACTTCTCAGTTAGCATCCATGCATAATTATAATTGCTTTTTAAATCTAAAGCTTTAGACTGTGTCGGTTGTGTGGTAGCTCTTACTTTTCTTGTTTTATAATCGAATAACTCTAATTGCTGAATATCTTGATTAAAGATCCATAACGCATTATCGTTTGCAGTAGACACAAATGCCACATTTTTGTAATATTCTAAACGACTAAAATCGATTTTAATAATTTCAGCAAACCTATTGTCTAGAATAAATGCGGTATTAAAATCTTCATAAAAGACTGTGATTTTTAATGGATTAAAACTGTTTGCCGAAGTTATTTTTCCAAATTGCACATTGCTATAAGAGTAATTATTTTGGTCTTCTATTTTATAAAGCGTATTCTTTTTTATAAAATAAACTGTTCCAAAATTATCAATTCCAATGATTTTATCAGCTTCAAAAGGAGTTTTGGAAACAAAGGTCGTTTCAATGGGCTCTTGCCCAAAGATGGAAAGAGAAATAAAAAATAAAAAGTATAAAAGTGTTTTCATTGAGAATTGAAAAGTACAAAAATAGAACCACTTTTAAACTATTAATTTATAAGCATAACTTCGAATATTAATAATCTGTAAAGAGTATATTTTAACATATCGGTTTAAACGTTTTGACAGTAGCTTAGTCTAATAGTAATTAATTGTACATTAGTTAAAACTAAAACTCTGTAAAAATGAATCAGCTTTTTAAAAAAACATTAATTGTAGTCTTATTTTTTGCATCCACTACTTGGATGTTTTCTCAACAAGATTTTCAAGGTAAAGCCACCTATTTATCAAAAACCACTATAGATATGGATAATTTTGGAGGTGGAAATTTTAGTGAAGAACAAAAAAAGCAATTTGCAGAGAGAATGAAATCCATGCTTGAAAAAACTTATTTCTTAGTTTTTAATAAAACAGAATCCACTTATAAAGAAGAAGAAAAATTAGCTGCACCAGGTCAAGGTGGAGGTTTTAGAATGATGATGGGGAACTTTACGGGAGGTGCACAATACAAAAATGTTAAGGAGAATGTTTTACTACAAGAGCAAGAATTTTTTGGAAAGCAGTTTTTAATTAAAGATTCCTTACCAAAATTAGAATGGAAAATGAGTGGAGAAACGAAACAGATTGGTCAATATACATGTTTTAAGGCAACTGCAACTAAAAAAGTAGATGCTATGGATTTTAGAAGTATGAGAAGAAGAAATAACGACGATGATGCTAAAAAAGAAACAGATAGCACGAAGACCAAAGACCTGATGGAAGACATTGAAATCCCAGAAACTATTGAAGTAACAGCTTGGTACACTATGCAAATCCCAGTGAATCAAGGCCCAGGTGATTTTTGGGGGTTACCAGGACTTATTCTAGAAGTTAATGCAGATAGAACAACCATCTTGTGTTCTAAAATTGTATTAAACCCTGAAGAAAAGGAGGGTATTAAAAGACCAGAAAAAGGAAAGGAAGTCACACAAGACGAGTATAATGCCATCATGAAAAAGAAAATAGAAGAAATGCGAGACATGTATGGAGGTCGTGGAGGTCGTGGAGGTGGAAGAGGCCGTTAATTACTTATTTAACCAATCAAAAAATCACAAATGAAACATATAATTACGCTACTGTTAATACTTGTAGCAAACATCGCTTTTGCACAAGTTAAAATAGAAGGTGTCGTAAAAGATAGTATTGGCAATCCTTTAGAGCTTGCCAATGTGGTGGCTATAAATCAGGCAACAAAAAACATGGATGCTTATGGCATTACGAACGATACAGGTAAATATAAACTTTCCCTAGAAGCTAATTCAAGCTACAAAATTCAAGTTAGTTATATTGGAATGAAAGCGACAGACGCATTGATTGAAACCAAAACCGATAATATATCTCAAGATTTTACACTTCAAAACGATAATACCTTAGATGAAATAGAACTTACCTATGAAATGCCTGTAACCATTAAAGGAGATACCATTGTTTACAATGCAGATTCTTTTAAAGATGGTACAGAAAGAAAACTAGAAGATGTTCTTAAAAAATTACCAGGCGTTGAGATTAACGATGATGGTGAAATTGAAGTAGAAGGCAAAAAGGTATCTAAAGTCATGGTCGATGGCAAAGATTTCTTTGATGGGGATTCTAAATTGGCTTCAAAAAACATTCCTTCGAATGCTGTAGATAAGGTTCAAGTGCTAAAAAACTATTCCGAAGTTGGTCAATTAAGTTCTGTAACTAATAACCAGGACAATGTGGCAATTAATATCAAATTAAAAGAAGGAAAAGAGAATTTCTGGTTTGGAACTGTAACAGCTGGAGGAGGAGCAACAAGCGACAATGGCCTGTATTTAGTACAGCCCAAACTGTTTTATTACAGCCCGAAATTAAGTATCAACGTCATTGGGGATATGAATAATATTGGGGAACAAGCTTTTACACGTCGCGATTATTTTAACTTTTCAGGAGGCTTTAGAATGCCAAGTCGTAAAAGTGGTACAAGCATTGATTTAGGAAATAACGATTTAGGGTTTTTAACGCTTCAAAATAACAGAGCCAAAAGTATTGAGTCTAATTTTGGTGCAGCTAATTTTAGCTATTCGCCAAAAGAAACTCTGGATATCAGTGGTTTTGCTATCTATTCGAATAGTAAAAATGAGTTGCAAGAGAACAATGATATTGTTTATACAGATCCTGAATTAGGAATTCCGGACGAAACAACGCAAAGTAATACCATTCAGCGTAGCGATTTAGGAATGCTTAAATTAAGTGGAAAATACAAACCAAATGGAAATAATCAATTAGATTATGATGTGTTAGGACGGTTTTCAAAAGAATCGCAAGAACAACATGTGTTTTCTTCAGTTTTAGGAAATACAGATATTAACGAAGAATCCAGTCCATTTAGTGTTAAACAAAGTTTGAATTACTACTACACTCTAGATGAAAGAAATATATTTTCATTAGAAATACAGTCATTAATACAAGATGAAGATCCGTTTTACAATGCTATTCTAGAAGAAAAAAGTAGTTATGATGATGTAGCTAATGTTGTTGGTTTTGATACCACACAATCTAATTATAATGTGGCTCAAGATAAACGTGTTAAATCTAACCAGCTTGATGGGAAAATAGATTACTGGAATGTGTTAAATAATAAGAGTAATATTAATGTAACACTTGGAACCATATATAGCAATCAAAAATTTACGTCTGAATTATTTCAATTTTTAGATGATGGTTCAGAATTTAATCCCATTCCTATAGATAACGATGGTCTGGCAACTAACGATATTACATATAATTTCACAGATCTTTATTTAGGAGTTCATTACACTGTAAAATTAGGTAAATTCACACTTACTCCAGGACTTTCAGCACATGCATATAATGTCAATAACACTCAATTTGGAGACAAGTATAAAGATAATTTCTTTAGAATCTTACCAGATTTCGATGCTAGAATTCAATTGAAAAAAAGTGAACAGTTAATCTTCAATTATACCATGCAAACACAATTTACAGACATTACCAATTTTGCACGTGGGTATGTTATGAACAATTACAACTCGTATTTTTATGGAAATCCAGAACTAGAAAATGCCACGGCACACAATATCAATCTAACCTATTTTAGCTTTAATATGTTTAACTATACTAACGTCTTTGCAAATGTAAATTATAGAAAAAGCATTGATCAAATTAGAAACATCACCAATTTCGAAAGTGTTATTAGAAGCAATTCGCCATTTAACTCTAACTATGCAGACGAGTCGCTTTCAGCAAGTGGAAGGTTTCAAAGATCTTTTGGGAAATTAAGAGCAACTGTCAATGGAAACTTTACTTATACGAAGTTTAATCAGTTTATTCAGAATATCCCATCTGTAAACGAAAACTATTCTCAAACCTATGGTGCCGAATTAAGAACCAATTTTAAAACAGCTCCAAATGTTGAATTAGCTTATCGATATACCATTCAAGACAACGATCAGGGTTCTAGCAGAAGTAAGTTTTTTACCAAAGCACCAAGTATTGAATTCGATGCTTTAATATGGGAAAGCCTCACGTTTAAAACATCTTATGCCTATAATAACTTTAGTAATGAAGATCGAACCATTAACACGTTTGATTTCTGGGATGCCTCTTTAGCCTATAGAAAAAATGCGGATGCCAAATGGGAATTTGAACTCAAGGCAACCAACTTATTAAACACACAATCACAGAGTCAAAGTAGTACGAGCAGTATTTCGGTAAGCACTACCGAATATTTTATTCAGCCAAGATACTTAACGCTTAGAGCCATTTATTCGCTATAATATTTAGACGTTTTAATAGTTTTTTTAATTCTATAAAATGCTTTTGAAAAGAAACCAAAAATCAAATTATAATGTAAAAACACCTTAACTTACAAGTTAAGGTGTTCTTTTTTATCTAAAAATATTTATAATCAAACTATCTTTTTACAACTTTAAAATTAGTTGAAGTATTCCCAGAGTTAACAGTAACGATATAAATGCCAGTTGCTAAATTTGAAACATCTAAAGCAATAGATTTATTGTTTGCTTCTCTTGTTAAAACTGTTTGTCCTAAAAGGTTGTTAACAGTAACTTTATTTATATTTTGATTGTAATTTATATTCAAAATATTATTTGTTGGATTTGGAAAATAACTAAAACTATTTGTGTCAAATGTTTCAGTACTTAGCAAATTAGGATCATAAGCTCCAATTCTAAACTTTCCAAATTGATAAGACCAAGCCCAAACTCTTACAATAACAGTTTCACCAGGTGTTTTATCTGTAAATAAAATTCCAGCATATGGATTCCCTCCAATCACAAATTGATCGTTACAAAAAGCCGTTCCTGTATTTGGTGGTGGCAAATTATAGTAATATGGAGTTAAAGTTCCGGTGCCACAAGATCCTGTGTAAGTTTCCATGGCAGTATCACTTAGGTTAGTTTCTGTTGGTTCAGCTCTAGTTTCAATAGTAAAACTTCCAGATGCAGGTACCGTAACAGTAAACCAAATATCTCTACCGTAAATTCCAAAATCAGGTAAAGTTCCACAATCAGGAAAATTTGAATTCCCAGGATTAACACTTGCAGATGTATTAGTAGCAATAATGTAGTTGTCTTCAAAAGTTGCACCAACAGTTAAATTTGTTGGATTTGTACAATCGTCATTTGATGGTGCAGGAGGAGATTTATAAGCACATAAATCAAAATATACTGCCCTTGATGAATTTGAGGATGTGACACTTATATAATATGTTGTTCCAGCTGTTAAATCAGCTAAAACTATATCTTGACATTGTATTGTAGGCGATGTAGGTTCTTCAACAAAAGCATTTAAAAACCCTGGAGTTCCACTGTATATACCTATGTAAAGTGGCGTTGCACCATTTAAAAGACTAGCTTTAAAAGTGTATTCTGCTGTTTCAGTGGGAGTAAAACTATACCAAACATCTGGGTTGGAGGTGCTACAAACAACTTCGCTCGTAAAAGTAGCATTAGCTGTATGGCCTGTTGATGGGTTTTCACAAACTTCAAAAGTAGATTCTATTAAGGTATCTGCATTGGCTGGTTCATCATTACTTGGTGTGTCTGGAAATGGATAAACGCAAACTCTATATTGCGTGGCTGTGTAGGCAGCTCTAACGTGTAAGTAGTACGTTTCTCCCATATTAAGAACAGAACTATGATACCTAGTTGCACAACCTGAGTTGTTTGTTAAGTTACCTGGTGTTCCAGTAAATAATGCCAATCTAACATCAAAAACAAACCCGTTTAATTCTTCAATTTCGATAGCATATAATCGCGTTTCGGAAGGAGTAATAGTATACCATGCATCTACCCAATAGTCGTACTCTGAACCTGCACAAGTAAATTCAGCAGATTTCGTAAATCCAGTAAAATCGCCTGTTTCTTCATTTTCACATGCATAAGTAGTAGATATCGATAATGCTGGAGCTCCAGAAGCCTCATCTGTTTGAGCAAATGAAAATTGGGTAGCTACAGCAACAAATAAGTATAGTAATTTTTTCATCATAATATAGTTTTATTGTTATAAAACAAAAGTCTAAAAAATATGGATGAGCTAGGTAAAACCAAACTGTATTAACTTTGCATTAACCTAGTATAGTTTTTTTTTAAATGGAATTGTAAATAAATTTACCCAATGGTAATATTATCAACTATAATATAGTGATAATTCTAAATTTAAACAAACAACTATTATGAAGAAAATGTACTTCTTATTTTTTACACTATTATCTGTATTTTCGTTTGCACAAGTGCAAATAGGAACAGATACGAACCAATTTCAAGATGGGCCATTTGATCCTTTTAATGTGTATTCTTATTCTCAAAGTATCTATTTAGCTCCAGAAATAAATGCATCTGGAAATATAACAGAATTGCAATGGTATTTTAGCGGAACATCATTATTATCGAATAGCCAAGACTTAACTATTTATTTAGGACACACTACTAAAACAGAATTTACAAATACAAGCGATTGGGAAATATTAACTAATTTGACTCAAGTTTATATTGGTGGTATTGATGTGTCAGCAGGTGAAGGTTGGGTAACACTAACATTTGACACACCTTTTGCTTACAATGGTTCGGATAATTTAATTGTTGCAGTTGATGAGAACATGCTTGGAGCTGATAATAATACAGATGATTTTTACAATTCTCCAGTTTTAAGTCCAAGAACTATAACATATAGAAGTTCTTCTATTAATCCAGATCCAGCCTCTCCACTTACAGCTAATGCAGGAACAGACTCATATGTGCCTAATATTATTTTGGGAGGAATTACTGAGACTTGTCCAATTCCAACAGATGGAATGGCTTTAAGTACAACAACGACTACAGCAAGTTTAGATTGGGCCATTAACGGAAGTGAAACACTTTGGGATATAGAGCTTGACGTTGCTGGTTTTTCTCCAACTGGAACTCCATCAGATACGGGAATTTCTAAACCTTATTCGGCAACAGGATTAACGGCCAATACAGCTTATGAGTTTTATTTAAGAGCAGATTGTACAGGTGGTGATTTGAGTGCTTGGAACGGTCCTTTTTCATTTAGAACTGGTTGTGTGCCAATTGATGATTTTTCGGAAAACTTTGAGTCTATGCCAGACGAATTAGAAACGCCATACTGCTGGAACACCATTGCATCTACAACGGGTAGTACGGCTCCTAGATCCAAAGTAAATACAAGTTCTTTTAGTGCTTATGAAGGTGATAACTATTTTGAAATTTCGTTATTAACAAATGATGATACAATGTATTTGGTCTCTCCAGAGAGTAGTATAATTGCTGATGGTAACCATAGAATAGAGTTTGCTGCTAAGAGTGGTTTTTTAGGCTCTGAAACTATAACTCTAAAAGTTGGGTTAATGACAGATTCAAATGATGAAAGCACTTTTATTGAATTGTCTTCATTTGATTTAACAAATAGTTCTGAGAACAACAATAATTATTCACTTTATGCCATTAATATACCATTAAATGCAACATATAACTATTTAGCTTTCTCTGTAGAAACTACGTCAGCTTCAAATAAAACGGTTTATTTGGATGATATTATAGTAACTAGTCAACCATCTTGTTTTCAAATTCAAGATATTGCAGCTAACAATATTACAGACATATCGTTCGATCTCGATTTAACTTTGGGTTTACAAACTCAAACAGAATGGCAATTAACAGTAAAACAAACAAGCTTAGATTACGACCCAAATATAGAAACTCCAATAGTTGCAACAACACTTACTGCAAATATTACAACAGATTCTGATGCCAATGCCATTGTTCCAAACAGTCCATACCTTGTGTATGCGAGAGCTAATTGTGATGCAGATGGTAGTGATGGTTCTGGTTTTAGTGATTGGTTTGGACCTTTTGAATTAAGATCAGGGTGTGCTGCAATTACAAATGACTTTTCTGAAAACTTCGATAGTTTACCAGATGACTTAGTGACACCTTATTGTTGGACAACGGTAAACTCAACTACAGGAACAACAACCGCAAATATTAAGGTAAATGAAAGCTCACAGGCATATTCTCCTGGTAATTATTATGACATTTCATCTTTTAATAATGATGATACTGTATTTTTAATTTCCCCAGAAAGTAGCATTATTGCAGATGGAACTCGTCGTGTTGAGTTTGCTGCTAAAGTCAATTCAACTACGGGAGGTGATTCTTATTTTAAAATAGGCTTAATGTCCGATCCAAATAATGAAGCGACATTTTTAGAGTTGGCTTCTATGCCATTAGCAATTAGTTCTACTAATACTAATAATTATTCGCTTTATTATGTCAATATTCCATTTAATGCGACTCATAATTATTTAGCGTTTAAACTAGAAACCACTGCTACATCTAATAAAACGGTTTATTTAGATGATATTGTAGTGACGACGCAACCAGCATGTTTTGATGTATTAGATGTTTCTGCAAGTAATATAACAGATTTGTCTTTTGATCTTGATTTAACAATAGACACACAAGTTCAAACAGAATGGGAATATATTATTAAGCAAACAAACTTAAATTTTGACCCCAATGCGCAACCAACAGGAACTGCAACAGCATCAACAATCGCTGGTGTTACAATAGATACAGATGGAGCAGCAGTTATTCCTAACAGTATTTATAGAGTATTTGTAAGAGCTAACTGTGATGCAGCAGGAAGTGATGGCTCTGGAATGAGTTCTTGGTTTGGGCCATATGAGTTTAGAACAGCTTGTGCACCTGTTGGAGAAGGGTTTTCTGAAAATTTTGATTCGTATACTAATGGCGATTTTCCTTTTTGTTGGTATAAGAATGTAACGTCTACTGGTTCGCCATTAGTACAAGTTAGTAATTTTGCAGGATATGCTAATTCTGGGACTAATACCATTATAATGAATGCTGGTAACGATGCAAATGCTAATGTATTATTAGTTTTACCTCAAAATACAGTTGCTAATGATGGTGCTCATAGATTAGAATTTTATGCTAGAAAATCGAATGCAAATGCTGAAGCTAATATTATAGTTGGGACAATGACAGATCCTTTAGATGCCAATACGTTTGCCGAAATTACCTCAGTGTCAATTATAACAGGAGGGACTTCTGGAGATAATGTTCAGTATTTTGTTAATTTACCAGCAAGTACAAATGAATATGTCGTTTTAAAACACGGTGCAGGATCTGCTTCAAGTATTGCATTTTATATTGATGATGTAACAATCACAGATCAGCCAGCTTGTACTGAGGTTTATAACATTACAGTAGAAAATATTACGGCATCTTCAGTTGAGGTAAGTTGGGAGTTTGTTGGAGGACAAACAGATTGGGAGTATGTTGTTCAACCCGAAGGAACCGGAGTTCCATCATCAGGAACACCAACAACTTCTAACACTTCTAATACTGATTTTAATAGCCTATCTGATAATGCTCCTTATGAAATTTATGTAAGAGCAGATTGCGATACTGATGGTGCAAGCCCTTGGGTTGGTCCAATGAACTTTACTACCTCATGTATTGCAGAATCTGGCACTTACTCTTTTGGTTTTGAAGGCTTCACAAATAACGGAGATATAGAACCGTGTTGGTCTAGTCTAGTTGCCCCAACATCAACTAGCCCTTATGTTAGATATAGTACTCTTCAAGCACAAGAAGGTACAGTTAGTGTGAGATTATATAGTGGAAATGATGAAACTTCAGGGATATTTTTAATTACACCTATGTTATCAGATTTGGATGATACAAAACAAATTGTTTTTCAAGTATACGATGATAATAATGGAGGTCTAGAAGTAGGTACCATGACTGACCCAACAGATGCTTCGACTTTTACTTCATATCAAACATACCTTGATGCCGATTTGACGGATGATGCTTGGGATGAAAAAGTGGTCACTTTTGAAAGTTATAGTGGCTCTGCCCAATATATAGCATTCAAATATAATGCAGCCACTACATTTGATAATTTATACATTGATAATTTCACTTATGAGATTAATCCATCTTTAAGTATTAATAATGTTGATTTTGTAAACCAGATTAAAATTTATCCTAACCCAACCAATAGTGTTTTAAACATACAAGGTGAAAATATTGTTAAAGCTGAAGTATATGCAGTTAATGGGAAAAAGGTTGATTTAGAATTTAGTGCTTCAACCTTAGATGTTTCTAAACTTGCAGCCGGAATGTATTTTGTTAAACTGACTAATAGCAGTCAAAATAGTGCTGTTTTGAAGTTTATAAAAAATTAAAGAGTTTGCTTTTTTATTAGTAAAAGGTGATTTTTTTCAAAAAGAAGCCAGCAGATATCATCTGCTGGTTTTTAATTTTATAACGTTTAATCATTTATTAGAAATTCAAGACCAACGCCTCTTACGCTTTTAATATTAATGTTTTTATCATCTTTTAAACGCTTTCTAACTCTGGTAATAAAAACATCCATGCTTCTGCCAGAAAAGAAATCGTTTTGCCCCCAAATTTTTTCTAAAATATCTTCTCGTGGAATAAGTTTGTTTCTATTACTATTTAGAAAGAAAATAAGCTGTGCTTCTTTTTCGGTTATTTTAGTTGTTTTATTGTTAATACTTAGTGAGAGGTTATCAATATCGAAAATGTATTTACCAATCTCAATAAGCTCATTTTTTTTAGAATCTAAAGTTATGGTTTTCTGTTGTTTGGTTCTTTTAATGATGTTATTAATACGAAGTATGAGTTCTTCTACCTCAAAGGGTTTTGAGATATAATCGTCGGCCCCTAAACTTAATCCTTTTATTCGATCTTCTTTAGTTTTTCGAGCAGTCAAAAATAGGAAAGGTGTTTCTGGATTTTTTTTTGAAATTTTTTTAGATAATTTAAAGCCATCCATTTTTGGCATCATAACATCAATAATACATATGTCAAAAGCATGCATTTTAAACACTTCTAAAGCTTCTGCGCCATCTTTTGCCCAAACAACTTCAAACTTGTTAAGTTCTAAATACTTTTTAAGGGTTGTGCCAAAATCAATATCATCATCAGCTAATAAAATTCTCTTTTCCATGATCTATAGGAATTTTTATATAGAATGTTGAGCCTTCATTCAATTTGCTTACAACATCTATAATTCCATGGTGAGCTTTAACAATTTGATTACAGTAGTAAAGGCCTAAACCTAAACCTTTATAATCATGTGTATTCTTTTCACTCACTCGAAAGAATTTATCAAAGATAAGTTTTTTATTTGTTTTGGAAATACCTATGCCATTATCCTTAATTGTTATCCTATGCCAATTGTCTATAGTACTGTAAGTTAACTTTATAACTGTTCCCTCAAATTTAATGGCATTATTTAAAATATTTATAATAGCAGTGCTTAAGTAAAATTTATCAATAGAAACTTCTATTTTTGTTTTTTCAATACTTCTTAAAAACTGAATGTTACTTGGGGTTGTTAAAGCAAAATCATTACAAACTTCAGTAATAAATTCAGAAAGAATAACGGATTCAGAATTTAGGTCAATATCATTATAACCTAGGCTGTTATCTACTACTTGATCTATTAAGTTTTGGAGCCTTTTATTTTGACGGTTAATAGTATCTATTGAATCTTGAGCAATCTCTTTATTGTCTTTTGCAAATTTATTGGTTAATGTTTTAGTTGCAATAGATAAAGTTGCTAGAGGTGTTTTTAACTCGTGTGTGATGTTATTAATAAAATCAGTTTTAATATCAGATATTCTCTTGATCTTGAATAGGTTTCTTATGGAATAAGTTACTAGAGTAATCACAAAAACAAAAAGTAAAAAAGCAATAAAAAAGAGTAAGAGAAGCTGTTTTAGAATAATTTTGTCCCAGTCCAAAATTTTCATATACAGACTTGCTCTGTATTTAATAACAATGTTCTCTAATTCTTGATCTGAATTAATAAAATCTTCATCAAAGGTCCAATTCCAATTATTAATTAATAAACCGTCATCATTTATAAAATCAGTTCCAAGCAAGAATATGGGCTCATCTTTGTTTTCAATTAAAAGGTCTTCAGTATTCCCATTTTTATCAATAAGTTGGATGGTTGATGCTTCTTTTTTAAATAAAACACGTTCATCTAAATCAAAATGTGATTTGCCTTGATTATAGTAGTCTAGAAACTTTACGTTTCTTGCTTTAGCAGCATTTTCTAATTCTAAAAGCAACTCATCTTTAGTAATTTTTCCAGTCTTATAATCTGGAATTTTCTTTACAAAATCCATCCTATAATACCAGGATAAAGAATCGACATAACTCGTACTAACGATACCCCCAATTTTTGTCCTAGATTCAACAGCAAAGCTCTTTTTTCTTAAATCAAAGGTGTTAAAGGTTAGATAACCTTGCATGGTAGTTAAGGCTATTAGAGCAATGATAGCTCCAGCAATAAGGGCTTTAGATTTTATTTGCATGGAGTTAAATTAGACATATTCGTTCTTGTACCATAAAATTTCTCTTTTATTAACTTTATCTTAACCGAGAATGGATAATCAAAAATATAAAATCAAATTAACAAATTGGATTTACTGAATAACATGGAAGAACTTTTTTGATGTTTTAAATAATCAAACGGACTTTTTATGGATACATTTTTTTGAAAATCATTTTAAAATGAAAATATGTTTAAAGAAAAAATTGTAATTTGTTTAACTCTTAAAATTAATCCAAACCAGAGAAATATGAAAAAGACATTTAAATACCTTTTAGCATTTGTTTTATTGCTAAACCACATGAGTTTCCTAGCACAGGAACAAGATCCAGTAGTAAAAAACATTATTGAAGAAGCTACCAATAATTCACAATTAGAGATTTTAGCTCACGAGTTATTGGATGTTATTGGACCACGTCTTGTAGGTACACCACAAATGCAACAAGCCAACGATTGGGCAGTAGATACATATAGCAAATGGGGGATTTCGGCCAGAAATGAGCAATGGGGAGAATGGAAAGCCTGGGAAAGAGGCATTACACATATTGATATGTTAGAACCTCGTGTACAATCTTTAGATGGTATGCAGCTAGCTTGGAATCCTAGTACAGGACCAAAAGGTGTTACAGCTGAAGTGGTTACTATTCCAACTGTCAAAGATTCTTTAGAGTTTCAAAATTGGATGAAAAGCGTGAAAGGCAAATTTGTTATGACGTCTATATATCAAGCAACAGGGCGTCCAGATTATAACTGGGAAGAATTTGCTACTGAAGAATCTTTTGCAAAAATGAAAAGTGAAAGAGATGCATTAGAGAAAGAATGGCGTGCGAATATGGAACGTACTGGTTATGGCAGAAGAGAAATAAATCAAGCTTTAGAAGCAGCAGGTGCAGCTGGTATTATTACATCTTATTGGTCTAAAGCTTTTGGTTCTAATAAAATATTTAGTGCCAGAACTAAAAAAATTCCAACAGTAGATATCGAACTTGAAGATTATACCATGCTTTATAGATTGGCAGAATATGGTAATAAACCAGTAGTTAAAATTGTAGCAGAATCTAAAGATTTAGGAGTTGCACCAACGTTAAATACCATTGCAGAAATAAAAGGCTCAGAAAAACCAGACGAATATGTCATTCTTTCAGCACATTTCGATTCCTGGGATGGAGGCACAGGAGCCACAGATAATGGTACCGGAACTTTAGTCATGATGGAAGCCATGCGTATCCTTAAAAAAGTATATCCTAATCCAAAACGAACTATTCTGGTTGGACATTGGGGAAGCGAAGAGCAAGGTTTAAATGGTTCTAGAGCATTTGTTGAAGATCATCCAGAGATTGTAAATAATACGCAAGCCATGTTTAATCAAGACAACGGAACTGGTCGTGTGGTGAACCTATCAGGAGCAGGTTTTTTACATTCTTACGAATATTTATCCAGATGGTTGGAGGCTGTGCCGAAAGATATTACAAAACATATTGAAACTCATTTTCCTGGTTCTCCAAGTGGAGGAGGATCTGATAATGCCTCATTCTTGGCAGCAGGAGCTCCGGCTTTTAATTTAAGTTCATTAAGCTGGTCTTACTGGAATTATACTTGGCACACCAATAGAGATACCTATGATAAAATTGTGTTTGACGACGTAAGAAGCAATGCTATTTTAACAGCTATTCTGGTATATATGGCTAGCGAAGATCCTAACAGAACCTCAACCGAGAAAATTATATTACCAGTAAATTCTAGAACAGGAGAACAACGTACCTGGCCAGAGCCACGTTCGCCAGAACGTAAAGGAGGATTGGATTAGAAACCAAAAAATCTGAGCATCGTCAGTTCGAGTAATTTTTTTTGAAAAAAATTGTAGCGAGAACTTTTAAATTAATATTAAAAACTCATAATGACTCACTAAAGAAGTCATTATGAGTTTTTTTGTGTTTTAAGAATAAAAAAGTAAAAGATTTTTACAAAATAATTTAAAAACTATAATATATTTGTACTCGGTTTTGGGGAGATACTCAAGCGGCCAACGAGGGCAGACTGTAAATCTGCTGACTACGTCTTCGCAGGTTCGAATCCTGCTCTCCCCACTTTAACTCGAAAAATCCACACGGAAGTGTGGATTTTTTTTGTTTTAAATAATATGCGTGAGTTCACTCAAAAGCATATTTTATAAAACTAAAAAAGAAACTGCAGTAGCAGTTTGATTTTTCATTTTACAAAAGTGTCAAGCAGGATCAACGAAGTTAATCCTGTATATTGTTGTAGATAAAAACTACAGCGCTTATATGAACTCAAATCTGGTTTTTGTATGTTTGATTAAATTAATATTAATTTTGAATGGGAATTTATAAAATAAACAACTAAAGGTTTTACAACCCAAAAGCCGCTTTTACTTTTTCTACATAATTTAATTTTTCCCATGTAAACAATTCTACTTCTACTTTTTTCTTTCTACCGTTAATTTGCTCA
This sequence comes from Xanthomarina sp. GH4-25, assembly GCF_045363175.1. Taxonomy (NCBI): domain Bacteria; kingdom Pseudomonadati; phylum Bacteroidota; class Flavobacteriia; order Flavobacteriales; family Flavobacteriaceae; genus Xanthomarina; species Xanthomarina sp. GH4-25. The sequence continues at coordinate 158,173 of NZ_JBJFLO010000007.1, forward strand.
AAAGTTTTAGTAATGACTTCGTTTTTTCTTCCCATATGACCATAAGCAGCTGTTTCGCTGTACATTGGTTGGCGTAAGTTTAAACGTTTTTCTATTGCAGCTGGACGCATATCGAAAAGTTCAGTTACTTTTTCTGCAATCTCACTATCGGTTAAATTAAACTCACAGGTTCCAAAAGTGTTAATATAAATTGAAGTTGGCTCTGCAACACCAATAGCGTAGCTAACTTGAACTAATACTTCTGTACAAACACCTGCAGCAACCAAGTTTTTTGCAATATGTCTGGTAGCATAGGCTGCACTTCTATCTACTTTACTAGGGTCTTTTCCTGAAAAAGCTCCTCCACCATGAGCCCCTTTTCCACCATAGGTATCGACAATAATTTTTCGTCCTGTTAATCCGGTATCTCCATGTGGGCCACCTATTACAAATTTTCCTGTTGGATTGATATGGTATTTTATGTTGTCTGTAAATAAGGCTTGAATATTTTGTGGTAAAGAAGCAATAACACGTGGAATTAAAATATCCACAATATCTTTTCTAATTTTTGCTAACATGGCTTCATCGGCAGCAGTCACAGCTTTCTTAGAGTTTGATTTTGGCTTGACAAAATCGTCGTGCTGCGTAGACACCACAATGGCATCAATACGTTGTGGGACATTATCGTCGCTATATTCAATCGTTACCTGACTTTTAGAATCTGGTCTTAAGTAGGTAATGTCTTTATTTTCTCTTCGTAAAGCAGCCAATTCAATAAGAATTCTATGTGCTAAATCTAAAGCTAAAGGCATGTAGTTTTCAGTTTCATTTGTGGCATAACCAAACATCATTCCCTGATCTCCTGCACCTTGTTCTTCTTTGCTTGCTCTATCTACACCACGATTGATATCATCAGATTGTTCGTGAATTGCAGAAAAAACGCCACACGAATTACCGTCAAACATATAAGCACTTTTTGTATAGCCAATTTTGTTGATGGTATCTCTGGCAATTTTCTGAACATCCAAATAGGTGTTCGATTTTACTTCACCTGCTAGCACGACTTGTCCTGTTGTAACAAGGGTTTCACAAGCTACTTTAGAGTCTTTATCGAATGCTAAAAAGTTGTCAATCAAAGCATCACTAATCTGATCTGCTACTTTGTCTGGATGTCCTTCTGAAACACTTTCAGAAGTAAATAAATAAGACATATATTCCTGTTTTAATATTTAATTAATGTATGAAAAAAATATCGGATTGCTATTGCTAGAGGAGTAGATTTTTACTGCTTTAGCATTTTTTTATAGAGGTTGCAATCAGACAAATTTTTCCTCTTGATATTTGAATTGCAAATGTAGAAAAATTAAATGGATGGCAAATTAAATTAACTTTTTTTCCCAAAATATTTGGATATTAAATTTTTCTGATGCTATATTTGTGCTCACAAAGTTCAAAAACTTACTGAAATGTTATCAAGAAAGGTGGAGGGATTAGACCCTGTGAAGCCTTAGCAACCCTTAAGCAATTAAGAAGGTGCTACATTCTACTTAATGATCGATTCATTTATCGATTTATTGGATAGATAACTAAAACGAAATGACTCATCTGTTATTTCAATTTTCTTTTTAACATTTTTCTATTAGGTACGTCTGCAAAGACGCATTTGACTTTTGGTTTAATCGTGCTATTTGTTGAGCGAGATTGATGACGAGGAAACAGATAGATTTTTTGATTAGACAAGAAAGAAAAATTCAGAATAGCATCGCTATTGTTAATTTTTATTTTGAAGTATAAGCGAAAAAAATGCTTTTTACTCCATTTATCTTGTTCTGCAAATAGCACTCATTATTAACTCAAAAAAAATTAGAAAAATGAGTGCAACAAAAATTATTCATTCCATTCCAAGCGATCCATTAACAGGCGCTATTTCGGTACCAGTGTACCAAACATCCACTTTTATTCAGGATGCTCCTGGAGTAAACAAAGGCTTTGATTATGCACGAAGCAACAACCCAACACGTCAAGTTTTAGAAAACGTGGTAGCTCAATTAGAGGGAGGACATTCTGGTTTTGCTTTTGCTACTGGCTTGGCAGCTATTGATGCTGTGTTAAAATTATTATCTGCTGGCGATGAGATTGTAGCTGTAGACGACATCTATGGGGGTGCTTATCGTTTATTTACCCATGTGTACGAAAAACTAGGGATTAAAGTACATTATGTAGATACTACAGATGCTGAAAATGTAGCAAATGTTATTAGCAGCAAAACAAAGTTGGTTTGGATTGAATCTCCAACAAATCCAACCTTAAAAGTATCTGATATTCAGGAAATATCTAAGATTGCCAAGAGTGTGAATGCCCTTTTAGTGGTCGATAATACTTTTGCGAGCCCTATTGCTCAACAACCTATAACTCTTGGAGCAGATATTATTATCCATAGTGGCACCAAGTACATTGGAGGTCATTCAGATTTAGTGGCTGGTTTGGTAGTGACTAAAACACAAGAATTATCTGAAAAATTAAAATTTGTTCAAAATGCTTCAGGTGGCATTTTGGGGCCTTGGGATTGCTTTTTAACCATTCGAGGTATTGAAACCTTAGAGTTGCGTTTTAAAAAACAATGCGAAAATGCTTTTGCAGTTGCTGCCTTTTTAGTGAACCATGATGCTGTTGAAAAAGTGTATTTCCCAGGATTGGTATCTCATAAGAATCATGAGATAGCGAAGCGTCAGCAAAACGGTTTGTTTGGAGGAATTGTTTCTTTCACTCTAAAAGAAGACACGCAAGAAGCAGCCAACCACTTTGTAACAAACACCCATTATTTCAAACTGGCAGAAAGCCTTGGTGGCGTAAAAAGTTTGCTTTGCCATCCACCACAAATGACACATGCTTCTATTCCTCGTGAAAAAAGATTGCAGTCAGGAATTAAAGATTCCTTGATACGTTTGTCTTGTGGGATTGAAGAGGCTGAAGATTTGATAAACGATTTAAGTCAAGCTTTTGCATCTATTAACAAAAATAAAGAAACAGGTTATGTCAAACAGTAAAAGCCTACATGTGGTTATTTTCGGAATAGGGAATGTTGGCAGTACCTTAATTAATCAAATTCAAGCTGCCAAGTCGCAATTACAAGCCCAGCAGAATTTAGACATTCATATTCCTGTTGTTACAAATTCTAAGGTGGCATTTTTCAATGAATTTGGCATTGAAAATTCTTGGCATTCTGATTTTGAAAAGGCTTCGATTCCTTATAAAATTGAAGATATTATTAGTTATGTGAAGACACATCATTTTCAGAATTTAGTAGCTATTGATGCGACAGCAAGCAAAGATTTTGTGCAGAATTATGTGCCTTTAATTGAAAACGGATTTCATATTGTGTCGGCAAATAAAGTAGCGAATACTTTAAGTTTTGATTTTTACGAACAATTGAGACTCACATTAAAAAAACATCATAAGTCCTTTTTATACGAAACCAATGTTGGTGCAGGTTTGCCAATTATTGAAACGGTTAAAAGACTGTATGATTCTGGTGAGCAAATTCAAAAAATACGTGGCGTGTTTTCAGGCTCCTTAAGTTATATTTTTAATGCGTTTTCTTCTGAAAATATTTCTTTTTCAGAAATTTTAAAACAAGCAAATCAGTTAGGTTTAACAGAGCCTGATGCACGAGAAGATTTATCAGGAAATGATGTGGCTAGGAAATTATTGATTTTAGCTAGAGAGCTTCATTTAAAAACGGAATTCCATGATGTTTTAGTAGAATCTTTAGTGCCTAAAACACTTAATGGTAAAACAACGGTTCATCAATTTATTAGTAGAAGCAAGGAATTAGATGTCCCGTTTCACTTGTTAAAAGAACAGCTTTTAGAAAATCAAGTATTGCGTTATGTTGGCGAATTGGATGTTATTAAAAACACCTTGGAAGTGAAACTGGTTTCGGAAGAAAAAAGTTCAGCTATCGGACAATTAAAAGGTGCAGATTCTGTGTTTGAAATTTATTCAGAGTCTTACCAAGACTTCCCTTTGGTGATTCAAGGTGCAGGAGCAGGGAAGGGTGTGACAGCCAGAGGATTGTTTTCAGACATCGTGAAGCTTTCCAACAGTTTAAATTAATATTTACGTCCATTCGAGTGATTTTATAGCGAAGGAATAAGATTGTATCAATTAAAATTTATAGAAATATGAGTAACATAACACACGAAATACAAAAAAGAATCCTAGTTCTCGATGGAGCCATGGGAACCATGTTGCAACGCTATAAATTTTCTGAAGAAGATTTTAGAGGTGAACGCTTTAAGGATTACCCAACCTCGCTAAAAGGTAATAACGACTTGCTTTCCTTGACGCAACCAGAAGCTATTGCCGAGGTGCATAGAAAGTATTTTGAAGCAGGGGCAGATATTGTAGAGACCAATACCTTTTCAGGAACTACCATTGCTATGGGAGATTATAACATGGAAGATTTGGTGTACGAGCTTAATTTTGAATCGGCTAAAATAGCAAGAAAAGTAGCAGATGATTTCACCAAGGCAAATCCTGAAAAACCCCGATTTGTAGCTGGAAGTATTGGGCCAACAAATAGAACGGCGAGTTTGTCTCCAGATGTCAACAGACCCGAATTTCGAGCAGTCACTTTTGATGACCTTAGAATTGCTTACAAACAACAGGTGGAAGCTTTGATTGATGGAGGTGTTGATGTGCTTTTGGTTGAAACTATTTTCGATACACTTAATGCTAAGGCTTGCTTGTTTGCCATTGATGAGGTTAAAGAAGCACGCAACATCGATATTCCAATTATGGTTTCTGGAACCATTACAGATGCATCAGGAAGAACGCTGTCTGGGCAAACCGTTGAGGCATTTTTAACTTCAATTTCTCATATCCCCTTACTAAGTGTTGGGTTTAATTGTGCTCTTGGAGCCGAACAGCTGCAACCATATTTACAAAGACTGTCAAATGCAACACAGTTTTACACATCGGCACATCCAAATGCAGGTTTGCCAAATGCTTTTGGGGAATACGACCAGTCACCCAAAGAAATGCAAGTGTTGATTGAAAATTATTTAAAAGATGGGCTTATTAATATTATTGGTGGCTGTTGTGGTACAAATCCGGAGCACATTAAAGCCATTGCAGATGTGGCTAAAAATTATAAACCAAGAATGGTTGTTAGTGTTTAGTGTTTAGAAAAATATAAATAATGAAAAATTATACGGAATTAGACGTTTGGAAATTTGCAAGAGCATTGGTGAAATCGGTTTATGAACTAACTAAGCACTTTCCAAATACAGAATTATATAGTTTAACAAATCAGATTAATAGAAGTGTGGTTTCGGTACCTTCAAATATAGCTGAAAGTATAGGAAGGCAATCAGACAAAGAAACTATTCAGTTTTTGTATATAGCAAAAGGCTCTTTGTTTGAATTAGAGACACAGATATATCTTGCATTCGATTTAGAATACATTTCTGAAGAACAATTAAATGTAATTCTAGAGCAATTAACATCCTGCAAGAAATTACTAAACGGATTCATTAACTATTTCAAAAACAAATTATAGTAATGAGTGATACCAAATACCAAACATTAAATACCAAACACCAAAAGTATTTAACATTATCAGGATTAGAGCCACTAGTTGTAACTCCTGAAAGCAACTTTATTAATGTTGGTGAGCGAACCAATGTAACAGGTTCTAGAAAATTTCTTCGATTAATTAAAGAAGGGAATTATAACGAAGCTTTGGAGGTTGCCAGGCATCAAGTGGAAGGTGGTGCTCAAATTCTAGATGTGAATATGGATGAAGGCATGCTGGATGGTGTGTTTGCGATGACCAAATTCTTAAATCTTATTGCTTCTGAACCTGATATTGCTCGAATTCCGATTATGATTGATAGCTCCAAATGGGAGATTATTGAAGCTGGATTGAAAGTGGTTCAGGGGAAATCGGTTGTGAATTCAATTAGTTTAAAAGAGGGTGAGGCTGAATTTATTCATCATGCAAAATTGGTAAAGCGTTATGGAGCAGCTGTCATTGTCATGGCTTTTGATGAGAAAGGTCAAGCTGATACTTACGAACGCAGAATAGAAATTTGTAAACGTTCGTATGATATTTTGGTTAACCAAGTTAACTTTCCTCCACAAGACATTATTTTCGACCCTAATATTTTCCCTGTTGCCACAGGCATGGAAGAACACAGAAAAAACGCTTTGGATTTTTTCATGGCTACCAAATGGATTCGCGAAAACCTTCCTTATGCGAATGTGTCAGGAGGCGTAAGTAATGTGTCTTTTTCATTTAGAGGAAATGATACAGTTCGCGAAGCCATGCACGCTTCTTTTTTATATCATGCCATTCAACATGGAATGAATTTAGGGATCGTCAATCCTGCTTTGATAGAGGTTTATGATGAGATTGATAACCAATTGTTAGAGTTGGTAGAAGATGTGTTTTTCGATAGAAGAGAAGACGCCACCGAACGCTTATTAGATTTTGCCGAAACAGTAAAAGGAAATAAAAAAGATATAGAGGCTACGGTTTTAGAATGGCGAGAGCATCCGTTGCAAGAGAGAATCACACATGCTCTAGTAAAAGGAATTGACACTTTTATTATTGAAGATATTGAAGAAGCCAGACTAGCTTCATCGAAGCCAATTGAGGTCATAGAAGGCCATTTAATGATAGGGATGAATGTTGTTGGCGATTTGTTTGGAAGTGGAAAAATGTTCCTGCCACAGGTGGTGAAATCTGCAAGAGTTATGAAAAAGGCCGTTGCTTATTTACAACCATTTATTGAAGCAGAAAAAGATGGGAAACAAGAATTTGCAGGTAAAATTTTAATGGCAACGGTTAAAGGCGATGTACATGATATTGGAAAAAATATCGTGAGTGTAGTCTTGGGTTGTAATAATTACGAGATTGTAGATTTAGGTGTCATGGTGGCGCCAGAAAAAATTATAGAAACGGCCATTAGAGAGAATGTGGACATCATTGGTTTAAGTGGCTTAATTACTCCTTCTTTAGATGAAATGTCTTTTGTTTCTAAAGAAATGGAAAAGAAAAATTTAGATATTCCTTTAATTATTGGTGGCGCCACAACCTCTAGAGCACATACTTCTGTTAAGATTGCACCAAATTATAAGCATACTGTAGTGCATATTAATGATGCGTCACGTGCTGTAACAGTCGTTGGGAATTTATTAAAGAAAGATAATGGTGTTTTTAAAGAAGAAATTAGAGAAGAGTACGAAAAGTTTAGAAATCAATTTTTAAAACGAACCAGAGAAAAAGAATACTTGACGATTGAGGAGGCACGAAAAAACAATTTTCGCATTGACTGGAACATTACAGAAATAGTAAAGCCAAAGCAATTAGGTATTCAGGTTCTTGAAGATTTTGATTTAAGAAAATTAGAAGACTATATTGATTGGAGTCCATTTTTTAGAAGCTGGGATTTACATGGTCGTTATCCAAATATTCTAGAAGATGCTGTTGTTGGCGAACAAGCCAGAGAATTATTTAAAGATGCTAACCTTTTGCTTAAGCGTATTATTGATGATGAACTCTTGAAGGCGAAAGCTGTTTTTGGGTTGTTTCTGGCAAATACAGTCAATGATGATGATATTGAAATTCAGGATTCAAATGGAAAAATTGTAAGCACATTTTTAACCCTTCGTCAGCAATCAAAAAAAGCATCCGGAAAACCAAACTTGGCCTTGGCCGATTTTATTGCGCCAAAAGAAACAGGAATTCAAGATTATATGGGGTGTTTCTGTGTCTCAACTGGTTTTGGAACAGAAGCTTTAGCAAAAGCGTTTGAAAAAAATCATGACGATTATAATGCCATTATGGTTAAAGCATTGGCCGATAGATTGGCTGAAGCCTTTGCAGAATATTTACATAAAGAAGTAAGAACCAATTATTGGAATTATACACAAGACGAAAGCTTAACCAACGACGATTTAATTAAAGAAAACTATAAAGGTATTCGTCCGGCTCCTGGGTATCCTGCTTGTCCAGATCATTTAGAAAAGAAAACTATTTGGAAACTTTTAGATGTAGAGGAAAATATTGGAGTTGAACTTACAGAAAGCCTAGCCATGTGGCCGGCAGCAAGTGTGAGTGGTTATTATTTTGCCAATACGGAAGCTAAATATTTTGGGCTTGGAAAAATAAAAGAAGATCAAATAAAAGATTACGCAAAACGTAGAGGTATTACTGAAGACGAAGCTGAAAAGTGGTTACGTCCTAATTTAGCAGATTAAATATGAAAGTTATAGAACATATAAAAAGAGCCAATGGAAACACCCAGTTTTCATTCGAGATTTTACCACCATTAAAAGGGCAGCATATACAATCTATATTCGATAATATCGATCCCTTAATGGAATTTAAACCTCCATTTATAGATGTTACTTATCATCGTGAAGAATATGTTTACAAAGAGCTTGATAATGGGTTGTTGCAGAAAAAAGTGGTAAAAAAGCGACCAGGAACGGTTGGTATTTGTGCAGCCATTCAAAATAAATACCATGTAGATGCCATTCCACACATTTTATGTGGTGGATTTACTAAAGAAGACACCGAGAATTTTTTAATTGATTTAGATTTCTTAGGAATCAATAATGTCATGGCTTTACGTGGCGATGCCGTAAAAACAGAAACCTATTTTAAAGCCGAAAAAGAAGGCCATAATTATGCAAGTGAGTTAGTCTCCCAGATTTCAGAGTTAAATAAAGGCGTGTATTTAGATGAAGAGCTACTCAATTCTTCAGCAACAAATTTCTGTGTTGGCGTTGCTGCATATCCTGAAAAACATATGGAAGCACCAAGCTTGGATAGTGATATACATTTCTTAAAAAAGAAAATAAATAATGGTGCAGAATATATAGTTACACAGATGTTTTTTGATAATGCGAAGTATTTCGAATTTGTAGAAAAATGTAGAAAAGAAGGTATTACAGTTCCTATTATACCAGGATTAAAGCCTATTGCAACCAAAAAACAACTGAATTTAATTCCGCATCGTTTTCATGTGGATTTACCTGAAGCATTAATATTGGAAATTGTAAAATGTAAAGACAATGAGCAAGTGAGACAATTAGGTATTGAGTGGTGTATTCAACAATCTAAAGAGCTTCAAAAAGCTGGAATTCCTGTGCTTCATTATTACTCTATGGGAAAAAGTGATAATATAAAAGCCATTGCATCACAGGTATTTTAAATATTCTGCTATTTTTGCTTCACAAATAATCTAAATGAGGCAATTAGTTATCTACTTCTTATGTTTAAGTTTCGGATTTGTTTTTTCACAAGAAAAGCAAACCAAATCGTATTTCGATGTTAATTATTTTACTGGAAATATTGCTTTACACAATAACGATATTCTTCATTTAATTAAAGGACATCCTGAAGGAGTTATATTAAGCTGGAACAAAAAATCGTTTGGTGAAAAAGACTGGGAACAGCGTTATGGTTATCCAGATTGGGGAGTGTCTTTTGCCTATCAAGATTTAAAAAACGATGTTTTAGGAAATAACTATTCGCTTTATGCTCATTATAATTTTTATTTCTTAAAGCGCAATTTAATGTTGCGTATTGGTCAAGGTTTGGCTTATAATACAAATCCATACGATAAAGTTGAAAATCATAAAAATGTGGCTTTTGGATCTACTATATTAAGTGCAACCTATTTAATGCTTAATTATAAAAAAGAACGCATTTTTAATAGATTCGGCGTACAGGCAGGTTTTTCATTATTACATTATTCCAATGCCAATGTAAAAGCACCTAATACTAGTGTTAATACCATTGCTTTTAATGTTGGTGTAACATATAATTTAGATGAAGCAGATCCAGAATTTATTAATACAGTTACCAAAGAAAAATTTACTCAGCCAATAAAATACAACGTGGTTTTTAGAAGTGGGATTAATGAAAGTGATGTGATAGGAAGTGGACAATATCCGTTCTATATCCTTTCGGCTTATGCCGACAAACGTTTATCTCGAAAAAGTGCTTTGCAATTAGGAACAGATGTCTTCTTTTCTATGTTTTTAAAGGAGTTAATTTATTATAAATCGGTTTCCTTTCCAGAAGAACATGTTTCTGGAGATGAAGATTATAAGCGTGTTGGTGTTTTTGCAGGACACGAATTATTTATTAATAAAATGTCTTTAGTTACGCAAGTAGGTTACTACGTATATTACCCATACGATTTTGAAGGAAGAACGTATTTAAGAATTGGTTTGAAACGTTATTTTGGAGAGAAAATATTTGCAGCATTAACTTTAAAGTCTCATGGTGCCAAAGCAGAAGCAGTAGAGCTTGGTGTAGGAATCAGATTGTAAAAAATGAAAAAAACACTTTACATATTTATTATAGGATGTCTTTTTGCTTGTGATAGCGAAGATGCTAATGATTGTTTTCAAAAATCAGGAAACATCATTCAGAAAGAAGTGACAGTTGGCGATTTTGAGAAAATATACGTAAATAGAAATATTGAATTAATATTAAAAGACGCTCCTGAAACTCATGTTTTAATTGAAACAGGAGAAAATTTAATGAATGATGTTGAGGTAGTTGTTATTGACAATCAATTACAATTAATAGATAATAATACGTGTAATTTTGTTCGTGACTACGAGCCAACTAAAATATATGTGTCTGCGCCAAATATTACAGACATAAGGAGCTCGACACAATTTGACATCTCTTCGGATGGTGTTTTAAACTATAATAACTTAAAATTGTTTTCTGAGGATTTTAATTCAGAAGGAGCCTTTACCATGGGTGATTTTAGACTGCAAGTAAATAGTAATAATTTAAAAGTAACAGCTAATAACCTCTCTTCATTTTATATTTCTGGTGAAACAAATAAGCTTTATGTTGGTTTTTTCTCAGGAACAGGACGTTTTGAAGCAGCTAATTTAATAGCACAAGAAGTGACTATCTATCATAGAGGGAGTAACGATATGATTGTAAATCCGCAACAATCTTTAGAAGGAGAATTACGAGGTACTGGAGATGTAATTTCTAAAAATAACCCACCAATAGTTGAGGTAGAACAATTTTATACTGGAGAACTCATTTTTGATTAAACTAGTTGCTAGTCAACTCTCTAAACAAACTCTCCAAGCTCACATTTTTCTGATTCAACTGAAGAATTTTTAATTGGTTGTCATGGGCAAAATCAAACACATGAGAACGCATGTCTTCGGTTGTTGAAAACGTAATTTCATAAGTAAAATCGTGCGTATTTATAACCTGTTTGGCATTTGGTAAGTTTAATAAAAAAGCGTCTTCCACTCTGTAATCAAACTCTACAACAACAATTTGTTCTTGTCCATCACGTAGTTCTTTTAGTTTTTTATCTGCAACTATTTCACCTTTATTAATAATAATTACTCGGTCGCACATGGCTTCAACTTCTTGCATAATATGGGTAGAAAGAAAAACAGTTTTTTCTTTTCCAATATTTTTTATCAAACCTCTTATTTCAACCAATTGGTTTGGGTCTAAACCAGTAGTGGGTTCATCTAAAATCAACACGTCCGGATTGTGTAATAAAGCATTTGCCAGACCAACACGTTGTCTATAACCTTTAGAGAGTTGTCCAATTTTTTTATGAGCTTCTGGTTTCAAGCCAGAAAGCTGTATCACTTCTTCAATACGTTCTTTGGTAACACCATATACTTTTGCATTAAAATCTAGGTATTCTCTAACATATTGTTCTAAATATAAGGGATTGTGCTCTGGTAAATACCCAACACTTTGTTGCACCTTTTGTTTGTTGGTGTTTACATCAAAATTATTCACTTTTGCTTGTCCTTCAGAAGCATCAATATAGGTGGTTAAAATCTTCATCATGGTCGATTTTCCTGCACCATTCGGACCTAAAAAACCAACAATTTCTGGTTTATTCACCTTAAAGGAAATATTATTTAATGCTTTTTGTGAACCGTAAATTTTTGTGATGTTTTCAACTTGAATAGACATAAAAGACTTCGATTTTTTTGTAAAAATAACTATTTAGTAACGTTTTTAATTAAAAAATAGTCTTTACATTTTGTTTTTTCAATTTATTGGCTACATTAGCGGTCACATTATGAAAGCAACATCAAATTTTGCATATTACAATTGGTATTATTTCTTTTTTAACAGAAGAAACGAGACGCTGTATGTGTAATTTTAATAAATAATAATACATGTTAAAAAAGTCTCGATGAAAATCGGGACTTTTTTTTTGATAAAAACTCAAATTAGAAAAATAATTTTGATAAAAACAGTAGCCATACAAGGAGTAATTGGATCTTTCCATCATATTGTGTCTCAGCAATATTTTGGAAACCAAGTAACTGTAAAAGAATGTTTAACTTTTGATGAAGCTGTACAAAGCTTGATTGCTGGGAAAACAGATGCTGTAGTTATGGCTTTAGAAAATTCAATTGCAGGGTCTATTATTCCAAATTATGCTTTAATTGACACACATAACTTGCAGATTATTGGAGAACATTATTTAGATGTGCAACATCATTTAATGGCCCTTCCAAATCAGGATATCAATGATATTGTTGAGGTCTATTCGCATCCAATGGCTTTATTGCAATGCAAAGAATTTTTTAAAAAACACCCTCATATCAAACTTATAGAAGATAAAGATACAGCTGAAGTTGCACAACGAATTCAAAGTAAAAATTTAAAAGGAGTAGCTGCAATAGCGAGTAAACTAGCCTCTCAGTTATTTGAATTAAATATTATTTCAGAAAGCATACAGACCATTAAGCACAACGAAACACGATTTGTTATTGTTAAAAGAGAAAATCATGAAATTTCAGAGAATAAAAGAAACAAAGCCTCTTTAAAATTCGAATTAGAACACAAAAGAGGTAGTCTGGCAACCATGTTAAATGTGATGAGCGATTGTAAATTAAACTTAACCAAAATACAATCTCTGCCAAAAATAGAAACTCCCTGGAAATATGCCTTTTTTGTAGATGTGACATTTAATGATTTTGAGGATTATGTGAAGGCAATATCCATCATGGAAATCATGACAGAAGACTTTAAAATATTAGGCGAATATAAAACACAAAACAATGATTGAAGCAGCGCAAAGATTGCAAACCATTGAAGAATACTACTTTTCCAGAAAATTAAGAGAAGTAAGATTGCTAGAAGCTAATGGCAAACCAATCATTAATTTAGGGATTGGAAGTCCAGATTTGCAACCACCACAAAAAGTAATAACCACATTATGTGAAAGTTTAAAGGATGCATCAGCTAATCAATATCAAAGTTACCAAGGCTTACCAGAATTACGCGAAGCCATGGTGTCTTTTTATAGAGACCAATTTCAAGTGCATTTAAGTCCAACAACAGAAGTGTTACCACTAATGGGAAGTAAGGAAGGAATTATGCATATATCAATGGCTTTTTTAAATCCAGGAGATCAGGTGCTTATTCCAAATCCTGGGTATCCAACCTATGCGTCAGTTACAAACTTAGTTGGAGCTAAACCTGTTTTGTATGATTTAAATGAAGATGAAAATTGGTTGCCGGATTTTAAAAAACTTGAAGAACAGGACTTAAGCAACGTTAAAATAATGTGGACCAATTATCCACACATGCCAACAGGAGCTTTGGCAACGGAAGCTTTTTTTGAAGAATTAATTGCTTTTGCAAAAAAGCATCAGATTTTAATTGTAAACGATAATCCTTATAGCTTTGTTTTGAATGATTCACCACGAAGTATTTTAAGTGTTCCAGGAGCTAAAGATGTTTGTTTAGAGCTGAACTCTTTAAGCAAAACATTTAATATGTCTGGTTGGAGAGTGGGGATGGTTTTAGGGAATTCAGAGTATATAAATCATGTGTTAAAAGTAAAAAGCAACATGGATTCAGGTATGTTTTATGGTATTCAGAAAGGCGCTATAGAAGCTTTAAAATGCTCTAAATTATGGTATGTAAGTTTGAACAATGTATATGAAGAAAGACGTAAATTAATTTGGCAATTAGCCGATGGTTTAAACTGTACTTACAATAAAGATGCAGCCGGATTATTTGTTTGGGCAAAAACTCCAGCGTTTTTAAAATCTGAAGAATTCATCGATTTATTACTAAAAGAACATGACATTTTTATAGCGCCAGGAACCATTTTTGGAAGCCAAGGAGAAGGTTATGTTCGGTTTTCTCTTTGTGCCACAACAGAAGCTATAGAAGAAGCAATTGCAAGAATTAAATAATATGAAAAACATATATATCATAGGAGTAGGATTAATTGGAGGAAGTATCGCTAAAGATGTCAAAAAATTAAATCCAGAAATAATGATTCATGGCGTTGATAAAAACGAAGCCCATTTAGATGAAGCGTTATCCTTGAAAATTATAGACCATAAAGCAACTTTTGAAGATTTAAATCAAGCAGATTTGGTTATCGTTTCCATTCCAGTAGATGCTACAGAAACTTTGTTACCCGAAATTTTAGATAAAGTCTCAGATAACACCTTAGTTATTGATGCTGGATCCACAAAAGTAAGTATTTGTAAAGCTGTTGAAAATCATCCAAAACGCAGAAATTTTTTAGCAACGCATCCCATTGCTGGTACCGAATTTTCTGGACCTAAAGCTGCCATTGAAGGCCTGTTTGTAAACAAAACAAACATTATTTGTGAAATAGAAAAAACAGCTTTTAAGTTGCAAGAACGTGCTTTAACCATTTTTAAAATTATGGGAATGAATATGCGCTATATGAATCCAGTTGCACACGATAAACACATTGCTTATGTGTCGCATTTGTCTCATATCAGTGCATTTATGCTTGGTAAGACAGTGATTGAAAAAGAAAAAAATGAACGCGATATTTTTGATCTGGCTGGTAGTGGATTTGCCTCAACAGTTAGGTTAGCAAAAAGTTCACCACACATGTGGACACCCATTTTTAAGCAAAACAAAGTAAATGTCATCGAAACTTTAGATGAGTATATAAACAATCTGACTAAATTTAAGGAGTTTATGGAAGCTGATAATTTCGACGACATATTTAATGAGATGGAAAACACCAATCATATCAAAGATATCCTTAATGGAATCGCCTAAAAAAGAATAGTGTCAGGTCGAGCGCAGTCGAGACCTAAATAATAAATAGATTATGGAAAATAAAAAAGAATTAAGAAATTGGTTAAATGCTTTCAATTTAGATCATCCTCTAGTGATAGCAGGACCATGTAGTGCAGAAACAGAAGAACAGGTTTTAACTATTGCACATCAATTAAAAAATAGTGATGCCACTGTTTTGAGAGCAGGAATCTGGAAACCAAGAACACGACCTGGAAATTTTGAAGGTGTTGGCGCTTTAGGTTTAAAATGGCTACAGAAAGCCAAAGAAGAAACAGGCTTGTTAATTTCTACAGAAGTGGCCAATGCCAATCATGTAGATTTAGCCATGCAGCATGATGTAGATATTTTATGGATTGGAGCCAGAACAACGGTAAGTCCTTTTATAGTTCAAGAAATTGCTGAAGCTCTAAAAGGAACAGATAAAATTGTTTTGGTTAAAAATCCTGTAAATCCAGATTTAGCACTATGGTTAGGAGCTGTAGAGAGACTTCATACGTCAGGAATCAATAATTTGGGCGTTATTCATAGAGGTTTTTCAACTTATGAAAAAACAAGATATAGAAACAATCCCGAATGGCAATTGCCAATCGATTTACAAAATCGTTTTCCAGATTTACCACTTATTTTAGATCCTTCTCATATTGCAGGACGAAGAGATATAATTTTCGATTTATGCCAAACAGCTCTCGATTTAAATTACGACGGTTTGATGGTAGAAACACACCATACTCCAGATAAAGCCTGGAGCGATGCTTCGCAGCAAATCACACCAGAAACGCTTATTCAATACACAAAAGATTTACGTATTAGAAAAGAAATTGGAGAAGCTGCAGAGTTTAAAAATAAAATAAATACGATGCGTACACAAATTGATGTGATAGATCATCAGTTAATTGATATGTTGGGTAAACGTATGAAAGTAGCCGACGAGATAGGAGCACTTAAAAAGTCTCATAACGTAGCCGTTTTGCAGACAAAGCGATGGAATGAAATTCTTGGAAAAATGATTCTTCAAGGGGAAGAAAAGAACTTAAGCGAAGAATTTATTTTACGTGTTTTTAAGGCTGTTCATCAAGAATCTATTAATCATCAAGAGAAGATTATTAATAGTTAAACAGGAATAGTTCATGCCATTATTAACGAATCTCTTTTAAATATTAATTAATAGTGGCATCTTTGTAAGAATGACAGGAATTGTATATAAATCTACCGGAAGCTGGTACACTGTGAAAACAGATTTAGGTGCCACATACCAATGCCGAATTAAAGGAAAGTTCCGTATGCAAGGTATTAAAAGTACCAATCCCATTGCCGTTGGAGATAGAGTAGACTTCGATTTAGATACAACTAATAACGACGAGCCTGTTGGTGTTGTTACAAACATTCACGACAGAAAAAATTACATTGTTAGAAAATCGGTTAATCTGTCTAAGCAAACACATATTATCGCTTCAAATATCGATCAGGTTTTTTTATTGGTTACTATTGATAATCCTCCAACGTTTACAAGTTTTATCGACCGGTTTTTGGTAACAGCTCAAGCCTATTCCATTAAAACAATATTACTTTTTAATAAACTAGATACGTATAACAAAGACACGCTTAATGAGGTGAGATATTTAGCACATGTGTACCGTCAAATAGGTTATGAATGTATTGGTATTTCGGCAGAAACAGGAAAAAATATCGATAAAGTAAAAGCCTTAATGCAAAATAAAGTAAGCATGTTTGCAGGTCATTCAGGTGTTGGTAAATCAACATTAGTCAATGCTATTGAAGCAGATTTAGATTTAAAAACCAAAGCTATTTCCAGTCAACATAGTCAAGGGCAACATACTACAACGTTTGCCGAAATGTACGATTTAAGTTTTGGAGCAAAAATTATTGACACACCTGGAATTAAAGGGTTTGGTGTGGTAGATATGGATAAAGCTGAGGTTGGCGATTATTTCCCTGAATTTTTTAAACTAAAACAAGACTGTAAGTTTAATAATTGTATTCATGTTGATGAACCAAAATGCGCTGTAAAAGATGCTTTAGATAAAGACGAAATTGCCTATTCTAGATATAGAAGTTACATTCAAATTTTAGAAGGAGAAGACGAACACTATAGAACTGATACTTGGGATAAAGAGTAAAAAATGAAAGCAGTTATTCAAAGAGTTTCAAAAGCAAGTGTTACTATTGAAGGAAAACAAGTAGCATCCATTTCCTGTGGGTTATTAATTTTACTCGGGATAATTGATGAAGACTCCACCGAAGACATTGCATGGTTAACCAATAAAATTACAAATCTCCGAATTTTTAATGATGAAAATGGCGTCATGAATCAATCTTTAAAAGAGGTTCAAGGAGATGCTATTGTTGTTAGTCAGTTTACCCTTCATGCAAACACAAAAAAAGGTAATAGACCTAGTTATATTAAAGCTGCAAAACCAGCAGTAGCCATTCCTATGTATGAAGCTTTTGTAAAACAATTAGAAATAAATATAGGGAAATCAGTTCAAACTGGAGAGTTTGGTGCAGATATGAAAGTGGAGCTTTTAAACGATGGGCCTGTAACCATAATCATAGATACTAAAAATAAAGAATAAGGAAATTAATTTTAATTAAAGCTTTGTTAATTCACAAATAGTCCTATTTTTGAGAAGAGAAAAAAAGTTCCTACATGCATAAAATTATACTTTTAGTACTCTCCTCACTAATTTTTACCCAAATAGCAGCACAGGAAGAAGATTTACTTACTGTAAATTCCATTCCTTTAGACCTTAGAATAAAATCTAATGCTGTCGTTAGTTTTGACAATATTCAAATTGAAATTTTAGACTACAATAAATTTGTATATACTAACAAAAGAATCATCACGGTTTTTAATAAAGAAGGCGATTATAAAATTGGCGCTTATCGGCATTACGACGAGAATATCAACATTCAAGATCTTGAAGCACGTGTTTATGATTCAAGTGGGAAAGAAATAAAGAAATTTAGAAAGAACGATTTTAAAGACGTTAGTGCAGTTCCAGGAGGCACATTATATTCAGATAGTCGAGTAAAATACCTAGACTATACACCAATTAGCTATCCATACACACTGCTTTTCGAAACGAAAGTTGTTTATAATTCTACAGCATTTATCCCAAGTTGGAGACCTATTGAAGGTTATTATATCAGTACTGAAAATGCAGAATATAAAATTACAAATTCGACTCAAATTCCTCTTAAAATAAAAACTTCAAATTTTGAAGAATATGCCATTGAGAAAGTCAGCGACTATCACTTTATAGCTAAGAATTTAAAGTCAATAGAACCTGAATCTTTTAGTCCAGACTTCAAAACATTTGCACCATATTTAAAAGCAGCATTAACAGAATTTGACATGGAAGGTGTTAAGGGAGTTAATAATACTTGGGAAGATTTTGGCTTATGGATGAACGATAAACTTATTGCCGACACTCAAGAATTACCTCAGAATGTAAAAAACACAATTCATCAGCTTACTTTAAATGCTAATTCAGATGTTGAAAAAGCCAAGATTGTCTATCAATATATGCAAGACAAAACACGCTATATTAGTGTGCAAGTAGGAATTGGTGGATGGAAGCCTATGCTAGCCGAAGATGTAGATAGACTAGCCTATGGAGATTGTAAAGCTTTAACAAATTATACTCAGGCTTTGTTAAAAGAAGTTGGAATAGCATCTTATTATACCATTATTTATGGCGATGATAAATTGTTAGATATTGATAGAGATTTTTCTGCAACGCAAGGGAATCATGCCATTCTATGTTTGCCTAATAACGACGATTACATCTGGTTAGAATGTACTAGTAAAACAAGTCCGTTTGGTTATAATGCCAATTTTACAGACGATAGAGAAGCACTTATTATTACTCCAGAAGGAGGGAAGATTGTTCGGACAAAAGTGTATCATGCTGCAGAAAATTTACAAGAAATGCTTGCCAATATATTTATAGATGCTACTGGAACTGTATTGGGAGAGATTAAAATACAATCTAAAGGAGCTCAATATGGCGACCATGAAGGGATTCAGAATAAAACTATTAAAGAGCAGGAGCTTTATTATAAAAATAATTTTTGGGACGATTTAAACAATCTCGAAATTCTTAAAATGAATTTCAATAATAATAAAGACAGTATAGTTTTTACAGAAGATGTCAATGTTAAAATTTCTAAATACGGCTCTAAAGCAGGAGAAAGATTATTATTCCAACCTAATGTGTTTAATAAATTAACGGTAACACCTCCAAGATATAAAAATAGAAAATTACCATTTGTAATAGAGAGAGGTTTTACAGACAAGGATACCTATCAAATTAAATATCCAAATTCATTACAAGTTGAGGCCATAAAAAAACCAGTGTCTATTCAAAATAAGTTTGGATCTTATATTTTAAGTATTTCAACAACCAATAATATCATTAGCTATAAGCGTGAATTCATATTACATAAAGGCTCCTATTCTAAGGAGGATTATCAAGAGTTTAGAACGTTCTTATTGAGTATAAAAAAACACGATAACTCTAAAATTGTATTTAACACAAAAACTTAACCTATGAAATATATTTTATTATTTGCATGTGTCTTCACTTTCCAAATAGCAATAGCACAAGATTATAAATTTGGAAAAGTAAGCAAAGAAGAATTAAAAGAAACCCAACATCCTCTCGAACCAAATGCCAATGCAGCTGTTTTATATAGAAGTCAGGATGTCAAGTTTACCTATGTACAAGATTTGGGTTTTGTACAACAAAATTATGTCTCTGAAAGAATAAAAATTTATAATAAAGAGGGTTTTGAATATGCAACAAAAAGAATTAGGCTTTATGATGGTGATAAAAATACCGAAGATGTTTTAAAGAGTTTAAAGGCTTACACATATACACTCGAAAACAATAAAATTGTTGAAACGAAACTAGGTAAAAATGAAATTTTTGAAGAAAAAATAAACAAATATTGGAAGGCAACACAATTTGCAATGCCAAATATTAAAGAAGGCTGTGTGATAGAATATAAATATATGATTGAGTCGGAGCTATTAGCAATAGATGAAATCCCTTTTCAAACAACAATCCCAATTAATAAATTAGACCTTAGAGTAGGTACTCCGGAATATTATAAATATTCTACTATTGTAAATCCAAAAGCTACCTATTATCCTCAACTTAAACAGTTTAATGAACAGGCAAAAATTACTTTAAGTAAGACCAGACAATCCAATGCACGTTCTGTTGGCTCTGCCACTTCCTTAGATTATTCAACTATAGACTACTTTATAAATGTTATAACTTCTAATTTAGTAAATATTCCTTCGTTAGAAGATGAAGCATATGTTGATAATTTAAGTAACTATCAAGCTAAACTAATTATGGAGTTGAAATCCATTCAATTTCCTAATGAGCCATTTGAGAACTTGTCAACTTCTTGGGAGGAAGTCACAAAAACAATTTACGATAGTAATGATTTCGGCCAACAATTAAAAAGGTCAGGTTATTTTGGAAACGATTTAGACACTGCAATTGCAGGAGCAACCGAGCCAATAGAACAAGTCTATCATATTTTCAATTTTGTAAAATCTAAAGTAAAATGGAATGGAACTTATGGTTACTATACTGAATTAGGTGTTAAACAAGCATATAAACAAGGTGTCGGTAATGTAGGAGATATTAATCTAATTTTAATTGCTATGTTGCGAGAAACTGGATTAGATGCCAATCCAGTTTTAATAAGTACTAAAGACAATGGCATTCCTTTATTCCCAACTAGAAGAGGTTTTAACTATGTTATTTGCGCTGTCAATACAGAACAAGGTCAGGTTCTCTTAGATGCCACAGAAAGCTTTACAAGTCTTAATGTGTTACCTGTTAAAATATTAAATTGGCAAGGCCGTTTAATTCGAAAAGATGGAAGTTCAGATTGGGTAAGTCTATCTGCCTCACAAGCATCAAAAGAAATTGTTTCATTAAATGTTAAATTAGACTCAGATTTATCTGCAACTGGAAAAATAAGAAATCAATATACAGATTATAAGGCTTTAGAATATAGAAACACTTATGAGAATTACTCGGAAGACGATTTAATAAAAGCAATTGAATCGAAAAATGGAAATCTATTGGTTTCAAATATTGAAGTTGAAGACATGAATGTTCCAGTAAAACCTGTACTTTTATCTTATGAATATCAATTAGATGAAGCTTTAGAGGAAATAGGAGATAACTATTATTTTTCGCCCTTATTATTTTTAAAAATAAAGGAATCACCTTTTAAACTTCAAACCAGAAAATACCCAATAGATTTAAACTTTCCTACATCTAGAAAGTACATGGTAAATATTATGTTACCTGAAGGTTTTCAAGTGGAATCATTACCGGAAAACGTGAAATTGGAATATAATAGTAACGAAGGAGAATTTACTTATTTAATAAGAGAAAATGGTTCCATGCTTCAATTGGTCATTACTTTAAATTTAAACAACACATTAATATTGCCAACAAATTACGAGCAGTTTAAACAGTTTTTTGAGTTAGTAGTAAATAAACAAGCTGAAAAAATTGTACTTAAAAAAGTATAAAAAATGAATTTACAAAACTCACAACAAGCCGTTGATAGCTGGATAAAAGAACATGGAGTTCGCTATTTTAACGAGCTAACAAACATGGCGCAATTAACCGAAGAAGTAGGCGAAGTTGCTAGAATTATTGCCAGACGTTATGGAGAGCAAAGTGAAAAAGAAAGTGACAAGAACAAAGATTTAGGAGAAGAATTAGCCGATGTTGTTTTTGTAGTTTTATGTCTAGCAAATCAAACAGGAATCGATTTGCAAGAGGCTTTCAATAAGAAAATGGATAAAAAAACCAAACGCGATCACGATAGACACCATAATAACGATAAACTTAAGTAGCAGGTTTTAAACAAACATCGAGCTCAGTCTCGATGTTTCCTGCTTTTAAAATAGATGAACATTCAACTCCATAAATCTAGCATAAATCAACTGTCAACAATCGAAATAACAGGTTCCAAAAGCGAATCTAACAGATTGTTATTATTACAGGCTTTATATCCAAATATAGAAATAAAGAATTTATCAAATTCAGACGACACACAAGTCATGTCTGAAGCCCTATCAACATTATCAAATACCATTGATGTCCATCACGCAGGAACTGCTATGCGTTTTTTAACAGCTTTTTTCGCAACTCAAGATGGACGAGAAGTAATAATTACAGGTTCAGAGAGAATGAAGCAAAGACCTATAAAAATTTTGGTCGATGCCCTTAAAAGCCTTGGAGCAGATATTTCGTATTTAGAATCAGAAGGACTGCCACCTTTAAGAATAAAAGGAAAAACAATAACACAAAATAAAGTTACTCTAAAAGCCAATGTAAGCAGTCAGTACATTTCTGCCTTATTGCTAATTGCTCCTAAGTTAGAACAAGGTTTGGTGCTGACTTTAGAAGGAGAAATAACATCCATTCCGTACATTAACATGACATTGAGTTTGTTAAACAAAATAGGAATTGAAACGAAGTTTCAAGATAATGTTATTCAAGTTAGCCAACAATCAACAGTTAAAGATCAACAATTAGTAATCGAGTCGGATTGGTCATCTGCATCCTATTTCTATAGTATTGTAGCATTAAGCAATATTGGTTCAGAAATTAATTTGTCTTCATATAAAGAAAATTCTTTACAAGGAGATTCTGTATTGGCCAAAATTTATCAGCAGTTTGGCGTTAAAACAAACTTTCAAGATAATAATATCGTACTTCATAAATCAGCAGTCAGCAATCAAGAAGCATCAATCAAATTAGACTTAGCAGATGCACCAGATATTGCTCAAACTATTGTGGTAACATGTTTTGCTTTAGGGTTAGGTTGTAAGCTTATAGGTCTTCATACCTTAAAAATAAAAGAAACAGATAGACTATTGGCACTTAAAAACGAAATTGAAAAATTAGGTGGTAAAATTACAGTTTCTGACGACAGTTTGTTGTTAAAGCTGTCAAAATCAATAAAATCTCAAGTTAGCATAGATACATATAACGATCATAGAATGGCCTTGGCATTTGCTCCTCTTGCGCTAGTAACTTCAATAACCATCAACGATGCCGAAGTTGTTTCAAAATCCTATCCATCGTTTTGGGAAGATTTAAAAAGCATCGGATTTCAACTATCTAAATAATAATTGCCTAAATACTTGACAACGCCTACTTTCAGGTTGTATATTTGCAACCTTTACAAAAACAAATCACTTTCATTTTAACATAAAAATTGATTGACAAATATGAAATTATCACATTTTAGTTTTGACCTCCCAGAAGAATTATTAGCTGAGTATCCATCAGAACATAGAGACGAAGCTCGTTTAATGGTCTTAAATCGCGAGAAGCAAACTATTGAACATAAAATGTTTAAAGATCTTATTGATTATTTCGATAAAGATGATGTGATGATTCTTAATAATACCAAAGTATTTCCAGCGAGACTTTTTGGAAACAAAGAAAAAACTGGAGCAAGAATTGAGGTGTTTTTATTAAGAGAGTTAAACGAAGAGCAACGTCTTTGGGATGTGCTTGTAGATCCAGCTAGAAAAATAAGAATTGGAAACAAATTGTATTTTGGTGAAGGAGAGTCTTTAGTAGCGGAAGTTATAGATAACACAACTTCAAGAGGAAGAACCTTACGATTCTTATACGATGGATCGTATAGAGATTTCCGTATGAAACTTCAGGAACTTGGCGAAACACCACTTCCTAAATACATAAAAAGAGATGTAGAACCAGAAGATGAAGAACGCTACCAAACTATTTTTGCTAAAAATGAAGGTGCAGTTGCAGCTCCTACTGCAGGAATGCATTTTTCTAAACACCTTTTAAAGCGTTTAGAAATTAAAGGAGTTAATTTTGCAGAAGTTACATTACATGTTGGTTTAGGTACTTTTAACCCAGTTGAGGTTGAAGATTTATCGAAACACAAAATGGATAGTGAAGAAATTATTATTAAAAAAGATGCAGTAGATATTATTAATACTGGAATTAAAAACAGAAAACGTGTATGCGCTGTTGGTACAACTGCCATGCGTTCTATAGAAAGTTCAGTATCTTCAAGCGGTACTTTAAATGAGTTTGATGGTTGGTCTAATAAATTTATTTTTCCTCCATACGATTTTAGTATCGCGAATTGCATGATTACAAATTTCCATACGCCAAAATCTACCTTATTAATGATGGCGTCTGCATTTGCTGGTCACGATTTCATTAAAAAAGCGTACGATGAAGCTATTAAAGAAAAATATAAATTCTATAGCTATGGAGATGCCATGCTAATTATTTAATTAAAAATATATTCTATTAAAAGCCTTGTTTTTGCAAGGCTTTTTTTATGGTCACTACCCAAAGAGTCGTATCTGCCTGCCAGCAACTAGGCTTTCACTACTCGTTTTTTTATGTTGCATAGGTGCAACAACATTAAAAAGCTCAAACATGCGTTCAATAGTTAATGGGTTTATCACGCAATTATTCTCTAGTCCTTAATTTCTGTTTACAAATCCCTTTTTATTACTTTTGCAAACACATGGAAACAAAAAAGAAAGACATACGTGCATTAACCAAAGAGCAACTTCGAGATTTCTTTGAAAAAGAAGGCGATAAAGCATTTCGTGGGAATCAGGTTTATGAATGGTTGTGGAGTAAAGGAGCTCATTCCTTTGAAGATATGACGAACATATCTTTAGAAACCAGGCAAATGCTTGAAGATAATTTTGTTATTAATCACATCCATGTAGATACCATGCAAAAAAGTAACGATGGCACTATTAAAAATGCAGTTCGTTTGCACGATGGATTAATTGTCGAGTCGGTTTTAATTCCAACCAAATCAAGAACTACAGCCTGTGTTTCTAGTCAGGTTGGTTGTAGTTTAGATTGCAGATTTTGTGCAACATCTAGGTTGAAACGCATGCGAAATCTAAATCCAGACGAAATTTTCGACCAAGTAGTTGCCATAGATAAAGAAAGCAGATTGTATCATGACAGACCCTTAAGTAATATTGTGTTTATGGGTATGGGAGAACCACTTATGAATTATAACAATGTTCTAAAAGCGATTGATAAAATTACATCAGATGAAGGTTTGGGAATGTCGCCTAAACGAATTGTGGTTTCAACATCTGGCGTGCCAAAGATGATAAAAAAGATGGCTGACGATGAGGTAAAGTTTAAATTAGCCGTATCACTCCATTCAGCAATCGATGAGGTTCGTACCTCTATCATGCCCTTTAATGAAAATTTCCCTTTAGCAGATTTACGTGAAGCGTTAGAATATTGGTATGCCAAAACCAAAAATAGAATTACCTACGAATATGTGGTTTGGAAGGATATCAATGATAAAAAGAAAGATGTTGATGCCTTAATAGCCTTTTGCAAATTTGCACCAAGCAAGGTTAATTTAATTGAATACAATCCCATAGACGATGGCGAGTTTCAACAAGCAAACACGCAAGCTATAGATATGTATGTGTCCATGTTAGAACGCAACAATATTACTGTAACTGTAAGACGTTCCAGAGGTAAAGACATTGATGCTGCTTGTGGACAATTAGCTAATAAAACATAAAAAAGACTGCCTTCTCAGGCAGTCTGTAAGATATTAATTTGTTACTTTCTAAAATGCAATTTTCTTTCTGTAAACAGCATTTGTTTGCGGATTGGAAATTTCAATAACATACACTCCAGAAGTTAATGTTGTAGCATCAATGGTATGAGTTTTATTAGAGGTTTTTCCCTCTAAAAGTTGCTGTCCAGTTAATGAAATTAGCTTGTAATTTACTACATCATTTATATTGTAAATAGAAATGTATTGATTGTTGCAACCAATTTTATAGTAAGGTGCTTGAGCGTATTCATCGATGCTTAAAGTTTCGTTAACTTCTACAGCATCAATACCAATAAAATTGGAGTTAGTTCCTGATGGACCTCCACTTGCCACATAATATCTAAAAGCTAATCTAGCATCAATAGCAGTACTGCCTAAACCAGAAATGGTAACAGTTTGTAATTCCCAATCTGCATTAGGATATCCACCAACAGTTAAGGTTGGATTAATATCTAAAAGTAATGTGGTATAAGATCCTTCATCAGAATCATTTGTTGGAGCTACAGATGCAGCTCCATCAGCACTAACTCTTACTTGCAATCTGTCTGGATAAATGCTTCCTGTGCTAGTTCTAGTGTAAAATGTTAATACATCATCATCTTTTAAAGATAGTACTGGTAAAATTAACCAGTTGCTTATGGTTCCAGTACCTGTGGTGGCGTTAAAGTTTGCTCCAATATAAGAAGTTGGCCCACCATTATATGAAGAAAAAACAGCATCGTTACCTTGAAACCAATTTGTTGACCCTAAAGTAGTACTAACATTAACCTGATCCCAGTCTGTAAGGGTCGTGATGTCATCGAAATTTTCGGATAATACAATTTGGGAATTAGCCGATAATATAGCTAAAAACCCCATAATAAGTAAAGTAATTTTTCTCATAAGTCTGATTTTTAAAGGGTTATAATTAATTAAGATATTAAAAAAAATGAATTTATCCTAAATAACAATGTTAATTTTCCTTTGTTAAAAATAAGAATAGAATATCACAGGCATTTTTAGTAGGTTTGTTATAACCATATTAGTAATATTTTCTTTTGAAAATTGTAGAACAAATAAAACAGCCCATTGATTACGAAATGGAACTTTTTGAACAGAAGTTTCAGCTTTCCATGTCTTCTAAGGTGGCTCTTCTAAACAGGATTACACATTATATTGTTAATAGAAAAGGCAAGCAAATGCGACCGATGTTTGTGTTCTTGGTAGCTAAAATGGTTTCTAATGGAGAGATTAGTGAGCGTACCTATCGTGGCGCTTCGGTTATAGAACTGATACATACTGCTACTTTAGTACATGACGATGTGGTAGACGAAAGCAACAGACGTCGTGGTTTTTTCTCTATCAATGCACTTTGGAAAAACAAAATTGCAGTTTTAGTTGGAGATTACCTACTTTCAAAAGGCTTGTTGCTTTCTATCGATAACAACGATTTCGACTTGCTAAAGATTATCTCTATAGCAGTTAGGGAAATGAGTGAAGGCGAATTACTTCAAATTGAAAAAGCTAGGAAATTAGATATTACAGAAGCCGTTTATTACGATATTATTCGTCAAAAAACAGCCACACTAATTGCTGCTTGTTGTAGTCTTGGTGCTGCTTCGGTAAAACCAGAATCAGACCATGTTGAACGCATGCGTAAATTTGGTGAACTTATTGGGATGGCTTTTCAAATTAAGGATGATTTGTTCGATTATGGAAATGAAGCTATTGGCAAACCTACAGGCATTGATATTAAAGAGCAAAAAATGACTTTGCCTTTAATTTATGTTCTCAATCAGGCAGACAAAAAAGACAAACGTTGGCTTATTAATTCTATTAAAAACCACAATAGAGATAAAAAGCGTGTAGCTGAAGTAATTAGTTATGTTAAAACAAAAGGAGGATTAGACTATGCTGTTTCCAAAATGAAAGAATTTCAGGAAGAAGCCTTACAAATACTACAAATATATCCGGAATCTACCTTTAAAAATTCCTTAGAGCTTATGGTTAATTATGTGATTGATCGAAAAAAATAGGTTTTAATCACCTCATTTTTAACAGTATAAAAATTAATTAAGTTATCAGGCAACCTTTTGCATGATTTTTTCGTCTTTATAAATAGAAGCAGAACAAAACCCTTTTAGTGAAAGTTATACAACTCTACAAAAACGAGACTGTGCTTATAAAAAAAGCCATTAAAAACAATCGTGAAGCGCAACACGTTTTGTTTGAAATGCATGCACCTAAAATGTTAAGTGTTTGTCGATATTATATTAAAGATGTTCAACATGCAGAAGAAGCTATGTTAAATGGTTTTTTTAAAGTGTTTAAATACCTTAAAAATTATAAAGCAGAAGGGAGTTTTGAAGGTTGGATTAGACGTATTATGGTTCGAGAATCTATCTCATTTTTAAGACAACAAAAGCATATTGAATTTTCGGTAGAAAAGATGGAAGAAACAAACACCTATTCCAACCAGATAAATACCGAAATTGAGGTTGCCGAAATTCAAAAACTGATAGATGGTTTACCAGAAGGATACAAAATAGTTTTTGTTATGTATGCTATAGAAGGATATAAACATGCTGAAATTGCAGAACTTTTAAAAATAACTGAAGGCACGTCAAAATCGCAGCTATTTAAAGCTAGAAAAATGCTTCAAGAACAAATTAATAATCAAAATAACACCAGTTATGGCTCCAATTAAATTTGAAGAAAACATCAAAGAGAAGCTTGAAAAAAGAACACTTGAACCATCAAGTCAGGCTTGGAATGTGTTGTCTGAAAAGCTTCATAAGGACTCAAAGCAATCGTCTAATAAAACAATTTGGTGGTTTGGTGTTGCTGCTAGTTTGGTAGGAGTTTTGATAATGGTGAACCTATTTTTTAATACTTCTGAAACAGACAGTTATAAGCCAGTTTTAGGAGACACTGAAGCAAAGGAAATTAAAAATATTCAGGATGTCGACCTTGTAAAACCAGAAGATAATATCGTTGCTGTTGAAGACATGCATGTCGTATCCAAAACTATTTTAAACGAGACTACTGACGCAGATAAAAAGTCTAAAATCTCAAAAAACCAAATCGTTAAAAACACAAATATTACGGAAGTTGTACCACTTCACGAACCAGACGAAAAAACAACTAATTCTAACCTTGAAGTGGTTTCAGAAAAAACAGAATTAACACAAGTTGCTTTTCAAGAGAATTCCAATAAAACCGAAACAGATATTGATGCGCTACTTAAAAAAGCCCAACAAAATCTAGCCGATAATAAAAAGAATGAGGCTTATTCTATAGATGCTCAATCCTTACTTCAAGACGTTGAAGAAGATTTAGACGAATCGTTTAGAAACAAAGTGTTCGAGACGTTAAAAACAAATTTTAAAAAGGTAAAAACTGCAGTTGCCGAACGTAACGATTAATAATTTCATCCATTAAAAAAAGAACAATTATGCAAACAATTACTAAGTACTTAGCACTTATTGTGCTAGCATTATCTGTGCAATTAATCACTGCACAAGAGATAACAAATAAAGAAAAAATAGATGCTTTAGAATTACAAAAAGAGCAGGTAGTAATTCAAGAAAAAGACCAGCTTAAAACAGGGGTTGAAGCGATTGATCAACAATTAGACAATAATGAAATCTCACAAGAAGAAGCAACTCAATTAAAAGATGAGCTTGCAACCAAGCATGCTTTAAATATTGAAAACAGGTTAGCTATTATAGATAACAGAATCTCGCTTTTAGAGAGAAATGAGCATGTATCTTATGATACTGGAGCTAATTTAGAAGGTTTAACTATAATCCTTGGTAAAGACAAAGATTCAGATGAATTCGATACGGGAAGTCTTTATATCGGACCAAAAAACAGAAAAGAGCCTAAAAAATACGACAGACGTACAACCAGCGATTTAGTGTTTGCCATTGGTTTTAATAATGCCATAATTGAAGGGCAATCTCTTAACGATTCGCCTTATAAACTAGGAGGTTCTGGATTTGTTGAGTTAGGTTGGGCATGGAAAACGAGACTTTTTAAAAACAGTAATGCCGTACGTTTAAAATATGGTGTGTCTTTCCAGTGGAATAAATTAGATATAAAAGACAATCTCTATTTTCAGGAAATAGATGATGTAGTAACTCTTGAAGAATTTCCAGTGAATTTAAGTAAATCTAAATTTAGATCCACCAATTTGGTATTTCCTCTACATTTTGAATTTGGTCCTTCAAGAAAAATAGATAAGAAAAATTATTTTAGATACTCAACATCAAATAAATTTAAAATAGGTGTTGGTGGTTATGGTGGTTTTGTGCTTCAGTCGATGCAAAAATTAAAGTATGATGATGACAATGGCGATTTCCAAAAAGATAAAATTAAAGATTTTAATACCAATAGTTTTGTGTATGGTTTAAGTTCGTATATCTCTTGGGGAAATGTTGGGATCTATGCCAAATACGATTTATCGACCATCTTTAAAGATCAAGCTATAGACCAGAATAATATTTCTTTAGGGCTTCGTTTTGATATGGATTAGTTTAAGTAGTTAATTTGATTAAAAAGGCTTCAATTTTTTTTTGAAGCCTTTTTATTTCTTTTTTTTGTCCTCATTAAAAGCGTCTTTAAAATCTATATCATCATCTACAACACCTTTAAAAGCTTCTATCCAAGCATTACTAAGTATGTTTGTAAATGTTTTCCAAGCACCAACTTCTACATTGTTAAGATTGCCTTCCAAAGGAATTTTTGTAGCAAGTGTATCTGTTTTTTGATTTTTTAAAACGAATTTAAAAAAGCCTACAAAGCCTTCCCAGAGGGTTTCCACGAAATTATCATCTTTCCCAATTAACTTGGAATTTTTTATTAAAGGTTTCATATAACCTTTTAAATAACCATCTGCAATGGCCATTTCGCTATATAAATTAAAATCACCACTTTCAAAATCGATGTTTGCATAGTGTGTTGTAAAATCGTTCAAAGCAGAAACATTGGCGTTTTCTAAAGCAAACTCAATATCCATATCTGGTATCTCTTTAATTAGATTCATATTACCATTTAAACGCATGTTTCCTTGCCCAAAAGATACGGCAGTAGCAGAAATTGGAGAAGGTAATGTAAGTTCTTTTTCAATGACATTTCTTAAATTATCAGCAGTAAGTTCTAAGTTATCAAAATGAAGGTTGATATTTGGTTCAGAACTCACTTCTTGAAACGATATTTTGCCATTATGCACTTCAAAATGGTTTATTTCAATAGGTACTAAATCTGTTAAGGCATTTGTCCAACTATCTATATTTGGATTTTCTCCTTCTGTTTGTTGGTCTTCCAAAACATAATTTATTTTTGGATTGGACATAATTATTTCACTTACTATTTCACCCTTAAATAACGATTTCCATTCAATGGAAATATCACTTTTAGGAAAATCTAAAAAAGGAATTTGTGTCTGTGCATTCACTTTATTTAAATACATGCCATTTATAACATATGCTCCACGAACAAGTGCAATATCAATATCGTCTACTTGGCCATAATAACCTGGAATATCAGCAAGCACTTTATTTACATAGTTTTTAGCTAAAGTTGGTAAATACAATCTAAAAGCAACTATAAATAAGATGAATAAGAATGGAATAATATACCTTTTCTTCTTGTAAACGTATCGATATTCTTTGTTTTTCATATAAATGACTATTGGTATTTACCAAGTTAATAAAAATTGTTTTCTATTGGGTTTATTTTTAATTAGGTTTAACAGTCTAAGACTTCCATATTAAAACTTAATTTTAGTACTTTTATACGCTATAAAATTATAATCCTTTGATTTCAAAATCCACCATAGATCAAGTCTTTGAAACTGCTCGCGTTGAGGAGGTTATTGGCGATTTTGTTCAATTAAAAAAATCTGGAAGTAGTTTTAAAGGATTAAGTCCATTTAGCGATGAACGTTCACCAAGTTTTATGGTCTCTCCAGTGAAACAAATCTGGAAAGATTTTTCAAGTGGAAAAGGAGGGAATGTGGTAGCTTTTTTAATGGAGCATGAACATTTTACATATCCAGAAGCTATTAAATATTTAGCTAATAAATACAATATTGAAATTGAAGAAACCCAACAAACCAATGAGGAGAAAGAGCAAGCAGATGAGCGTGAGAGCCTGTATTTGGTAAGTGAGTTTGCTAGTAAATATTTTCAGCAGACACTTCATAAAACAGATCAAGGAAAAGCCATTGGATTGAGTTATTTCAAGGAGCGTGGTTTTACTGAAGAAACGATTAAAAAATTCCAGTTAGGGTATTCTTTAGACGAGTGGCATGCTTTTACAGACGAGGCATTAAAACAAGGTTATAAGCTAGATTATTTAAATAAAACAGGGGTAACTATTGTAAAAGAAGAAAAACGTTTCGATAGGTTTAAAGGACGTGTTATGTTTCCTATTAGAAGCATGAGTGGACGTGTTTTAGGTTTTGGAGGACGTATTCTAATAACCGATAAAAAAGCCGCAAAATATTTAAACTCACCCGAAAGTGATATTTATCATAAAAGTAAAGTGCTTTATGGTATTTTTCATGCCAAACAGAGTATTGCGAAAGAGGATAATTGCTATTTGGTTGAAGGTTATACAGACGTTATTCAGTTTCATCAAACTGGAATTAAGAATGTCGTGTCTTCTTCAGGAACAGCTTTAACTCCAGAACAAATTAGATTAATAAACCGATTAACAAAAAACATAACCGTTCTTTTTGATGGTGATGCAGCAGGAATTCGAGCGTCTTTAAGAGGGATCGATTTAATTCTTGAACAAGGTATGAATGTGAAAATTTGTACGTTTCCAGCAGGAGAAGATCCAGATAGTTTTGCCAAACAAAACACGTTAGAAGAGCTTACTTTATATTTAGAAGAACATGCGCAAGATTTTATTCAATTTAAAGCCTCTATGTTATTTGAGGATTCGAAAAATGATCCAATAAAAAAAGCAGAAACTGTAAGAGATATTGTGAATAGTATTTCTAAAATTCCAGATAGAATTAAACGAGAAATATATATTCAGGAGTGTTCTAAAATTATGGATATTAGCGAAGGTGTTTTATACAGCACTTTGGCACAAATGTCTAAAAAAGGAAATCAGGAAGCCAACCAACAATTCAAACAAGAGCAAAAAGCCTTTGAGGTTATAAAAAATAAAGAACCTCAGAAAAAAGTAGATGTTCAGTATGAATTAGAACGTAAAATCATTCAACTTCTCTTGTTATATGGCAATAGAACCGAAGATTTTGAAGATTTAATTTTAAAAGAAAATGATAAAAACGAGCTAATTCTTGAACCTGTTATTCATCAAGCAAAAGTATTTGAAAAAATATTTTTAGATCTTCAAGAAGATGAAATGGAGTTTACTAATGAAAAATTTAAAGAACTGTATTATAAGATTATTGATACTTTAAATCAAAATCCAGAATTTGCATTAGAGAATTTTGTAAATAATGAAGATACCGAAATAGTTAGCGAAATGACAACTATTTTAATGGAAGAAGAACGATACTCTTTGTCTAATTGGAATAGTAAAAACATTTTCCCAAAAGATAAAATGGATTCTATTTCTCAATTGGTAAGTGAAACCATATTGAGCCTGCGTTGTTTTTTAATTAGCAAAAAAATAGACGAATTAAATCAAGAAACAAAAGGAGATTTAGAGAAACAATATAAAGAGATTTTAGAAGAAGTTGTAGGTTATAAAAAATTAGATAATTTGCTTTCTAGGAAATTAAACAAACCTCTTTAAATATCCATTAATTTAGCTCTATTTATTAAATCTACAATATTTTCAACATGTAGTTTTTTCATTAAACGAGCTTTATAAGTACTAACAGTTTTTTCGTTAATTTCTAATTCTTGAGCAATTTCTTTATTCTTTTTTCCAATAGAAATAAGTTTTAAAACTTCAATTTCTCGCGTAGATAATTTTTTGTAAAGTGATCCAGAAGACTTATTAACCCCTTTTCCAAAAGCTAATTGATTAGATAGATTATTGCTTAGATAGGTGTCGCCTCCAGCAACTTTCATAATTGCCTCTTTTATGGTTATGATATTTGCATTTTTAGAAATATATCCAGAGGCTCCAGCTTTTATAGTGTTCAAGGCATAAATTTCTTCTGGTTGCGAAGTAAAAATTAAGACCTTAATTTGTGGAAATTCTTTAGATAATCGCCTTAAAGCAGTAATGCCATTAAGTTTTGGTAAATCTATTTCAGATAAAACAATATCTGCTTTTTCTTGTTTTAGAAAATCGAAAATTGCTTCTCCATTGCTAACGCCTCCAACAACTTTGATGTCTTTGGAGGTAACAAATAGAAGTTCGATACCTTTTCTAATAATTGGGTGACTATCAACAACCAACAGTTTTATCATCTTAAAAAGTTTTAAATATTAAGACTGTCGAGGCAAAAAAGTGATACATAATAAGTAAAGATACTAAATATATACAAAATATAATCAAGATTGTTTTAAATTATTTGGGATGGTACAAATTGGTATTGGGTTCATTTTGTGCTTGTTAGAAGTGTTTAGACGTTTGTAGATCTTAAAAACTTCTTTTTCTCTTCCAAAAAAATCTGCTTCATCTTTATGTTCTTCAACCATTTTCATAGCCCATTCTAATTCCGGATAAGAGGCTCCAATTTGATCTTCATCACTTCTAGCATCACCAAAAAGACCGTCGCTAGGTGCTGCTTCCAAAATAGATTTTGGAACCTGTAGTAGTTTGGCCAACATATACACTTCAGATTTTAATAAATCTGCTATCGGGCTTAAATCCACACCACCATCGCCATATTTTGTGTAAAACCCAACACCAAAATCCTCCACCTTATTTCCGGTTCCAGCTACTAACATTTTCTTTAAACCAGCATAATAGTACAAAGTAGTCATGCGTAAACGAGCTCTTGTGTTTGCTAAAGCCATATCCACAATAGCTTGTTCGCCTTCCAGCGAAACTTCAGTTTTAAACTCTTCAAAAACAGGTGTTAAATCTGTTTTCACATCGCTTACATTTTTATAATTCGACTTTAGGAAGGTAATGTGTTCCTGTCCTCTTGTTACATGGCTTGGTGCTTGATGTATAGGCATTTCTATGCATAAAACATCTAAACCTGTTTTAGCGCAAAGCGTAGAAGTAACTGCAGAATCTATTCCCCCAGAAATTCCAACAACAAAACCATTTACTTTTGCGTTAATAGCGTAATTTTTTAGCCATGTAACGATATGTTCTACTACTTTTTCTGTTTGCATTTTAAATGTATTTTAAACAAAGAATACTACCTTTGTCAAACAAAAATAGAGCAATCACTCTATTTATAAAAATTAACACCCTTTTAGTTTTTATGAAACAACTTATTTTATTGTTTGTTATTTTGTTTTCAGTTTTTTCTTGTCAAAAAGATCAAGGAATTGAAAATGATATTGCTAAAATTAAGGTAGACTATATTATTGAAAGATTTGATATCGCTTTTGGAAATGCAACTGCTACAGATTTACCTAATATAAAAGAAGCTTATCCTTTTATGTTTTTTGAAAAATATTCAGACTCTTTTTGGCTTGCCAAAATCAATGATACGCTTCAACAAGAGCTTACATATGAGACACAAAACATATTTCCAGAATTAAAGGAAGAAAAAAAAGAAATAACGCAACTTTTTCAGCACCTTAAATACTATTTCCCAGAATTTAAAACACCTCGGGTTATTACAACAACTTCTAATGTCGATTACAGAAACAAAGTAATTGTTACAGACACCATTGTATTAATTTCTTTAGATACGTATTTAGGAAGTGACCATAAATTCTACGGAGGAATTCAGAAGTATTTAAGACAAGATTTTAATAAAGATATGATAGTCGTAGATTTAGCAAATGGGTATGCTAATAATTTTATTTTTCAACCACAAAATAAAAACTTGCTTGATGAAATGATTTATTTTGGGAAGCAACTTTACTTTAAAGATAAAATCATTCCATTTAAAACAGATGCTGAAAAAATAGGCTATTCAGAAGAACAATTAGATTGGGCTAAATCTAATGAAATAGAAATCTGGCGCTTCTTTGTTGAAGAAGAACTCCTGTTTAGTACAGACTCTAAATTACCTAACAGATTTATCAATCCAGCACCATTTTCAAAGTTCTATTTAGAAGATATAGATAAAGAATCTCCTGGTGAAATAGGGAAATATATAGGTTGGCAAATAGTTAAAGCGTATATGGAGAGAAATAACGTTTCTTTAAAAGATTTACTTCAAGAAGATCCAAAAGAAATTTTTAATCATTCAAATTATAAACCAAAAAAATAATGGCAATTACATCTACAATAGAATTAACAGTTGAATTAGACGACAATCGTGTTCCGGAAAAATTATCATGGACAGCAGATGATGGTGGGATTAATAATGAAGAAGCAAAGGCCATGTTATTGTCTGTTTGGGATAGTAAAGCTCAAGAAACTTTAAGAATTGATTTATGGACAAAAGATATGCCTGTCGATGAAATGAAATTATTTTTTCATCAAACCTTAGTTGCCATGAGCGATACTTTCCATAGAGCAACTCAGGATGAAAAAATGACTGCAACCATGAAAGATTTTTGCGATTATTTTGCAGAAAAATTAGAACTTAAAAAATAAGAGGATTGTTATAAAAAAACAATCCCCTTATTACTTGGTGAGATATCTGTTTATTCCTTGTTAGGAGCCATAAATTTATATACAAGACCGGCTAATAAAGCACCAACAATTGGAGCTACCCAAAATAGCCATAATTGACCTAGGTACTCTCCACCAGCAAACAATGCTTGACTAGTACTTCTTGCAGGATTTACAGATGTATTTGTAACAGGTATACTAATTAAATGTATTAATGTTAGAGACAACCCAATTGCTAATCCTGCAAAACCCGGGGAAGCATTTTTATGTGTTGCTCCAAGAATTACAATTAAAAACATAAAGGTCATTACAACTTCGGTAACCAATGCGGAAGTCATATTATAACCCATAGGCGAATATTCTCCATAGCCATTAGAAGCAAATCCATTAGAGAGACTAAAACCCTCAAGCCCACTTGCAATTAAATATAAAACTCCAGCACCTGCAATACCTCCTAAAACTTGAGAGATAATATAACCTGGTAGTTCTTTACCATCGAAGCGTCCTCCCATCCATAAACCTATAGAAACGGCAGGATTAAAATGTGCTCCTGAAATATGACCTAAAGCATAAGCTCCAGTTAATACTGTTAAACCAAATGCAAGTGCCACACCTGCAAAGCCGATGCCTAATTCTGGAATGCCTGCAGCTAAAACAGCGCTTCCACAACCTCCAAGTACAAGCCAGAAGGTTCCAATAAATTCAGCTAATAATTTTTTCATGTTTTAAAAAAGTTTGGTTAGTAATTTAATGTAATGATTGTTAGTAAATTATCATCCAATATACAAAAAAAAGAAAATCCTAATTCATGAAAATTTAAAAATTGATTTAAATAAAAAAGGCGTTTAAATTTTTTATACAGCCTTAGTGAAATATATTTTATATATCAATGTGAAGATTATTGTTCTAATTCGAAAGGATAAATTATTTTCCAATCGTTTTTCATATCGATAACAGTCCAACCTTTTTCAGAAGCTTCATCTAGTCCTTTATTAAATTGACCAATATGAGATTCTCTATCGTATGCCCATTCTCTTTCTGTATCTGTATGATGAACGTAGATTTGGAAAGATTTATAACTATTTGAATCTGTCCATTGCATCATTTGTAAATCGCCATCTGAATTTCCTGATGCAAATACCGGTTTTCTTCCTATAAATTTATTTATACCAACGGGTTTTCCTGCTTTATCGTCTATAAAATCAATTTTTGATAAACGTCTTATAACTGGGGCTCCATTGTTATAATCATATTCGGTAGCGATACTGCTTCCAACTACTTGATCTTTGGGAATGCCGTAAGCTTCTTCAACCCAAGGCCTCATAAATTCTATGCCTCCACCAGAAACTATAAAGGTTTTAAATTGGTTAGCTCTTAGATAGTCTAAAAGTTCTAACATAGGTTGATAGATGAGTTCGTTATACGGTTTATTAAAACGAGGATGTTTAGCAGTTGCAAGCCAATCTGTAACAAGTTTTTCAAATTCGTCAGTTGTTATACCAGCATGCGTTTTCATAATCAATTCCATAAGTCCCTTTTCGCCAGAAGCCATTAATGAATTTATATCATTTTCTAAAACGGCTTTAAAGGGCTGTTTGTTTTTCCATTCTGGATGGTCTTTAGCCATAGCTTTTACACGATCTATAGCGAAAAATAATTGAAAATATGCTGGTTGCTCTGACCATAAGGTGCCATCGTTATCAAAAGTGGCTATTCTATCTATTTCTGGTATATAGTTATCACTTTCTTTTTTCGTAACATCTTCAACATAATTAATAATGGCATCTTTAGTCACACCTTCATTCCAAGAGGGAAGTGGGTCTACGCTAGTGGTAATTGTATCTTTTGCTACAACTTCTACTTGGTTGTTTTCTGCTTGTTTAAGACAACTTGTTAAAAGCAAAAAAAAGATGCTTAAAATGGCCATGTTTTTCATAATTTTCATTTTTAAAAGGATTATAATTTTCGAGCAATGCCAATACCAAAAGAGAATGAGTTGTAGGCATTAAATTTTGAGTCGTTTGTTAGGTTGCTTACTAGCTCCCAATTTTTATGAAACTCATAACCATATTCAATTCCTATTCGTATCAACATGAAATTTTCTTCTTTGGAAAATTCCCCACCTAGTCCTAATAAAGCTGAAAAATGATTGCAGAATTTAAAAGAAGTTACAATTGCTGGTGCAATGGGAGAACTACGCTCAATCACCTTGTTATCTTCAGAAAATGTTTCTACACTAAAATCTTCAATAACAATATCTGTATGGAGTCCAATGGCCCATTTTTCATTGATTTCAAAATTATAATTTAATTCAAAAGAAGGGACTGATAACCATGCTCTTTTACCATCTTCATTTATTGCCTCTTGAATCTGGGTATGTCCTAATAAAAACTGTAATGAATGATGCCTTTCTTTTAATTCGGAAGATTCTTGTTCCGATTGCGCATTAGAAACAATTGAAAAAAGAAATAGAGTAATCAATAAAAAGTTCGTATAAAATTTCATCATAGACTATAGCTCATAATGGATTTGTCGCTGTCAACTAAAATATAAAATTAAATTATTTCTTTGAAGCTTCAAAGAAATATTAATTCTCTCATTAAAATGATTCAATGAAAACCATCAAGGATGGTTACATAAAGCAATTTCTTTTTAAATGCCATTTATACTACATTGAGACAAGTTATTTTATTGCGATATTTTATTGATAGTTAATATAATAGTATGTCCTTTGATTTTTATTTAAAAAAGTTATTATAGGTCTGGCAATTAGTAAATTATATTTTTTTAAAAGTGGATTGGTATTTTGGTTCTCTTTTAAATGTGAGTATATTAAGTTTTAAATTATTTCAAAATAAAAGTTGCTTGAGCCTGAACCAACCAATCGGCATCGTTAGGATGCGCTACATATTTAAATACGCCAGCTTTTAAATTAATGGGAAGATATCTATTATGGGTTATCAATTTCCCAGCACCTGCGCCTAAAGGGATGGTCCATTGTTTTCCACTTGGTGCATTCCAATCTGCTGTAATATTAGGACTAGAGTAGACGTACCAGCCATTATTAAGTTTTTTAGATAAAATAACTTGAGTGTATAAATAGTTGACATCTTTTACACTGCTAGGGCCTGCAATCGAAAAGAAGTTTTGCAATAATAAACCATAAGTAAAACCATTGGTTTGTTTTAATGCCACTACCGAAGGACCAATGGAAAATTTTTCAAAACCCAACCCTTCAACACCTGTTGGCAGCATAATTGCAGGACCAGCTCCCCATGTAAAACTACTTTCTTTAGCGGGTGTTATAGCGCCAAGAAACGTGACGTTTCCAACACCATTTTTATAGCCTGTTTGGGTTGGAACATTCATAAAAGGAACAATAGTTCGGGTTATTAACAACCATTTTTTAGACAATGTTACTGGAATAACTGGTTGGATGTTTAATACATTCGTATTGTCGTTATTAATAGATAAGTTATAATTCATGGGAATGCTCACCATGTTGGCAATAGGGTTTTGGATTTTATCTTCCAAACCATGACCATCTTCGGGATCTGCACTTGTTCTGTTTTCCTGAGCATTAAGTGTTGAAATAAATATTAAGTTTAAAGCAAGTAATACGAGTTTTTTCATGAGTTGATTTTTAAATTAATAATTTGCTAAAAATCAGACTTATTACTTAATTTTTGGGAAGAATATTGTAATACCCTATAAAGATACTTAAAATATTTTTTTATCTAATAAGATGTTATTAGATAAATTATGTTTTAGATTAATTCATCATACGAGTTTAGATATAACTATTGGATATAATGTCTAATGCACAAATTAGGTATGTTGTTTTATTTTCGAAAAAAACAGTTTTATTTTGATGGTGTATACCAAATAGGACTTGTCCAAGCACGTTCCTGAATAGTAGCAGGAAAATCTTTTGGAGGTGCAATACCTAATTTTTTGGCATCATAAGTAGACCAACGAGGCGTTGGAATCTCTAATACGCGTACATAATAAAACGCTTGAATGTTTGCATTAAAGTCGGGATCTGTCCATACCGTTTTTAATTCTGGACTTCCAATAGTGTTCGTGTAGGAAGCATTTGGAATATCTACGGTATTTCCAACTTCAGGTAGCAACCCGTTGCTATCTAACTTTCTATTTTCGGTGTCAGACCAGGCTACATTATAAATTTTATCATGAGTTTTCCCATTAGCATCAACCCAACCTTTAATAATTTGAATACGATCTAAATTTCCACTATTAGGACCTTTCATTGCCCAAACCATTAATTGTGGTGAATTACCATTTGTTGCTTTTGGCATATCTCCACCCATAGGTGCACCGTTTTTATATCCTACTTCTGCCCAGTTAGTATCGCCAGGTTTGGTATCTTCAAAATTAAATCCACCAAAGACACGAACCGTGATTCTTGAACCACTAGTAGCCCATGTTTCTTTACGCTCCATGGCATCCCAAATGGATTCTCTGGTGTTTTCTTCAGCCCAAACACAAGACAATCCAGCGGTTCCTTGTTCTATTTTTGAAGGTTCTCCAGGAACGTTTTCTAATAAACGTTCTTTTGGTGTGCCTGATTTTAAATTGTGTTCTCCTGTATGCGCATATTCTTCATGTGATACAATAGATGTATGAATATCGCCACCACCAACAACACCATATTTAAAAGGATTGGTGCCAAATTGTTGTTCTAAAACCATCCCGTTTTCAAAGGCGTTTCTAACATAGTTTGTTTCGACAATTTTCACGGTTCCTGGTCCAGCAACAGGCTTCGTCCATAATTCAAAATTAAAAGCAAATTCATCATTAGGAGCAATAGACGGGTGCGTTTCAGATTGCCCCTTGGTTTGGATAATTTCGGTTAATTTCTCATTTCTTGCTCTAGATTCTACATAAGCTTTCGTTAATGGTTGTCCATAGCTATCTTCTAAAGCATACATAATCCCATTACTTAAATTTCCGTTATGTGGTATCGCTAATAAATCTAATCCTTTTGCACGTTGTTCATCCATCCATTTCCAAAGATCTTCTGGGAATTGTGAATCGAAATAAGAAAATGGAATTGGTAAGTTTTTTGTGGATCTGAAAATAATATTTCTATGCAAATTAGACATGTTAGGCTGCGATGACCATTCATAACCAGCAAGTGTTGTAAATTTTCCAGGTTCGTAAAACTGATCTGTAATAGCTACGTATTCATCCCAAAGTGTTTTTTTTAATTCAGGACTATCCAAAATGCTATCTGGTTTTGTTGAGCCATCTTTTTGAATGGTTGCAGAAACTAGTCCGTAGAAGGCTTTTGTAGACGCTTTTATGTCGTTACCAGAATTAACAATTGGGCCAGCCATAGGGTGTTTTGAGAGAGGGTTGTTTGGGTCGAACATTTTTAACAATACGCCTAGGTATTCTGAGTGATCACTAACTACCATAAAATCTAATGGAACTTTAAGCTGAACTTCGTAACCTGAAGGATGCATTACTTTTTCTCCCCTTGCATGACGATATGAGTTGTCTGGCCCTAATTTCACATTATATATTGCTTCGTCAAAACTCCAGCCTGTATGTTGATGCGTTTGCCCGAAATACGGATTCCTGAATTCATTATAACCCTCGGTTTGTATTGATTTATTCGCAGGCTCTACTGTTGATTCAGAGTTTATTTGGGTATCTGTATTTTTTTTATCGGAATTACAACCTGCAAGAACAAAAGTAGATATAAGTATTGTGGTAATAAATGAATGTTTCATGTTAAGAGGTTGTTAAGTGTTTATTTTTTAGGTGTATACCAAATAGGAGAACTCCAAGCACGTTCTTGAACAGTTTTGTCTACGGTTTCTGGATATGTTACTTGGTCTCTTATTTCATCGTATAAATTCCAACGGGCTGTTGGGATTTGCAGTACGCGAGCATAATAAAAGGCATTATCCGTAACTTTAAAATCTGGATCGGTCCAGGTGGTCATGAATTCAGCTGCGCCTTTTGATGTGTCAAATGCTGCAGTTTCTAAATTAACTAGAGCGTCTGTTGGTGTTACAGTCCCATCTGGTTTTAAGCGATTATCACTTGCAATCACATTGTATATTTTTTCTTTTAATTCGCCATTTTCATACCATCCTTTTACAATTTGAATACGATCAAGATTCGCATTCATTGGATCTTTTATGGCCCAAACTAAAAACTTAGGAGCTTCTTCAGAATTCATTCTTAAATCACCTCCCATAGGAACTCCTTTTTCGTAACCATCGCGAACCATGTCGTTATAAGATGTATAGGATTCTTTATATCCGTAGCCTGCAAAAAGTCTTACCTTTAACCTTGGGCCACTGGTTGCAAAGGTTTCTCGGTTATACATGCCATCCCAAATGTCGGCTCTAGTGTTACTTGGAGCCCAAACGCCTGTAATAGAACCTGGATTGGTATCGTAAACCTTGGCCCAGCCATCAACGGTATTGCTTACACGATTTTCAGCAGTCATATCGGCAAGACCATGACCACCCGTCCAGTTATCTTCTTCCACGTTTGCCATAAAACCATTGTGACTATCGGTTCCACCATTAAACCCTAATTTATATGGGTTTACGCCCAACTCGGTTTCATATTGAAGCCCTTTTTTTAAGGCATCTCGAACAAAGTTCTTTTGTTCAAACTTCCTACCACTAAAATCAGCCATGGAATTAGCATTTTCAAAATTGGCAAATTCATCGTTTTTCCAAAATAGTGGATGCACTTCAGAACTTCCTTTTATTTGCATGATTTCAATGGTTCGTTCCCATCGGTTACGCTCATCAGCGTATTCTTTAGTGATTGGTTGTCCGTCTGGCATATTAGCATCAAACATCATTCCTTTACTCGCATTGGAATTATGAGGAATTGCAAGAACTGTTGAACCGTTATGGGTAATTTCACCTAGCCATTTCCATAAGTCTGTTTCTCT
This sequence comes from Xanthomarina sp. GH4-25, assembly GCF_045363175.1. Lineage (NCBI taxonomy): Bacteria > Pseudomonadati > Bacteroidota > Flavobacteriia > Flavobacteriales > Flavobacteriaceae > Xanthomarina > Xanthomarina sp. GH4-25. The sequence goes on from NZ_JBJFLO010000007.1 coordinate 201,555, forward strand.
GTTTCCATCAATATAACTATAAGGTAAGTCTGGAACTATGGTATCTCTAAAAATAATATTTCGGTGTAAATTTCCACCATTTGGTGCACCAGACCATTCAAAAGCATGAAGGGTTGTAAATTTACCAGGTTGATTATATTTTTCTGTTGCTTCGTTCATAATTTCCCACGCATTCATTGTGGATGCTGGACCTTGCCAAAAATCTGGATGTTGCGGTGTGGCACTTCTATTATTACTCACCACATATTTTACAAATAGTTTTAAGCCTTCTTCTAGATTGGGTACGTTTCTAATGGCTTCTGAAGCTTCTAGATTATAACCTGGAGCGCCAGGAGTTACAATAGTGTATACTTCCCCTATATTTTCTGCATGATCGGTAACAGCAGCAAAATCTAATGGACGTTTTAATTGCCATGTTTTTCCAAACTTATCTAATGCTACGGCTTCTCCTTGAGCAAAACGTAGTGCTGCATCAGGTGTCATTCTGTTACCACCAATATAAGCATCTAAAGAGAACATGGTGTGCATATGAGTTTCTCCAAAATAGGCCTCTTTTAATGGGTTAGTTGGAATTTCTGCTATGTTTTTATTAGTTGTAGTTGCTTCTACTTCAGCTGTTGAGACAGAAGATTTTTTGTCTTCTTTACAAGCTAGACAAACGATTAATATTAAAATTAAAAAGAGTGTTTTTTTCATCATTTAATTGTTTTAGAAGCTTTTATTTTTTTTAAATTGATATAGGCAAATACTAAGCTAACTCTTAACATATTGGATCTAGCATTATTATCTCCAAATATTATAGTGTCGTATCCAACAAAGGCTGATAATGGGGCAATTATTTGATAGCCTAAATTAAGTCCTCCTCCTAAAATATTAATGTGGTTGTCGTCTGAAACCCCATCTGCTTCTGTTTCACCACCAACCTGATAACGTAAGTCTGCTCCAACCCATAATTTTTTATTAAGATTATGAGTGAGATGATTTTCAATAATGAATAGCGGTTTTTGTTCAACCTTATTTGCTCTAGAAGATCGTGCAGGATCGTTATTATCAGTATAAAATTGGACAGTTGGCATAATTTCCAACCAAGTAGCATTTTGTGTAAGATTTTTATGAAATGGGATTGCCATAGTTGTTCCAATTTCGAAAGTTGAACGATTGGTTCCTAGATTAATAAGCTTGTTGCTATCATAAGTGCCAGAATACCAATAACGTAAAAACCCGTTGAGACTGAATTGTGGTTCATGCTTCGCAAACTCAAGAGCATTGAGAGCTGGTGAACCAATTAGGCCATATTCAAAAGCAACAAACCCATCGGAAAATCCACTAGCACTTAATTCTTTAGAAACTTGTAAAGAAGATGCTTCAAAATTTCCAGTAGCCGTTAACGAGCCAGGGTTTATCATGGCAAAAACACGTGCAAACTTACCTTTAATATTAAATGTGTGCACTAAAGTGGTTGGAAATACATCCACATTGATATCCGCGTTTTCTACTAAAATATTACCGTTAGGAAGCAGGTTTTGATCTAAATGTAGGTATTTAGGGTTGATTGCCCATACATTTTTAGGCGATGGTAAATGAGCTCTTGGGCCATCGCCTTGAGAAAAAACAGGCATGGAAAAAACGAGCAAATTAATAAATACTAATATAAATTTCACTTTGCTTTTTTTATCAATCATGATATAATTTTGTACAACAAATTATTCAGCTTTAACTTCCACTATCTCATACATGTTTTTTCCATCTACTTGAATAGGTTGGTAGTAAGTATCTCCAAATTGCACATAAGTCACATCTCCAATTTTCACTTCCTCGCCACCATCTGGTAAGCCTGGGACAATGGTTCCAGCAGTTGCAGGAACTACCACATAGCCATCGGCATTTTTCTCGTAAAAAGCGCCACCATAATAATAATTATTGGTGGTTTCATTTACGGTTACTTCCTCAGCTTCTTTTGGAATAGAAGGTACCTCGGCTCCAACTGGTGCTTGAACAGCAACAAAGCCATCTTCGGTTTTTAAATAATAGGTTCCGTTATCATAGTGGTATTCATCTTTATCATCGTTATTATCGTCAACAATGCTTACAATAATTGCAGTTGTAGCCAACGTGGTTACAAAATAACCCCAAGGGTGCCAAACTGGGCCCCAATAAAAAGGTCTGTAAGGATGATAATAATATGGTCTGTGGCAATAATAACTATGTCCACCATAACGATAAGGAGGTCTGTTATACCGAACCGAACTGCTTCTTACATGCGTGTTTCTAATGTTATTATGGCTGTTGTTTACATTGATATTGACATTATTATTTCCAATATGTGTTTTGTTACCTACCTTATTATTATTTCTAGTTTTTACATTAGAAGTTTTATGATTTCTTGAGTTTGTATTTAGTTTAGGTGCACTATTTGAACCTTTTCTATCGGCAACTTTGCTTTTTGCATTACTAGTTGAAGCTCTATTATTTGCTGGTCTATTAGTTGTATGCGAAGGCTTTGAGAAATTTCGACTATTAGTCTTTGTATGTCCTCCATTTATAGATCGAGATGGAGTTCTATTGGAAGTAGTAGGTCTAGTGGTTTTTGGTCTACTTGTTGGTCTGCTAGCGGGTCTTGACATGGTATGTCCACCGCCTCTTGACATGGAATGACCGCCACCTCCACGAGAAGCCCTATGTCCCATACGTTGTGCTTCGATAGATTGTAATGGCAAGATTAAAGTTAAAAGCAAGATAAAAGTTGCTGCTTTAAATTTTGAGATTGATATATGTTGTATCATGTTGATTTGTTTTTGAATGTACAATGGATTATTTTTCTAAAATGCTTATTAATTTTGATTTTGGGGGAGGTGTAAACTCAAAAACCGAATTTGGAATTTCTGGATTTAGATCCCATTTTAAAAAATTAGCCTCGTATTGCATGTTGTTTTTGTCTTTTTGAATAATAACCATACGTTTTGGTAAGGTTTTCATTGAATTTGAAATCCAAAGTTGCACATTTGTGTCTTTATTGGTAGCCATGATATAAAAACAAGGTTCTCCATCAATTGTTTTTTGACCTAAATATTTTATGGAATCAAAATCATCCATAATGTCATCGGTAAAAGAAGGGTAAAAGAAATCGGCTGCTGGAAATCTAAAATTGAAACGTGTATGCATACTGTCAATCATGGTGATGATATTATCAGGTGCTTCAAGCGTCACATAATTGTTTTCATTAAATGAATAATAAGTCATGAATTCGCCGTCATACCAAAATGCATGATCCCCTTTATCACCTAAAACTCTGGCAATAAGTTTGTCTGGTCCTACCATAGTTACTTCACTATGATTATAATGTTTTTCAATATTACTGTCGTCATTTAGTTTATCTACAGAACTATTCATAGATATACTTACTGAATTTAAATCACCAATAACATCGCTCATCTTATCCAAAATAAAAATAGCTGTGGAGTCTATTTGTTTAGAGTCCTGTGCTTGAATGCATATGGATAAAACACATAAGCAAATTAATAATAATTGTTTTTTCATAGTTTGTGATATTTTGGTTTGTGTAATAGCTGAAGTTTCATTGATTAATTGTGTGTCTTTTAAAATATAGACAAACGTTCTATATGTAAATATAATAAAAGCCATTAAAAATTAAATAATGATTCCTTAATTAAAATCATTTTTTATTCATTTAACGCATTGAAAATTTTCGACAATTGGTTGTAATTTGATTGCATTTCTTTAAAATAATTACTGTTTTCTGGTACGGAATACACAGGGTTTATAACGATGCTGTAAATACCCATTTCTTCCAATTTTGTTTGAGTTTCTGTTAGTGGCTTAGCCTCCCAAATCAAAAATTTAAAATCTTCATCTTTTTTTAAATGCTCAATGTCATGTTTCCTATCATGATTTAATTCGTAAGTAGGTTCCCAATGTAAGTCTCTGCCTTTTAAATCATAAGCTTTTTCAAAATACTGATACACAGGATGCGAAAACACAACTGCTAAACTTGGATTGGTATGGGTGAGTTCTTTGAAATTTAAATCTAACCCTAATAAATCTTCAGATAGTTTTTCAAAATTCGTTTGAAATTCTACTTTATGTTCTGGGAATTTCACCATTAAATGATTGGCTATAACTTCAGCTTGTTTATTCGCTAACTCTAAGTCTAGCCATGTAAGCGATGCTATTTCGTTGTGCTCATGTGCGCCATCTTCTCCATGACTATGGGTAAATACGTTACCACTTTCTAACAGACTGCTTTCTAAATCTCTTGTGGTGTTTATTAATATGGATTCTGGTAATGAAATGCTCATAAGCCATTTTTCAAAAGACGCCCCATTAATAAAAACAAAGTCAGCTTCCTGCATCTTGGTAATGGTTTCGGTTTCTGGTTTCCAATTGGTAATAGATCCGGCATTCTTCATTGGAAAACGCAAATCTATTTGATTGCCTCCAATGCGTTCAGCAAAATAGTGTAATGGGAAATTGGAAACATAAACTACCGGTTTTTTAGTAGCCACAACTTGTTCAGATTCTGAAGAATCCTTGGAATCATTTTTACAGGCTATCATAAAAACAACAGCAATAAAGAGTAATGATAATTTTTTCATAAGAATAAAAATAAAAATTTAGAGAATAAAAGTTTTAATTAAATAGGGCCCAAACGCATTTAAAAGAATCACCAAAGTCAATGCGAGAATCATACTGATGGCGATGGTTAGTAAGATTTCCAATCCAATAATATTAAATATGGTACTTTTGGAGCTGCCAATGCGTTTCATGGTGTGAATTTCGCCACTGCGTAATTTTATGGATAGGCTAAACACCAAGGTCACGATGACTAAAGTGGCTAAACCAATACTTAAAGCCGCAAGAAACAAGAGGTTTTTTACTGAAATAACTGTGTCTAATAATTCCTCCATGATTATGGTTGGAACGACAATTTGTAAATTATTCGGATGGTTTTCAAAGCGACCTCTTAAAATTAAACCGTCTTTTTTGGATTTCGGATTGACTAAAAGTGCCTGAACTGGGAACGCGTCTGGATTTCCATGAAAATGAAAGGAGGCAATGTTTTCCGGTGTAATTTCATTATAAGTTAACACAGCAGGACTGGCAATAGCTGTATTTTTTGTTTTTGAGAGAAGTAAACTATCAGCTGTACTTTCTGAAACATCATCATGACCATGAGCAAATCCCGAAATAACCCAAGTGGTTTTAATATCTGTAAATACCGCTTCGTCATCGGCTGTATTTGTGTGATTTAAAATACCAACAACCGTCATTTTTAAGGGGTAGCTTCCTGAAACATCAAAAGCGCTTTTGGGTGAAGATATTACGGTCTCGCCAACGTTTACACCTAAAGTTTCGGCTGCTTTACTTCCTAATACACATTCGCCCAAGATAGCCATAGAACGACCAGCTTGAAATGATGTTTTACGAAATTTAAAATAACTAGTAGCTGTTCCTACAATAGGAAATTCCTTGACATAATATTCTAAATGAAGTGGAATCACATCACCTAAATTGGTCTCTGTAATTTCGCTAACCGTTTTAAACGGAATGGCCTCAAGACTGTTTGCTTTAAAATATAAGCCACTCAAACTCAATTCGGTTTCGCTGCCTTTTGCACCTATTAATAACGGTGTGCTTTCAGCACGAGCCATCATGTCTTTGGAACCCTTATTAGATAAGGTGTTTAAGCCTAAAGGAATAAATAGCACAAAACTAATGGAAAGGATGAGTATGGTAGTTTTCACCCAATGATATTGCAAGTATTTCCATGCTAAAAATAATTGATGCCTCATGAGATGTACGTATTTAAATCGATGACTGTTTTAAAACGTGGCAACACATCATGATCATGTGTTACTACCACCAATGTGGTTTGACTATCTTGGCAATAAGAGGTTAATATATCTATAATATTATCACGATTTGTAGGATCTAGATTGGCTGTAGGCTCATCGCATAAAAGTACTTTAGGTTCTGTTATTAAGGCTCTACAAATAGCCACCCGTTGCCGTTCGCCTTGCGATAAATTTTTAGGATAGCGTTTTAGTTTGTCCCTTAGTCCCACACGTTCGGCTAATATTTCAGCACGCTTTTTAACATGAATATCTAGGGTGAGCATATTATTAATACGATATGGTAATAGGATATTCTCAAAAACCGGTAAATAGTCTAACAATTCAAACTCTTGAAAAATGAGTCCCATGGAAGCAATTCTAAAATCTTGACGTTCGTTTTTATTGAAATCTGAAAGTGTGATATCGTTTATAGTGACAGTTCCAGAATCGGGTGTTAAAATTCCAGAAATAAGATTGATGAAAGTTGTTTTTCCACAACCACTTGGACCAATTATAGCCGTTTGTTGCCCTTTTTCAAGACTCAAATTTTTTAAGCTGAAAACAAAATCGCTTTGTGGATATTGAAACTGTATGTTGCTGCAGGTTATCATTTATTATTCGCTGAAATTATGGTTCTATCTTCACTCGTAAGTGTCATGTTTGAAATTTTCCAAACATTGTCACTTATTTTCAAAGTAATTTCACCAAGATACTTATTTTGTCTGTAATGTACATGCTGTAAATGTCTCACTCTGGCTGTAACGGTCCATTCTGTTGGATATTTAAAAACGGTTGCTAAATCGTCTGTTGGTAATCGTTCACCAATATTTGAAACGACCACGGTTTCCACGGTCACTTCAGCACCATCTTTCAACCCCATGGTTAAGCGTCTTCTGCTATCTAAATACACATTATCTACAAGTGCGCCTTCTAAATTATTAGAAAGGATAGTGAAAAGTTGTGTTTCATCTTTTAAATTGAAGGCCGTGTAGGCATTGGTTAGAATTCGTTGGGTTATTTGTTGGACTTCAGCCTGTGTCGGTTCTTCAAAAACATGCCAAGGATTAGAAGCTTTAATTGTAATAGGAATTAACAAAAGTGCCAAGCCTAAAAATAAATAACTTAACATGGGTTTTTTACGTTCCATATTCATGGCTTTATGGATTTTTTTATAACGAGGCCAAGCTACCCAAACCAGTATCAGGAGTATGATAGAAAGCACCGGAAGGTGTAATAAACCCATAGTGAAATCTGTTTGAATGGTTTGAAATAGTTCTGAAGAAAAGCCTTGAAACCAAATATAAATCAAACTTAAAAAGATGATTAAGGTGATAATGAATTTATAAGGTCTTGACTTTTCCGAAGTCGTTTCAGTTTTAACACGTAAAATATTCGTTAAAAACAACAGTAAAATAATAAGATATCCAGTGGTTTGACCTAATGCAAATGATAGAGAATCTCTAGTATATTCGGCTAAAAGCATTCCTGTTAAAATTCCAGCTAAAGTTAGAATAAAAAGTTGAAACAGTTTTGTTTGTAGGCTAGTATAAGAATAACTTAAAAACAAAAACCAAATACAGCCTAACAAAATTGTAAAGGCAAACGGTATTTGAATTCCTTGAAAGCCAAAACTAATTCCTAGGGCTAAAGGCGCTAAAAAAAGCATGGTTTTTACCAAGGTGTTGCCATGGTTTATTCGCTTCAAACTAAAACTGGCAACTAGGGCAAAAACGATTAGTACCAGAGGCAAATTTGGTAGCATAGAAGGAGCTGTGATATACAAACTGCATTCATAAATTAAAAAGGCAAACGATAGTATGCCAACAGAATAAGCAAAAATTGGTTCGGTTTTGTTTTTGAATAAATATGTCAAGAGAATTATTAGTTCTTTTAGCATTAAAACTATAAGTTCTAGACCTAATAAAACGCCTAGAATCATGGCTGTTAAATATGTGATAACATCACTGGAGGTAAAACCTGTTAAATCTGTATGTGGACTTAAAACACCCCCATAAGCTAATCCTAATAACAAACTAAAGGTTGCTGTTGTAGCGTCTTTAAAGGCTGTTTTTGGTAGCTTTAAAAGGTTGAACGCACTAAATAAGCTCGTTAATAATAGTATAAAAGCGAAGTGATATTTGGAGAATACTAAATATTCCTGAATGCTCAACCAAAGTCCTAATAAACTAAAAACACCAAAAATAATGAGGAGCTTTTGAAGGAATCGATTGGTTAAAAATGGTAATAAAATTAAAAGAAATAAGTAGAAAACATTGAACGATAAAACCAGTTGAATCCCATTTATAAAGGCCTCCTTGGTTAAGCTTAAAAACGTTGGAGGAGCCGGAATCATGTAAAAAGCACTTGCAGGACTTAATTTGGTATCGTACGAGCGACCATTTAATAAACTTAATTTAAAAAACACATCTGTTGGACTGCCTAATAAACCATCAATACCAATTTTCAACCCTGAAATTTTATCAGGATCACAACTCACACGCCAGGTCATACGTTTGGTATTATTGTCGCCTTCAATTTTAGGTTCATCTAAAATGGTAAAGGCATCGGGAAAAACGGGATGGGCTTTTAGTACTTTCCCATTTATAACTGGGAGTACAAAAAACACCTCGTAAATGCCAGGCGATATTTCCGTAATTTCCAATCGTGCAGGAAAGGTGATGTCTGCTTTTAATGCCAAAGGCGCCAATAAGCACAAACTAAAAATTGAAATCGCTAAAAAACGCTTGAGGCTATTTTTCATTGAAGAATTCTTTTATTTCTCCTTTGTAAATAATCTCATATTGTTGCATAAGTTCCGTGTAAAATTGCTCTTTAGCAGCATCCTTACCTTCATATTGCAGTTCACGTAATAATTCGTTTTTTACAGCTTCTATTGGTAGCGGCTCTTCAGGATTTACCTGACTAATATAAACCAAATGACTTCCAAAAGATGAGGCGATTGGTCCTTGCCAGCTGTTTAAAGGTAATTCTAAAAGTTGCTGGCTTACATTTTCGCCAAGTGTATAATCTATTTTATTGGTAGCAATGTTTTTAAAATTGGATTCTAACATAATGGATTCACCTACATCAGAAACATTGTCAGGAGTTGTGTTATTGGCGTTTAACTGGTTTTTTATTGCTACTAAAACGTCTTTAGAATTTTCAACTTTATTGCTGAAATAAATTTGTGAAAATGTTATTTCTGCTGGTTTTAGGTATTTTTCCTTTCGCAATTCGTAATAGGCTTTTAAATCGTCTTCTGTAATGTTTTCAGAACTTCCTTGACTTTCCGCAAGCATATTCATTTGCATAATCAATGAGCGTTTTACACTGGCATTATTTTCATCTAAATGTTGATTTAAGGCTTCCTGATATACTACTTCATCTCGAACATAATTTTCTAATACATTTTGAAATTCTTCTTTAGTAGGTGGTCGTTGCCATGTTTTTTCCCAAGAGGCTAGAATATGGGCGAAATCTGCATCATTAATAATAATACGTTTGTCTTCTTTTGAAGGGAGTTTGGCGCCAAAAACAGTGATTAAAATGATTCCAAGGAGTAATCCGAAAATTAAAATATGAATAACGGGATGATTTAATAACTTGTTCATTTTTAAGTTTAAGTATAAAAATTGAAAAATAGGTAAATTTACAAATTGCTACAAGTTTTCATCTAGAAATGAATATAAAACAAACCAAATCTAAGTATTGTTTTTTTTATTGAACTTGTAACCTTACAGAACAATTATTATTCGTCTTCAAAAAAATAAAAAAAGCCTAATGTTTAAAGTAAAGGAAGGATGTTTTTAATTTTACAATAAAAAATATGTTCTTAAAATTCTGTTTATCTCGAATTAGTAAGGCGCATTATTAGTTATTAGAAACATTTTTTTTTATTTTTTATTTGTGATATCACTTAAGAATAAATAATTAATATCTTCGCTTTTATGGCACAATTTATCATGAATGAGCAGCTTATTAAAAATTTAGATTTGTTTGTGAATCAAGAATTTTTTAGCAAAAAATTAATAGATAATATTCCAGGAGTATTTTATGTTTATAAAGAATACAAGGGTGTGTTTCGTTTGTTTACTTGTAACAAACAACACTTAAATGTAACAGGTTATAGTGCTGAAGAGTCTTTTAATAAGCTTCCACTATTTTTTGTTGCTGAGAACTCAAAACAATCTATTATAAATGGTGTAAGCAAAATAAAAACTCAAAATTACGTAAAAGAAGTATACGCTAATTTTCTTACAAAATCTGGCAAAGAAGTTTCTTATGTATTCGAAGGATATGGGTTTAATTACAAGGGCGAAAGTTACTTTATGGGAGTTGGTTCAGATATTAGTGCTTTAGCACAAGCTTATAAAGATTTGAGTAATGAGCGTTTAGAACGTGAACGAAAAGAAAAAGAATTATTAACTCTCACTTTAAAAGATAAGCAAAAAGAAGATGTGTTGGCTTCAATTTCTAAAAAATTAGATGATTTAAAACAAAATGCAAAAGACCAGGTTGTGTTAAAAACTATATCAAAATTGTCAGAAGAAATAAATAGTACTTTTTTGTTTTCTGAAGATAATTGGCACAAATTCGAGCTGCTGTTTAATAATTTACACAAGTCATTCTATGAAACTCTTTTAGACAGTCATCCAAATATTACAAAGTCTGAACAGGATTACTGTGCACTAATTAAATTAAAAATGAATACAGAGCAAATTTGTAACACATTAAATATCTCTAAAGAAGGTTTAAAAAAGAAAAAATACCGTTTAAAAACTAAGTTAGGTTTGGATAAATCTAAACGATTAGAAACATATATAAATAAATTTTAATGTCCTCTTAATGTCCTCTTTTTAGTTTGTTTTTTTTCTTAAAAATGTGTTAATTTTGTTATGTTAAATGAAATATTGGGGAGTGCCTTTATTGATTTTTATTATTTTTTAACTTAAAAACATTAATATGAGAAAAAACGGAATTTTAACTGCTCTATTTACGTGTGGTATTGTAGTAGGCTTATTTGCTCAAAATAAACCTAATATTTTAGTCCTTTGGGGTGATGATATTGGTCAGTCTAATATTAGTGCCTATACTATGGGATTGGTGGGCTATCGAACACCAAATATTGATCGCATTGCAAATGAAGGAATGATTTTTACAGATTATTATTCTGAGCAAAGCTGTACGGCAGGACGCTCTACCTTTATTTTAGGACAAAGTGTTCTTCGAACAGGGTTAAGTAAAGTTGGGATGCCAGGAGCAAAAGAAGGTATTTCAGAGAAAGATCCAACCATTGCGGAACTATTAAAGCCTTTGGGCTATGCAACTGGGCAGTTTGGAAAAAACCATCTAGGAGATCGTGATGAAATGTTACCAACAAATCATGGTTTTGATGAGTTTTTTGGAAATCTTTATCATTTAAATGCTGAAGAAGAGCCAGAATTGAGAGATTATCCAGATCCTAATAAATTTCCAAATTTTAAAAAGAAATATGGGCCTAGAGGTGTTATTCACTCGACAGCCGACGGTAAAATTGAAGATACGGGACCCCTAACTAAAAAAAGAATGGAGACTATTGATGATGAGTCATCAGATGCTGCCATTGCATTTATTAGAAAAACGGTAGCTTCTGGGAAACCTTTCTTTGTTTGGTGGAATGGAACACGTATGCACTTTAGAACCCATGTTAAGCCTGAATTAACAGGGATTTCTGGTCAAAATGAATACGGCGATGGTATGGTTGAACACGATATGCACATTGGTAAATTCTTAAAGGTAATTGATGAATTAGGGATTGCAGACAATACTATTATTCAATATGGTACAGATAATGGACCACATAAAAATACATGGCCAGATGCTGGTGTAAACCCATTTAGAGGTGAAAAAAATACCAACTGGGAAGGTGGTTGGAGAACACCTGCTATGGTGCGTTGGCCTGGTAAAATTAAAGCAGGTTCTGTATCAAATGAAATTATGTCTGGTTTAGATTGGATGCCTACATACGTTGCCATTGCAGGAGATGCAAACATTAAAGAAAAATTATTAAATGGACATACTGCTAATGGAAAAACTTTTAAAGTTCATTTAGATGGTTATAACTTTTTGCCTTTTTTAACTGGAGAGACAGATAAAGGACCTCGTGAAGAATTGTTTTATTTCTCTGATGATGGTGAATTAATGGCACTACGTTATAACGATTGGAAAGTAACATTTATGCATCAAGAATCTCCAGGAACTCTAGATACGTGGTCAAAACCAATGGTAACTACAAGAATTCCTTGGATATATAATTTACGTAGAGACCCTTATGAATTTGCTACAATAACTTCAAATACATATTGGGATTGGTATTTAGATCATGTGTTTTTATTACTTCCAGCTGCTGAATATGTCGGTAAGTTTATAGCAACATTTGAACAATATCCTCCACGAATGAAAGCTGCAAGTTTTAATTTAGGTGACACCATGGAAGCTTTATCTTCTCCCAAAAATAATTAAAACTTAATATTACTATGAAAAAGCAATTCAAAAAAATAATAGAATAATATTATATATTAATAAAAAGCTGATCTCATTTATTTAAATAGATCAGCTTTTTTACTTATGTCTAGATATTTTTTTGACTGTTTTTTTATTTACCATCAATTGTTAAAAAGACTCTTTTCAATATGACACCACACGAAGCTATTCTAAGCCTAAAATCAAAAATGTCCGAATCCATCATTGGACAAAATCAATTGATAGATCGTTTGCTATTGGTTTTATTAGCAGACGGTAATATGCTACTTGAAGGTTTGCCTGGGTTAGCAAAAACGCGTGCTATAAAAACTTTGGCCAAACATTTGGATTGCGAATTGAGCAGAATTCAATTTACACCCGATTTATTGCCATCAGACATTACAGGAACAGAAATTTATCAACCTACAGAAAAGGAGAAGTTCCTGTTTCAAAAAGGACCTATTTTTAGTAACCTTGTTTTGGCCGATGAAATTAATCGTGCTCCAGCAAAAGTACAATCTGCTTTATTAGAAGCCATGGAAGAACGTCAGGTAACTGTTTCTGGAAACACCTATAAAATGGCAGAATTGTTCATGGTTATGGCTACCCAAAACCCGATTGAGCAGGAAGGAACTTACCCATTGCCAGAAGCACAAATGGACCGATTTATCATGCATGTGGTTATTGATTATCCAGATGATGCTTCCGAATTAGGGATTCTACGTTTAAATAAACAAGAGAACGATAAATCCTTTAAAACTGAAGAAAATGTAACCATTTCACAACAGCATATATTTGATGCTCGTACTGAAATAAATAAAATAAAAGTAACAGAGGAATTAGAAAAATACATGGTGAGTCTTATTGCTGCTACCCGTTTTCCAGAACGTTATAATAAAGAATTACGCGATTTAATCGATTTTGGAGCGAGTCCTCGTGGAACTATAGCATTAGACCGTTGTAGTCGTGTAAATGCTTGGATGGAAGGCAATAATTTTGTGTCGCCTGACAATATTCATAATGTGATTAAGGATGTATTACGACATCGAATCGCTTTAAGTTATAAAGCACGAGCAGAGGGTATTACAGTAAATCAAGTTATTGATAAAATTATTGAACAAGTAGCTGTTGTTGCTTAATAATTCATTATTACTTTAATAGCTTTCCATGAAAAAACCTGTTGAAAATAAGAATGTGTTTTTAACACTCGAACATCTTTTAAAGTTTGAATGGCTAAATACCGTTTTAAATTTTAAAATAGGTAGTCAGAAATCTAATAGTATTTTATCAGGTCGTTATACTTCAAAATTACGAGGTAGAGGCTTAGATTTTGAAGAGTCCAGACCTTATGTTAGAGGTGATGATATTAGAAATATCGATTGGAATGTTACGGCCAAAACAGGAAAAACACACACTAAGGTATTTACTGAAGAAAAAGAAAAACCCGCTTTTGTTTTTGTCGATCAATCAGCAACAATGGGGTTTGGGTCTACACATAAAACCAAAGCCGTTGTGGCTGGAGAGCTAGCTGCAATTGTTGCTTATAAAATATTAAAAGGAGGCGATAGAATAGGAGGTATGGTTTTTAAAGGTGCCGATTACGATTTAATTACCCCCAAGCGAGACCGAAGAAATATCTTGCAGTTTTTTCAGAAAATTGTAAATGCCAATAAAGCCATTTACGAACATAAATCATTTGATTTTTCAGATTCTTTAAGTCAAATGGCTAGCAAACTTCGGAATATTATTACCCATGATTTTATGGTGGTCATTATTAGCGATTTTTATAGGTATGACCCACAAACTATTAAGCATTTAAGCGAGATTTCAGAACATAATGATGTGATTTTGGTTAAGATTTACGACCCTTTGGAAGTCGAATTGCCAAAAACAAAAATGACCTTGAGTAATATTACCCATCAACTTCAAATGAAGGGCAACAAAAAAGTAGTTGCCAATTTAGCTTCAGATTTTGAAACTAATTACAATAACTTTAAATCGGAGGTTGAGAAATACAATATCACCCTTTTTAAAATTAATACCGTTGATAAATTAGAAAATCAATTGGTTCAATTGTTTAACAGGCAAACACAACACTAGACTTGAGCTTTTATTCAATATATATCGCATTTAATCAAGATCCGGAAGTACCACCGTTAGAGTTGGGCAACATCATGGAACCAGCGCCTATTCCGTTTTCTTTTGACACTACAGGTTGGAAAGTGTTGTTTGTTGTATTAGTTGTTTTATGTGTTTACTTATTGTACCGTCTTTATTTAAACTTCAAACACAATCAATACCGACGTGATGCCGTTGCAGAAATAGTAGCACTAAATCAAGATGCTAAACTGCCAGAATTGGAATTTATAACCAAATCTGTTTTTATTTTAAAACGTACAGCATTACAATCCTATCCTCGAGAAAGTGTTGCTTCGCTTCAGGGTAATGATTGGATAGCCTTTTTAGACAAGACTAAAAGAGATGTTAATTTCAGTAAATACAAACAGGATATTGCTAATGCTGTGTATTGTGAAACTTTTAATAATACAAATTTTAATAAAGAAGAATTTTTTAAAATGTCACTAAAATGGATTAAAAATCATGCCTGAAAATTTTCATTTTGCATATCCCTTGGTGGCACTTTTAATTCCGCTACCACTACTCATTTATTGGTTGTTTCCACCAATTAAGAACCGGAGTAGTGCTTTAAAATTTCCTTATTTTTCAAGAGTTGCAGAAGTCACCAATCAGAAACCAAAAAAAGCATCTTTTATTAAAAAAAGGAACTGGTTTAGTTGGATGATTATGTACAGTATTTGGTTGTTGCTATTATTAGCTTTGGCTTCACCAGAATTAGTAGGCAAGCCCGAAAAGAAAATTAAAACAGCTAGAAACTTCTTAATTGTAGCCGATATTAGTTTTAGTATGGCTAATACAGATTGGGTTCTCGACGGAAAAAGAGTCACGCGTTGGTCTGCAGTAAAAGATATTATGCGTGAGTTTATTGGCAAGCGAAAAAGCGATCGGATGGGCTTGGTTTTCTTCGGAAGTAACGCCTATATTCAAGCGCCTTTTACGTCTGATTTGAGAACCATTCAAACCATGCTAGATGAAGCTGATGTAGGGATGGCTGGACAAATGACAAACATTGGGAAGGCCATTGTAAAAGGGATGGATTTGTTTGAAAGAGATACCATCCAAAGTAAAGTTATGTTGCTTTTAACCGATGGGGTAGATAGTGGCGAAGAAATTTTACCACTAGATGCAGCCAATATGGCCAAAAGAGATTCAACTATTATTTATACCGTTGGAATTGGTGATCCTGGAAGTTCAACATCCGATTTAGATGAACGAACACTTATAGAAATTTCTGAAATGACTGGTGGAAAATATTTTAGAGCTAAAGATGCAAAAGCTCTTGAAAATATTTATACAGAATTAGATACTTTGGAACCTATAGAATACGAGGAAGAAAGCTTTGTACCTAAAACTCTATTATACTATATTCCTTTGGGAGTAGCGTTGGCTTTGGGAGCTTTTATTGTTTTAATTAATAATTTAATCTTGTTATATAAACGTTTTCGGAGCAATTCATGATTGAGAAACTCAAACATATCGATTGGGATAAATTCCATTTTTTAAGACCAGAATATATGTGGTTTGCTATTCCATTAGCCATTATTGTGTTTTTGGGAATATTGGCTTATGCTGAAAACACATCATGGAAAAAACATATTTCCGAGCATTTAAGACCTTTTGTTATTCAAAATGGAACTTCTTGGAAGTCACGTATGATTCATTTTTCATTGTTTCTACTTTTCGGAATCGGCTTTTTAGGCTTTCTCGGACCTACTTGGGAAGAGGTGAAAGAGCCCACTAAGAAGTTGAAATCGCAATTGGTTATTGCTTTAGATTTATCTCAAAGCATGCTCGCAACCGATGTTTCCCCAACCCGATTGGAACGTGCTAAATTTAAAATTCAGGATTTCTTGGAAGCCAATCCGAGAGCCGAAGCTGCACTTCAGGTTTTTGCAGCATCTACACATACCGTCGTGCCATTTACGACAGATTATAAAATTATTTTAGATCATTTAGATGGTTTAAAACCTAGCATGATGCCAAAACGAGGCACAGGATTCGATAATTTATTTGCGAATCTGGACAGCCTTTTTGTAGATAATAAAGCCGAAGGAAAGATATTATTATTCACAGATGATTTAGAAGGCTTAGATGTTCAGAAAGTGAGTGCTTTCATGCAGCAAAATAATGTGGTGCTAAATGTGTATCCAATGGCAACTATGGTTGGAGGCAATGTACCTTCATTTTATAATCAGAAATACCCTTTAAAAATTAAAGGGAAAATAGTGACTTCAAAACGAAATCAAGCTGTTACTGATAATTTAGCAGGAATTAAAAATGTACATGTTTTAGATATGTCCTTAGACAATAGTGATGTAAAATTATTAGCTGAAGAAATTAGTAAACATTTAATTTTTGAAGAAAAACCCAAGGACGATGAAAAGAACTGGCAGGATAATGGCTATTGGTTAGTGATTCCTGTTCTGTTTTTATTTATTTTTAGTTTTAGAAGAGGATGGGCAATTTATAGCGTTTTGCTTTTGGTAAGTTTATCATCTTGTACAAAAGTTCATGATGCGAAAGATTCCGAAAAAATATCTTTTAAAGATTTATGGTATACCAAAGCCTATCAAGGTCAGCAGGCTTATGACAAAGGCAATTATGCTTCGGCCGCTAAATTATATGAGGATCCATTACATCAAGGCGTGTCTTATTTCAAACAAGGAGATTATTTAAGTGCTAAAACTGCGTTTGAAAAAGATAGCTCCAAAACAGGTGTGTATAATTTAGGGTTGACCTATGCTAAATTAGGAAATTTGGAAAAGTCTCAAGAAATTTTCGAATCGCTTGTTGCGAAAGACCCCACTTTTGATGAGGCTCAAAATAATTTAAATCAAATTAATCAAGCGATCTTAGCTAGTAAAAGTTTTGCGCCTGAAAATGCTGAATTAAATGAAGAAAAGCCTAATGCTAAAAATAAAAAGAACGATTCCATGGAAGATTTAAGTGGTGGTGGACAGAAAGCTACAAAAAAAGACATGGAAAAGCAGCGTATGGAAGAAGAAACAACGACAGATAAACGTATGGGGAAAGAATTAGATGAAGTTCCTGAAGATTTTAAATCGGGTGAAGGAGGTGTTCCGAAAAACGTTCTAATGCGTAAAGTAGATGATGATCCTGCATTGTTTTTAACTAAAAAATTTAAATATCAAATAAAGAAAAAACAAGTAAATGCCGAAGAAACACCTAATTCATGGTAGATAAATTGAAATATATCGTTTTTCTAATGTTTGCTATAAGCGTTCAAACATATGGACAGCAGCTTATTAGTTATGTGTCTGTAAACCATAGTACGGCATATATTGGTCAACCTGTACAAATGACGGTTTCTGTATATTCTAATACCTGGTTTACTTCTGGAATTGATGTTGGGAATATACAAGTGGAAGGTGCTTTGACGGTATATTTTCGATCTGTTTCTAATAGCAGAACTTTTAGTGGGAAAAATTTTTCTGGGGTTGATTTTATTTATAATCTGTTTCCAACCAAAGCTGGTGAAATAACCATTCCAGTACTTACCATTCATGTGGAATCTCCAAAACCAGGAGGATATAAAGGCTTGAAACATGTAATTCATACCAAATCAAAAACAATTCAAGTAAATGATGTTCCTGTGGGGTATGACCCAAATAATTGGTTGGTATCAAGTTCACTTAATGTTTATGAAAACTGGAACACTTCTCTTAAGAATGTTAAGGTTGGCGATGTGTTACAAAGAACCATTACACGTACGGCAGCTGGAACCCTCTCTGAGTTTATTCCAGAAGTAGTTTGGGATACTGTAGCGGGTACCAGTATTTACAAAACACGACCAAAAACTCATACGACCAAATCTAAAACAGCAGTTTCAGCTAAGCGTATAGAAATGGTAAACTATCTTTTTGAAAAAGAAGGAGAGATTGTATTGCCTAAAATTGAATTTGTGTATTGGAATTATTACAATAAAAAATTCTATAAGAAAGTTATTGATTCTACTGTTATTCAAGTAGCGCCAAATGCTGATTTGAACATGTTGGCTAGTATTAAAAAGCAATTAGAAGGAGAAACAGAAGAACCAGAAGTAGTAGAAGATAAACCCTTTCTAATTATAGGGATGACGCCAAGGCGTTTTGTTTTAATAGTTGCTTTGAGTTTTATAGGACTATTTTTATTTTTTAAATTCATTAAATGGTTAGTTCCCTTTAGTAAGAACGCCAACCAGAAATATATTCAATCTGAAAGGTATCTTTTTGCTAAAGTTGAAAAAGCTGCTAGACAAAAAGATGCCCGAAAATTTATAGAACAGCTTACTAAATGGATGTTACATTTAAATATAGATGATCACAGTTTTGATTATTTTTTAAAGTTGTTTGGCACCGATGAACTTAAAAAAGAATACCATAAGTTATTGAGTAATTTGTATCAAAATGAATCGCAGGTATATTTTGATTCAAGTCTATTATTGACTGCCTTAAAAGCCTCTAGAAAAGCTTATTTTGAGGAGTTAGAAGCTAAGCGACAAGTAAAAACTGATACGGATTGGTTAAACCCAACAAGTTGAGGAATAAAAAAGGCTAAATTTTAAATTTAGCCTTTCTTAAAATATTATTTCATGGGTTTAATTGGAAACTTTTTCATTAATTTACTCACGTTTTTTGGAATTGTTTTATCTCTTTTTTGACTCTTTTCCTGTACATCCGTAGTCATATCACCTTGCCAAATTAGTTTCTTTTCTGCAGTATCATACATGTCAATAACTAGCGTTCCTACTCTGTATTCATTTTCAGAAACTGACGTGCTAGCTCCTAAACCACCACCTCCATAAAATCCTCTACCATAACCCCATCGTCCTGCGTAGCCCATACCTCCGTTAAAGTCTGTATAAGCTGTGTAGTTCGACTTTTTATTAATTACCAAGTATAGCGTTATAGTTGCATCTCCATTGGTTTCAACTAAATTAATACCTCTAGATTTAAATTCGTTTGTTAAAGCATCTGTTATTCTTTTCTTGTCGAAATCGTTTAATTGCTGGTCACTATCTTTTTGCCAACCACCAAAACTTATTGTTTTGTATTTTGTGAAATCTGTGCTTTTATCGTAGTCGCTGTTTACTTGAGAATAAACATTACTGGTGAAAATTACGGTAGCAAACAAGATGCTAAAGGTTTTAAATAGTGTTTTCATGATGTTAGTTTTATAATTTATGTTATTTAAAAGAGAGAACAATAGATAAATTTACAAAAACTGACAGAAAAAATATGAATCTCTCTTTTTTTTATTTTTTAATTTTTTGCAAAAAAAAACAATGTGATTATTGCAAACTTTTAGTTTGTTACCATTCATTAATCCTATTTGAATCCAGTTTGATGAAAATAAATAGTAAAATGGTGAAACCCCAAAGACCAGAGCCTCCATAGCTAAAAAAGGGAAGCGGAATACCAATGGTAGGAATTAAGCCCATAACCATTCCGATGTTAATCATAAAATGAAAGAAGAGTATGGAAGCTACACTATAGCCATACACTCGACTGAATTGCGATTTTTGTAATTCGGCAAGATGTAATATTCTTAATAATAATAACACAAAAAGTACTACAACAAAAGTGGTTCCTGCAAACCCCCATTCTTCGCCTACAGTGCTAAAAATATAATCTGTATGTTGTTCTGGAACAAATTTTCCAGTGGTTCGGGTGCCTTCTAAAAAGCCTCTTCCGGTTAATCCACCCGAGCTTATAGCTTTTTCAGATTCGTAAAGATTGTATAAAATATCACGACGCATGTCTGCAAGTTTAGTAGGGTCGTTTTCCAGTCTTAACCACAAACTAATTCGGTCTTTTTGATGCGCTTGTAAGATGTTTTCATAAAAAAACTGAATTCCAAAGCTTAATATTAAACAAGCGATTATAGTGAAAATTGTTTGTATAATTCTCGGTTTTTTTCGTCTAGTAAAATGATAGGCTACTATTAATATGGTAACAACTATTCCTGTTATTAAGGCACCAAACTTTAAAGAACTTACCGAAATGATTATGAGTAACAACCCAATAGTTAAGTAAATTTTTGGCAAGCCTTCTCTGTAAAAAACAAAAAAGAAGGAGGCGTATACCACAGTACTTCCTGCATCGTTTTGGAGCAAGATTAAAACAGCTGGGATTGCAATAATTATAAACACTTTTACTTGATCTTTAAAAGATCTGATGTCTGTTTGTAAATCGCTTAAAAATTTTGCGACTGCAAGGGCTGTAGCAGCTTTAGCAAATTCGCTTGGTTGTAGTGTCATACCTCCAATGCCATACCAAGAGGTTGCTCCATTAACATTTTTACCAGCAATAAACAAACCCACTAAGGAGAGCATAGAAAGGATGTAAATAATACTAGAAAATCGTTCGTAAAATTTAGATTCTATGGAGAGAATAAGAATAATTAATAATATGGTTAGAAAAATAAACATCAGTTGTTTTCCGTAGGGTTGAGAAAAATCAAAATAATCGATGGTTTCTCCAACATGAGATGCAGACAAAATATTTAACCATCCAAAACCAACAAGTAGCATAAAAATTATAATGCTAATCCAATCGAATTTAAAATGTCTGTTTGTCTCTCTGTACATTATCTGTTAATTGTAAAAGGTTTTCCTGAATATGGTTTCATGTATTCATCCTCTAAACTTTTTTCTAAAACAAGTTTTTCCATTTGTTTTAAAGTAATTTCACCTTTTAGGTATTTTTCAATCATAAGACTAGCAATTCTTCCTGCCCAACGTGCTCCATAATAACCGTTTTCTACAAAAACCGCCAATGCAATCTTTGGGTTGTCTTTTGGAGCGAAAGCAACAAATATTGAATGGTCGGTTAATTGCGTTCTTTTTCCATCTATAATGGTGAAATTTTCTGCTGTACCAGTTTTTCCACAAATTTCAATATCTGGAACTTTAAGAAACCATGCTGTTCCGTTGTTATAAACATCATGAAGTCCTTCAATAACTGGGTCGAAATGTTTCGCATCAATGGAGGTTTGTTTTTTAGTCGTATATTTTTCGTCTATAGGTTCACCATTTATATGTTTTATTATATGTGGTGTGTAATAATATCCTTTGTTAGCAATGGCTGCTGTGGCATTTGCTAACTGTATCGGTGTTACTAAAACTTCTCCTTGACCAATAGAGTTTGATATAATTGTAGTGGCTCCCCAATTAAAATCAGGATACCATTTGTCGTAATAGGCCCCATTAGGCATGTTTCCTTTCTTACCAATAGCTAAATCGTAGCCTAAGAAGTCTCCAAACCCAAAACTTTTCATATGATTACTCCAAATATCCATAGAATTTCCAGCATCAGGATACATGTCGATACTTTTTCTAAAAGCATTTGCAAAATAGGAGTTACAAGATTTTGCGATACCTAAAACCAAATCTCTTTTGCCTCCACCACAATGGCACCCCATGGGTTTTCTACCACCATAATTGTAACCACCATTACAGAATACTGTAGTTTGTGGCGTAATGGCGTTTTCTTGTAAGGCAACCAGGGCAACAAATACCTTAAATGGCGAACCAGGTTCGTGCATACGTAACAAGCCTCTGTCAATTAAAGGCCTATTTATGGTGTCGTTATATAGTTTTGTGAAATTTCTAGAACGTTTTCTTCCTACTAATAGATTAGGATCATAAGTTGGAGCAGAAACTAGAGCGAGTATTTCTCCTGAGCTGGGTTCAATAGCAACAATGCCACCATGTTTCATTTGCATGAGCCTTTCGCCATATTTTTGAAGTTCGGAATCTATAGAAATTGTGATGTCTCTTCCTTGTTTTGGTAGGGTGTCGTAAACTCCGTCTTTATAAGGTCCAATGTCTCTGTTAAACCTGTCCTTTTGAATAAATTTAATGCCTTTAACTCCTCTTAGTTCTTCTTCGTAAGACAATTCAACACCTTGTTTCCCAATTAAATCTCCCATGTTATAATATGGGTCATTTTCAATTTGATAAGGTGTTGCTTCAGCAATATAACCTAAAACATTAGCTCCAATAGTTGTTTGATAATCTCTTAAAGAACGTTTTTGTATATAAAAA
The DNA here is from genome assembly GCF_045363175.1 of Xanthomarina sp. GH4-25. NCBI lineage: Bacteria > Pseudomonadati > Bacteroidota > Flavobacteriia > Flavobacteriales > Flavobacteriaceae > Xanthomarina > Xanthomarina sp. GH4-25. The sequence continues at coordinate 224,094 of NZ_JBJFLO010000007.1, forward strand.
CCTTCGTATTTTCTCATTTTTTCTTGAAGTGCTGCATAATCTTCTTTAGATAATTGGGGTACAAATACAGACGGTAATCTAGGAGAATAATGATAGGCTTTTTTATAGATTTTATTGAATTGTTCTTTGTCGATTTTTAAAAGCGAACAAAACTCAAGAGTATCCAATGGTTTTACTTCTCGAGGAATAACCATGACATCGTAAGATGGCTGATTCGATACCAAAAGTTTTCCATTTCTATCGTAAACAAATCCTCTTTTTGGATAATCGTAAACTTTTCTAATGGCATTATCGTCAAACAAGTTATGTCCTTCCAAGTTGTAAACCTGTAGGTAAAAAAGCCTTCCAATAAAGGTAAGACCTACTATAATGATAATAATGAAAAGTAAAAATTGTCTCATTAATTCCTCCGGCTAAATATAACAGTTGTTAAAATGCATAATATAATAGTGAATATACTGGAGAATAACGTGTTTTGGAGTATTAAAATTATTTTTGAAAAGTTAAAAATTTCTAATGAAAACAAAATAAAATGATGAATCAGAATTAAAATAGCAAAATAAGTAAGTTTCGATCCAAACTCTACATTGCTAAACTTCATGGTTTGATGATCGTAAACAGCACCAAAAGAAAATTTTAAAATAAAAGGACGAATAAATGCTATTGATACAGAAGCTGCAGCATGTACTCCACCAGAATCTAAAAATGTATCTATAGTTAATCCTAGTAAAAAGCTTATTAGTATAAAAATAACTCTATTGTTTTTTAATGGATATAATAAAATAAATAAAATGTAAGGATATGGATTTATATACCCTAAAAAGTTTATATGACTTAACACCAATACTTGCAATAACGCTAGTATGATAAATCGAAATGTATGTGTGAATATAATACTATTCATTGGTGTTGTTAATTAGGGCATTTATTTCGTTTGCATCTTTATTTTCAATAATATAAACATGCTCCAAACTTGTCATGTCGTTAAACAATCGAATATGAATGACATAGTAATTTTGTGATGTATCTAGGTTGAAACTATCTATGGTTCCAATAGGAATGTTTTTTGGAAAAATGGATGAACGTCCAGAGGTAATAATAGTGTCTCCAACTACAATTGGAGCAATTTTAGGAATTTCTGTTAATTGAACTAAATAAGGCGATTTCCCATTCCAGATCAAAGATCCAAAGTGATTTGATTTTTTCAATTGTGCACTAATTCGACTACTTGTATTTAATATAGAAATTACAGTTGCATATTTTTTGCTTGTCTTGTCTACAATACCAACTAATCCTTTGGGAGAAACTACGCCAAAATCCTGTTGAATACTATCTCTTCTTCCTTTGTTTAATAACAATACATTATTACTTAAGGAATAGCTGTTTTTTATAACTACAGCAGGAGAAAATTTATATGATGTACCAGAGTAAGTACTATCTATAAATGTTTTGCTTATAGTGTCGGTTTTATTGAATAATATAGATTTTAATTGATTGTTCTCTTCTTGAAGTAGCGTGTTCTGTGTTCTTAAATTCAAGTATTCACTGGCATCATTTATAGAATTATAGATGCCTCCAGACAAAAAGTTTGCCGAATTTATAAATTTACTTTTATGGTAAGAATGCGATTGAATAGTGAAAACAAAAGCAAGAGAAAACAACAATAAGTATAACAAAAACGATTTGTTTCTTATGATGAAGTTTATTATTTGCTGCATTTGTTAAGGCTATTTTATCAAGACGCTTTTGTATTTAGGTAAGTTTTTAAGAGTAATTCCTGTACCGCGAACAACAGCTCTCAAGGGATCTTCTGCAATGTAGACAGGTAAGTCTGTTTTTTGAGACAAACGTTTGTCTAAGCCTCTTAACATCGAGCCACCACCAGCAAGATATATTCCTGTGTTGTAAATATCTGCTGCTAATTCGGGTGGTGTTTGAGATAAGGTTTCCATAACAGCATCTTCAATACGTAAAATGGATTTATCTAAAGCTTTTGCAATTTCTCTATATGAAATTTGAACTTGTTTTGGTTTTCCAGTTAATAAATCGCGTCCTTGAACACTCATGTCTTCTGGAGGAAGTTCTAAATCTTCAGTAGCCGCACCAATCTGGATTTTTATTTTTTCAGCAGTACGCTCTCCAACATATAAGTTGTGCTGAGTACGCATGTAATAAACAATATCGTTTGTAAAAACGTCTCCTGCAATTTTAACAGACTTGTCGCAAACAATACCACCAAGTGCAATCACGGCAATTTCAGTAGTTCCACCACCTATATCCACAATCATATTTCCTTTAGGTTGCATAATATCTACACCAATACCAATAGCTGCTGCCATAGGCTCGTGAATTAAATAAACTTCTTTCCCATTAACACGTTCAGCACTTTCTTTTACGGCACGCATTTCAACTTCTGTTATTCCTGAAGGAATACAAATAACCATACGTAAAGCAGGTGTAAAAAATTTCTTTTTTAAAGCAGGAATATTTTTGATAAACATGCTTATCATTTGTTCACTAGCATCAAAATCTGCAATCACACCATCTTTTAATGGTCTTATGGTTTTAATATTTTCATGCGTTTTTCCTTGCATCATGCTGGCTTCCTTACCAACAGCAATTATTTTTCCAGAAATTCTATCTCGTGCAACAATAGACGGGCTGTCTACAACTACTTTATCATTATGGATAATAAGTGTGTTTGCAGTTCCTAAATCTATTGCTATTTCCTCGGTTAGGAAGTCAAAAAATCCCATGTGTTTATGTTGTTTATTTGAGGGTTGTTAATCAAATCTTGTAAATGTAATAAAAGTTATGCAATAATTATCTTTGCTTTTCTTTTTGATTTTTATTATTCGATAAGATACTTTCTTATTAAATGAAATAATCTCAATTTAATGTTTAAAATGGCGTGTTCCAGTAAATACCATTGTAAGATTATGTGCATTGCAATAATCGATACTTAATTGGTCTTTAATAGAGCCGCCAGGTTGAATTACAGCTGAAATACCAGCATTATCTGCAATCTCTACACAATCAGGAAACGGAAAAAAAGCATCACTTGCCATAACAGCTCCTTTTAAATTGAAATTAAAAGATTGCGCTTTATGTATGGCTTGATTTAATGCGTCTACACGACTGGTTTGTCCTGTTCCACTAGCACATAATTGTTTGTTTTTTGCTAAAACGATGGTGTTAGATTTGGTGTGTTTGCAAATTTTCGATGCAAATATTAGGTCTTCTAACTCGCTTTCTGTTGGTTTATTGTTTGTGGCATTAGATAAATCTGCAAGCGTGTCTGTTTTATGGTCTCTATCTTGAACCAGAACTCCGTTTAAACATGTTCTTACAGTGGTTTGAGGCAAGTCAATATTTTTTAAAACCAATAAGATTCTATTCTTTTTTCCTTTTAATAATTCTTCAGCTTCAGATGAAAAAGAAGGTGCAATAACCACTTCGCAGAATAGCTTATGAATTTCTTCAGCGGTTGCTAAATCTATTTCAGTATTGCTTATTAAAATACCACCAAAAGCAGAAACAGGGTCGCCAGCTAAAGCATCTAAATAGGCCTGATAAACAGTTGTTCTTTGTGCAAAACCACAGGCGTTGTTATGTTTTAAAATGGCAAACGTTGGTGCTTCTCCTTTAAATTCGTTCATTAAATTAACAGCTGCATCTACATCTAGCAGGTTATTGTAGCTTAATTCTTTGCCATGAAGCTTGGTGAAGATATCGTCAAAATTTCCAAAGAAAAACCCTTTTTGATGCGGGTTTTCTCCATAACGTAACACTTGAGCTTGTGTTTCGCTTATCTTTAAAGTTGCTATTTCATGATTTTTATTGAAATAATTAAAAATAGCCGAATCGTAATGTGAAGACACATTAAACGCTTTGGCTGCAAAACGTTTTCTTTCGTCCACGGAAGTTTCACCCTCCTTTTCTTGAAGTAATTCTAAAAATTCGCTGTAATCTTCAACCGAAGACACACAAATAACATCTGCATAATTTTTAGCTGCAGCGCGAATTAAGGAAATACCACCTATATCGATTTTCTCAATAATATCTTGATTGCTAGCTCCAGAAGCAACTGTTTTTTCGAAAGGATATAAATCGACAATAACTAAATCGATTTGTGGGATTTCAAAATCGATTAATTCTTTTGCGTCACTTTCGTTGTTTTGTCTGTTTAAAATACCTCCAAATACTTTTGGGTGTAAGGTTTTTACACGACCTCCAAGGATAGAAGGATAAGAGGTAACATCTTCTACAGGGACTACTGGAATATTTAAATCTTTTATGAATTTTTCTGTGCCACCAGTTGAATAAATAGTGACGTTTTGCTGATGAAGCTTTTTTACAATAGGTTCTAATCCGTCTTTGCTAAAAACAGAAATTAAAGCCGATTTAATAGTTTTGTTGTTGCTCATTTTAGTTGTGTTGTGTGTCTGTACATTCTTCAAAAATTAAAATTTATAAGAGTAAGAATGTCAGTTGTTTTTTATGATTGCAAAAGTAGGTATTTCAATCAAAAAACAACTAGTAACAAGTGCTAAAAACTATTGTTTTTTCAACTTAAATGTAAAGTTATTAACAACTATAAAATGGAAGCAACTTTTTGGCAAACAAATTCTAAAAATCGTTCGTCTGTTTCGTCAAAAGGGTCTGGTGTGTTTGAATCTATATCTATCTGACCAATATTTTCACCATTTACAAAAATTGGAATCACAATTTCTGCTTTAACAGTAATACTGCAAGCTATATAATTGTCTTGGGCAGCGACATCTGGCACCACAAAATTGGTGTTGCTTACTGCTACTTGGCCACAAATACCTTTTCCAAAAGGGATTATAGTATGATCTGTTGGTTCTCCAACATATGGGCCTAATTTCAACTCATTTTTATCGCCATTTTTAAAATAAAAACCTACCCAATTATAGTGAGGGACTTCAGATTCTAAAAGTTCACAGATGTTTTTTAATCGTTCATCAACCGTTTTTTTATTTAAAGAAATAAGTGTTTCTATTTGTGGTTTAAGAGATGTGAAAGGCATTGTTTAAAAATTTTTAGCAAAAGTATTTAAAAAGACGTCAATCTCATTCTAATTTGTATAATTTTAACGTCGGAATTAATCTTATTTTTTTTGAAAGATCTTATTTTAAAATATAAATCTGTTATCAAGTTTATACTCACCTTCCTTTTGGTATATACCGTTTTGTCTGTGACTTATAAATTATATTTGCAATATGGTTCTAGTGAGACTTATTATCCCGATTACATGACGAATTTGGTGGCAAAACAAAGTAAAGAATTACTGGAAAATTTAGGTTACCATGCACAAGTAATTCCGCATCCAAAGGAGCCTTCCATGAAATTGATTATCAATAAAAAATATGTTGCAAGAGTTATTGAAGGTTGTAATTCGGTTAGTGTAATCATTCTTTTTGCTTCTTTCATCATGGCCTTTACTGGGAGATTTAAAGCTACTGTTTTGTATTTACTGGCAGGTTCTGTCTTGATTTATGTTGTTAATTTAATTCGTGTTGTTATTTTGTCTGTTGGCTTGTATCATTATCCTTGGCGAAAAGATATTTTGCACACAGTTATTTTTCCAGCTATTATTTATGGTATGGTTTGTTTGTTATGGTTGTTTTGGGTGAATAGGTTTTCTAATCAAAAAAAGAGCTATGAATAAATATGTAAAATACATAGCCTTTTTTGTTTTAGTCAGCCTATTAGTAATTATAAGAATCTTTGAAGAGCAATTGTTTTATGATCCGTATTTAGCGTTCTTTAAAAACGATTATTTATATATTGATTCACCAAGACAAGAGGTGTTTAAGTTGGCATCCAATACTGCACTTCGATATGTGTTAAACTCCATAATTTCTTTAGGAATTTTGTTTGTGCTTTTTAAAGATAAAAGTATTATTAAATTTTCTATTTTAATTTATACTATTGCTTTTTTGACATTTATGTCCTTGTTTCTCTATTTTGTAATCCATCCCAAAAAAGAAGATTATTATTTGTTTTTTAATGTGAGACGCTTTTTAATTCAACCATTAATAGCCTTATTGCTTATTCCAGCTTTTTATTACCATAAACAACGTTTATAAATCCTTATGTAAATTAGGTGTTACAAATCCTTTTTTTGTAAATTTGCAATGTGATTAAAGCATTTTTACATAGAACTTTTTCGGCAACATTAGCGTGTTTAGTATTGTTTTCAACCATGTCTTTTACTGTTGAAAAACACTATTGTGGTGATGATCTAATTGATGTTGCTATATTCTCTAAAGTGGATAGTTGTATTCCTGATATGGAATCGATTACAATTAATACTGTAGAAAATAAGCATTGCTGTAAAGATGAAATACAAATTTTTAAAGGTCAGGATAAACTTAATAAAACATCCTTTGAAGATCTACATTTTAATCATCAATTGTATCTAAGTGCTTTTACATATTCTTACATAAACCTTTTTGAAGGTTTACCAGAGCTGGTAATACCTCATAAAAATTACTCTCCACCCAATCTGATTGCCGATATACAAGTTCTCGATCAGGTTTTCATTATTTGATAAATAGATTATTTTATGTCTTTTCTTGCCTTTTGGCAGATAGAAAACAAGAATCTTAATAAGTCTTTTCGAACTAACGAAAAGAGTATTGTTTATTTTATAATAATTCAAAAATGAAAGACAAATCTATTCAAATTGTCACACTAATTGTAATCGGTTTCGTATGAGAAAGCTAGCACTATTATTAGTTTTTCTTCCAGTATTTTCCTTTTCTCAAGAGAGATTAAATGGAACGATTATGGAAGTAAACGAACAAAACAAGCAGGTTCCTATAGCAGGAGCCAATGTGTATTGGTTAGAAACAACGGTTGGAGACGTTACAGATTTTGATGGGAAATTCACCATTCCTTATAATACGGAATACAAAAAACTAGTTATAAGTTATGTTGGTTATAGAACAGATACATTAACAATTAAAAACCCTGATCGTGTTTACCATTTATTAGAACCAACCAGTAGTTTAAATGAAGTGGTTTTAACGTCTAGGAAGCAAACAACCGCTAAGTCATACTTGGCGTCACAAAATATCATGAATATAAGTAGTGATGAACTTTTAAAAGCGGCTTGTTGTAATCTTTCTGAAAGTTTTGAAACCAACCCGTCCATTGATGTTAATTTTGCAGATGCTGTATCTGGAACCAGACAAATTAAAATGTTAGGGTTAACAAGTCCTTATATCTTAATTACTACCGAAAACATACCTTCTATTCGTGGCGCATCGCAAGCTTATGGTTTGAGTTTTATTCCAGGGACTTGGGTAGAGAGTGTTCAAATTACAAAAGGAGCAGGCAGTGTGGTAAATGGCTATGAGAGTATTGCGGGTCAAATTAATGCAGAATTAGTAAAACCAAGTACCGACAAATCGCTATTTGTCAATCTTTATGGTGCCGGTAATTCCAGATTTGAACTCAACACACATTTAAATACAAAAGTTTCAGATAAATGGGATACTGGTTTATATGTTCATGGAAATACACACAATAAAAAACACGATGTAAACGACGATGGTTTTATGGATATGCCAATCTATAACCAAATTAATGTTATGAATCGTTGGCAATATACCAATCCAGAAAAAGGTTTGGTTAGTTTTATTAATGTAAAATATTTAAACGATTCCAAACAAACAGGTCAATTAGATTTTAACCCAGATACTGATAAACTAACAACCAATGCTTGGGGAAGTGAAATAGATACACAACGTTTTGAAGCAGCTGCTAAATTAGGATATGTTAATCCAGACATTCCATATCAAAGTTTAGGTGTTCAGACAGCTTTTAGCTGGCACCAACAAGAGTCTTATTTTGGACTAAATATTTACGATATTACACACAACAGTTTGTACACAAACGTTGTTTATAATTCTTTAATTAGCGATTCTAGGCATAAAATTAAAACTGGAGTAAGTTATACTTACGACCATTATAATGAATTGGTTAATGTTAATAGTTATGAGCGTACAGAAGCATCCATTGGTGGTTTTTTTGAGTATAATTACGATAACTTAGACAAATTAAATGTAACAGCAGGTGTTCGTGTAGATAACCATAACTTACTTGGTGTTTTTATAACGCCAAGATTGAGTGCTCGCTATACACCTTGGGAAAAATCGGCGATAAGAGCATCTGTTGGAAGGGGAAAGCGGAGTGCTAATATTTTTACCGAAAACCAAAGCATGTTTGCTACATCTAGACATATCAATATTGTAAATTCTGGTGGAAGTGTTTATGGGTTAGACCCGGAAATAGCTTGGAATTATGGTGTGTCATTTTTACAAGGATTTAATCTGTTTGGAAAAAAGGCTGATGTAGCTTTAGACTTTTATAGAACAGATTTTCAGAATCAAATAGTAGTTGATTATGAAAATCCACAGGCTGTTAGTTTCTATAATTTAGATGGGGAAAGTTTTGCTAATAGTTTTCAATTTGAGTTTAATTATAATCTGTTTACTAATTTCGATTTACGATTGGCTTATAAATATTATAATGTAAAAACACAATACCAATCTGGTATATTAGAGAAACCTTTAACGCCTCAACATCGTTTGTTTGCCAATGCATCCTACGAAACTCTTGTAAAACCAAATGGGGCTCATTGGAAATTTGATGCTACTTATAATTGGTTGAGTGAGCAGAGATTTTCATCGACCGTTACAAACCCTGTGGCGTATCAAGTAGCAGAATATTCACCTACGGTTGGAACTTTAAATGCTCAAATTACAAAGGTATTTTCTCCAAAATTTGAAATCTATGTTGGTGGTGAAAATGTTACTGATGTTAGACAAGAAAATGCTATTTTAGCAGCAGATGATCCTTTTGGTTCATATTTTGATACCACTTTTGTTTACGGACCTGTATTTGGTAGTACTTATTATGCTGGATTACGATTTAACATAGAATGATAAAACAATAAAAATTAAAATTTATATTATGAAGAAAATAGGAGTATTATTAGTGATGCTTATTAGCATGTCAGCTTTTTCACAAGATAAAAACGCCAGAGCAACTATAGAAGTCGACGGTGTTTGTAATATGTGTAAAGAACGTATTGAAAAAGCATGTATTAAAACCAAAGGAGTTAAATCGGCTGTGTGGAATGTGAGCACGCATGAATTGAATCTTATTTATGATGCACGTAAAACAGACCTAAATACTATTGAAAACAATATAGCTGCTGTTGGGCATGATACAGAAAATGTTATTGCAACAGACGAAGCCTACAATAGTGTACACAATTGTTGTAGATATCGTGATGAATCTGTGGTTGATGATCATAAAGATGATTAATAGAAACTAAAAGTCCAAACGTTTGTTTGGACTTTTTTTATATATTGCCCATTCATTAACGAACCAAATTCTATGAAAAAATTACTTTATCTTTTTACTTGTTTATTAATTTCAAATATTTACTCTCAAACCGATTTTATAATTACCATAAATAATCAATCTCAAGAAATTGCTTTAGATAAAAATTATGAATTTGAAATAGAAGGAGAGACCATTCAAGTGTCTGTAAAAGAAAAAGATACATTGTTTTATAATGATGCATTCTATAATTTTAAATATTCAAAAAAACACAAGGTGTCAAAAGCAGAATTAGACGAAGGTATAGAGCAAATTATGTTAATGACTGCTGGTGGATCTGGAATTATTATTCAGAAATACGAATCGTTTAACCCAGTGATGCTACAAGAAATGATGTTGAATGAAGTGACTAAAGAAAGTGTGAATTATGGTTATGCTTTAGAGAGAAAAGATTACGATAAAACCTTGAAATCTGGAGATGAATTAAGAGTTCTTAGAGCTGAATTAGAATACAAGGGAGAATTAGAAATATATGAAATTTCTGCCGTTGGCAAAAAAGATGAAGGTATCCTTTTAATGACAATGAATTTAGGAGCAGATAGCAATAATGAAGGAGAGGAGATGATTAATTTACTATGGAATACTTTGAATATTAATTAGCACTTTTAGCTTGAATCTTCTTTTAATAAAGCAGGTTTAAAAGGCTATCACAATTTTTAATACCTCGTTCTGTAGCATTCTTTTTAATATAAAGAGAACCTGTCATGCTCTGCAATATATTTTTAAATAATTTCTCATTACTGAAGCCAAATTGACCTTTACGCATGGCATCATAATCAGCGTTTTCAATCATATACTTTCCTAAATATTCTTTATGAATAATTTCTTGACGTTCATAATCTTTTAAAATTGATTTGTAATCTGAATAATGACTTTCAATAGCAGTCTTTGTATTAAAATTATCAATAAGCTTAAAATCACCTGAGTTTATCATCGTTTGGTACGTGATATCCTTTGGATAGAATTCAACTAAGGTAAATAAGCCAAAGATATTTTTTATGGAGGATATTTTTTCAGGATTATCCGTATTTATTAGTGGTAAAACCTCATTAAGAGATTGAATTTTTTGTCCAATAGAGATTAAATTTTTTTCAAGATTTTCTTTGTCTATTTTTATATCAGATTTAATACTTGATAAGTATTGTTGTTTTAAGCTGTCATTTTTATTGATTTCGGCACATTTATTCATGCTAAAAGCAATTGAAAGTCCTACAATTACAATTAATATTTCGCCTAAAGCATAACGGAATCCTTTTTTCATGATAGTTAGTTTTTATAAAGCTATGAAATAATAAATAAAAAAAAGCTCTTGATAAGAATCAAGAGCTTTAGTAATTAACACTTTTAGTAGATCAATATATCTTCCCTACTTATTACATCATGCCAGGCATGCCACCTCCGCCCATTGGAGGCATAGCAGGTGCATCTTCTTTAATTTCTATTAAAGCACATTCTGTAGTAAGAATCATTCCAGCAACCGAAGCCGCATTTTCTAAAGCGATACGTGTTACTTTCTTAGGATCTATAATTCCAGCTTTAAGCATGTCTACATAAGTTTCTGTTTTTGCATCAAAACCAAAAGCTCCTTTGCCTTCCATCACTTTGGCAACTACCACACTGCCTTCACCACCTGCATTGGATACAATGGTTCTTAATGGAGACTCAATTGCTCTAGCTACAATTTGAATTCCTGTTACCTCGTCTAAGTTCTCTGTAGTTATTTTTTCTAAAACAGATTTTGCTCTTACTAAAGCAACACCACCTCCAGCTACAATGCCTTCTTCTACAGCAGCTCTAGTTGCATGTAAAGCATCATCAACACGATCTTTTTTCTCTTTCATTTCAACCTCACTAGCAGCTCCTACATAAAGAACAGCAACTCCTCCAGCCAATTTAGCTAAACGCTCTTGAAGCTTTTCTTTATCATAATCGCTAGTCGTAGTTTCAATTTGAGTTTTTATTTGATTAACTCTTGCTTTAATATCAGCAGCTTTACCAGAACCGTTAACAATTGTTGTATTGTCTTTGTCGATTGTTATAGTTTCAGCAGTACCTAACATACTTAAGTCTGCATTTTCAAGAGAGAAACCTCTTTCTTCAGAAATAACTACTCCACCAGTTAAGATTGCAATATCTTCTAGCATCGCTTTACGTCTGTCTCCAAAACCTGGAGCTTTTACTGCAGCAATTTTTAATCCACCACGTAATTTGTTTACCACTAAAGTAGCTAAGGCTTGACCTTCTACATCTTCAGCAATAATTAATAAAGGACGACCAGACTGTGCCACTGGTTCTAATATTGGAAGGATTTCCTGTAAGTTAGAAATCTTTTTATCAAATAATAAAATGTACGGATTTTCTAAGTCTGCAATCATTTTATCTGAATCAGTTACAAAGTAAGGAGATAAATAACCTCTGTCAAATTGCATACCTTCAACTACATCAACGTATGTTTCCATACCTTTTGCTTCTTCAACTGTAATGACGCCTTCTTTACCTACTTTTCCGAAAGCTTTAGCAATTAATTCGCCAATAGTATCGTCGTTATTAGCAGAAATAGCAGCAACTTGCTTTATCATTTCAGAAGAGTTACCTACTTTTTTTGCTTGTTTTTCAAGATCTTTAGTAATGGCAGCAACAGCTTTGTCGATACCACGTTTTAGATCCATTGGGTTTGCTCCAGCTGCAACATTTTTCAGGCCTTCTTTAACAATGGCTTGAGCTAAAACAGTTGCAGTAGTTGTGCCATCACCAGCTAAATCGTTGGTTTTAGAAGCAACTTCTTTTACCATTTGAGCTCCCATATTTTCAAGCTCGTTATCTAGCTCTACTTCTTTTGCTACTGTTACACCATCTTTAGTTACTTGAGGTGCACCAAAGCTTCTGCTAATTATTACATTTCGACCTTTAGGTCCTAAAGTAACTTTTACTGCATTAGCTAATGCATCCACACCACGTTTTAGTCCATCGCGTGCTTCTATATCAAATTTTATATCTTTTGCCATAATGAAAAATTTTAGTTAAAATTTTTAAATCTCAAAATTCAAATTCTAGATTCCTAGAAGGAATTACTACATTTTAATTTTAAGGTTTTGGAATTTGTTTTTTGTTTTTTTTTGGAATTTGCAATTATTTATATAATTGCTAGAATGTCGCTTTCACGCATCATTAGGTAATCTTTACCTTCAAGTTTAAGTTCTGTTCCAGAGTATTTTCCGTAAAGAACAGTGTCTCCAACTTTAACCGTCATAGGTTCGTCTTTAGTGCCTTTACCAATTGCCATAACTTTCCCTTGTTGAGGTTTTTCTTTGGCGTTATCAGGGATGATAATTCCAGAAGCTGTTTTAGTTTCAGCAGCAACAGGTTCAATTAGAACTCTATCTGCTAATGGTTTAATTTTTAAGCTCATATGTATGTTTTTTAATTAAATAGTTAATACTGTAGTTTTGTACTAAAAATGTGCCAATAGAAGAAGACTGACAAATTTTCATTAAAAAAAAATGCCAACTAATTTAGTTGGCATTTAAAATATTTTGAAACAATGTTTTTATTCTGAAACTGGTTCAGTTTCTGTATTGTTTGTTGGTGCTTGAGCTGCTGGTGCTACAGGAACAACAGGTTGTGTTGTTGCTTCAGTATCTAAAGCTTTAGAATCTACGACACCAGACCCTCTGTTAATAGCAACATTAGAAAGTAAAATTAATACTAACATTAAAGTTGCTAAAGTCCAAGTGCTTTTGTCTAAAAAGTCGGTTGTCTTTTTTACGCCACCAAGTTGCTGTGTTCCACCACCACCAAATGAAGAAGATAATCCACCTCCTTTTGGGTTTTGAACCATAATTACTACCACTAGTAAAAAGGCTACAACGACTATTAGTGCTAAGAATATTGTAAACGTACTCATTGTTATTTATTGTTTTGTTCTTGTAATTTTTTTATTGCCTTGATTTGGTCTGCAAAGAAACCACTTTTTTCTGGATATTTCAAAATTAATATGTTGTAAGATTGAATTGCTTTTTTGTAGTTTTTTTGCTCTACATAAATTCTTGCCAAAGTCTCTGTCATTAAAGATTCTGGTTGAATCATTTGTTCTTCGGCGAGGTTTGTATTTTTAATTGAAGTCTTTTCTGGTTTTAATTTGGGGTTTTTAATAATGAATTTTTCAATTAAATTAAATTTTTTTTCTCTCTCTATAGTAGCTAGATCCGATACCTTTTCTGATTGACTTTCTGTTTCTCTCTCAATGGTTTTGAAACGTGTTAATTTTAACCATTCATTAAAAGAATGTGTTTCATTATGATCAAATTGAAGCGGTTTGCCTAATTTTAAAATGGTATCTGGAGAAGGTGCTTCTTGAAGAATTTCGTTTTTTGGTGTTTCTTCAATTAGCTCAGTTTCATCTAATTTAAAATTAGCAATTTCTGCTCGTTTTATTTTTGGTTGGAATAATTCTGGATCTAGAACACCTGTTGTGTCTTTTATTTGTTGCTTTAAAGCATCGTCTATAGAAACACTTCTATTAACGGAAATATCTTCAGCATCAACAGGAATGTCTTTTAAGTTAGCTGAATTTTGTTTTATGTATTGCGATATTTCATTTTGAAGAAATTCTTTAGAGGTTATAAAATCGAATAAGATACTTCTGTCTGTAGTATAAGCAGCAGTTGTTTTTAGTTCTTGATTGTATTTAAAACTTTCTTTGTTTTTTAAACCTTTTAAATAAAGTGCTCGAGCCGATTGAAAGTATGGAAACTCCTCAGTAATTGCTTTTAAATCTATAGTGTGATTAGCGGTTACCTCTTGTGGGTTTTGAAGAACGTATATAAACTCTTTTTGATTCATGGAATTACCACTTAGCTAATGTTGCATTAAAAATATCCTGTGTTAACCTTTCAAAAATAGCTTCGATAGCTGTTACTTTTTGGGCTCCTATTAAGTTTGCATCTCCAGCATAATCGTAGAAAAACGAGAAACGTTGCTCTAAATCGTCTTCTTCATTTTTCTTGTTGTAGAAACGCACATTTACAGAAATGGTTAATTTGTTTTGAGCTGCTGTATTATCTGCCGTTGCTGTTGTTGGCGAGATTCTATATTCTGTAATCTCCCCTTCATACACTAGATCGCCATTAGAGGTTACTAATTCTAAATTCGTTTGATTTAGTAGTAAGTCTTGTAATGCTAATGTGAACTGTCTGTCTAATCCTGGTTCCACTAAAATGGCATTATTTTGAAAATAATTTACTTGAAAAGACTTTGTGTCTGATGAGATTGAGGCTCCAGTAAAAGAATAGGCACCACAACCTAAAAGAATGAGCGAAATAAGGACTAAGAGGGTTATTTTATATAATTTCATGATGTTCTTATAAATCGAATTGTTTTATCTTTCTATACAAAGTACGTTCACTGATGCCTAATTCTGCTGCTGCCAATTTGCGTTTTCCATCATGGCGTTCCAAAGATTTTTTGATGAGTTCTAATTCTTTATCATGTAAAGATAGGGTTTCTTCTTCTTCAATTTCTTCAGCAAAATGATATTTGTCTTGAGGTTCAACGCTTGACTCAAAATTATCAGCCGATTTTTCACCAATGGATAACACTTCTAAGTCTTCAATGGTTTCATCGTCATCTTCACCTCCATATATTTTTTGAATTAAGCCTTCGTTTTGCTTCTGAACATCTTGATCATTCCCATTTTTCATGAGTTCCATGGTTAATTTTTTCAAGTCGTTCAAATCGTTTTTCATATCAAAAAGAACTTTGTACAAAATTTCACGTTCGTTACTAAAATCGCTTTCAGCTTTCGAATTGTTAATAACGGCAGGTAAATTAGTGCCTCCAGTTGGTAAGTAGTTCTGAAGTACTGAAGCGCTTATGGTACGATTTTGTTCTAAAACGGAAATTTGTTCTGCCACGTTTCGTAATTGTCTAACATTTCCACTCCATCGAAACTTTAACAATAAAACAATCGCTTCGTCTGTTAATTTAATAGTTGGCATTTTATATTTTAATGCAAAATCGCTAGCAAATTTTCTAAACAATAAATGGATGTCTTCTTTTCTGTCTCTTAATGGAGGAAGATGAATTTCAACTGTGCTTAATCTGTAATATAAATCTTCACGAAATTTTTCTTTTTTAATAGCATCAAACATATTAACATTTGTTGCTGCTACAATACGCACATTTGTTTTTTGAACTTGGCTGGAACCTACTTTTAAAAATTCACCATTTTCTAATACACGTAATAAACGTACTTGAGTTGTAAGGGGTAATTCGCCAACCTCGTCTAGAAAAATGGTTCCTCCATCTGCTACTTCAAAATAGCCAGAACGGGTTTGAGTAGCTCCAGTAAATGCGCCTTTTTCATGACCAAAAAGTTCGCTATCTATTGTGCCTTCTGGAATAGCTCCACAATTTACTGCTATGTATTTTCCATGTTTTCTATGTGATAATTGATGGATGATTTTTGGGATACTTTCTTTTCCAACTCCAGATTCTCCAGTTACTAATACCGAAATATCAGTAGGAGCAACCTGAATGGCTTTTTCTATGGCACGATTAAGTTTGGCATCGTTACCTATAATTCCAAAACGTTGTTTTGTTGCTTGAATGGATTCCATAATCTATATGTAAAAGAGAAAAGACCAGATGAAGCCTCTTTAATCTTTTCTCAATTTTTTTAAATTTAATTATTCTTCGAATGCCCAATCGCTTCACCAATAAGTGTTGCGCTTGTGCAGTCTGTTATTTTTACTTGCACTAAATCGCCAATAGAATGGTTTGCTTTAGGAAAAACTGCTACAATGTTTTGAGATGTTCTTCCAGACCATTCAGCATCAGATTTTTTTGATTCTCTTTCAATTAAAACCTCGACTGTCTGATTCAGATATTCTTTGGTTTTAATTTCGCTGTGTTCTCGCTGGCGTTGAACTATTTCAGCTAGTCTACGTTTTTTTACTTCCTCAGGAACATCGTCTTCCAGTTTGCGCTCTGCTAATGTTCCTGGTCTTTCAGAATAGGTAAACATATAACCAAAGTTGTATTTTACATAGTCCATTAAACTTAATGTGTCTTGATGATCCTGCTCTGTTTCTGTTGGAAAACCTGCAATTAAATCCTGACTAATAGAACAGCTTGGAAGAATGCGCTTAATGTTATCTATTAATGTGAAATATTCTTCACGTGTGTGTAAACGGTTCATTTCCTTTAAAATTCGGTTACTTCCGCTTTGTACAGGTAAATGGATGTGTTTGCAAATATTTTGGTGTTTTGCCATGGTTTCTATCACATCTAATGTTAAATCCTGTGGATTAGATGTAGAAAAACGAATACGCATTTTAGGTTGAGCTTTGGCACAGATATCCAATAAATTAGCAAAATTAATGGCAGTTGCTTTTTGTAAATCACTCGCTTTATCAAAATCTTTTTTCAAGCCTCCACCATACCAGAGATAGCTGTCTACGTTTTGACCTAAAAGTGTAATTTCTTTATACCCTCTAGACCACAAATCGTTTACTTCTTCTATAATACTTTGCGGATCTCTACTTCGTTCTCTTCCTCGAGTAAAAGGTACCACACAAAAGGTACACATATTATCGCAGCCACGAGTAATAGACACAAAAGCAGTAACGCCATTGCTGTTTAAACGTACTGGTGAAACATCTCCATAGGTTTCTTCTTTAGAGAGAATGACGTTAATGGCGTCTCTTCCATCTTCAACTTCGGCAAGAAGGTTGGGTAAATCTTTATAAGCATCAGGACCAACTACCAGGTCGACAATTTTTTCTTCTTCGAGAAATTTGCTTTTTAAGCGTTCTGCCATACAGCCTAAAACACCTACTTTCATTCCAGGGTTAATGCGTTTTACGGCATTGTATTTTTCAAGTCTTTTTCTAACAGTTTGTTCTGCTTTATCACGAATAGAACAAGTGTTGACTAAAACTAAATCTGCATCTTCAAGATTTTGAGTGGTGTTATACCCTTGATCTGAAAGAATGGATGCTACAATTTCGCTATCGCTAAAATTCATGGCGCAACCATAACTTTCAATATAGAGCTTACGTGAGTTTTGTTCTTTATTTTTTAAAACTAAGCTTTCGCCTTGTTTACTTTCGTCAATAATCTTTTCCATATTTAAAATAAAAACTATTTTAAGTCAATTTTCATGCCTACAAAAAGAAGCAGCAGCAAAGATACAATTATTTTAAGCAAAGTGACAAAGTGACAGTGTGTTAAAATTTCTATTTCTAGTTATAAAATTTAATTACTTTTAAGCCCTAACTAAAAATAAATTAATGACCTACTTAGAACTAGAAGTAAGAATTAAAAATGCTAAACAATTAGATTTTGGAGATCTTATTAGTGATGTTATAGAATTGTTTAAAAAAATTTGGTTGAAAGGGTTTTTGACCATTTTGCTAATCATGGCTTCGGCTTTGTGTTTGATGTTTGTTTTTACAATAATTGGAATTTCACCTCAAGACGTTACTTTACAACAAGCGTTCAGTTTTGAGACTTTTTATGATACATATTATACAAATATTATTTATGGGATTCCACAAACCATATTATTGAGTACTATAACCCTAGCATTTGTTGCAGCCTTTTATAGAATATGCAAACAAACCGTTTTAGAAGACCCTGAACATGATGATTATTTTTACTTCTTTAAAAAAGATTACTTCTCAAAAGTGTTTATGTTGGGGATTATCTATACAGGAATTGCTGTTGTTGCTCAACTTCTGTTTATAATTCCTTATATTTATGTTTTTGTACCATTGTCATTTTTTGCAGTGACATTGGCCCATAATCCAGAATTAGGAGAACTTGATATTGTTAAAGTAAGTTTTAAATTGGGGAACAAAAAATGGCTTATTGCCTTTTTTACCATGTTTGTAGCTGGTATTTTAGGGATGCTTGGCATTTTAGGTTGTGGAATTGGATTGCTATTTACCATGTCCATTGTTTATTTGCCCGCTTTTTTTATTTATAAAGAAGTGGTTGGGTTTGATGAAAAAAGAGACCCAATGACTGTTTAAAACTAAAATAAATTAAATTTTTAATAACCAACCAACTAGAGATATGAATACAATTAACACCTTATTAGAGAAGATTGAAAATTCTAAAACATTAGATTTTGGAGATATTTTCAGTAGAAGTATAGAGTTATTTAAAAAAGTATGGGTTCAAGGCTTAGTCATGCTTTTATTAATGATGGTTATTTTAGTTCCCTTTTACTTAATGATGTATTTGCCATTAATTGGAATAGGATTTATTGAAGCCGACTCTTACCAATACGGTTTAGATTCAATTCAGAATAATACAGAATTTAGCCCTTTACTGATGATCCCATTTTTTATTTTCATCTTTATTTTTTCTATTGTAGCTATGGTTCTTTCTTTTGGAATGAAAGCATCATTTTATAGAATATGTAAACTTAAAGATTTGGGTGAAGCTGGTTCCGACGATTATTTTTTCTATTTAAAAAAACCTTATTTAGGGAAAGTAATTACATTGTCAATAATGACTTTCGGAATTTCAATATTAGCAATGTTGTTATGTGTTTTGCCTCTTATTTATGTGATGGTTCCAATAACGTTAATCAACGTTATCTTTGCATTTAATCCTGATTTGTCAGCTTCAGAGATCATAAAAGCTGGATTTAAATTAGGAAATAAAAAATGGTTTATAACTTTTGGGCTCATTATTGTATCTTCAGTTTTGGCCGAATTGGTTGGGGTATTAATGTGTTTTATTGGGCTATTTGTTACAGCTTCATTTGTGTATCTTCCAGCTTATTATGTATATAAAGATTCTGTTGGATTTGAAAAATCTGTTGACATTGAGAATTCTCAAGACTAATTTTTGGCATATATAATGACTGTGCTTTTTATAGTTAAAATCAAAAAAATATCGATAAAAAGCACTTGATTCATTTATTAATTAGGAAGATAAATTTTTTTTCACATACATTTGTAGCCTTAAAAAATCATAAATGGCGAAGAATTTAGTAATAGTAGAGTCACCAGCAAAAGCTAAAACCATAGAGAAATTTCTAGGAAAAGATTTCAAAGTAGAATCTAGTTTTGGGCATATTGCAGACTTACCTTCAAAAGAATTAGGAGTAGATGTAGATGGAGATTTTAAACCAAAATACGAGGTTTCCAAAGATAAAAAAGCAGTTGTAAAGAAACTTAAAGACTTAGCAAAAAAAGCCGAAATGGTTTGGTTAGCAAGTGATGAGGATCGAGAAGGAGAAGCGATTGCATGGCATTTGGCAGAATCTTTAAATTTAGATAAAGAAAAAACCAAACGAATTGTTTTTCATGAGATTACAAAATCGGCAATTCAAAAAGCCATTGAGAATCCTAGAGGCATAGATTACGATTTGGTAGATGCGCAACAAGCTCGTCGTGTATTAGATAGAATTGTAGGTTACGAATTATCACCAGTACTTTGGAGAAAAGTTAAAGGTGGTTTATCTGCTGGACGTGTACAATCCGTGTCTGTAAGATTAATTGTAGAACGCGAACGCGACATTCAAGATTTTAAACCAGAAGCATCTTATAGAGTAGATGCAGAATTTTCTAACGAAGAAGGTCAAGCTTTCAAAGCGAAATTGCCGAAGAATTTTGGAAAGAAAAAGGATGCACAATCATTTTTAGAGAAAAATGCCAAGGCAGACTTTAAAGTTTCAGATTTAGAGAAAAAGCCAGCTAAAAAATCACCAGCTGCACCATTTACAACATCTACATTACAACAAGAAGCCTCCCGAAAATTATATTTTTCAGTAAGCAAAACCATGACTTTAGCACAACGATTGTACGAAGCTGGTTTGATTACTTATATGAGAACAGATAGTGTAAATTTATCTGATGAGGCTAGAAAAGGTGCTCAAGCTGAGATTGAATCTGCTTATGGTTCAAAATTTAGTAAGCCACGAAACTATAAAGGAAAAACTAAAGGAGCTCAAGAAGCGCATGAGGCTATTAGACCAACAGATTTTTCGCTACATTCGGTAGATATCGATAGAGATCAAGCTAGATTGTACGATTTAATCTGGAAACGAGCCATTGCTTCGCAAATGAGCGATGCCGAACTTGAAAGAACCAATGTAAAAATTAGTGCGTCTACACATAACGAAACATTTACAGCAAATGGAGAAGTTATTACGTTCGAAGGATTCTTAAAAGTGTACCTAGAAGGTACAGATGATGAGGATTCTGAACAAGATGGTATGTTGCCAGCCATGAAAACTAACGAAACATTACTTAATAGCTATATTACAGCCACAGAACGTTATACTAGAGCACCAGCAAGATATACTGAAGCCTCTTTAGTGAAAAAATTAGAAGAATTAGGTATTGGTCGTCCGTCCACTTATGCGCCTACAATTTCTACAATTCAAAATAGAAATTATGTTGAAAAAGGAACCGTTGAAGGTGTTGAAAGAGACTATTCTCAATTAACATTAAAAAATGGTCAAGTAAAAGATAAATTGTTATCTGAAAAAGTGGGTTCCGATAAAGGAAAATTAGTTCCAACAGATATTGGGATGATAGTTACCGACTTTTTGGTTAAAAATTTTGATGCTGTTTTAGACTATAACTTCACTGCTAAAGTAGAAGAAGATTTTGACGATATAGCTGAAGGAAAAGTAGATTGGACAACCATGATGAAAGATTTTTATAAAGATTTTCATCCAATAGTTGAAGATGTTCAAGAAAATGCAGATAGAGAATCTGGCGAAAGAGTTTTAGGTACAGATCCTAAAACAGGGAAACAAGTAAGCGTTCGTTTAGGAAAGTTTGGACCAATGGTGCAAATAGGAACCGTAGATGATGAAGAAAAACCAACCTTTGCAAGTTTATCTCCAGATCAACAACTAAATACGATTACATACGAAGAAGCCATGGACTTATTCCAGCTTCCAAAACACTTAGGAACATACGAAGGAGAAGAAGTAGAAGTTAATAATGGCCGTTTTGGACCTTATGTAAAGTTTGGTAAAGCGTATGTGTCTCTTCCAAAAGGCGTAGATGCTTTAAGTGTAGAATTAGATGATGCCATTGTTTTGATAAAAGAAAAACAAAAGGCAGATGCACCTATATATATGTATCAAGATTTGCCAGTACAAAAAGGAAAAGGACGCTTTGGACCATTTATTAAGTGGAACAACATGTTTATTAATGTAAATAAAAAGTACGATTGGGATAATTTATCAGATACAGATATTGTAACACTTATTGAAGAAAAAATTCAAAAAGAGATAGATAAAGTCATTCACCATTGGGAAGAAGAAGGAATAAAGGTCGAGAAAGCCCGTTGGGGAAGACATAATATTATTCAAGGTAAAACAAAAATTGAATTACCTAAAACTGTAGATGTGTCTAAAATGACTCTTGAGGAAGTTAAAGCGATTATTGAAGAAAAAGCGCCAAAGAAGAAAGCCACAAAAAAGAAAGCGACAAAGAAAAAAACAACCACCAAAAAGAAATAACTAATTTAAAAAGTAATTTATCCATCTAATGAATTTTAATTTTCTGTCCCCTGTTTCCGATTTGGTACTTGCTCATAACGAGCTCTTGTCTCAGCAAACATTAGGAAAAAAAATCAAGATTCATTCCAAGCAACAAGGTGTTCCAGAATTGGAAGATGTACAATTAGCTATAGTGGGTGTGCTTGAAAGCAGAAACGATGTTAACTATATAGGTGAAGCATTTAATTTAGACGAGATTCGAAAATCACTTTATTCGCTTTTTCCAGGAAATTGGCATAAATCTATTGTCGATTTAGGAGATATAAATAAAGGAGAAAGTGTTGAAGACACCTATTTCGCTTTAAAGACCACCATAAATATATTGGTACAAAAAAACATCATTCCAATTATTATTGGAGGAAGTCAAGATCTAACTTATGCTAATTATCGTGCATATGATGATTTGGCACCAATGGTTAATATTGTAAATGTCGATTCTAAATTCGATTTAGGAGATTCGGCAAAACCTATTAAGAACGATAGCTTTGTTGGAAAAATAATTCTAGATCAGCCTTACAATTTATTTAATTATGCAACGGTTGGGTATCAAACCTATTTCAATTCCCAAGAAGAAATTGATTTAATGGATAAACTCTATTTTGAATCTTATAGATTAGGTCAGGTTTCAAAAGACATTACCATTGTAGAACCAGTTATGAGAGATGCAAACATAGTTAGCATCGATTTAAATGCAGTTAAAGCTTCTGAAGTTAGTGCAAGACAAAAAGTGTCACCAAACGGTTTAGATGGAAAAGAAATTTGTGCCATTTCAAGGTATGCAGGTATTAGTAATAAGGTAACTTCTATTGGCATCTATGAATACCAACCTTCAAAAGACGATACCATAACGTCAATGTTAGTAGCACAAATAATATGGTATTTTATTGAAGGAGTTAATTTTAGAGTCAAGGATGACGATTTTATAAATGATGATAGCTATCAAAAATTTATTACCTTGGTAGAAGATCAAGAACTTATTTTTTATAAAAGCACCAAAACCCAGCGTTGGTGGATTGAAATTCCTTTTTTATCTGAAATAAATAATAAATTAAAAAGACATACGTTATTACCTTGCATGCATCAAGATTATTTAGATGCAAGTAACAACAAGTTGCCCGACCGTTGGTATAAGGCATTTCAAAAGAACTGTATATAATAAAAGTGTTATTTAACGGATATTTCATCGTTAAAACGCACATTTTTTACGATGAAGCGTAAATTTTATTAAAAAAAAGTTGTTTTTTTAAAAATATATAGATATGTTTACGCTCTTAAAATTTTTAAGACACAAAATTAAATTATTAACCTCGAGTTTTCTATGGATATGAAGAAGTTTATTTTATTAACCGCAGTTTTAGCATTGCTTGTCAGTTGTGGCTCTGGAGACAGGGGTCAATTAGTTGGTGTTAAAGGAAAAAAATGGCATCCAGAAAAGCCTTATGGTATGGAATTAGTACCTGGTGGCGCTTTTATAATGGGTAAGGCAGACGATGATATTGCTGGTATTCATGATGCACCTTCAAAAACAGTTACTGTTAGGTCATTCTATATGGACGCTACAGAAATAACAAATAGCGAATATCGTCAGTTTGTTAATTGGGTGAGAGATTCTACTATTAGAACAAAATTAGCTATTCTTGCTGATGAAATTGGAGAAACTCCTGGAAATGGTGGTATTGGAGAATATGCATTTAAAGATGCAGATCCAGAAAATATGACTGTATACGAAAAGTATATGTACGATAACTATAGTGGTTTAGGACCAACAGGATACGAAGGTCGTAAATTAAATCACGATGTAGAATTGTTATTTGATACTGGAGATTATCCAGACGAATATTATGCTGAGGTTATGGATACTATGTATATTCCACTTGAAGAGTCTTATAATGGACAAAGAACTTGGGATGTAACAAAATTCAAATTCCAGTACTCTTACATGGACATTCAAAAAGCTGCTAAAGACAGATCTTTAAAAAGAAAAGACGTTATTGTTAAGGAAGAGGTAGAAATTTATCCAGATACTACTGCTTGGATTAGAGATTTTGCATATTCTTATAACGAACCAATGCATAACGACTATTTCTGGCATGATGCTTATGGAGACTATCCTGTTGTAGGTGTATCTTGGACACAAGCAAAAGCTTTTTGTCAATGGAGAACATTATACCATAATGCGTCTAGAAAAGAAAGAAAACAACATTTTGTAAATGCTTACAGATTACCATCTGAAGCCGAATGGGAATATGCTGCAAGAGGAGGTCTTCAAGCTGCAACTTATCCTTGGGGTGGACCATATACCAAAAATGATAGAGGTTGTTTTATGGCAAACTTTAAACCTTTAAGAGGAGATTATGCAGCAGATCAAGCACTATATACTGTTGAAGCTAAATCTTACGAGCCTAACGATTTTAACTTATATAATATGGCTGGTAATGTTTCAGAATGGGTAAGTGCATCTTATGATCCATCTTCTTATGAATATGTTTCTACAATTAACCCAAGTGTAAACGATGTAAATAACCAACGTAAAGTTGTTCGTGGTGGTTCTTGGAAAGATGTAAAATACTATTTACAAGTAAGTTCTAGAGATTATGAATATGCAGACTCTGCTAGAAGTTATATAGGCTTTAGAACTGTTCAAGATTATATGGGAACAGAAGTAACTAAAAACGCAAAATAATAATAACAACAACAATAATTAATATTAATCTACTTAAGTAAAACTAACTTAACTTAATCAAAAAAAACTAAAATTATGGCACAATCAAGAGCATTTAAGAAATTTATGACTATGTCTTACGGATTCGGAGCATCCATTGTAATTATTGGAGCCTTATTCAAGATTATTCATTTTGAAATAGGACCATTAACAGGAAACGTGATGCTTACATTAGGTCTTGTAACAGAAGCTATTGTATTCGCAATTTCTGCATTCGAACCAGTAGATGACGATTTAGATTGGTCTTTAGTATATCCTGAATTAGCTGGTGGAGCTTCAATGGGTAAAAAAGAACAACCTAAAGATGCTGAAGGATTATTATCTAAAAAACTAGATAACTTATTAAAAGAAGCTAAAATTGATGCAGAATTAATGACTAGCCTTGGAGATAGTATTAAAAACTTCGAAGGAGCTGCAAAAGGTATTAGCCCAACTGTAGATTCTATTGCTGCTACAAAAAAATATGGTGAAGAATTATCTTTAGCTGCTGCACAAATGGAATCTTTAAATAGTTTATATAAAGTGCAATTAGACAGTGTTAATCGTCAAGCGACAATTAATGAAGAAGCTGTTGAAAATGCAACTAAATTAAAAGAGCAAATGCAATCATTAGCGTCTAACTTATCTTCTTTAAACGGAGTTTATGGAGGTATGTTAACAGCAATGACTAAGCACTAATTAGTTCAATTTAACTAAATTTAATTTTAACAATTAACTACAAAACTAATTAGAAATGGCAGGAGGAAAATTATCTGCAAGGCAGAAAATGATTAACTTGATGTATTTGGTGTTTATAGCAATGCTAGCACTTAATATGTCGAAAGAAGTGCTATCGGCATTTGGATTAATGAATGAAAAGTTAACCGAATCTAACGAAGCAACCACAGATAGAAACGAAGCTTTTATGCAGGGTCTAGCTGAAAAAGTATCAGAACAACCAGCAAAATACCAACCTTTAAAAGCACAAGCTGACCAAATCAGTGCTTTAGCGAGTAACTTTAATGCATATTTGGTAGATTTAAAAGGGAAGATGACTGCTACTGTTGATGATCCTCAAGATTATGAGATTATGGACAAAGGAGACTTCCTTGACAACCATTTCTTCAAAGGCGATAAATTAAAACCAGAAGGACAAGAGTTTTTAAATCAAATAGCGACTTTTAGAGATGGTGTTTCAGAAGTATTATCACAGAACCCTGATTTAGCTAGTATTGCTGAAGATGTAAAAGAAAAATTTGAAACAGATCCTGTTACAAATAGAGATGGAAATAAAATCGATTGGTTAGATTATAACTATAAAGGTTTTCCATTAGTAGCTTCTTTAACTAAAATGACACAGTTACAAGCAGATGTTAAAACTACAGAATCTGAAGTTTTATCTTCTATGTTAGCTGGTAAATTAAAAGTAGAAGCCTCTTTAACAAATTTTGATGCTATTGTAGTTCCTAGTAAAACAGCTTTCTTTTCTGGAGAAAACTTTACAGGTACTATTATCTTAGGTAAAAAAGATAACACCTTACAAGCTGATAAAGTAATTATCAACGGTACAGAATTATCTAAAGAATCTATGCAAGCTGGTAAAACATTGTTAGATTTTCCAGCAGGAGCTGTTGGAGAAAGAGAGATTGAAGGAGAATTCCAATTTAAAGAAGGAGATTCAATTATTTCTATTCCAGTTAAAAGTACTTATGCTGTAGTACCTAAACCAAATTCTGCAACTATTTCTGCAGATAAAATGAATGTAGTTTATCGTGGTGTTACCAATCCAATGACTATTTCTTTTGCTGGTATTTCAGATAATAATGTATCTGCAAGTGCACCAGGTTTAAGTAAAGGTTCTGGAGTTGGTAAATACAACATGAATCCAGGTTCTGGTAGAGAAGTTTCTATTAATGTCTCTGGTACATTACCAGATGGAACTAAAGTAAGCGATAAAGCGACGTTTAGAATTAAAGATATTCCTAAGCCTACTGGAACTATTAGTGGACAAGATGGAATTGTAAAATTACCACGTAACTCTGTAGAAATTGGAACTGTTGGTGCTATGTTAGACGATTTTGATTTTGAATTACCAATTCAAGTAACATCGTTTAAATTTAAAGTGCCTGGACAACCTTCAGTATCTGTAAATGGAACAAAATTGAATTCTCAAGCTAAGAATGCATTACGTAAAGCAAGACGTGGAGATAATGTTCAAATATTCGACATTAAAGCTCAAATTAGAGGAAATTCTTCTTATAAGCTTAAAGGAGTTTCAGCTGTAATTGTTGAGATATCTAATTAATAGAATTTATCATCTTAATTGAGATAAGCCCTAATAAATAAATTTGAAAAGATGAATTATAAAAGTTTTTTATTAACCGTTTTAAGCATATCGTTTGTATCTGCTTCCTTTTCACAGGCTAACATATTAAATGCAAAAAGCCCTACTGAAATTGGTGTTAGAACCGAAGCTCAAAAAGCTGTAGATAACGACAAACCATTAGAATATGGCTATGTAGACGATAGAGACATTATGTTTTCTAAAATGACTTGGGAAAGAGTGGTTCTTGACGAACGTGTTAATTTTCCATTATACTACCCTGTAGATACTAATAATATTGGTAAAGACAGACGTTCTTTATTCGATGTACTTTGGAAAAGCGTGAAACAAGGTGATATAGAAAATATTTATGATGATTCTTATTTTACTACCAAACGTACTTTAAAAGATATTAAATCGGCTATGTCTAAAGTAGATACCTTAGATATTGGTTACGAGCAATATAATGCAGATGGTTATGTTGATCCAGAATACATTGTAAAACGTGATATTACATCTTATGATATTAGTGCTTATTTAGTTAAAGGATTATGGTATTTTGATAAACGCCAAGCAGAGTTAAAATATAGACTTCTTGGAATAGCACCTGCTGCTCCAGATGTGAACTTTATTGATTCTGATGATGAAGCAAACAAAGAACCAATTCCTTTATTCTGGGTGTTTTTCCCTGATGCAAGAGATATATTACATGAAGCTAAATCGTTTAATAACGAAAATAGTGCAGTGCCTTTTTCTTTCGATCACTTATTGAATTCAAGACGTTTTAATGGTTATATTTATAAGGAAGAAAATGTATATGGAGACCGTAAAGTAACCGAATACATTTCTGAAAATGCCTTAATGCAGTTATTAGAATCTGATAGAATTAAAGAGAAAATTAGAAATTACGAATCAGATATGTGGGCTTATTAATTAAAGCATCATATAGATAAATAAAAACGCTCACTTTTCTAGTGAGCGTTTTTTTGTATTATTAATTGAAACCAAAGTATCTTTGTTATAATGAAAGTAGATTATATTATTGTAGGTTGTGGATTAGCTGGTATTGCTTTTTGTGAGCAATTAATTACTGCAAATAAAAGTTTTGTTGTTTTCGATAATCAATCGCAACAATCATCTGTTGTTGCTGGGGGATTATATAATCCTGTAGTTTTAAAACGCTTTACTTCCGTTTGGAAAAGTGAAGAACAATTAGAACTAGCTCTACCTATGTATCAATCTATTGAAGATAAACTTCAAATTAAAATAGATTATAAAATTCCGGTTTATAGGCGTTTTAACTCAAACGAGGAACAAAATAATTGGTTTGCAGCTTCCGATAACCCGTTTTTAGCTAATCACCTTTCATCCAAAATAATTAAAAACACCAATCCACACATTCAGGCTGATTTTGGTTTTGGTGAAGTTTTAAACACAGGTAGAATAGATACCAATGCCTTAATCACTTCCTATAAAGCATCTCTCAAAAAACACCATCAACTTATTGAAGAATCTTTTAATTATAATGAATTAAAGCTTCAAGAGTCTGATATGTTGTATCAAGATATTTTAGCAACTCAGATTGTTTTTGCTGAAGGATTTGGCCTAAAACAAAACCCGTTTTTTAATAATCTTCCTTTGAAAGAGTCTAAAGGCGAATTGTTAACCATTCATGCTCCAGAGTTGCAAATAGATTATGTTTTAAAATCCAGTGTGTTTATCCTGCCTTTAGGGAACCACTTGTATCATATTGGAGCTACCTATAATTGGAACGATAAAACAAATAACATTACAGAAGAAGGTAGAGAAGAGCTCTTAAAGAAGCTTAAAACATTTTTAAATTGTTCTTTTAAAGTGGTTAATCAAGTAGCAGGAATAAGACCAACAGTAAAAGATAGAAGACCTTTAGTTGGAAAACATCCAAAACACCATAATATGTATATTTTAAATGGACTTGGAACCAGAGGTGTTATGATTGGGCCTTATGTTGCCAAACAGCTTTTTAATAATATAGAAAACAAGCAGATTTTAGACAATGAAATTGATATTATTCGGTTTTATTCTTAACCATGGTCTTATCGTAATGAATAAACATATTAATCCAGATATTTCTAGAAATACGCATAATAATAGGTCCAAAAACAATTAATGTGCCAACAATTGCAATAAAAGCTGTTAATAAGCTACTGCCAATAAACAAATAACTAATGATAAAAGCAGCAACGGCAAAAGCAATTCCAACCCCATAACTAACATACATAGAACCATAAAAAAATGAAGGTTCCAAGCGATATTTTATACCACAATGCGAACAAGTCTCATTTATTTTTAAAACATCTCTTAAAATATAAGGGTTTTTATTCGAATACATGGATTCTTGGTGACATTTAGGGCAAGCTCCTAAAAGAATGCTATAAAGTTTACTTCCTTTTTTTATCATGATTAAAACTATTACTTTTGCGCTATGTAAGAATTTACAAAACTATCACTTTATTTAATAATGCTCTGTAACAATAGTAACAAAAATGCTTAACATTCATAATCTTTCTATTTCTTTTCAAGGGGAATATTTATTCGAAGACATTACTTTTAAATTAAGTCCTGGAGATAGAATTGGATTAATTGGAAAAAATGGCGCTGGAAAATCGACCATGCTAAAAATTTTAGCAAAAGAATTAGAACCAGATTCAGGACAGATTGCTGCAGATAAAAATTTAAGCATTGGATTTTTAAAACAAGATATCGATTTTGTTTTAGGGAGAACTGTATTGGAGGAATCTTACGAAGCTTTTCATGAAATAAAAGCTTTGGAAGCTAGAATGGAAGAAATCAATCATCAATTGGTTGAACGTACAGATTACGAAAGTGATGGTTACCATCAAATAATGGTGGATCTTAATGACGTGCAACATCAATATGAAATTCTTGGAGGTTATAACTACCAAGGTGAAACAGAAAAAATACTTCAAGGCCTTGGCTTTAAACGAAACGATTTCGAAAAACTAACAGATACATTTTCTGGAGGTTGGCGTATGCGTATTGAGTTGGCCAAATTATTACTTCAAAACAATGATATTCTACTCCTGGATGAACCTACAAACCATTTAGATATCGAATCGATTATTTGGTTAGAAGGATTTCTGAAAAATTATCAAGGAGCTGTCGTTATTGTATCTCACGATAAAATGTTTTTAGATAACGTTACCAATAGAACTATTGAAATATCGTTGGGCAGAATATACGACTACAACAAACCCTATTCTAAATTTCTAGTGCTACGTCAAGAAATAAAAGAGCAACAAATAGCAACTCAAAAAAATCAGCAGAAGCAAATTGAACAAACCGAAAAGTTAATTGAAAAGTTTCGAGCTAAAGCGTCTAAAGCAACAATGGCTCAATCTTTAATTAAAAAACTAGATAGAATAGAACGCATTGAAGTTGATGAAGATGATAATTCTGTGATGAAACTTAATTTCCCAGTATCTATTGTTCCTGGAAAAGTAGTGATTGAAGCACATAATATTTCAAAAAATTACGGAGACACTCAAGTGTTGAAAAATATCAGCATCACTATTGAGCGTGATTCTAAAACAGCCTTTGTTGGACAAAATGGTCAAGGAAAATCTACTTTAGCAAAAATAATTGTAGGAGAAATAAAGCATCAAGGTGAAATAAATTTAGGTCATAATGTACAAATAGGATATTTCGCTCAAAATCAAGCAGAATATCTAGACGGAAACAAAACTGTTCTAGATACCATGATTGATGCAGCTAACGAAAAAAATAGAAGTAAAGTAAGAGACATATTAGGTTCTTTTCTCTTTAGAGGAGAAGAGGCAGAGAAGTATGTAAGAGTCCTTTCTGGAGGCGAAAGAAATCGACTGGCATTAGCTAAATTATTGCTTCAACCGTTAAACGTGTTGGTAATGGATGAGCCAACCAATCACTTGGATATAAAATCAAAGAATGTTTTAAAAGAAGCTCTTAAAAAATTCGAAGGCACACTTATTTTGGTTTCTCACGACAGGGATTTTCTTCAAGGCCTTACAGATAGTGTTTATGAGTTTAAAGATCATAAAATAAAAGAATATCTTGGAGATATAGATTTTTATTTACAACAAAGAAATGTAGAGAATTTACGAGAGGTTGAAAAACGAGATGTAATAAAAGAAACTCCAAAAGAAAGTAACAAACAAACTTATGAAGAGCAAAAGAAAACAAAGTCTTTAAATAATAAATTAAGCAATTTAGAGTCTAAGATTCAACAGTTAGAGAAAGATATTAAGGAAATGGATGTAGAACTAGCCACAAATTATGACAAAGCAGTTTCTAATTCGAACTTTTTTGATAATTACAATTCAAAAAAACAAAAACTTGAGGGTTTTATGATAGAATGGGAAACAGTTCAAGAAGCTCTTGAAAACTTATAAATAGTTGATTTGTAATTCCTGTAAATTTTCTCAAAACATGCATTTCATCGAATAAATTTGTTTATTATCCTATTTAAGTCTAATATTGTTAGAGATTAATCCCAAATCGAAGACATATGAAAACTTATACTCTTATCATATTTTGTTTTTTTGTAACCACTTTGTCCTTTTCAGAAGTGACTCAAAACGAGAAAGATGCCTTAATAGCTCTTTATAACTCTACTAATGGTGACGCATGGAATAATTCTTGGAATTTAAACGAACCTATTGAAAATTGGTATGGCGTAACTGTCGTTAACGATAAAGTAATAGAAATCAACTTGCATTTTAATAACCTTCAAGGAACACTACCTCAAGAAATAGGCAATTTAATTTACTTAAGAAGCTTAAACCTTGGGTTTAATCAATTAGATGGAGAATTACCACTTTCATTAGGAAACCTAACAAGATTAACATCTTTAGAATTATTTATGAATAAGTTAGAAGGTGAAATTCCAAATGAAATAGGAAACCTATCTCATTTAAAAACTTTAAAATTATATAGTAATAGTTTCACGGGTCAAATACCAACGTCAATTGGAAATCTAGTAAATTTAAGAGAATTGATGTTAGGAAGTAATTTTTTAACTGGAAATATTCCTTCAGAAATAGCAAGCTTAAACAAACTTGAAGTATTAAGCTTAATTGATAATAAATTAGATGGAAAAATTCCTGTAGAATTAGGTCAATTAACCCAATTAAAAGAATTAGTCTTAGCTAGTAATGATTTAACAGGAACGGTTCCTTATCAAGTAACAGATTTAACGGAGTTAAGTACATTTATGGTTAGCGATAATAATTTTGATAAAGAATATGTAAGTGTTATAGATGGTGAAGGGAAAATGCCAAATAGTTTATTGGAATTCGATCCAGGAACCGTAATAACAGATAACGATTAAGTATTAATTAATTGATTAATAACCAAAACGAGACTATCTGAAAAGATGGTCTTTTTTTATATCTTTATTGTTTATGGAAGAACACTTTTTTCAATGTCCACATTGCTGGGAAACAATTTCGATGTTACTAGATCACTCTCAACCAGAACAGGAATATGTTGAAGATTGCGAAGTTTGTTGCAATCCCATTCAAATTACAGCTAAATTTTTAAAATTAGAATTAGTGTCATTTAATGCAAAAAGCATCGAACAATAAAATTCTTTAAAAATGTTCTTGTTATATTTAAAAAGCATTGTATATTTGCAGTCCTAAAATGATTGAGTCGGCATTATGAACCGAAAGTTAAAAGCTAAGAAAATTGTTTAGGAATTAAATCGCGGGATAGAGCAGTAGGTAGCTCGTCGGGCTCATAACCCGAAGGTCACTGGTTCGAGTCCAGTTCCCGCTACTAAATGTAAATCGTTTGAAATCAATGGCTTTGTTTGCACAAAGCCATTTTTTTATGTTTATATTAAATGAATTTCTAACGAATGAACACGAAAATGAACACGTTTTAGAACATAGTTTGTTAAAAAAGAAAAAATTTTCAGTCCCAAAAATTTATTCTGCTAACGGAAATTTAAGTAAGCGTTGGCACGTTTATTATTCCTACCGAAATCCTAAATCAGGAAAACTTCAACGGATGAAAAATGTCTATGGTAATGCTAATAGATATACCACAAAGGAAGATAGACTTGCAATTTTAAGCGTTTATAGAATTAAGCTTCTTAACTTATTAAAAGAAGGTTTCAATCCTTTTGAGGATAATACTCAAAGGTATGCGGAACGAGAGGTTGAAAAATTAAACTCTCATTCAGCTAAAAGTTCTAAAAAAACGAAAAAAGCTTTAGAATCAGAAAAGGAATCAGAACCCTTAGAATTAGTTTTAACTTATAAAGAAGCCTTTGAAAAAGGATTAAAGTTTAAAGAAAAACTGATTAGTGATACAACAAAGCGCAGTTATGAAAACCGTTTAAAAAACTTTTTACTTTGGGTAGAGAAGCATCATCCAAGTTTGAAGAC
>NZ_JBJFLO010000008.1:0-157120 GCF_045363175.1 Xanthomarina sp. GH4-25
CTGCTGCTTCGGCTGCTAATCTAGCTTGTTCGTCTGCTTGTGCTTGAGCTGCTGCTTCGGCTGCTAATCTAGCTTGTTCGTCTGCTTGTGCCTGAGCTGCTGCTTCGGCTGCTAATCTAGCTTGTTCGTCTGCTTGTGCTTGAGCTGCTGCTTCGGCTGCTAATCTAGCTTGTTCGTCTGCTTGCGCCTGAGCATCTGTATCTTGAGTTTGTGCTGCTGCTGCTTGAGCTTCAGCTAATGCTTGTGCTTTTGCTTCACCTTCTAATTTAGCACGTTCTTGAGCTTCAGCCCTTTCTAATGCTCTTGCTTCTGCCGCCAATCTAGCTTCTTCTTGAGCTGTTGCTCTTTCTGCAGCTTTTTGCTCAGCTAATTGAGTTCTTTCTTCTGAAGACAATGTTGGCTTATTGGAAACGGCAGGTTTGTGCTTTTGATCTTTTATTAGTAATGCTTCTTCCCTATCATCACCACTATATTGGTACCTGTTTCTTGTATTAAATTTATAAGCTAATGTAAATTCATGTGAAGAGCCGAAAGTTGATAAATCTCCCATCGCTTTTTCATAATTATACTCTACAGAAATTTGTTTGTTAACATTAACACCAACACCACCTGTTAATCCATAAACTGTGTTATAACCTAATTGTGCCCAAATACCTTTTGGAACAGCAAGCATAGCAATACCTGAAAAAATTGTTTGATCTTTTTTGAATTCAGATTTCACCAAAGCTGAGAATTTGCTCTGATCAAAAAAACCACGACTGTACATATATCCTGTATACATAAGGTGTGCTTGAATACTTTGCTGAGGATCTTCTTTAATTAACTCGGAAGTCTTAATATTATACTGTACTAAATTGTTTACAGATAATCCGAAATCGAAAAACACCAATCCATAATTAATACCTGGACTTACACTTAAAACCGTGTTTTTAGGAATGTTATCTAAAGATGGGTCGTCTTGATTAACAACCACTTTACCATCATTCAGACTACTTTTATAAAAGCCAAGGTTTAATCCAAAGGTTAAATTACTATCTGTTTGAAGTCTGGCATTATATGCGAAGTTTAATACACCTCCAAAAGTTGTTAATACACCATGGTTTTGTTGAAACAAGCCAACTCCTACTCCAATGTTTTCACTGTATCTACCTGTATAATTTATTAAATATGTTTGTGGTGCATTCTCAAACTGAACCCATTCTCTTTTATTAGTAATGTTGATATACGTGTTTTGTTCTCTAACAAAACTAAATGTAGGATTGGTTAAATATCTATTAAATTTTAAAGAGCTTCTTACTGGAATAGCTAAAGACACCACACCATCTTCCTGAGAGAAAGTAAGTTGTGTTGTACACATGATTATAGCTATTATCAGTAAATATGCTTTCATTTTATTTTATTAAGGTTATAGAACCTTTTTTTGTTTTATTATCTGAAGTGGTAATCACGTAATAATAAACAGGATTCACACTTTTAAAATCAATCTCGTTTTCTGGCCAATTATTTTGGTAATCAGTTGTATTTAGAGACACTTTCCCATAAGCATCCATTATAATGACTTGCGTATTTGTTCCACTTACATATTCGTTTGGAATAATCCAAGTATCGTTAACTCCATCTCCATTAGGACTTATTAAATTTGGAATATCTGCCACATTTGGAAAAGGATCTATTGGTTCTTCAATAACAAACAAAAACTCTTTTGAAACCACACAACCAGTTGTCTGACTAATAATCACTTTATAATTTCCAAATTCGGTTGCATCGTATGTGTTTCCAGTTTCTCCTGGAATAATGGTTTCATTAAGATACCATTGAAATTCTGGGTTTGAAGCTGTAGTAGTCACTTCAACATATAACAAATCTCCTGGTTCCATAGTATTCACCTCGTCTACATTTATACTGCTTACAAACCCTTCGCTTACTAAATCGATTGAAGCTGATGTAGAGCATGAACCTAAATCGATACTTACTGAGTAAGTTCCTGATAAAACAGCATTAATACTTTGATTGGTTGCTCCAGAAATAGCTTGGCCATCTAAATACCATTGATAACTATTCCCTGTTGTGGTTGTTAATGTAGTTGGACCTCCGCTTGGACAAAATGGATTTCCAAGGCTTGATATAATTTCGCTTGTTGAGCTAGAACTAGATTCGGTAACTGTAACCCGATTTGAGAAAGAATCTGAAGTACAAGTCCCATAATCTGTTTCAACAAAATAAGTTCCTGGTGTATTAACAGTTAAACTTTCTCCATCTGCAACAAAAACAGAGGTAGTTGGACCTGTCTCTCTATACCATTTAAAAGTTAGATTTGGATAATTTAAAGGCGAATCGTTCATTCCTGTTCCAGGGTTATCAATTGTTAATACATAAGATCCACCTGCACAATAAGCTGCAGTAGATATTAAATTATTAATTGAAAACGGTGTGTCTTGAATTTTATAATAAGCTGCAAATGTTGGCGAACCAGAACTTGTAGCCACTGGAGTAGTACTCTTAATTCTAAGTCGGTATAATTCTCCTGAAGTTTCTGTTGGTAATGAAAAACTTAAAGTTGCTGGTGACGTTGTTACGCTTCCTGCTGCAGAAGTAAATACAACTGTAGGACTGGCAAAGCTACCATCTGCATCCGACAGTTCTATGTTAAATTGGTTTGTAGGACTTAATCCTGCTTCAGGTGAAAAGACAAACGTTACATTAAATGTATTAAATGATTCGTTTGCACAAGCTTGACTAAACCCAATATTTGGAGCACCAATTACTATCTGTGCTTTTAAGTTCTGGTTTAGAAATAGAACAAAAAAACACATTACAAAAAAAAGTTTTTTTACAATAGTAGTTTTATTCATACGCTTTATTTATTAGCTATCTGCAAAAGAAACATGGTTTTGAATTAAACGTCATTTCTTTTATAAACTAAAGGGAATTATAAGTTTTAGGATTAATTTAAAAGAATTCTCAAAAAAGTAACTTGAGAATTGTTGGCTCGATAAAATCTCTATATAAATTTATTAATCAGAGTTTGAAGCAATAATTTTATTAATACGCAATCTAAAGTCTGGTCTTTTTGAGTCTCTAATATCAATAAACGTTTCAGAATCTAGTCCTTTAGAATACACATTAAAAAAACTGCTGTTACCATACCAGTTCTCTAAATCTTCGTTATTATTATTGTATTCTGTAAATATATTTCCATTACAATTGTTGAAATACATTTCAGTAAATTTTACTCTATCTAGATTTTCGTTATTAATTTTAATTTTATTTTCTAGTAATACTGCAGGATTAAAACCTGAAATTACACTCTTACTCATATCAAGTGAAGCATATTCTGATATATAAATAGCCTCTCTTACCAATCCAAGTTTAATTTCAGATCGTAAATTATCACTTGCATTAATCAATGTTAAATTTGTAGCAATTACAGATGTCCCCTTTTTAGAAAAGTCTACTTCCTCTTTTTCATCACCATAAGAAGCAACATGCATTGTTCTAGAACCATCTGGACTAGACACATAAGAAGATCTTACAGCTAAAGAGTTGTATATATTGCATTGGGTTCCAAAATTAAAATTGTAATCAATCTTATTAGATTTATATGAAACTAGTCTACTTAAATTAACTTGACCACCAAAAACATCGAAGGAATTTCCTGAAGAAAAACTTACCATGATATTTTCTAAAATGGTTTGACTTCCAACACCTGCTAGTAATAAAGCGTTAAAGTTACTGCCATCTTTCATTTTCTTTCCAGCATATTCAATTCTTACATATCTTAATATTCCAGAATTACTTTCTATGTTTTCTCCACCGTAGCTTATGTTATCATATGACGCTGCTTTAAAGTTGTGATTTATCGAAGATCCGCTACCAAACTTATTAATGGGAGCATCTCCAAGAAGAATGATCCCTCCCCAGTCTCCTGCTTTTTTTACACTTCTATTTGAAGTAAAAATAATGGGATCGGTTACCAAACCATCTGCGATGATGGTGGCTCCTTTTGTAATTATTAAAGACCCTTTAGTTTTAAAGTCTCCAATAATAACAGTTCCAGGTTCTATAGTAAGCGTGGCATTGTTAGTAACAAAAACATCTCCTAACAACATGTAGGTGTTCTTCTTTAATAGCTTGGTGTCGGTAGAAATGTTACCTGTTAAGATTTCGGT
Organism: Xanthomarina sp. GH4-25; assembly: GCF_045363175.1. Classification (NCBI taxonomy): domain Bacteria; kingdom Pseudomonadati; phylum Bacteroidota; class Flavobacteriia; order Flavobacteriales; family Flavobacteriaceae; genus Xanthomarina; species Xanthomarina sp. GH4-25. Next base: position 4,170 of record NZ_JBJFLO010000008.1, read on the forward strand.
AGCTTCGCCATATTCAATTTGACTAGGACTAAACTCGGTCCAAGAATTCAACCAGTTATTAGTTCCAATTATACCTTTCTCTTGTTGAGAATAGGCACTTGAAAAGACTAATAGAAAAATACTTAAGAGTTGGGGCAGATTTTTCATAATACAAATGTTATTTATTTATCATAAAGATTTTTTTCAATTTAGCTCAAACATATAAAAAATATTCCATTAAACACAATAAATAACGATGAAATGCACATATTATTTACTATTGAAAGTTTTTTCTTACTAAAATTATTTGTTTTTAAATAATAAACGTAGAATAAATTTATGATGGTTAAAAAAATATCAAGTAAAAACTTGATATTTTAAAATTAGAACTGAAAATAGGTTTTAATAATCTTATAATATTAAAATCTATTATTCTCGCTATATATATGTAGTGCTTTTAAAGTTTCTTCGTAAAATAAGATAGCAGCAATCAAGTTTGATCTATCTGAATAGGGAAGAATTTTATTTTGAAAATCCATGGTGCTCAAAAAGTAATTTCTTGTAGCATCTATTTGATTGTCTAAAGCACTTCTATTTTCTTTAGTATCAGGAATACCAAAGGTAGACATAGTCACACCTGGTTTAGTTGCAAAAGCAATATAAGGTAATATTTTAATGATAATTTCAATACGCTCATTGTACAAGCCTAATAAAACGCCTTTTTGCATTTGTTCCAGTTCTTTTCGATCGTGGTATTTAGAAATAGATACATCTTGACTGATAATACTTTTTGGTGCATCTTTATTTTGAGCAGTTCCAATACCTGTCATCAGTAAAAAAGTAAGACAAATTAAAGTAATTCTAGATTTCATATTAAAGATTTTGGGATTCTATATGACAAATTTATGCAATTAAACGAAAAAAACAAGCGTTTTGTCGATTATTTGATAAAAATCTATATAATATTTTAGAAAAAAATGAAATCGGTATATAACTCTCAGAAAATAATAAGGTTATAGTTCACATCATTTGATCTATTATTAAAGAACGTAATAATCAAGAAAACATCTTATAAATACTAATGATTGGTTTTATATTAGTTTAGAATAATTTAAACATAGATTATTTACTTCTCCTATTCAGAATTATTTTCCTTATTATTTATTACCTCTTCTAAGAATTATAAATACGAAAGCCTTAGCGTTTTTACTAACATTAACAAACTATGCGTAGTTTGAATTTCCATGCTTTTTCAACTTTTCTAATTCTTTAAAAAATTATAACTTTTTTAATATTGTTTTAAAATCCAAACCCAAGTCCAAAAGCAACACGCATGCCATCCACAGAATGAAAGGCTCCTAAATTGGCAGATATAACGTCTATGCCATTAATAAAGAAACCTCCTCCATAGGTGTTATGCCATTTTTTAGAACTATCATCTTCCATCCAAACTCGACCATAATCAAAACTTCCATATACACCCATTTTTATTGGAATAATGGGTGTTTTTATACGACTAAAGCTATAGCGTACATCGGTATTTTGATAAATAGAATTTTTAGCTGTGAAACGTTGATTTCTAAATCCACGAAGACCATCTTCACCACCAATAGAGGCAGCTTGATAAAATTCGAAACCATCACCAAAATTTATATGACTTTTCACTTTAGAAGCTAACACCAAACGTCCGGAAGGATTTAATTTTCTTGCAATTCCTAATTCTGAAATAAGATAGCCAAAACTACGTTTGCTTACATCTACATTATCCTTAAAACCAGCTTCAAGCGAAAAAATCAAACCATTGGTTGGATAGGCCTTATTATCGTAATTAGTATAATCATATTTAGCACTTACACCAATAAAATGTTCTTCATCGAATATGTTATCTGGGAGAATAATGTTATTAGACACATAGCGATTATCTGTATTATGAATTTCATTGATTTCATAACTCACTCCCATATGAATGATGCTTCCCCGTTTTGAATTCCAAATTAACTGTGGACTTATAGTAAACATTCTAGTTTTAACTCTATTATAATCCATACCAAGCGCATCGTCGAAATTCTTTGTTTCATTTCCATAACCAAAGAAGTTGATACTATAATTGGGACTTTGGAAATGAGACTCTAAACCAAAATTTAAATTTCCCACCACATTTGCAAATTCTCCATTGTAGTTTAATTCATAACCATTGGTTGCAAAAAAATAAGCTCCTTTTATTTTGTGTTGCGATGTGAAAGGATTTCTTTCAAAGCCATATACGGTATAGGTATTAGCAAAACCTAATTTTAATCCATCGTCTGGGTTGGCCCCTAAGAGAGGAAGAAATTGGTTGTGATTGTTCCTTACCTTTCTATAGTCGTACACATTGGTATTATAGTCGTCTGTTAATTTAATCTTTGTTTTATTTGCTTGGGTTACATTATTTTTCTTCGACTTATAATCGTAAATAACAATGTTTTTTCCATGTTCTACTTTATAATCGTCATTATTTTGTCCGCCAATTAAACGAATTTTAATTTTAGAAATTTTTCCTTGTACTTCAAAACTATCGGTATCATCTAAACCATATATCCAGATTTCTTTAGTGGATGTAGGTTCGTAGGTTTTATGATGAAAGCGATCTTTTATAGTATCATCTTTTTTACGAAATAAGGACACTTCAACAGCTCCTTTTTCTAAGGCCTTAACAAGAATATAGTCGTCTTTATTTGTAGCGGTTAAAACAGCTTTTTTACTAATTAACTTAAAATATCTATCAGAAATTTGCTGGAGATTCTTTCGTCGATCTTTTAAAATATTCTTAATTTCTACAAGCGTTTCAACATCTACTTCTTTCGGCATATACTCAAAAGCTTGATCTATAACCTCATCTGTTATTTGAGACTGAATCCATTGTACTTGTTCATCCCAAATAGTTTTACTAGAATCTGTAATAAAAGCAACATCTAAAGGGAATACAGAAACATTAAACCCTTTCACATCTTTCAAATCTGGTTCATATTTTCTAAATTTTCTAGCTGCAGGAATAAGCTTCACTCCTGCTCCAAATATAAATCCATCAGACATTCTAGAGAAGGCCAAATCCCTATCTCTTGGCAAAGGTTTATATACTGTTTTTTGATTTTCTTCAAACACCATCCAACGCCATTGGTCTTGATGTCTATCGGCATCTCCAATTAACATATCAAATAAACGCGCTTTAACAAATTCAATTTCATCAATCACTTTGGACTCATCACTTAACACTTCATCTAACATATCAACTGTGCTAACAATCTCTCCGGTGAAGTTTCCTGAAGCTAATGCTATATGTCCATCGGAAGCATGCTCTTCAAAAAGGTACAATTCATCTCCAAAATCTTCATTAAACAACCCTAGAGCATCTTGTTTAGGAATGTAATATAGTTTGGGGTTTAAATGCGATAAATTGATAGCGTCTGATAATGTAGCAAGTGTAAAAGGTGCGTAAGGATGTGCGCCTGTAAAAACATCTTCAATTAAATCTTCGGAAGCCGTATCTTTAAACTGCCCTTCTACATATTGGTCTTTAAAAATTGCTGCTTGTAAAAACTGGTCTGCTTGCTTTTTCATGGCACGCATGACATAGCGTTTTCCGTCTGAAGTTTTTAAATGTAGACTTTTCGACTGTGTTCCACCTCCTTTTCGAAAAGGAATTAACCCTCCCATTAACGTATCTAAATAAACAACTTGAGCAGAAATGGATGTGCTATAATCATCTCGATATCTTTTTCCCCAAAGAAACTTATGAAAACTTGATTTGTCGGTTTCCTCTTTTGTATAAATTGAAGCATTTATAAAAGTTGAGTCCATTTTAGCATATGTGAATTCAGACATGACTTCAGGCTTCTTTATTTGCTTAAAAAACTCTACTTGCTCTGTGTTTGAATTAACAAACTGAACATCTACAGCCTTATCTTTAGAGATGTTAAGCACTGCATAACCGGGAACTGAATGCCCGTAATTATTGGAATCACGCATTCTAATTGGTGTTGTTTTAGATCCAGCACCACTTATAATCTGTACAATATTATCAAACTCTAAATACTGTAAACTGTGCTCATGCCCTGAAAGAAAAATAACGTTTTCATTTTGCTGAGCAGCAGCTATTAAATTTTTCCTTAATTCATTATAAAATTGGTTTGAAAAATCGGCATTAACAATGCCACTTGTTGATCTAATAACATTTTTAATAGTACCAAGAACTGGCAACGGTCTCATGTGTTCTTTAACATCATATCGGCCATTATGTGGCCCTTGGCTATGCATGGGATGATGAATGGCTACTAAGGTTATTTTTCCTCTAGCTTTTTTTATTTCGCTTCTAAATTCGTCTAAAAAATCTGTTCTGGTTTTTAATTCGCAATCTTCATTGATGGTTGGATGATTGTTCCAATTAGTAATGTACCAATGAGAATCAACAATTAATAATACCGTATCATCATTCAAATTAACTCTCTTAATGGCACAGCCATTTTCTGGTTGAAACGTATTTTTACCTAAGGCAGTTTCTACCATTTTTTCTTGGAGTTTTAACCCTTTTAAACCACTATACCAATCGTGATTACCAGGTACAAAATATACCTGTCCAGGAAAGGTTTTAGCAACATCTAATTGTAAATTTAAAGCCGTTTCAGCATCTTTAATAGCTTTTTCTCCTTTTAACGGAATTCCTTTAGGATATATATTGTCTCCTAAAAATAAAAGCAAATCGTTTTTATCTGCTTTTTTAAATTGGTTTTGTAGTTTCCCTAATGTTTTAGGAGGCGTCCCATCTTCATTAGGCATACCTGCATCTCCAATTAAAAAAATATTAGTTGTTTCTTTATTTATTTGTTCTAGTTCTAGTTTATTTACATTAGAATTATGTGGCTTATAAGTAGCACAACCACATAAAATCAATATCATAGTAATAAAACCAACTAATATATTTCTTTTCATTTTATAACTCTATGTAATTAAACGGCCTGTATGTCCTCTAGTGTAAAAAGGTCAGATACTTTTTGAAGTTCTTTATTTAAATCTACGCGAATAGCTTTCAAACCACTTGCTCCTTGTAATTCTTCTACTTCAAGTAATTCTATGTTCTGCCCGATATAATTTTTTGCTTGTAGAAACTCAAAATAAGACAAATACTCTCGCTCGATAGCTTTACTAGAATAAACAACACTCAGCTTGTGGGCTTGTGTTAAACGTTCATTGGTGTTTTTGATATGTGCTTTATCTATTCGTTTTTTTATCATTTCGTATCGCACATTATAAGCTCCATCTACATCAAACTGTTTTTCATCTATTCGATATCGAATGGTAATAGGCTCATCGTACGCTAAGATTAAAGATGCAACTTCAAGTTGTAATGGAAACTCTTTTTGTTTTTCATAATACATGGCTTCCATTTCACAAGTTACTTGAAGTTGCCATAAACGCAGATTATATAACACGGTTGGATGAAAGTTAAATTGCTTTGTAATAGATTGTCCGATATATAAATTGTGCTCAACGCCATCTGTGTTAAACTTTTCGAAATAATGAGGGAAAATAGCCTGAGCTTTTATTTGTTGTTTTTCTAGAAATGTAGCCAATGCTTTATTTCCCATTTTAATGGTCTCATCATAAGCTTTTCTAGCATCATACAAGCTATTAGTGGTCTTGTCTATGGATTTTAGAAATTCTTCTAAATCATTTTTATTTTTGGAATTACTTTGAAAATGTTTAAATAAAGGAATGAGTTGTTTATCAAAAAATAAATTAATTTCTTGTTCTGAATTGGTGTTGAAATTTTCTTTCAAGTCGAATAAATAATTATCTATTTGAAAGATTAACTGCTCGTAGAATGGTAAGTTTATTTTCGTTCTATCTCTAAGTATTTGTTTGCTTATTTCTAACTGCTTTGTTAAATCTAATTGAATGGCTTCGTTTCTGGCATTCGAAGAACCAACCACATCAACTTGTCCAAAAAGTGGTACCACATCTTTAAAAACAATTTCATGAAAAACAGGGTTTTCTCCATAATTCCTTTCTTGAATATACAGTTCTGCTTCTTCTTGAAAACGCCATTGTACAGAAGGATGTATTGCTGTACATTCTTGCTGTATTACAGCGCTTATTTCATTTTGATATTCTGAAAATGTACGTCTAGAATAACTTAAAATAAACGGCATAATAGAGTCTAACTTAACCATATTAATAGCGTTTAGTTGATTTGGCTTAAAAGTTGCCAATTCTACTATAAAACCTAACTCGCCATTAATTGGAATAGGAATCAAAGCAACACTTTTTAAACCTCTTTTTAACAGGACTTTGCTTAACCGGTTGCCTTTGGTTTGTTTGTGGTAAGTTTCAACATTTGAAATAATTATTGGTTTACAGTCTTTAAATAATTCATTATTAATATGATTACAAGCATATTTACCAACTCCTACGTGTTCATCTGGTAAAATGGTTAACATATCAAAATTTCTATCAAATGGTGGTGTAATAACATTATCTGCCACACTATAACTACCAAGTTGTAAATCTGGAATATTAAATATACGCCTAATATCTTCAATTAAATATTGAAAACTTTCTGTGTTAGGTTCAATTAAATGGGTTTTAAAATCGTCGATACGCTCGTCTAAAGAGGTGTCAATTAAGCTTACTATTCCAAACCCTTCAATAGTCCAAGAATTTTTAGGAAAATACTTTTCCCAGATTTCAAAATTATCAGCTTGACTTAATAATTCATCTAAAATTTCATTGGTAATTTCTATGGCATTTTTGTTCGGATAAATATCAATAAAGTCTGCATTAAAAGCCACACGGTATCTTTTCCTTTCCCCATTCTTATCCGTAATCGATAAAGTTTTTGGTCTTTCGAAATCTACTTGATATTTATAATAAACATTTAATATAATAGCATATATAAATAAATCGAACGAGTCTTCATAATCTTTATAAAGGTCATAAAAAATATTTTCATCCGTATTTGCCCTATTTATAATGTTTTGCAATCTGGAGCTACAAAAAAATATCTCATTTGTATAAGGGGTTACGGCTGCTTTAATTTCGTTATCTGTTAAAGCTGTTGGAAATATAAAGGACATTACCCGATCTAAAGTAGCCTTTTTGCTAAAGAAGTCTTGTATTGAGTCTGTTCCTGTTGTCAAAGTGGGATGCTCTTTTAAAAGATCTAAAGCTTGCTTGGCCTGTGCTTGAACAGTTAAATTATTTGAATCCAATAATTTTTCAAGCTTTTCCTTTAACAAACGTAAAGACATAATTACTTTAAATGGTCCTTTATTTCTTATTTTCATTGGTTTGTTTTTCATTAATATTAGGCAGAAAAATATATATAATAACTATAAATAAATGCTGCTGCCGAAATAACTATCCCGAACATAAAAACGGTATAAGTAATACGTAATAATTTATATTTTCTATTAAGGACTAATCCTAAATAATATAAATCTTTAGTAAGGGAATTATATAAAGTTTCATCGTTATCCATTAAGTAGTCGATTCCCCATTCAAAATCTTTCAAACTCATTTTATGAAAGTTTCCAAAAAAGAGAATATTGGTTTTTTTCTCACTTATCATCTCTTTTGTAATGGCTACATTAGATATCTTTGGACGTGTAGATAAAACGGATAACACAACTGAAGCCACACTAAACAACATTAATATTAAGGTTGGATATACTAGAAATAAATTAGATGGACTATCTAGTTTTGGAATTAGGTTAGATAATGCAACCGAAATAATTATGGCATTGACAGAAAGTAAAATATTGGCTTTAGTATCTGCTATGGCACTTAATTCAATATGATTCTTTAATTGTACACGAAACATGGTTTCTACACCTCTACCAAATCTTGTGTTTTTTTCTTTTTTGTTCTCTTTAGCAGAAAGTTTGTCTATTTTCTTTTGAATTTCTAATTGGTTTATTTCCTTTTTAGGCTGCCAAAGCTGTTTGGCTGAGCTTGAATAAAACAAATGATTTTTAAGAAAATTAAGGTTTTGTTTCATCCATTCTATTTCGGACAGATGATTTTGATTTTTGGCATTCATTTCTTTGAGTAAATTCTCAGAAATATCTAAAAATTCCTCGGAAGCTACATGACCACAATCGGCATCCTTAATAATTCCCTCTAATTTGTCTTTTGGTATATACTCATTATTTGTAGCTAGAATTAATTGCTCAACCAGGTTTAGCATATCTTCAGACACATCTTGTTGCTTTAAAAAAGCATGAGCAATTTTTACACTTTCTTCTTCATGACCTTTATCTGTAAAGATATAACCTGTATCATGAAACCATGCTGCAACCAACAACGCAGAGGTTTCTTGCTCTGTACACGCTTCAAACTTTGCTAATTCTCTAGTGTTAGATACCACACGTCTTGTATGAATGGCGTTATGGTAATAGTTCGTAGATTCAAGCTGTTTGTTTAACAGTTCTGCTACATATATTTCTACCTGAAGTAAAAGCTCTTCTTTCATATTACAAATTTACATAGTTTAAGTGATGCATAAAACGAACCTCACCTTTAAATAACTTTAAAAGTGATAGCGTTCTCTAAAATACTATAAATAGGAATGAAATGAAATAGCATTCCAAAATTGTTTTTTACTCTTTACAAATTCATTAGACGAAATAGATTCTAAAAACTTATAAAATGAGTGAAAATAACAGATAAAAAAGAGCTCCACATGGAGCTCTTTTTATTAATATACAAATGATTTTAATTAATGAGCATCTGCTTTTACTTCTCCAGATTGGTTCATTTCCATATCGTGATCGTATTTACAACAGCCTGGTAAATTTTTATATGCATCTAGACTGCCAGTTACTTTTTCTGTATCGTATCCAGAAGCAGCAATGGCGTTATGAATGGCCATAGCATCTGTTTTGGTAACATCAAAAGATATATCTATTTTCTTTTTGTCTACATCCCAATTAACACTGCTAACCCCTTCTACGCTATTAGCGGCTTTTTCAATTGTGGTTTTACACATACCACAATTACCTCTAACACCAAATGACAAATCTGCCATGGCCATTTCTTGAGATACTTCAGTTGTTGTTTCAACTTCTTGTTTCGCTTCGTTTTTACAATTTGTTAAACCCATAGCAGCTATTAATGCTACACTTAAAATTACTCTGTTCATGTTTAAATATTTAATTGTTAATTATTAATTCTATTTACTCTATTACTTGTTTTACTTCCCCACAAGTCAACATGGCGTCTCCAAAATAAGGATTGAATACTTTTTCTTCTTTACTTAACCAATAGCCTCCTGTGTTATTATCAACCATAGGACAAAATTGATGATAGACTTTTTCATTGATACCAAAAACTTCTATGGCGTTTGTTAAGTGGGAAGACAGACTTTTAAAGTATGTTCTCTGTTCTTTAATTTTTGAGCAGTTAGAAATTGATGTGACTGATGCTGTAATTTCTTTTTCTAACGTCATCCAATGATGATGCGTCTCGTCATCTTTTAGTAGTTTCATATCCACTTTTGATAAATTCTCTACCATTGCTTGTGAAGCTGTTTTTACTTTTTTTGAATCATCTTTAACCAAAGCGTCTTTTAATTGAATATAATCGTTAAAAACAGCTCTTAATTGATTTTTAAATTCATCTGAAACCTTTACTCTTTCATTTAGATTAAAATGATTTTCTTCTGAACTTTCCACAACAACATGGCCTTCGTGACCAAGGGTAGCTTTAGCTCCTTCTTTATTCATCATAGACTTTTTTCCTTGCAATTGTGCTGCTGCATCTACCGTAAATGTGCCATTGGTAACCACTTCGTCACCATCAACTAAACCTTCTGTAATAGCATAAACATCACCATTTTTATTACCTAAAGTCACCTCACGCATTTCAAAGATTGGTTCGTTAGGATTTGTTTTTACATAAACTAACGAACGATTTCCCGTCCAAAGTATGGCGGTTGCAGGAATCATGAGTGTCGTTTTAGCAACTTCTTTCGGCACCTCTAACTTTCCGGTTACAAACATTCCTGGTTTTAATAAATCGTCTTTATTGTTTAAGGTTGCCCTAACAGCAACAGTTCTAGACTTTGTATCTAAAACAGGGTTTATAAAAGAAACTTTAGCATCAAACTCTATATCAGGATAGGCATTGGAAGTCACTTTTATAGTTTGTCCTTCTTTTAGTTGTGAAATTTGATTTTCATAACTGTCAAACATGGCCCAAACAGTTCCTAGGTCGCTTACTTTTACAATGGGTTGTCCTTGTTTTACGTAATCACCTTCCTCCACCATTTTTTGCGAAACAGTGCCTGAAACCGTTGCATAAATTGGAAAGTTTTCTCTCACTTTTCCTGAACTTTCAATTTGGCTGATTTGAGCATCAGAGAGTTTCCAAAGTATTAGTTTGTTACGTACTGCCTTATACAAAGCAGGTTGAGTTGCTTTCATACTAGAAGCTGTTAGTAATTCTTGCTTTGCAGCAACCAAGTTTGGCGCATAAATTGTAGCCAAAAGTTGACCTTTACGAATTTCTTCTCCAGTGAAATTGACGTTTAGTTTTTCTATACGTCCTTCAAAATAACTTGCTTGTACAGCATTCGCTTCCTCATTAGCCATTATTTTTCCTGATAGGGATAATTGGTTGGCATCTGTTCTAGTTCCATCTCCAACTATAGTTGTCTGAATGTTTGCTAGAGCCATAGCATTTTCTGTCATTTTTATTTCATTCAAGGCAAGACCTTCCTCTCCAGAATCGGCAGGAATTAAATCCATCCCACAAATAGGGCAATCGCCAGGTTCGGGTTGCATAATTTGGGGATGCATGGAACAGGTCCACATTTGATTGGTTTCTGCTACTTCCTCGTGATTGTGTTCTGTTGCATTATTCGATGTACCTCCAAATATAAACCAACCGAAAAGGATGCCTATGGCAAGTAAACCAATATATATGACTATTTTATTATTTTTCATTTTCTAATCGTTTTATCATGACTTTCATTTGTTCTATTTCTTTTCGTTGAGCTTCAATAATATCTTCTGCTAATTTTTTAACCTCTGGATCTTTAATATCTGCTCTCTCACTGGTTAATATGGCTATTGAGTGATGCGGAATCATACCTTTTAACCAAAGTAGGTCACCAACAACAGGTTTTTGGACTCTTACCAAACCTAATGCGCTTACAAAAAGCACTAAACTACCAATTAATATGGCTATGTTCTTTTTTTTATTTTGATACATGTTCCGCATAAAAAACCACATGATGACTGCCATTGTTGAAATCCCTAAACACACCATATAAAACCGAGTCATACTAAAATAAACATGATCAGTTTCATAGGTATTGAGGTACATGGTTATGTACATGGCTATAAAAGACAATCCCAACATTAAAAAGAATTTCGTATAATTTCCCTTGTTTTCGTGTTGTTTTGAATGTTCCATAATTGATTGATTTTAGAATTATATTTTAAGCGTTCTTAATCGTAAGGCATTCCCAATAACAGAAACTGAGCTAAAGCTCATAGCTAATGCGGCAATCATTGGTGATAGTAATAATCCAAAAAACGGAAATAAAACACCAGCAGCAATTGGAACGCCTAACGTGTTATAAACAAGTGCGAAAAACAGATTTTGTTTGATATTTTTCATAACACCATGACTTAAGTTTTTGGCTTTTACAATACCATGTAAATCGCCTTTTACCAATGTAATCATAGCGCTTTCAATAGCCACATCTGTTCCTGTTCCCATGGCAATGCCGACATCACTTTTTGCTAATGCTGGGGCATCATTTATGCCATCCCCAGCCATGGCTACTACTTTTCCTTGTGCCTGCAATTTTTCGACCACTTTTAACTTGTCTTCTGGCAGCATACTCGCCTTAAAATCGGTGAGATTTAATTCCGTAGCAACTGCTTGTGCTGTGTTATGATTATCGCCTGTAAGCATGATCACTTCAATGCCTTTATCTTGAAGTTCTTTAATGGCTTTGGCACTAGTTGCTTTGATTTTATCGCCAATCACAACAAAACCAACAACGTTGCCATCAATAGCTAAATAAGAAACCGTTTTACCTTGTTTTTGATAGCTTTTTGCTTCGTCTTCCATTTCCGAAGAAATTTCTGCTTTTGCATGTTCCATCATTTTAGGGTTTCCTAATGCTACGGTATTACTGTTTATTGTTCCTTCAACACCTTTACCTGTTACAGCACTAAAATCACTAGACTTCAATAATTCGGCATTCTTATCTTTTCCATATTTAACGGTTGCTTCAGCTAGTGGATGTTCGGAATTACTATTTAAGGACACGATATATTGAAGGACTTCATCTTCAGAAAAACGACTTCCAAAAGCACCAACTTTTTCAACGGTTGGTTTACCTTCGGTAATGGTTCCTGTTTTATCCACAATTAAAGTATCTACTTTGTCCATTTTTTCGAGGGCTTCGGCATTTTTAATCAGCACACCATTTTGAGCGCCTTTCCCAACTCCGACCATTACGGACATGGGTGTTGCCAATCCTAATGCGCATGGACAGGCAATAATTAGCACCGCAATGGCATTTACAAAAGCATACACATAAGCGGGTTCTGGTCCCCAAATGGCCCAAACTACGAAGGTTATTAATGAAATTATAACGACGACTGGCACAAAATAACCAGACACTTTATCGGCTAAATTTTGAATGGGCGCACGACTTCGACTGGCATCGTTCACCATGTGAATAATTTGAGAAAGCAAGGTGTCGCTTCCTACTTTTTCAGCTTTCATGAGGAACACTTGATTTCCATTTATGGTGCCACTACTTACTTTATCTCCTACCGTTTTGTTAACAGGAATTGGCTCTCCCGAAATCATGGATTCGTCAACCGTAGATTCACCTTCGGTTATGGAGCCATCTACTGGGATTTTATCGCCTGGTTTTACTTTTAAAATATCGTTTAATTCTATTTTATCAATACTTACCTCAACGTCTTCTCCGTCTACAATTTTAGTCGCTTTATTTGGTGCTAGTTTTAATAATTCTTTTACGGCCGAATTGGTTTTACTATGGGCACGCGCTTCTAACAATTGCCCTAGTAATACCAAGGTTAGAATAACCGTTGCAGCTTCAAAATACACGTGTACAGCTCCGGATTCTGACAAAAACTGTTCTGGAAAAAAGTCCGGAAAAAACATCCCAAACACACTAAATAACCATGCCACACCAGCACCAATACCAATTAGCGTGAACATATTAAGATTCCACGTTTTGATACTTCTATAGGCGCGTTCAAAAAACATCCATGTGGCATAAAACACAACCGGAATGGATAGCGCAAATTGTACCCAATTCCATTTCACCTGATCCATAATGTTGTATAATGGATTGTTTGTGAGCATTTCGCTCATAGCGATAATAAAAATCGGCAAGGTAAATATAGAGGCTATCCAGAATTTCTTCAACAGCTTTTTATAGGTCTTTTCTTCTGAAGACAAGTCGGGTTCCATGGGCACTAAATCCATTCCACAAATTGGACAAGCTCCAGATTCATCTTTAATCACTTCCGGATGCATGGGGCAAGTCCATTGTTCTGAATTAGAAGTTGAAAGGTTTTGTTCTTCAACCAAATCCATTCCACAAACAGGGCAATCGCCAGCTTTATCATAGGTTTTATCGCCTTCGCAATGCATGGGGCAATAAAATGTTCCAGTACCTTTTCCTTTTGGTTTTTCTACTTTTGCATCTTGAGATGGCTTTTCTCCAAGTTTATGAATACTGTAACTTCCACCATCTTTTTTTAAAGCCTTTTGAAAGCTTTCAAAAGGAATATGAGCTTCCATCTCAATAGTGGCTTCTGACTTTTTTAAATTGACCGTTGCTTTTGAAACCCCTTCTACTTTTGAAAGTATGTCTTCAACGTGACTGCGACAACCGTTGCAGGTCATTCCGTGAATGTGATAGGTATGTTTCATCTCGTCATTATTCGGGGTGTGAATCGTATAGGTGTCTCCATCTTTTTTCAATGCCTTTTGAAACGTCTCAATAGGAATATGTGATGACATTTCAATCGTAGCTTCTGCCTTATCTAAATTGACGCTTGCCTTTGAAACACCTTCTACTTTAGAAAGTATGTTTTCTACGTGACTACGACAACCATTACAAGTCATTCCGTGTATGTTATATGTGTGTTTCATTTTTCTTATTTTTGAAACCTGTTAGGTCTGTTATTCATTCTAAAATCAATCATAAAATACGAAAATTAATTCGTCAAATAATTTATAATTGTGGATTGTACATAATAGTTCTTCACTGATTCCACCTGATTTATTTGAAACTTCAATTGTAATTCTTGTATGTTTAAAACATCTTTAAAATCAATGGTTCCAGTTTCATAGCTTTTAATTAGAATCTCTTCAGCATCTTCAGCTTGCTTCAAACTTTTTTCTTGTGTTTCAAATTTAATTCGCGACTGATTACGCTGAGAAATAGCTTTTGATAATTCGGCTTTCAGCATATTTAAGCGTTCATCCTTTTGTGATTGAATTTCTTGTTTTCGTAATTCGTTTTGCTTTGTTTGAGATTTATATTTCTTATTAAAAATTGGAATGGAAACTGATAACATGGGCATAACCATATCTTTATAAGAACTAGTTATCATTGGACTGTCATCTTGATTGATATATTCCACCCCAAAACCAATCATAGGTCCTCCTTCTTTTTGGTTTAACAATTCAGACTGCTCCACAGATTGATATAATTTATCATATTTGAGCAGTTCTGGGTTTACCGATAAACTATCGTAGCTAAAGAAGCTATCTTCTTTAGGAATTTTCATAGACGAAATAATAGACACTTCTACATCATAATCCCGATTCATTAAACTGTTTAAAGCAGCTTGAATACCTTTGTATTGTTGAATTAGAACCTCTCTCTCTTGTTGTAATTCATTTTGTCTAATCTGTAATCTTAATACATCTACTGCTGAAGCTTTGCCTACTTCTACAGACGTCAATGCCAATTGCTCATAGGTTTTTAAAAGCGTTATGTTTTTATCTAGCACCTTTTGTTTGCCGCTTATTTCAAACAGTTGGTAATAGAATTGAGACACAGAAAGTGCTAATTTTCGTTTAGCAATAGATACTTCCACATATTGAGCATCTGCCATGGATGTTGCATAATTTTTTCTTGCGGTTATCGTACCAAACCACGGCAACATTTGCATGACTGACACTCTAAAACGTTCCATAGGCATATCCATTTCTGGTGCAATGGCCATAACTCCAAAATTAAATTCGGTATTTGGTATGTTGTTAACTTCGTTTACTTTTTCTGAAGCAATTTGATATTGAAAATCAATCTTTTGAATTTCGGGATTGTTGGCTAAAGCTTCGTTAATAAGCGTTTCTAATTCTTGACTTTGAACGGAAAGAGCAAAGAATAAAGAAACAAGAAACAAGATTCGTTTTATATGTGTTTTAAATTTTTTCATTTTACTGTTCTATTAAGTTGAAACTCCGCTCTCCAGCTATATAATACTGGGACCACAAATAAGGTTATTAAGGCAATTAACATACCTCCAAAACTTGGGATTGCCATCGGAATCATAATATCACTTCCACGTCCTGTAGATGTTAAAATTGGTAATAATGCTAAAATGGTGGTTGCTGTAGTCATTAAACATGGTCTGATTCGTTTTTCTCCAGCTTCGACTATAGATGCTCTAATTTCTTTTCTATTTTCTGGTGTATTTCTATTGAAAGTTTGCGTTAAATAAGTCGCCATGACCACGCCATCATCTGTGGCTATTCCGAATAAGGCAATGAACCCTACCCAAACAGCGACACTTAAATTAATAGGATGCATTTGAAACAAATCGCGCATATTTTCACCGAAGAAATTGAAGTTTAAAAACCAATCTTGTCCGTAGAGCCAAATCATGATGAATCCACCTGCGAATGCCACTGCTATTCCTGTAAACACCATAAGTGTTGTGCCTACAGATCGAAACTGAAAATATAATATTAAAAATATGATGGCTAAGGCCAAAGGCACCACAACCGATAAGGTTTTTTCGGCTCGCAACTGATTTTCATAAGTACCAGTAAATTGATAATTAATGCCTTTTGGTACAATTAAATCGCCTGAAGCTATTCTTTCTTTAATTAAAGCTTGGGCACTTTCAACCACATTTACTTCTGCAAAACCGTCTAATTTATCAAATAACACATAACCGACTAAAAAAGTGTCCTCACTTTTAATCACTTGTGGACCTTGCTCGTAACGAATGCTTGCCAATTCACTTAAAGGAACTGGACTGCCTTTTTCAACAGGAATATAAATTTGTTCTAAATCGCTTGGGTTTCCTCGTAATTCTCTTGGATAGCGCACACGTACACCGTAACGCTCTCTGCCTTCAACCGTTTGCGTTAAAACCATACCTCCAACAGCAACCTGTAAGACGTTTTGAACATCTTGAATAGAAATGCCATAGCGTGCTATTTTCTCTCTATCAATATCAATCAGTAAATAAGGTTTACCAACAATTCTGTCTGCAAATACGGCTTCATGCTTAACACCTTCGGCTTGTTTTAATATCTCTTCTAATTCGATTCCAAAGGCTTCAATTTGTTTTAAGTCTTGTCCTTTCACCTTAATTCCCATTGGTGCACGCATACCTGTTTGAAGCATGACTAATCGAGTTTCGATAGGCTGTAATTTTGGTGCAGAAGTAACTCCTGGAAGTTTAGTTACTCTTACAATCTCATTCCAAATATCGTCTGGTGATTTAATTTCTGGTCGCCAGTTTCGGTAGAATTCGCCATCGTTGTCTTCTATTAATTGGTCTTTGGCATTAACAGATTGCCACGCTTCACTTTGTTCCACTCGCAATGACATGCCATTTTTTAAAATATATTCACCATTATTATTGACTTTATAACGTTGGCGTTCACCATTGTCATTCAGCATATATTCTGGTTTATACTGAATCATGTTCTCATACATCGATAAAGGTGCAGGATCTAAAGCCGATTCTGTTCTACCTGCTTTACCAACAACGGTTTCAATTTCTGGAATACTGGCAACTGCCATATCTAACTGCTGTAAAACACGTTTATTTTCCTCAACTCCAGAATGCGGCATTGAAGTGGGCATCAATAAGAAAGACCCTTCGTTTAATGATGGCATAAATTCTTTCCCTGTGTTTTTCATGATGAAAAAACCAACAATCACGATAGCTGTTGGAACAGATAGAAACAAAAGTTTATTATCTAAACACCATCTTAATATGCGTGTATAAAACTTGATGAATAATGTAAATACACCTAACAATCCAAAACAAATGACTCCAACGAAAACGAGATTCCAGAAAACACTTTTATCAACACCTAAGGGTCTCCAATATTCTGCTAACAGAAATACAATGGCGATGGCAGAAATAATGATATTTATAAGGTTTGCACGCTTTGCTTTTACTATTTCTTGTAGTTTTAAAATACCTGTAACACCAAAAGCTATTAAAATAATTCCTAACCAATAACCGTAGAACACACCCATTATTCCTGCTAAAGCCATGGCGGCATTTAAAATATAACTAAAACTCTTTTTGATGCTTTTTCTTCGGAATAAATAGGCTGCAAAGGGTGGAATTAAAAATAATGCCACAATAAGAGAGGCTGTTAGAGCAAAGGTTTTTGTAAAGGCTAAGGGTCTAAATAGTTTTCCTTCAGCACCAATCATAGTAAACACTGGGATAAAACTAATAATAGTTGTCATTACAGCAGTTACAATGGCCCCAGACACTTCTGTTGTGGCTTTATAAACCACTGTATTTATGGAAAGTTTCCCTTCATCTTCGTCCAAATGACGTATAATATTTTCTGAAAGTATAACACCAACATCTACCATGGTACCAATAGCAATCGCTATTCCGGATAATGCCACAATATTTGCATCTACATTAAAGAGTTTCATGGCGATAAATACCATTAAGACTGCAACAGGTAATAAGCCTGAAATCAAAATGGACGCACGAAGGTTAAATACCATAACAATAATAACCAAAATGGTGATTAAAATCTCTAAGGTTAAGGCTTCATTTAATGTGCCTAATGTTTCTTGAATGAGTTCTGATCTATCATAAAAAGGAACGATGGTTACTTGAGACGTTATTCCATCAGAAAGTACTTTTGAAGGCAACCCAGCGCTTAATTCATGGATTTTTTCTTTGACGTTTGTGATAACCTCCATTGGATTCGCACCATAACGCGCCACAACAACGCCACCTACAACCTCTGATCCTTCTTTGTCTAGAATCCCTCTTCGTGCTGCAGGACCTAATGATACTTTACCAATATCTTTAATTCTTATGGATGTGAAATCTTCTGATGTGACTACGGCATTTTCAATGTCTGAAATAGATTTCACATAACCCAAACCACGCACTAAATATTCGGCTTGGTTTATTTCTAAAGTTTGTGCGCCAATATCCTTATTACTTTCTTTTACAGCTTTTACGACTTGGTTTAATCCAATATTATACTGTCGCATCAGTTCTGGGTTGACATCAATTTGATATTCCTGAACATAACCACCAATAGAAGCCACTTCAGAAACACCACTTGCAGACGACAAGGCATATTTTACATAGTAATCTTGAATGCTACGTAACTCGTGTAAATCCCAACCTCCTGTTACGTTACCGTTTTCATCACGACCTTCTAAGGTGTACCAAAATATCTGTCCTAGACCCGTGGCATCTGGACCTAATGATGGATTAACATCTTCAGGCAACAAGCCACTTGGAAGTGAGTTTAATTTTTCTAATATGCGACTTCTACTCCAATAGAACTCTATATCTTCTTCAAAAATGATATAGATACTTGAAAAGCCAAACATAGACGAACTACGAATCGTTTTTACTCCAGGAATTCCCAATAAAGAGGTCGTTAAAGGATAGGTAATTTGATCTTCAATATCTTGTGGAGACCTTCCATCCCATTTAGTAAATACAATTTGTTGATTTTCTCCAATATCTGGAATAGCATCTACTGCTACAGGATTACTCGGTAAAAAGCCAGTATCCCAATTAAAAGGCGCATTTACAGTTCCCCATCCCACTAAAAGGACAAGTAAGAGAACAGCAACTAATTTATTCTCTATTAAGAATTTGATGCTTTTATTTAGCATGAGTATTGATTATTAAACAGTTAGACATTGATGTTTAAAAAACACCGAATACAACGAATCACCCTAATGAATTGAATCATTGGATAACACAGTCTATTGTTTAAAAATCAAATTAAATAAGTCTCGTCAAGTTTGAAGATTTGCTTTGTGACGAGTGGTGGTTTGTATTCTTCATAAGAAGACACTTTGTTATCTAAACCTTCAAAAAGATTTACATAAGTATAAATAAACGACGTGATAAAAATTTGTTGCTCAAAAGAAATTTTGTCAACTTGTAGTTGTAATTCGTTTTGACTATCCAAAACTACTTGTTCATCTTTACAACAATCCTTTTTGGTAACGGAGCAGCCTTCTGTTAAAGGATTATCCATGTCCATACCACAAGTTTCTACTTTTTGAAAGATAGCAGAATCCATTAAAGCACCTCCACAATAATGCATATTGACTGTGAACGACATGGTAGAGAATAACACTACCAAAGCCATTAACATTGACATTATTTTATAGAATACTTTTTTCATACTACATGCAAAAATACGAAATTTTAACAACTCGATATTTTGTTTAACAGAACTTTAAAAAATAACGTTATTTCCCGATACAAAAGTTCGCAAAAATATTTCCTAAAAGTTCGTCGTTAGTAACATTTCCAGTTATTAACCCAAAATGATATAGTGCTTCACGAATATCGATAGCCATTAAATCTCCCGATATTCCAGAATCGAGTCCATGTTTAACTTTCTGGATTTCTTCTAACGCTTTTAAAAGCGCATCATAATGCCTGGTATTGGTAATTATAGTTTCGTTATTTCTAAGGGCTCCCGTGTTAATTAAATTAAGAAGCTTATTGGTTAACTCCTCGACTCCAAAACCTGTTTTGGCAGATAATAGTTGAATTTCTGGGATTTCAATTTGCATTTCAGCAATTTGAATATCGTCTATCTTATCAATTTTATTAGCAATAACAATCAAAGGTTTTAAAGGATACTTGTTTTTTATTTTCTCTAATTCCACTTTAAATTTGGAACATTGCACTTTAAACTGTTTTGAATCGAATAGGTAAATTACCACTTGAGCCTGCTCTATTTTCTCATAGGTTTTTTTAATCCCAATACTTTCAACGACATCTTTTGTGTCTCTAATTCCAGCTGTGTCAATAAAACGGAAACCAATACCTCCAATGGATATTTCGTCTTCTATAGTATCTCTTGTCGTACCTGCAATTTCCGAAACAATAGCACGTTCTTCATTTAATAAGGCATTTAGCAATGTCGATTTACCAACGTTTGGTTCTCCAACAATAGCCACTGGAATACCGTTCTTAATAACATTTCCAACAGCAAAAGAATCTATTAAACGTTTTAAAACGAAAGTGATACGTTCAACCAATTCTTTAAATTGAGATCTATCAGCAAACTCTACATCTTCTTCAGCAAAGTCTAACTCTAACTCAATTAACGAAGCAAAATTTAAAAGTTCTTCACGCAGTTTTGCTATTTCACTAGAGAAGCCACCACGCATTTGTTGCATGGCAATTTGATGCGATGCTTCATTATCACTAGAAATTAAATCGGCTACAGCCTCTGCTTGACTTAAATCTAATTTTCCATTTAAAAAAGCTCTAAGAGTGAATTCGCCAGCAACTGCCATACGACATCCATTTCTTAAAAAGAGTTGCAAGATTTCCTGCTGAATATACACAGAGCCATGACAACTAATTTCAACGACATCTTCTCCGGTATACGATTTTGGATTTTTAAAAACAGATACTAAAACCTCATCAATTGTTCGGTTACCATCCATAACATGCCCAAGATGTATGGTGTGTGTTGCCTGATTATTTAAATCTTTATTGTGAATGGATTTAAATAGCTTCGAACTAATAGTAATTGCATCTTTCCCAGATAAGCGAATAACAGCAATAGCTCCTGCTCCAGAAGGTGTTGCTAATGCAATAATAGTGTCTGTTTGATTCATCTTACAAAAATAGTAAAATGAAAGCACAAAACGAGGTTAATATAATTAAGCAATTCTTAACAGATTTAATTTTGCTTTACTATTATATTTGTAAAAAAATTAAAATATATTTTAATCATGTTAAGACTTTTTACTGTATTATTTATTTCTTTATCTATTATTTCTTGTAAAAAAGAACAACCTACCGATGGATATCTAATTAATGGAACTATTGATGCTTCGGTGAATAATAGAAAAATTAAAATTATCAAGTTTGAAAATAATAATGAAATAATTATTGATTCTGCAACTTTTCAAAACGGGAAAGCAACTTTAAAAGGTAAAATTGATACACCAAATTTATATCAAATAACTATTGATGGTGTTTACGGTAGCCTTCCAATTGTATTAGAAAATAAGAAGATGTCTATTAGTTTTAATAAAAATAATTTGTTAAAATCTACAGTAGAAGGAAGTGAAGAAAACAATCTTCTAAAAATATATTATGACGATTCTGAGATGCTGAAGACGAAAAACGCTTATTACGGTAAACAGATTATGACTGCTAGAGAAAATAAAGATACTTTGAAAATGAATGAGTTAAAATCTGAATTCATTAAAATAAGAGATGATATCAACGCTAAACACATTGAACTCGTTAAAAACAATCCCAATTTAGTAACAAGCGCTGCCATACTTGGAAACATTTATATTGTTAAAGGAATTAGCAAAGAAGAAGCAAGAAACATATTCGACACCTTTTCTCAAGAAGTTACTTCTAGTGACATTGGTGTAATAATCAATGAAAAGCTTACGGAAGTCACGACTGATGTTGGCAATATAGCTCCTGGTTTTTCAGCTCCCAACCCTGAAGGAAAGTTATTGAGTTTAGAAGATATTAAAGGCAAAGTAACTATCATCGATTTTTGGGCTGCTTGGTGTGGACCTTGTAGAAAAGAAAATCCGAATGTGGTAAAAGTTTATGAAAAATATCACGATAAAGGTCTAGAAATCATTGGCGTTTCTTTAGATGGAACCCCTAGCCAAAAAGATGCTAAAGCTGCATGGGTAGAAGCTATTGAAAAAGATAAATTAACGTGGCACCAAGTTTCTAACCTTGCCTTTTTTAACGATCCTATTGCAAAACTATATAATATTCAAGCCATTCCTGCCACATTCATTTTAGATAGTGAAGGCAAAATAGTGGCTAAAAACTTAAGAGGTGAAGCTCTTGAAGCAAAAATTGCAGAATTATTGAACTAAATATAAAAGCTTAAAAAAAGCCTTTCAAAATTGAAAGGCTTTTTTTTTATAATTTTCCAAGTTTCTTTAAGACAAAGAGTAATACAATGGGGATTGCTAATAAAACAATCATAAGAAGGTGTTCTTTAAACAGCCATGAAGCCAGAATTAAAGTAATTACATAACCTCCAATAGCTCCTCCAAAATGGGCATCATGACCTATGTTTCCTAACTGATTTTTCATGCCGTAGATTGAATATAATAAATAACCAATTCCAAAAATATACGCAGGAATAGGAATGGGAATAAAAAACAAATACAAGCTCATATCTGGTTGTAATAAGATAGCTGAATAGATAATTCCCATAACAGCACCACTAGCGCCTACGGCACTATAATGATATTCGTTTTTATGAAAATAAAAGGACAACAAACTACCTAACAACAGGCTACCTATATATATTATTAAAAAGTATAAGGTGCCCAAATAATTTAAAACGATGTCTGCAAAAATGTAAAGGGTAAACATGTTAAAAAATAAGTGAGGCATATCTACATGAAGAAAACCAGAGCTAAACATCCTAAATTGTTCGCCTCTTATTATACTGCCCACATTAAATTTATACTTTTCAAAAAAACTAAAATCATTAAATCCTTTAAAAGAAATAATTGCATTTGCAGCGATAATAATGATTAATACCAAACTTAAATTGCCCATAAATTGTAAACGTTATATTTTAAATATACCATATATTTGTTCTTGCAAATCTAAAATTAATTCATGCAATTTATTGCTTACATTTTAATTTATCCGTTTTTATGGCTTATTTCAATCTTACCTTTTAGGTTGTTATATGCTTTTTCCGATGGCATTTACATATTAATCTACTATATAATAGGCTATAGAAAAAAAACAGTTCAAGAAAATTTAAATCTGGTATTTCCTGAAAAATCTGAAAAAGAAATTAAAATCATTACTAAAAAATTCTACCACCACTTATGTGATATGGTTGTAGAATCTATTAAATCGATGACTATTTCGGAAGCTGAAATGAAAAAACGCTTTACATTTTCTAATGTAGAAATTATACAACAACTTGAAAAAGAAAACAGAAGTATAGCGTTAATGTGTGCACATTATGGTAGCTGGGAGTGGATTTTTATTCTTCAAACCTATATGAATGTTAAAGGTTACGCCATATATAAACGTCTTGCCAATAAATATTTCGACAGATTGGTAAAGCGTATTCGTGCAAAATACAACAGTCATCTTATTACAACTAAAGAGAGCATTCAAGTGTTATTTCAAGCTAAACGAGAAGGAAATATTACAATCTGTGGTTTTGTGTCTGATCAATCACCAAAACACGATAAAGCTTTTCATTGGAATACTTTTATGGGAATTACAGTTCCAGTACATACAGGTGCTGAAATGTTAGCTAAAAAATTAGATATGTCGGTTGTGTTTTTTGGTGTAAAAAAACTAAAGCGAGGTTATTATGAAACATCTTTTAAAACCATAGCTTATAATCCAAAAGAATTCCCAGATTATAGCATTACAGATCAGTTTTTAGAATTGGTGGAAGCACAAATCTACGAAGCACCAGAGTATTATTTATGGACACATAAGCGTTGGAAACACAGAGATAAAGTGCCCGAAAATTACAGGGTTAAGGTATAGTTGTTATCGGCTCGTTTACAACAGAATCAAACCTTTTTGGTTCAATAAAAACAATAAAAACTTCTTTTGGTTTATTTACTTTGTAACAGAGTGAATTTCAGCAATTATTTTATCTGCTAAATCATCTGCTTCTTTCTGTGTTGGAGCTTCAGTATATACACGTATAATAGGCTCGGTGTTACTTTTTCGTAAATGTACCCAACTATTAGCAAAATCAATTTTCACACCATCAATGGTTGTTAGATTTTCTTTACAATACTTTAATTCCATTTGTTTTAAAATAGCATCAACGTTTATTTCTGGCGTTAATTCAATCTTCTTTTTGCTCATAAAGTAACTAGGATAACTAGCACGTAACTCACTAACTGTCAATCTCTTTTCAGCCAGTAAGCTTAAAAATAAAGCCACACCTACTAAAGCATCGCGACCATAATGAGATGCTGGATAAATAATACCTCCATTTCCTTCTCCTCCTATAACAGCTTTGTTTTGCTTCATGAGTTCAACTACATTGACTTCTCCAACGGCACTGGCTTGATAGATGCCTCCATGTTTTTCAGTAACATCGCGTAAGGCACGTGTGGAACTCATATTACTAACAGTATTACCAGGTGTTTTGCTTAGTACATAGTCTGCACAAGCAACAAGGGTATATTCTTCACCAAACATCTCTCCTTTTTCATCCATAAATGCTAATCTATCAACATCTGGATCCACAACAATTCCTAAGTCAGCTTGTTCTTTAACAACAGCTTCAGATAAATCTGTAAGATGTTCTTTTAAGGGTTCTGGATTATGCGGAAAATGACCAGTTGGATCGCAATATAATTTAATAGCATGTACACCTAAACGCTCTAACAACAAAGGAATAGCAATGCCTCCTGTAGAATTTACACCATCAACAACAACCTTAAAATTGGCGTCTTCAATGGCTTTTTTATTGACTAAAGGGAGTTTTAAAACCTCATCAATATGCATATCAATATAAGCTTGATTCTTGGTTATTTTCCCTAAGTTATCTACGTCTGAAAATATCATTGTATCACTTTCAGCAATTTCTAAAATCTTAGCACCTTCAGCTCCATTTAAAAATTCGCCTTTTTCATTTAACAACTTTAAAGCATTCCATTGTTTTGGGTTGTGACTTGCTGTTAAAATAATCCCTCCATCTGCATGTTCCATTGGAACTGCTATTTCAACAGTTGGAGTTGTTGATAAACCTAAATCAATAACATGAATACCTAAACCAACAAGAGTATTCATTACTAAATTCTGAATCATTTCTCCCGAAATTCTAGCATCACGACCAACCACAACCCTGTAATGTTCTTTGTTTGGTTGTTGTTTTAACCAAACCCCATAAGCCGACGCGAATTTAACGGCGTCTATTGGTGTTAAATTATCTCCAACCTGTCCTCCAATGGTTCCTCGAATTCCTGATATTGATTTTATTAATGTCATATATTTCTAAAAATTTAAACAAATATAAGTTTTCTATATGTTTTCTATATTACGAATTTGTAAATTCACAAAATGAACTTTTTAGCGCATATATTTTTATCTGGAGATAATGATTTTATTACGATTGGTAATTTTATAGCCGACGGCATTCGAGGGAAAAAGTATAAAACATATCCCAAAGATATTCAAATAGGCATCTTATTACATCGTGAAATTGATACGTTTACAGATGCACATCCAATCGTGAGACAGAGCACAAAAAAATTTCATAAAAATTACAGTCACTATAGTGGTGTGATTGTAGATATTCTTTACGACCATTTTTTAGCGAAAAATTGGAGTAATTATTCTAATATTCCCTTAGACATTTATGTAGATGATTTTTACAATACATTAAACGATCATTTTGAAGTGTTACCTACAAGAATACAAAAAATGATGCCTTATATGATTGCAGACAACTGGCTACTAAATTATGCTAGTATAGATGGAATTCAAAGAGTTTTAAATGGTATGAATAACCGAATAAAAAACATTTCCAATATGAATGAAGCCACCAACGAATTAAGAGCACATTATAATGAGTTTGAAGAAGAATTCTCTTTGTTCTTTAAAGAATTGATGGATTTTACCGAATTAAAAAAAATCGAAATCACCCAAAAACTTTAAGTTTTTCAACATAATAAAAATGACATTTGTAGAAACTCTTACTAAAAACTTAATAAATCAAGGCAATCCAGATTATGCGCTTCAAATGAAAGCGTATTTACGTGGCCAATTCGAATTTTTTGGAATTAAAACACCAATTAGAAGATCCATACTAAACGAAACAAGCAAGCTATTCGACAAGGATCTAAAAGAAAATTTTAGAACCATAACCTTAAACCTTCTAAACCAACCACAAAGAGAACTACACCATTGTGCAATTGAGATATTTGAAAAATATGCACGAAAATCCTATACAATAAAAGATATCAATATTATTGAAACATTCATTATAACAAATTCATGGTGGGATACGGTAGATTTTATAGCCAAACAAATATTAGGAGCCTATTTGCTTCAATATCCAGAAGCTACTAAAACGATTATTGAAAAATATTCGTTAACTAAAAACATGTGGCTAAACAGAAGTAGTATTTTATTTCAATTAGGATATAAAAACAAAACAGATCATGCTTTACTCTTTAAACAATGTTTAAGATTTAGTGAATCTGAATTATTTTTCATTCAAAAAGCCATTGGCTGGTCTTTAAGAGAATATGGAAAAACAAACCCCAAATCTGTACTAAATTTTGTAAATTCGACTTCACTTAAACCCTTAAGTAAAAAAGAAGCAATAAGAAACATCGTTTAATTTTGAAGACAAAAAAAATCATAAAAATAATTTTAGGGGTTGTTATCTTTTTAACCTTACCTACTTTATTACTCTTTGGTTTTGTCTATTTTAAATACAACGAAGAACTACCAATTGGCATTGAAAGTGCAGAAGCTGATGAGATGGCAAATAAAATGCTAGATGCGTTAGATTATGTTGCCTATAAAAAAACAAATTATATTGAGTGGACTTTTAAAAGAAAGCATCATTATCAATGGTTAAAGACAGAAGGTATTTGTTATGTGTTTTGGGAAACTTATAAAGTAGAATTAAACTTAAATAATCCTTCTGAAAGTAAAGCTTTTATCCACAGCTTCAGAGTTCACAACGAGCAAGCAGACGAATTAATTGAAAAAGCCACTAATTATTTTAACAACGATTCTTTTTGGTTGGTGGCTCCATATAAAATTTTCGATAAAGGCACAAAACGCAGCATAGTAAAAACAAAAAAAGGTAAACAAGGTTTGCTAGTCACTTATACTTCTGGTGGTACTACTCCTGGAGATTCTTATTTATGGTTTTTAGACAAAAACGGCTTGCCAGAGCGATTTAAAATGTGGGTAGATATTTTACCAATTGGTGGGCTGGAAGCGACATGGAAAGATTGGATAACAACAGAAAGTGGTGCTCAACTCCCAACCTTCCATAAACTGCTTTTTTTAGGATTAGAGATGGGAGATGTTATTGGCACTAAATAAATGGTTTGTTTTCAGTAAAACAGTTAAAATTTAGATTTAACTTTTAAAACTCTAAATCTTGAGTTCTATTTTTTTTGACCCTTAAACTG
This sequence comes from Xanthomarina sp. GH4-25, assembly GCF_045363175.1. Classification (NCBI taxonomy): domain Bacteria; kingdom Pseudomonadati; phylum Bacteroidota; class Flavobacteriia; order Flavobacteriales; family Flavobacteriaceae; genus Xanthomarina; species Xanthomarina sp. GH4-25. The sequence goes on from NZ_JBJFLO010000008.1 coordinate 31,834, forward strand.
CTGCTCTTTTAGCTTAAATAGTACATTAAACGTGGTTAAACTACCATAACTTCTGGTTAGGTACTGTTGCAAATCAATTTTCTCTTGCTCTTTTAAATTACTAGAATTTATTTTTTGCTCCATCACTCGCAATCGATCTCTAACCATAGTGATTTTATGAAAGAAAGTATCAATAGGTACTTCGCTGGATTTTAAATTAGTATCGCCAGGTTCTAAAATAAGCTTGCCACCTTTCCATTTGTCTGCAATGTGCACCACTTCGGTTACATCGCTCCAACGTTTTAAAATTTGCACCAAGCTGCTTTCTACTTCAGCAAAACTAACCGTATCCACATCGTCTTCAGCTGCTTCAATTACTTCAAATTCAGCATCGATATCTATAGTTTCTAAACCATTTTCAATAAATGTCACCCAATAGTGTTTTGAGGTTACATTGGTTACTACGCCTTTTCCAAATTCTGGATGATTAATTCTTGAGCTTATTCCTAGTATTTTCATAAATATAATATTTAATAATATGGCAATAATAATAAATCTACTATATAACTTCATAAAGATTTAACAACTAAAATCGTACCTTTGCAACTTTGCTATTTTTATGAGTTCATTCGAAGAAAATATTGAGGTTCAAGGCGCTCGTGTTCACAACCTGAAAAACATAGATGTTACCATTCCAAGAGAAAAACTGGTCGTAATTACTGGTCTTTCTGGTAGTGGTAAATCTTCATTAGCATTTGATACCATTTATGCCGAAGGGCAACGTAGATATATAGAAACTTTTTCGGCTTATGCCAGACAGTTTCTAGGCAGTTTGGAACGACCGGATGTGGATAAAATAGACGGCCTTTCCCCTGTTATTGCTATCGAGCAAAAAACAACTAGTAAATCGCCTCGTTCAACTGTTGGAACCATTACAGAAATTTACGATTTTTTAAGACTACTTTTCGCTCGTGCTAGTGATGCCTATAGCTACAATTCTGGCGAAAAAATGGTTAGTTATAACGACAAACAGATCAAAGAGCTTATTATCGAAAGCTTTAAGGGCAAACGTATTAATATTCTAGCACCTGTAGTACGATCACGAAAAGGACATTATAGGGAACTGTTTGAGCAAATAGCCAAACAAGGTTTTGTAAAAGTAAGAGCTGATGGCGAAATTCTAGACCTTGTAAAAGGCATGAAACTCGACCGATATAAAAATCACGACATCGAAATTGTGATTGATCGTTTAAAAATAGACAAGACTGTTGATAACGATAAACGCCTCTCCGAAACCATCAACACTGCCATGTATCATGGCGAAGATGTGCTGATGGTTTTAGACCAAGACACACAAGAAACCAGATATTTTAGTAGAAATTTAATGTGTCCTAGTTCTGGTATTTCCTATCCCAATCCAGAGCCAAATAACTTTTCATTTAACTCGCCTAAAGGGGCTTGCCCTAAATGTAATGGCATTGGTACATTGTATCAGGTTAATGAAAATAAAATTATTCCAGACCCCAAACTATCTATAGCAGCTGGAGCATTAGCTCCTCATGGTCCCCAAAAAAACTCTTGGATTTTCAAGCAGTTTGAAACGATAGCACAGCGTTTTAATTTTTCTTTAAACGATGCTTATAAAAGTATTCCTGAAGAAGCTAAACAAATTATTTTATTTGGTGGTAATGAAAAGTTTTCGGTTGAAAGCAAAACACTTGGAGTAACTAGAGACTACAAGATTGAATTTGAAGGTGTTGCAAATTTTATAGAAAGTCAGTATACCAATGCAGAAACCACATCTTTAAAACGTTGGGCAAAAGACTATATGGACAAAGTGACTTGTAGTGAATGCCATGGTTCTCGATTAAGACAGGAGTCTTTATACTTTAAAATAAACAAACAAAATATAGCCGATCTTGCTAATAAAGACGTTGTTGACTTGGCAGAATGGTTTGACAATTTAGAAAAACATCTATCAGACAAACAAATAAAAATTGCTGAAGAAGTCATCAAAGAAATTAAGACCAGATTGCAGTTTTTACTGGATGTTGGTTTAGAATATTTGTCTTTAAACAGAAGCTCTAAATCGCTCTCTGGTGGTGAAGCTCAACGAATTCGTCTAGCAACACAGATAGGTTCTCAATTGGTTGGTGTGCTTTATATTTTAGATGAACCTAGTATTGGACTCCACCAAAGAGATAATGAAAAACTAATAAAATCCTTAGTAGCCTTAAGGGATATAGGTAACTCTGTCATTGTGGTAGAACACGATAAAGACATGATAGAACACGCCGATTATGTGATAGACATTGGTCCAAAAGCTGGAAAATATGGAGGTGAAATTATTAGTATTGGTACACCTGCCGAACTAAAAACCCATCACACTCTAACAGCAGATTATTTAAATGGCACCAAACAAATAGAAGTACCAAAAAAGCGTAGAAAAGGGAATGGAAAATTTATAGAATTAAAAGGCTGTACAGGAAACAATTTAAAAAATGTTTCGGTAAAATTCCCGTTAGGAAAAATGATAGGTGTGACAGGAGTTTCAGGAAGTGGAAAATCTACTTTAATTAACGAAACTCTCTACCCTATAATGAATGCCCATTATTTTAATGGCGTAAAAGTACCTATGCCTTATAAAAGTATTAAAGGGTTAGAGCATATAGACAAGGTTATCGACATCAATCAGTCTCCAATTGGAAGAACACCAAGAAGCAATCCAGCCACGTATACAGGAACTTTTAGCGAAATACGCAGTCTCTTTGCTAAAATTCCAGAAGCCATGATTCGTGGTTACAAACCTGGGCGTTTTAGCTTTAATGTTAAAGGTGGACGTTGTGAAACTTGCCAAGGTGGTGGTTTACGGGTTATTGAAATGAATTTCCTTCCAGATGTCTATGTAGAATGCGAAACTTGTCAAGGCAAACGTTTCAACCGAGAAACCTTAGAGATTCGTTACAAAGGAAAAAACATTAGTGATGTTTTAAACATGACAATTAATGATGCTGTTCCGTTTTTCGAACACATTCCAAAAATTCATAAAAAGCTTAAAACCATAAAAGATGTTGGATTAGGTTATATTACCTTAGGACAACAAAGCACCACACTTTCTGGTGGTGAAGCGCAACGTATTAAACTGGCTACAGAGTTAAGCAAACGCGACACTGGAAATACGTTTTATATTCTAGACGAACCTACAACTGGATTGCATTTTGAAGATATTCGAGTACTCATGATTGTGTTAAATAAACTAGCAGATAAGGGCAATACGGTTTTGATTATTGAGCACAATTTAGATGTTATTAAAATGGTAGACCACATCATCGATATAGGCTACGAGGGTGGTAAAAATGGTGGCGAAGTAATTGTTGAAGGTAGTCCTGAAGATGTAATAAAACACAAAAAGAGCTATACAGCCCAATTTCTTAAAAAAGAATTAAAATAGAATTTTTCTCGTTTAAATTCATTAAATTAGATACTTAACCATAAAAATTTATATCATGAGAAGTTTACTTTGGCTAGTAGCAGTAGTATGTATAATTATTTGGCTATTAGGTTTTTTAGGAGTTGTTCCAGGCATAGCAACTGGTAATTTAATTCATATTTTATTAGTTATTGCTATTATCGTTATTTTATATAATATCATTTCTGGTCGAGGCCCTTTAAAATAAATCGAGTCTGTTTATATTCAATATAATACACTTGAGACAAATCATTCAGATAGATTTGTCTCATTTTTTTATGCTGTTTTCAATTGGCATCTCTTCATTTCAAATTGGTTTTTATAAATCATTTAAAGAAAGCACTTAAAATGTCCTTATTTCTCTTAAATTTGCCTTTGGATTTCTATATAGTAAAAAGAAATTTAATAAATTAAAATATCTGAAAAAAAAATATAAATGAGAGACGAACAACATCATAAACGTTGGAATGCCATAAAAACAAACGATTCATGGGCTATTTTTAAAATCATGGGTGAGTTTGTAAATGGTTACGAAAAATTAAGTAAAATTGGACCTTGCGTATCCATTTTTGGATCTGCAAGAACCAAACCAGATCATAAATACTATAAATTAGCAGAAGAAGTAGCTGCCAAAATTGTAAATCATGGCTATGGTGTGATTACAGGTGGTGGTCCAGGAATTATGGAAGCTGGAAATAAAGGCGCTCATATTGCAGGTGGAACTTCTGTAGGTTTAAATATTGATTTACCGTTTGAACAACACGATAATCCATATATTGATTCTGATAAAAGCTTAGATTTCGACTATTTCTTCGTTCGAAAAGTCATGTTTGTTAAGTACTCACAAGGCTTTGTTGTTATGCCTGGAGGTTTTGGAACCTTAGACGAATTATTTGAAGCAATTACTCTTATTCAAACTAACAAAATAGAAAAATTCCCTATCATACTGGTAGGAAAAGAATTTTGGGGTGGATTATTTGAATGGGTAAAAGAAGTTTTGCTAGACAAATTTAATAACGTAAGTGCTAAAGATCTAGATTTAATTCATTTAGTAGATTCTTCAGATGAAGTTATAGATATATTAGACGATTTTTATAAAGATTACGGTTTGAGTCCAAACTTCTAATTCGTTTTTCTCCCAGGAATACATATGAAAAAGAAAATACAAATTGTATCCATGCTTTGCATGTTGATAACGCATAGCCTGTTTTCGCAAGAAAGCTTTAAGGTGATGTTTTACAATTTATTGAATTTCCCTTTAGAATCGAATGTTCCAAATAGAATACAACATTTAGATGTTATCTTAAACAATTACCAACCGGATATTTTTGCCGTTTGCGAATTAAATAATGAATCTGGAGCGAATGCCATTTTACAAGTGCTACAAGATAAAGTAAGCGAGCAATTTAGAATGCCAACATTCTCTTTAAACACTTCTGATGATGAGATAGGTAACCAAAATGACCTTCAAAATTTGATTTTCTACAACAGCTCAAAATTTATTTTAGAAAGTCAAGATATCGTTCAAACTATTTATCGCGATTTCAATCATTATAAATTAAAGTTAAATTCTATCAATCAAGACAGTAATCCTTTATATTTAGACGTGATTGTTTGTCATTTAAAAGCATCAAATGGTGTAAACAATCAAGCTTTAAGATTAGAAATGGTTCAAGATTTAACAACATATTTAAATACTTTTCCAGCTAATAGTCAAATTCTATTAGCTGGAGATTTTAACGTTTACACTCATACTGAAGCTGCTTTTCAGGAATTATTAGACGTTACAAATCATATTGTTTTAGCCGATCCTGCCAACCGAACTGGTAGTTGGCACAACAACACCAACTATATCGATATGTTTACTCAGTCTACCAGAACACAAACAGGTTTAGGTGGATCCACAGGAGGTTTTGACGATAGATTCGATTTTATATTAACATCATCAAACATGTTGTCAAATTCAAACATCTCTTATGTAACCAATTCATATCAGGCATATGGAAATAATGGCAATATAAACTGTTACAATAATGAAATAAAAGATGAAGCATGTGCAGGAGCAGATTTTTCGTATAATATTAGAGAAGCTTTATATTATTTTAGCGACCATCTTCCAGTAACATTACAATTAAAAACTAACGAAACCTTATTAAATATTCAACCTAATACCCAAGAGAGTCTTCAAATTATTGGCACAAATATGATTGAAAGCATCTTAGAAATAAAAATTAACAATCCATCTTATCACACTAAAAAACTTAACATTTTTAATACGTTAGGACAAGAAGTAAAATCTGTTCCTGTGGGTTCGTCTAACAAAATAAGTATGGACGTATCCACTCTTAGCAAGGGTATATATTATCTAACACTGCCAAACACAAATGTTCAACCTTTAAAATTCGTTAAAACAAATTGAAATTAAGTTTTTTAAGCAGTCTATTATTTTTAGTGCCAATGTTACTTTTAAGTCAGAATAAAATTGATTTAAAAGCAGATTTTAATGCTGAAAAAAAACAGATAAAAATTGCTCAAACCATCACGTATTTTAATCATACGAATGATGTTTTAGAAGAAATTTATTTAAACGATTGGAACCACAGTTTTGCAACTAAAACAACACCATTAGCCAAACGTTTTGCCGAAGAATACAATGCCGATTTTCATTTTGCAAAAAACGATGATAGAGGATACTCTGTAATTACATCCATCAAACAGAACCAACAAGAACTAAATTTTGAAAGGTTAAAAGACCAATTAGATGTAGTTAAAGTTGTCCTTAATACCCCTTTAAAACCTAACGAAAGTTATACCATCAACTTAAATTATATCGTGCAGGTTCCAAGTGATAAGTTTACCCGCTATGGTATGACCTCTAATGGCGATTTTAATTTGCGTTATTGGTACATGACACCTGCTGTTTACAATGGTGAATGGCAATATGCAAGCAACAAAAACTTAGACGATTTATTTGTTCCTGTAGCAGATGTGAGCATGGAACTTCATGTTCCAAATAGTTACAATATTACTTCAGAGTTAGACCAAAAAGATATCTCTCAAAAAGACAGTATTCTTACAGTTGTTCTTGAAGGAAAAAATAGAGTGAACACCAAATTGTTTTTAAATAAAACAAAATCATTCAGTCAAATAAAAACCGATTATTTTACCATGGTCTCAAATTTAGATGAAGCAAAGCTAAATATGATTGACAATCTGGTAATAACCGATCAGATATCTAAATTCCTAACAGAGCATATTGGTCCTTATCCCCATGAAAGATTACTGGTTACAGATATTGATTACCGAAAAAATCCTATTTATGGTTTAAACCTTTTGCCTGATTTTATTCGTCCGTTTCCAGATAAATTCCAATACGAATTAAAGGTCTTAAAAACAGCTTTAAATAATTATTTAGATAACATTATCATTACAAACCCAAGAAAAGACCAATGGATTATTGATGGGTTACAAACCTACTTTTTAATGAAATATGTTGAAGAGTTCTATCCAGACATGAAACTTGCAGGTAGCTTATCTAGAATATGGGGCATCCGCTCATTTCATGCCACACAATTAGATTTCAACGACCAGTATCCTTTTTTATACATGCACATGGCGAGAGAGAATCTAGACCAGCCGTTAAGCATGGAAAAAGATTCCTTATTAAAATTCAATAAAAATATAGCAAACAAATACAAAGCTGGTGTTGGTTTACGCTATATTGATAATTATATAAATGACGATATTTTAGAAAACTCTATAAAAGAATATGTTTCTAAATTTGAATTGAAGGAATCTTCAACTATAGATTTTCAAAACATACTACAAGCAAATAGTACTAAAAATTTAAATTGGTTCTTTACAGATTATTTAACTACTAAAAAGCGCATAGATTACACTATTTCAGAAGTTGAAGAATCTAGAGATTCGGTGAAAGTTACTATCAAAAACAAAACGCAAACCAATGTCCCAATTTCTGTATTTGTATTACAAAAAGACTCGATTATTTCTAAAATTTGGGTCGAAGATATTGCCGATACAAAAACAGTAACAATTGCAAAAAACCATGGCACCAAAGTCGTTTTAAACAAAGACATGATTGTCCCAGAATTTAATTTAAGAGACAATACTAAATCTTTAACCAATTCACTATTTAACAGACCTATTCAATTACGATTAATAAAAGACATTGAAGACCCAGCATATAATCAAGTGTTTTTTATGCCTATTGTAGAATTTGATAATATTTACGATGGTATTGTACTTGGTGTAAAAGCCTATAATAAAACCGTATTAAAGAAAGCATTTTATTATAAAATTTCACCTCAATATGGAACAAAATCCAATTCATTAACTGGAGGAATCACACTTAATTACAATCAGTATATAGAGAATAATGACACTAATTTGTTTAGCATCAATTATGGTGTTTCTGCAAGTTATTCAAGTTATGCTGAAGATTTATTTGTTAGAAAATTAACCCCAGGAGTACAATTTTTATTTAGGGACAAATTAAATCTCATGTCAAATAAAAAGCAGTACGTTACCATGCGTTATGTAGACATTAATCGAGATCAAGATTTAAGCCTAGATGCCGATGAAACAGAACCAAATTATAGCGTTTTAAATTTAAGATATAATAATATAAATAAAGGTTTAGAAGATTATGTTTCTTGGTTTTCTGATGTACAATTTGCTAAAGATTTTGGTAAAATCGCTTTTAATTTTGAATACCGAAAATTAACCGAAAAAAGTAGACAATACAACCTGAGGTTATTTGTTGGAACTTTTTTATATAATGACAGTTATAAAGCATCCGATTATTTCAGTTTTGCGCTAGATAGACCTACTGATTATTTATTCGATTATAATTATTATGGTCGTTCCGAAGACTCTGGTTTATTTAGTCAGCAAATTATAATTGCCGAAGGTGGTTTCAAATCAAAACTTGAAACACCTTATGCCAACGAATGGATAAGTACGATAAATGGTAGTACAACGCTTTGGAAATACATTCTAGCTTATGGAGATGCTGGTTTGGTAAAAAACCATGGAGAAGACATCAAATTTGTTTACGACTCAGGTATTCGTGTGAGTTTAATTCCAGATTATTTTGAACTCTATTTTCCAGTGTATTCTAATTTAGGCTGGGAAGTTGCGCAAGCTCATTATGCTGAAAAAATTCGCTTTGTAGTAACTTTAGACTTTAAAACCCTCTTTGGTTTGTTTAGCAGACGTTGGTATTAATTTACACTTCAAACAAAACTGTATAATATCGGCTTTTTAGTATCATATTTTTAACGATTTCTAAAATAACTAACAATCTTTCAGTTTTTTGTTGCATTTTACTCTAAACACTGATAATTTGTTAATTCTTTAACTAACAATCAGATTGCAAAACACACAAATTTTGACTAAATTTGCACCATTAAAATAAGAACCATGCAAACAAATCCAGACGTACAAAAAGACCTTTCTTTCGAAGACTTTAAAGCAGAAGTTTTAAACGATTATAAAATGGCTGTCACCTCTCGTGAATGTAGTCTTCTTGGTCGTCGTGAAGTTCTAACAGGAAAAGCGAAGTTTGGAATTTTTGGAGATGGAAAAGAAGTACCTCAATTAGCATTGGCAAAAGCGTTTAAAAATGGGGATTTTCGTTCGGGTTATTACAGGGATCAAACTTTTATGATGGCTATTGGCGAATTAAATATTCAACAATTTTTTGCAGGTTTATATGGTCATCCTGATATTGCACACGATCCAATGTCTGCAGGAAGACAAATGGGTGGACATTTTGCAACACATAGTTTAGATGAAAAAGGAAACTGGAAGGATTTAACAAAACAGAAAAATTCCAGTGCAGATATCTCTCCAACAGCTGGACAAATGCCTAGATTATTAGGTTTAGCTCAAGCTTCAAAAATTTATAGACAAGTAAAAGGCATTGATACCACAAATTTTTCTGAAAAAGGAAATGAAGTGGCTTGGGGAACTATTGGAAACGCCAGTACCAGTGAAGGCTTGTTTTTTGAAACAATAAATGCAGCTGGTGTTTTACAAGTACCAATGGTGATGAGTGTTTGGGACGATGAATATGGTATTTCTGTACACGCAAGACATCAAACAACAAAAGAAAATATTTCTGAAATCTTAAAAGGATTTCAAAGAGATGAAGATAATAAAGGATTTGAAATTCTTCGTGTTAATGGTTGGGATTATCCAGCCTTGATTGAAACTTATCAAAGAGCTTCAAAAATAGCCAGAGAAGAACACGTCCCTGTATTAATTCATGTTAACGAATTAACACAACCTCAAGGGCATTCAACTTCAGGTTCTCACGAACGTTATAAAGATGAAAACCGATTGGCTTGGGAGGCAGCATTTGATTGCAACGTGAAACTTCGCGAATGGATGGTTGCCAATGGTATGGCCACAGACGACGAGTTAAAAGAGATTGAAAATGGTATTAAAAAAGAAGTTCGAGAAGGCAAAAAAGCTGCTTGGACTGCTTTTATTCAACCTTTAAAACAAGAACAACAAGAACTTGTTAGTATTTTGGAAAATGTAGCTAATTCCAGCGATAACAAAGTGTTTATTTCTAAGCTTAAAAACGATTTAGCTGACATTAATGAACCCATAAGAAAAGACATTCTTTCTACTGCTAGAAAGGCTTTACGTTTTGTAGTAAGCGAATCTTCATCTGAAAAAAATCTATTGGTAACTTGGATTAATACATATTCTAATAAAATTCAATCAAAATACAGTTCGCATTTATATAGCGAATCTCCTAAATCGGCATTAAACATTAAAGAAGTGAAGCCAACATACGACGCAAATAGCGAAGATGTAGATGCTAGATTAATCATTAGAGATAACTTCGATGCCATTTTTAATAAATATCCTGAAACTTTAGTTTTTGGTGAAGATGCCGGAACCATTGGAGATGTGAATCAAGGACTTGAAGGTATGCAAGAAAAATATGGAGAACTTCGGGTATCTGATGTTGGTATTCGTGAAGCAACCATTCTTGGACAAGGTATAGGAATGGCTTTAAGAGGTCTACGTCCTATTGCCGAAATCCAGTATTTAGATTATATTTTATATGCCCTTCAAATAATGAGTGACGATTTGGCGACCCTTCAATACAGAACCAATGGACGTCAAAAAGCACCATTAATTATTAGAACTCGTGGTCATAGATTAGAAGGTATTTGGCATTCTGGTTCGCAAATGGGTGGCGTTATAAACTTAATTAGAGGTATTCACGTTTTGGTTCCAAGAAACATGACCAAAGCAGCTGGATTTTATAACACCCTTTTAGAAAGTGACGAACCTGCTTTAATTGTAGAATGTTTAAATGGCTACAGATTAAAAGAAAAGATGCCAAATAATATTGGTGAATTTAAAACACCACTTGGTGTGGTTGAAACAATTAGAGAAGGAAACGATATTACCTTAGTGTCTTATGGATCTACTTTAAGAATTATTGAACAAGCAGCTAAAGAGTTACAAGGGGTTGGTATTGATGCAGAAATAATAGATATTCAATCACTACTGCCTTTCGATTTAAATCATGACATTGTAAAAAGTGTCGCTAAAACAAATCGTTTAATGGTGATTGACGAAGATGTTCCTGGAGGAGCTTCAGCATTCATATTAAACGAAGTATTAAACACTCAAAACGCATACAAGCATTTAGATAGTAAGCCACAAACACTTACAGCACAACAACATAGGCCAGCTTACGGTACAGATGGCGACTATTTCTCTAAACCTTCAGTAGAAGATGTGTTTGAAGCAGTTTACAACGTGATGCATGAAACAAATCCTTCAGATTTTCCGAAGTTGAGATAAAAAACATCACGATATATATCATTTAAGACCTCATTCGTTAAAAACAGTGAGGTCTTTTTATTATATTTATGAGCAAACAAATTCATGCATGCTTACCAAGCAAGACAAAAAACAACTTCGTGGTTTCATTTTTAGACATTTAGATGGCTTAGCAACTGCTACTACAGCTTATTCACTTCACCAAAAAGGTGTTTTACATTATTTATTAAAGAACAAAAAAGCTTCTGTTAAAGATATTGCTTCAGCATTTCAAGCAAACGAAGGATATTTAAATGTTGCATTAAGAGTTTTGTGTTCGCAAGGCTGGTTGGCACAAAACATAGACCCTCAATTAAACGAGGTTACATTCGAAATAAATACGAAAAGTCAGGAAGCTTTCAAACTTGTTCCTCTATATAAAAACGCTGTAAATCTTTTATCCTATGCTGTTAAATTTCCTGAAGAGAAAATTGGAAGTGATGCCTTTCTAGCGTTAGAAAGCATTTTTAAAGAATATGAAAAGAATTACGGATTAACTGGTAATAACGACATTGAACAACAGGTTTTAAAACACATTGAAGGGTGTATTGTGGCTCCAATAATTGTGTTATTGGGTGTTAATGGCTTATTTCATAAATATTTTATGGAAGCTTCATTTACAGCTGAAGAATACCATAAAAACCCTGAAAGTTTCAAAAAAATATTAGATTTCTTTACGTACTTAGGTTGGTTTAAAAAGAAGAAAAACACCTATCAATTTACAGATGAAGGTTTGTTTTTTGCAAAACGAGCATCAGCATATGGTGTAACAGTGTCGTATCTGCCAACTTTTTTAGCATTGGATGACTTGCTTTTTGGAAACCCTTTAATTCTTAAGACAGAAACACCTAACGATGCAGAAAAACATGTACAGCGTGAAATGAATGTTTGGGGTTCTGGAGGAGCACACACAACTTATTTTAAAATAGTCGATCAGGTAGTAAAAGAACTCTTTAACAAACCTATAGACGAACAGCCAAAAGGTATTTTAGACATGGGTTGTGGCAATGGTGCCTTTATTCAACATATTTTTGAAGTCATTGAACATCAAACTTCTAGAGGAAAAGTGCTTGAAGAGCATCCACTATTATTAGTTGGTGCAGATTTTAATCAAGCTGCTTTAAAAGTTACAAGAGCCAATTTAATTAAATCGGATATTTGGGCGAAGGTGATTTGGGGAGATATTGGTAGACCAGAATTATTAGCCAAAGACCTTAAAGAAGATTATAATATAGATTTAATAGATTTATTAAATGTTAGAACTTTTTTAGACCATAATCGTATTTGGGACATGCCGAAAATTACAACTAATAGAACGAGTCTATCTACAGGAGCTTATGCCTTTCAGGGAGATCGTTTAAATAATAATTTGGTAGAAGACTCCCTTTTGGAACATTTCAAAAAGTGGAAATCATATGTCGAAAAATTTGGATTACTTATTATCGAGTTACATACTATTAATCCGGAGTTAACAGCGAACAATCTTGGTGAAACAGCTGCTACTGCTTACGATGCAACTCATGGTTATAGCGACCAATATATTCTAGAAGTAGATGTATTTAAAAACATTGCTAAAGAAGCTGGGCTAATGCCAGATGAGCGCTATTTTTCAAAATTTCCAGATTCCAATTTAGCAACTGTGAGTATTAATTTATTAAAAGGAACAATTAATTAAATATTAAAAATATGACAAAAAATTTTACAGATTTAGCCTTAGCCATTTTAAGAATTTCCATTTCAGGCTTAATGCTTGTTCATGGTATTCCAAAAATTGAACGTCTTTTCTCAAGTCCCATAGAATTTGGAGATCCTATTGGAGTTGGTCCAACACTATCATTAATTTTAGCATTAATAGGAGAAGTTGTCGCTCCAATTCTAATCATTATTGGTTTTAAAACAAAATTAGCTGCAATTCCTTCTGCTATAACTATGTTTGTGGCTGCTTTTATAGTTCATATTGATGATGATTTTGGCACAAAAGAAAAAGCTCTTTTATACTTGGTTTGTTTTGTTGTCATTTTTCTAGCAGGACCTGGAAAATATGCTATTGATAATAAAAAATAACTATGAAAGCTGTTTCAGTTGTTACTATAAAAAAAGAATTGCATCATCGTTCTTCAGAGGAACTTATGGAACTTTGTTTGCGTTTATCGAAATTCAAAAAAGAAAACAAAGAACTACTAACTTATTTGTTATTTGAATCTCATGATGAATCTGGCTATATAGAAACTGTCAAACAGGAAATAGACGAACAGTTTGAAACCATTAATACAGATAGTTACTTCTACATTAAAAAAAGTGTTCGTAAAATTTTAAGAAATATTAAAAAATATGCGCGTTATTCACTTAAGAAGGAAACTGAAGTGGAACTGCTACTCTATTTTTGTAAAAAACTAAAAGATTTCAAACCATCCTTTAAAAGAAATGTAACGCTAACAAACATTTATGAAAGACAGATTTTAAGCATTCAGAAAATAGTTGTCAAGCTTCATGAAGATTTACAATATGACTATAATTTAGAGTTGGAAAGATTAGAAAATTAACAGATTATGACAACAACACCAGAACACGACGAACGAGTTGCAAAATTGACCTTTGCATCTGTATACCCACATTATGTTGACAAAATTGAGAAAAAAGGTAGAACTAAAGCCGAACTACATCAGGTTATACAATGGTTAACCGGTTTTAATGAATCTAAACTACAAGAACTTATAGATGAGAAAGTGACTTTTAAAACGTTTTTTGAGAAGGCAAAATTAAACCCAAATGCGCATCTTATAAAAGGTGTTATTTGCGGCTATCGGATTGAAGACATTGAAACACCCTTAACACGACAAGCCAGATATTTAGATAAATTGATAGATGAATTAGCCAAAGGACGTAAGATGGAAAAGATTTTAAGAGTTGCTTAAAATAACTTGTATTATTGAACGCTAATTCATAATCCTAACCATCAATTCTTTGAGTAAATCTCCTTGCTTAACCGCATTGGATCCTACTCCTTTACTTTTTACATCAAATTCTCTTAAAACAGCAATTATACCACTCACCTGTTTCATGGGATAATTTCTTGCTGCAGCAATATATTCGTTTGTGAAATACGGGTTTATTTTTAATGCTGAGGCAACACTTCTTGGGGATTTGTCGTGTAAACCATGTAAGTGCAATAATTTAGAAAAGAAACTAAACAGCAAAGACACTGTAACCACCATGGGATTATCTTTTGGGTTTTCGCCAAAATATTTAATAATCTGCTGTGTTTTTAAAACATCCTTGGCTCCAACAGCTTTTTGCAACTCAAAATTATTATAGTCTTTACTAATTCCAATATTTTGTTCAATATGTTCTGGTGTAATTTGCGTGCCTTCAGGAAGGATAATTTTAAGCTTATCCAATTCGTTAGAAATTTTACTTAGATCTGTTCCTAAAAACTCTGCTAGCATTTGTGCAGCCTTAGGAGAAATGGTGTAATTCTGACCAGATAATACACGTCTAATCCAATCGGCTACTTGATTGTCGTAAAGTTTTTTACTTTCAAAAATAACACCCGTTTTTTTAAGCGTTTTATATAGTTTTTTACGCTTATCAATGGATTTGTACTTATAATTAAAAACTAAAATGGTTGTAGGTTGTGGTTGCTCAGCATAATCCACAAGCTTTTCTATGGTTCGCGATAAATCTTGAGCTTCCTTTACAATTACCACCTGATGTTCTGCCATCATAGGATAACGTTTGGCCTGGCCTACCACATCTTCAATAGTCACATCGCGACCATATAACACCATTTGATTAAAGCCTTTTTCTTCTTCAGAAAGGATACTGCTTTCAATATATTTTGAAATCTTATCTATATAGTAAGGTTCTTCTCCCATTAAAAAATAAATAGGATGCAACTTACCATTTTTAATATCTGTTACTAATTGTCTGACTTCGTCCAAATTTCTAAAAATTCCAAATTAAAAAAATTACAAACCCCAAAATACGTTAAGGATGTTTGGTTTTTGATGAATGTAACTTAACTTTGAAAAAAATCCAATTGCCTTGATGCAAGAACTCCAATTTTCAAAGTTTCCGTTTCGTTTCAAAAATAGCGAAAATAAAATATCTATTTTCGATTGTATTCGTAAAAAATTTGTGATTTTACAACCGGAAGAATGGGTTCGTCAGCACTGTGTGCAATACTTAATTTTAGAAAAAAAATATCCTATTTCTTTAATTAATGTTGAAAAGGAATTAAAAGTGAACGGTTTAAAAAAACGTTATGATATTGTAGTTTTTAATCCAAATGGCTCAATTCATTTAATCGTAGAATGTAAAGCGCCACAAATACCTATTGACCAAAGTTCTTTCGATCAAATTGCACGATATAATTTGGCATTAAAGGCCACCTATTTAATGGTAACTAACGGATTAAATCATTATTATTGTCAGATGGATTTTATAAATGAATGTTATCAATTTCTAGAATCCATTCCAGATTATAAAACTAATGAATAAGATAGTTACATTTTGGTTTGGAATATTAGGTGTAATCTTCTTTGTTGTTCCCAGTATTTTAGGTGGGTTCCAATTTGAAAATTACAGCCACATTCAACAATTCATCAGCGAAACTTATGCTATTGACACACCATATGGAATATATTTAAGATTTTTTGGGTTTATACCTAGTGGTATTTTCATTATACTTTTCTCAATGTCGGCTTTAAGTATCCTTCCCAATAGCAGATTATTAAAACTCGGACTAATTGGGTTTGCTTTTCTCTATGGTTTTGGCAACATTCTTGTTAGCATTTTTCCTTGTGATACTGGGTGTAATAAAGAGTTAATAGACCCAAGTATATCACAATTAATACATACCTTTTCTGGAGCAATCACTTATACTTTAGTTCCATTTTGTTTATTCTTAATTGGATTAAGTGCCATAAAATGGAAACACGGAAAATATATGGTTGTTTTATCACTTATTTGTGGAATGTCAGCTTTTTTGCTTAGTATGTTGCTTTCTAGTAATCCAACAGGTTATTATATTGGTTTGATTCAAAGAGGTATAGAAATCTCTATATTGCTTTGGCTAACTGCCTTAGCCTTTTATATTAAAAAACTAAATTAGTCTTTTGAAAATAGCAATTGTTATATTAAACTGGAACGGAAAAGAATTACTTGAACAATTCTTACCTTCTATTATAAAATTCTCAAATGAAGCTTCTATTTACGTTGCAGACAATGCTTCAACAGATCATTCAGTAGCCTTTATTAAAGAAGCTTTTCCTTTGGTTAAAATTATTCAAAACCAAAAAAACGGAGGTTATGCTAAGGGTTATAACGATGCCTTAAAACACATAGATGAAGATATTTATTGTTTATTAAATAGCGATGTCGAAGTAAGCAAAAACTGGTTAAATCCTGTTATTGAGGTTTTTAAAAACAATTCTAATACAGCAATTGTTCAACCAAAGATATTAGATTTTAAAGATAAAACAGCTTTTGAATATGCTGGTGCAGCTGGTGGGTTTATCGATAAATATGGCTATCCCTTTTGTAGAGGAAGAATTTTCAATACAATTGAAAAAGATAAAGGTCAATACAACGATGTAACAAATATATTTTGGGCTTCAGGGGCATGTTTCTTTATTAGAAAAAACCTGTTTAAAACCTTAAACGGTTTTGATGAATCCTTTTTTGCACATATGGAAGAAATAGATTTGTGCTGGAGAGCATTTAACCTTGGTTATGAAACAAAATACGCTGGCAATTCGACAGTTTATCATATTGGAGGAGCTACTTTAAACAGTTCCAATCCGAAAAAAACATATTTAAATTTTAGAAATAATCTATTTATGATAACTAAAAATGCTGAAGGATGGATTTTCTTTTTAGTATTTGCTAGGCTAATTTTAGATGGACTTGCAGGAATTAAATTTCTTTTAGAATTTAAAGTATTGCATACCTTTGCGATAATAAAATCTCACTTTAGTTTTTATAAAAATCTACCAAGGTTGCTTAAGCAACGTAGGTCTATTAATAAAAAGAAGAACTACTACCACAGAACTTCAATTATTTGGCTTTATTACATACGTAAACATAAGTATTTCAATTGTTTATAAATATGTTAAAATTTATGTTAATCCCTATCTTTCCTATACTTCTTTTATATAATTTTGGTATGTTAATAAATAACATCTAAAACTTATAACAATTATGAAAAAAACAATGATACTAGGCGTATTTGCTTTATTCCTTTTAGGTTCGTGTGTATCAAAAAAACAATATACAGACTTAGAAGCTAAACAAAAACAAACACAAGATTTATTAAACACAGCAACAGTTAAACTAAATTCATGCTTAGCTGATAAAGCATCTGCAGAAGCACGTGCAAAAGGTTTAGAAGATCGAATTGCCGATTTAAAAAAATCAAATGACAACCTTATTACAAGTAACGAATCTTTAACCATGCTTACATCTAAAGGTGCTAGCAATGTTGAAAAAACTTTAGAAAGCTTAAAAGAAAAAGATTTAAGAATTTCTCGTTTACAAGATGCGGTTAGTAAAAAGGACAGTGTTATGTTAGCACTTGTTACAAGCTTGAAAAAAGAGGTTGGTATTGATGATCCAGACATTCAAGTGAATGTTGAAAAAGGGGTTGTATTTATCTCTATTGCGGATAAAGTATTATTCCAAAGTGGTAGCTACAATGTATCAGCCAGAGCTAAAGAAATTTTAGGAAAAGTGGCTACAGTTGTAAAAGCTAAACCAACTTTTGAATGTATGGTTGAAGCACATACAGATCCTGTTCCTTATAACAAACCACCACTAATTGACAACTGGGATTTAAGTGTTAAACGTGCAACATCTGTTGTTCGTGTATTAGAAGATTTAGGTGTAGCACCTAAACAACTTATTGCTGCTGGTCGTGGAGAATTCCAACCTTTAGTAGATAATAATACTGCAGAAAACAGAGCAAAAAACAGACGTACTAGAATTATAGTACTACCTAAAATTGATGAATTTTACGACATGATTGACAAGGAAATGAAGAACCTTGCTGAAGACGGAAAATAGACATTAATTACAATATATTTAAAAGCTCAATCTTGTTAGATTGAGCTTTTTATTTGCAATAATATTATCTTATTAGAATTTAAAAAATCTCCAAACTCCCTTTCCCTTCTCTAACAATAATGGGTTCTTCTTCAGAAAGATCGATAACTGTTGATGCTTGATTATCTCCATAACCTGCATCAATAACCAACTCTACTAAGTTTTGCCATTTTTCATAAATAAGTTCTGGATCGGTTGTGTACTCTAATACTTCATCTTCATCATGAATAGATGTTGAAATAATTGGGTTGCCTAACTGTTTGACTATTTCTATAGCAATTTTATTGTTTGGCACTCGAATACCAACTGTTTTTTTCTTTTTAAATGGATGTGGTAACGACTTAGCACCAGGAAGAATAAACGTATAAGGGCCTGGAAGCGCTCTCTTTAAAATTTTGAATGTAGTGGTGTCTATTTGTTTAACATAGTCGCTTAAATTGCTTAAATCTTCACAAATAAATGAGAAATTAGATTTTTCTAATTTTACGTTTTTAATTCTTGCTACTCTTTCTAATGCTTTAACATTATTAATGTCGCAACCCAAACCATAAACCGTATCTGTAGGATAGATAATTAACCCTCCAGCTTTCAGCACTTTAACTACTTTTGTAATTTCTTTAGCGTTTGGGTTTTCTTCATAAATTTTTATAAATTCAGACATACTATAAGTATTAAAAAATCGTTATCTTACACAAAGTAATCAAATAAATCTTTTATGAAGGTTATTAAATACTACTTATTTCTTATTACACTTATATTTTCTCTTGTCTCTTGTTCTACAGATGACAATAATAATCCTGTTACTGGATTAGATTCTTTAGAGTACTATCAAGAATTAAATGTATCTTATGGTCCAACCAACGACCAAGTGTTTGATATTTATTTGCCTGCTAATAGAAATTTAGATACTGAAGTAATGATTTTAGTTCATGGTGGTGGATGGTCTGCAGGTGATAAAAATGACATGAACGAGCTTAAGAATTTTGTTCAAAGTGAATTTCCAAACATGGGAATTGTAAATATCAATTACAGGCTTGCAGATGAAAATAATCAACCGTATCCTATGCAAATAGATGACATATCGTCTGTGATTAACCATTTAAAATCGAAACAGAATCATTATGTAATTGATGACGATTTTGCTTTTATTGGTGTGAGTGCTGGAGCACATTTATCCTTATTATGGAGCTATGCTTTTGATACAGATAATAATATAGACATGGTTTGCAGTATTGTAGGTCCAACTAATTTAACAGATCCTGCATATTTAAACAATACAAACCCTGAGTTACAAGCATTACTGGATTTATATGGCACTGAAGCTACTACAGAGTATTTAGAAGAAGTAAGTCCGTATCACAGGGTCACCGCAAATGCTCCTCCAACCATATTGTTTTATGGAGGTCAAGACCCATTGATTCCTACTACTCAAGGCACAGACATGAGGGACAAACTAGAGGAATTAAATATTACCCATGAATTTACATTATATCCAAATGCTGGTCATGGTTGGATAGGATTGGATTTACTTGATACAAGTTTCAAGCTTAAAGCTTTTATCCAAACTCATTTTGATTAATTTTTAACCAATAACTTCCAGTTTCGCAAAGCGTAACAATAATTTTTTAACGCCTCCTTTATCAAACTTTATTTCTGCTTTAGTATCTCCACCTACACCTTCAATTTTTATTACTTCTCCTTTTCCAAATCGTAAATGTTCCACCATATTTCCAACAGCTAATTTACCATCAAATAAATTGACACCACCACTGGTTTTACTTACAGGTTTTAAGTTTTTTGGAGTGCTTATGGTTATTTTTTCTGATGCTTTTTCTGAGGTTATTTGTTTCTTCTTAAACGTTGGCTGAACCGCTTTCTTAAATCGAATTTTATTAGCATTCGCTCTTCTTGTAGTTTCTGGGATATCATCTCCAAAAATATCTGGATCTAGCATCGGATTAAAACGACGCTCTTCAATAGGTGTGATAATATCTAAAAACTCTTCATCTATTTCTTCAATAAATCTGCTAGGCTCTGCATCAATTAATTTTCCCCAACGATATCTAGACAATGCATATGTTAAATAAGCTTGCTTTTCGGCTCTTGTTAGTGCCACATAAAACAAACGTCTCTCCTCCTCCAACTCACTTCTAGTATTCATGCTCATAGCACTTGGAAATAAATCTTCTTCCAAACCAACAATGTACACATACGGAAATTCTAACCCTTTTGCCAAGTGAATGGTCATTAAAGCTACGTGGTTAGCATCGCCTTTATCTGCATCTAAATCGGTTGCAAGTGCCACATCTTCTAAAAATTCTGCTAAAGATGCTGTGGCATCTGCTAACTCTTTTTGTCCTTCAACAAAATCCTTCATCCCATTTAACAGCTCTTCAATATTTTCCATTCTGGCCACACCTTCAGGTGTCCCATCTTTATTAAACTCTCTTATTAAACCACTGGCTTTAGTAACATGCTCAGCTAATTCAAAGGCGTTAGCCGTTTGGTTTAAAACTTGGAAACTTTCAATTAATGTTACAAAATCTCTCAACTTATTTTTAGTGCCCGAATTGATATTAATTTCGATTTTATCAATATTCTGAAGCACTTCAAAAATAGACCGATTATATCCATTGGCAGCAACAATCAACCTATCTACAGTGGTTTGACCAATACCTCGTGCAGGATAATTTATTACACGTTTTAAGGCTTCTTCGTCTGCAGGATTGATTATTAATCGCAAATACGATAAAACATCTTTAATTTCTTTTCTTTGATAGAAAGACAAGCCACCATAAATTCGGTAAGGAATATCTCGTTTGCGTAACGCATCTTCTATAGCACGAGATTGTGCATTGGTTCTATACAACACAGCAAAATCACTATTTGGTAATTGATTTTCCATTTTATTTTCAAAAATGGAACTAGCCACAAAACGTCCTTCATCACCATCTGTTAAAGAACGGTTTACTTTTATTTTTTGCCCTTCATCGTTGGCTGTCCATACGACCTTATCAAGTTTGGTCTGGTTTTTATCAATGATGGAATTTGCTGCATTCACAATATTTTTTGTTGAACGATAATTCTGCTCTAATCTAAAAAGCTTTACATCGTCATAATCCTTCTGAAAATTTAAAATATTATTGATGTTAGCGCCACGGAAAGCATAGATACTTTGCGCATCATCTCCAACTACACAAATGTTTTGAAAACGATCTGAAAGTGCTCTAACAATTAAATACTGACTGTGGTTGGTATCTTGATACTCGTCTACTAAAATATATCGAAACTTATCCTGATATTTGGCTAACACATCTGGAAATCGCGTTAGGAGCTCGTTAGTTTTTAATAACAAATCATCGAAATCCATAGCTCCTGCCTTAAAACATCTCTCTACATAGTTTTTATAGATTTCCCCCATTTTTGGTCGTCTAGCCATAACATCAGCTTCAATAAGTTCTGGATTTTGATGATAAGCTTTTACGGTTATTAAACTGTTTTTATAGGAAGATATTCTAGAGCGAATCTGTTTATATTTATAGAGATCTTTATCTAGATTCATCTCTTTAATTATCGAAGCAATTAATCGGTCTGAATCTTGAGTGTCATAAATGGTAAAATTACTTGGGTAACCTAATCTATCTGCTTCAAAACGCAATATTTTAGCAAAAACCGAGTGAAAGGTTCCCATCCACAAGTTTTTAGCTTCGCTAGTACCAACAATGGTGGCAATACGCTCTTTCATTTCTCGAGCTGCTTTATTAGTAAATGTTAAAGCCAAAATATTAAACGCATCCACACCTTGACTCATTAAATAGGCAATTCTGTAGGTTAATACTCTGGTTTTACCAGAACCTGCTCCAGCAATCACAATCATTGGACCATCCTTTTGGATTGTTGGTGCTAATTGCGCATCGTTTAACTGACTTAAATATTTCTCCAAATCTCTTTCATTTTAAAGGCTAAAAATAACTATTGTTAGCCTCTTTCGAAGATAGATTTGTGAATAATTATAAACAATTTATAATATGAAAAGTAACCCCTTAATCAATGGTCATTGTTTTTAATAATCCTGCTCTGGTACTAATCCAAATAAAATTGAAAGCAGACTTTGTTTTGTGACGTTTAATATCTTTTTTTGTAGCTTCTTTAAAGAAATGAGTCGCCGAACTACTGTTTTTAGAAACAAAGAGATTTATTACATCTGTTAAGAATTCGTTTTTCTCTTTACCACTCTCCTTCAAGGCAATTATATCAAAATCGCTATATTTCATTTTAAAATCTATCGTGGATCTTACATCTGTCCCAGAGATAGTAAAATACGTTTTATCTAACTCACCTTCTAGTCGAACATTTAAATTGGGTTCTGTAAATTTATTCAGATAACTTGCTTGAAGCTCATCAATTTCTGCTTTAAATTCAAACAAATCGTTGTGGTTATTTATATCAAAAAACCAATCTACTTTTAATGGTGCATGTTCCATAAATTTTGTATGAATTTTCAAAACCGTTTTTGTTGGAGATTGATACGTATTACTTACGTGTTTTATATCTGCATGAAACTTTGAAAAAGTAACAGTTCCAGCTTTTTTATCTGCTTTGACTTTCTCAGAATAAGCAATATCTGCATCGAAAACAATAACTTCCTCAATGTTTAAATTGAATTTTAAATTACGAAGCATTTTGCTATATAAAGGCTTGATGCGCTCATCATCTGCAACCAACTTATCGCGATACACTTTAAAGTTTGGTTGATAAAATGATAGTTTATTGCTTGAAAACTGCCAAGTAGTATCTTTTACAACTTCCAAATTGGGTTGTTCAATTGTTAAAGAATCTATAATCAAATTAAAATGGTCACGTTCATGAGGAATAATTGCAGACAAGGCATTTTTAGAGTATTTAGTATATAACTTTAAGCCTTCAAATTCAGCTGTTTCATTGGTTATTTCAACATGATTGATGGTGACATTTTCATAATCACTTATTTGTCCAAAAAATGAATCAAAAACAATTTGATAGCTGCTGTAATTAAAAGGAACTTTTCGATTTTTTGTTTTCTGATTGTAAACAATATCATGTAACATTAAATCTATTTGATGCATTTCAAGTTTTAAAGAATCTGTTTTGGAGTCCCATATTTCAACATGGCCTTTATCTATATGAATCTCATTAATTTCAACCTTTTTATCAAACGAATTGCCCTGAGATACTTGAAATTCTTCCTTTGGAATTGTGTTATTATGATAATATATGACATTGGGATTCTTTAAGGAAATATAATCTAACTGTATAACATCATTGAATAAATAGTTCCAAAAACTAAAACCATTTATTAAAAAATACTCCAATTGAACCTCTGCATTGGGTTCCTTAATAGTTCTTCCTAAATTAGTAAGCTTTACACTATCTAAGACTAATTGACCTTTTAATAAACTTAAATTTAAATCTGTATAACTAACCTCAACGGTTTCGGGAAGTTTGGTAGATAATGCTTTTTCTATTTTAGATTTTATAACATATTGTACTACAAAAAAACCTAAAATCATTATTAAAATAATAATTCCAAATATTTTTAACCATTTTCTTTTTTGTTGACTCATTTTATAAAGATATCTTTTTTTTCATATTTAGTTTAAATTTATTTCCGCAAATAACTTTCTAAGAGTTTCAATTTATTAATTCAGACATCTTAGGTTGCTGAAATAAATGTATAAATTCAAATTTCATTTACATTATTCAAGATTTAAAAGATTGTTTATATTTGGGAAGAAATTAAAATACAAACACCTAAATACTATTTATGGATTCTGAAAGAATTATCGACTTATTCATGTTTGCTATTCCTACTTTAATTACAGGTTTAATAGCGTATTACTTTTTTAAAGAGCATACCAAAAATGAAGATGGGAGAAGACGTTTTTTACTACATAAAGATATGCAAGTAAACACCATGCCTATACGCTTACAAGCATACGAACGCATGGCATTATTTCTTGAAAGAATCACACCTTCAAAACTACTTATTAGAACAAGTCCAACGTCTTCAAATAAAGAAGATTACGAATCTCTACTTATAGCAACTATCGAACAGGAATTTGAACACAATTTATCACAACAAATCTATATTAGTGATGATTGCTGGAGCATCATTACAGCAGCAAAAAATGCCACCATACAATTAATTAGAAAAGCTAGTTTACTTGAAAAAACCGATACAGCTAATAAACTTCGTGAAGTTATTTTAACCGAAATGATGGAAAAAAGAGCACCGAGCGACGCTGCTTTGTCATTTATCAAACAGGAAGTAAGCGACCTCTGGTAAGCAACTTTTAATTGAATGCTTCTATTTATTTAAGTGTTTATTTTTTGCATAATCGAAACCTTGCTGCCACCATTTAGTCATTAGCTTTTTACTAAAAATCAATGAGTTCTCGGTTAAACTAGAAGGTGTATAGTATAAGTTAAGCTTAACACCATTGTTCACTGCTGCTAATTTTCCAATTACAATGTCATTTTGCTCTACTTGATTTAGTAAATGCCCAAAAAGGTTTATCATCAACGAAAATGGATTTTTACCTAATACTTTTTGATTCTCTATATTTTCAGCCTCTAAAATAATAGCATCTACCTCAGTCGCTCCTCGTTTAATAGCCTCGCGTATTGGCACCACACAACCCAAGCCTCCATCGGCGTACTCAAAACCATTCACTTTTGCTATTGACATAAACGGAATATAATTACAGGAGATCCAAATCCAATGACAAAACTCTTCATAAGTACACTCATTTATAGACTTATATTCAACGGTATTCATGGATAAGTTAGACACTGTAACAACCACGTCTGCTTTCTCTTTTCTAATTTTCAAAAACTCTTCCTCAGTAAAATTACGTTTAATACTTCGTCTCAGAGCGTTACTCTCTCCAAACGTACGTCTTCGCCTAATAAACTGCCACATAGAGTTAATAAAATCTATGGACACATATTCTCTATCGCCTTTTTTACGTTGCACAAAGGGACTTACGCTAAAAATATCATGTTGTTGAACATTCGTAAAAATATCGTACAATTTGGGGATATTATCTACAGCCAAATGAGGAATTAACAAGCTTCCTGTAGATGTTCCTAAAAACATATCGTAAGATTTTCCTTGATGCTCCATAAGGTATTGAGCCACACCACCAGCATAAGCTCCTTTACTTCCTCCACCAGATATAACTAATGCTTTCATTCTGTTTCTAATGGGCTTACAGATTCATTTTTAAATTTTGCAAAATTAAAACCACTTTGCCACCACAAGGTCATCTTTTCTTTATTAAACACAAGTGCATTTGTCGTTAAAACTGTTGGTGTGTAATAAAAATCGATAATAGCATTTTGATTGGTTGCAACAAATTTACCAATTCTAATGTTTTGACTCTCTATTCTGTCTAACATAAAAGAAAACATATTTGTTAATAATGAAAACGCATTTAATGAAGGCATTCTATTGAATTGCGTGACCTCCGTTTGCAAAATAATAGCATCTATATGTGTGGCTCCTCGTTTGATAGCTTCTTCAATTGGCACCATAGAACCCAAACCACCATCAGCATATTCACATCCGTTTTTCTTTACTAAAGACATAAATGGCGTGTAATTACAAGAAATCCAAACCCATTCACAAAACGCTTCATAATCAAAATCATTAATAGACTTGTACTCAACCTGATTTAACGATAAATTAGAAACAGTAATAACAATATCTTTATGAGACACCTTTAGTTGATGAAATTCAGCTTCAGACAAGGTGTTTTTAATCAATTTTTTAAGATTATAACTTTCACCAAAAGTCTTACTACCTCTCAACAAGTTTCGTAAAACATTTAAATGATTAATTTTTATGGTTTCAATCCCTCTTTTATTTTTAATTGCAAAAGGACATACATTAAAAATAGCTTGCTGATTGACATTGGTGTATATCTCTTTAATCTTTTCTACTTGATTTAATGCCAAATGAGACACTAATAAACTCCCAGTAGACGTACCTAAAAACAAATCATATTGATGCTTTTTGTTTTCAATAAGGTATTGCGCCACACCTCCAGCAAATGCACCTTTACTGCCTCCTCCCGAAATAACTAATGCTCTCATTTAATTCGAATTTTGCAATCTTAAAATGGTTTCTTTATAATTTGAGTTTTTTGATAATTCTTCTAGCATATTTTTAGCATACTTTTTAAACTGCCAATTATAATGCCTCGAAGCTTCTACTAAATTAACAAAAACAGTTTCATTAAAAATCCCTAACGAATTTAAGTAATTAAATGCTGTTAATCGGACTTCAAAGTTATACCTGGGATTGGAATAACCAATTAATTCGTTTAAAAAATTTTCTTTTTCATCAGCTTTATATAAAGGCGTTGAAAGTGCTAAAGCCAACCAAAGTTGCCTGACATTTTTATCGTTAAAACCAACAATGCCACGTGTCTGACTTAAATAAAGCTCTCTATCTTCAACAAAATTAATCCACAAATGAAACAAAGCAGACTCTATAGTCTGATAAGATTTATCCATTAACAAAGTCTCATAATCATCTTTCAAATTTAGAGGGATTTTATCCATATTCTGAGCAATGGCTTGTCTTGTTTTTAAAGAGCCTTTAAACACTTTAGAAGTCACTCTGTCTGGAATTTGAGAAATCACCTTCTCTTTTGCTTGGTCTGAAATTGGAGCCGTTAAATAATAGTCGCATTTAGACGTTAGCAACTCACAATCTACCATTTCGTATTCCTGGATAAAAGCTGACTGCATCAAGCTTTCCAGAGCATTTTCAAGAGGAAACTCCACCTGTACCAACCAGGCATTTACAAACTCGGTTAAATCCATGCCACTGGTTTTTTCTACTTCAGAAATAAAATCGTCAGTTTCAACAACTGAAAATGGATATGCTTCTAAATAATTCTTTACAGCCTTTTTAAAAGCCTCATCGCCAACCTGCTCTCTTAAAGCGTGTAAAACCCAGGCGCCACGCTTATAAAACGTGACACTACTCGACTTCGGATTAAACAAAGATGTACTAGTTCCGGATCTGTTTTGATCCATCAGTTGCTGAGCATATTCATATAAGCGCCAGTAATAATAATTCTCACCAAACACATCTCTTTCAGCCAAAAGCGCATAATAGGTTGCAAAACCCTCCTGCAACCAATGGTGTTCGCCACTCTTAGCGGTTACATAATCGCCAAACCATTGATGTGCCAGCTCATGCGCATTCACATTCACATAATTTTTATCTACAAAGGCCGTGGAGTCAATCACAAAGGCATCCGAAAAAATGGTTGCACTTGTGTTTTCCATCCCTGCATACAGAAAATCGTGAACCGGAATCTGCTTGTAATTTTGCCAAGGATAGTCGATACCTATTTCTTTCTCCAGAAAATCGAACATCTGTTTACTGTAGCGATAGGTTGGCTCTACTTTCAAAGAATCTTCCGGATAATAATACATATCTAAAAGTATTCCACTATTTGAAATTTCTTCATGTTTATTGTATTTTCCAATGACCAAAGCCACTAAATAGCTGGACATGGGTGCTTTCATATCAAAATGCCAAACAGTGTTTTCTGCTTCAACAGCCTTATCTACAAGATTCCCGTTGGCAATTACTTCGTATGCGCTATCAAAAGCAACCGATAAATCAAATTCTATTTTATCATTGGTATCATCCAGACTTGGCAACCAATTACTCGTATATTTTCCCTGGCCTTGCGTCCAAATCTGATTAGGTGCTTCATTATCCCAGCCCACAAAATAGAGAGCCTTTTTTGGCTGTGCTTCATATTTAAAACTCAATTTATAGGTTTCCCCAGCTTTATATTTGGAATAAACCACAAGTTGCTTGTCGTTGTTTTCATAAACTACTTTTTCATTATTAAGCAAAATTTCATCAAAATGCATCTGCATGGCATCAATATAAATTGAATCGACAGATTTTAATATTTTAAACTCATACTCTACCAGTCCAAATACCTTAGAGGTATTCACATCAAAACTCAAATCAGCTTTAACACGAGTAAAATCAACATTTTCAAGCTGTTGCGCTTGTGTTAATCCTACCAAAAACAAAAAGACATAAAAAAGAAAATGTTTCATACATATACCATATCAACGACCTGACTAAAATACATAAATTTTGAAGTTTAAAGTTTCAAGATTAAGGTTTATATTCGTGTTATGTCTAATAATTTACAAACCCCCATAGATTATTTAAAAGGTGTTGGACCGAATCGTGCCGATTTGCTCCGAAAAGAACTAAGCATTCACACCTATCAGGATTTAATTAATTTATTTCCAAACAGATACTTAGACAGAACCCAATATTACAAAATCAATCAGTTACAACGCAATACGGCCGAAGTACAAATTATTGGAGAGATTATCAGTTTAAAAGAAGTTGCTCAAAAACGTGGCAAACGTCTAGTAGCCACCTTTAAAGACGACACAGGAACCATGGAACTAGTGTGGTTTCGGGGGCAGAAATGGATTCGCGAAAGCATCAAACTTAAAAAACCCTATGTTGTTTTCGGGAAAGTAAACTGGTTTAATGGTGTTTTTAGCATGCCGCATCCAGATATGGAACTTCTGGAGGAACACCAAAAGAATTTAAGCTCTGCCATGCAGCCCATTTACCCTTCTACCGAAAAATTATCGAATAAAGGCATTTCCAATCGAGTAGTTAATAAAATCATGCAACAATTGTTTCTGGAAACCAAGGGACGGTTTGTAGAATCGTTACCCGAAAGTATTCTTTCAGAACTCAAATTAACATCCAAATCTGAGGCTGTTTTTAACATCCATTTTCCGAAAAATCAAGAGCAATTAGCACGGGCACAATTCCGATTAAAATTTGAAGAATTATTCTATATTCAATTGCAATTAATTCTGAAAAATTTAATCCATAAATCGAAAATTAAAGGCTTGCCTTTTACACAAGTTGGAACCCATTTCAATACGTTTTATAAAAACCATTTACCCTTCCAATTAACCAGCGCACAGAAACGTGTGTTAAAAGAAATAAGACAAGATCTAGGCAGTAATGCACAAATGAACCGTCTCTTACAAGGAGATGTGGGTTCAGGAAAAACCATAGTCGCCTTCATGTCAATGCTCATAGCGCTTGACAACGGTTTCCAGGCCTGCTTAATGGCTCCGACTGAAATTTTGTCAGTCCAACACCATAACGGATTTAAAGAGCTATCTAATAATCTAAATATCAGTATAAAACTACTTACTGGTTCAAGTAATACTTCAGAAAGAAAAGAAATTCATAAATCGCTTGAAAATGGCGAATTAGACATCTTAATTGGCACCCATGCTCTCCTTGAAGATAAAGTAAAATTTCAGAATTTAGGCCTCGCCATTATCGACGAACAACACCGTTTTGGAGTCGAACAAAGAAGTAAATTGTGGCGAAAAGGCCCTCCTAAATTCTCCCAAAACGGACCAGATTCAGGGGCTACTCCACCACACATTTTGGTCATGACTGCAACACCTATTCCAAGAACTTTAGCCATGTCTGTTTATGGCGATTTAGACATCTCGGTGATTGACGAATTACCTCCGGGAAGACAGGCCATAAAAACGGTACATCGGTATGATACTAACCGACTAAAAGTCTTCAGGTTTATAAGAGATGAAATTGATAAAGGTAGACAGATTTATATGGTGTATCCATTAATCCAGGAAAGTGAGAAAATGGATTATAAGGATTTAATGGATGGTTACGAAAGTGTGGCCAGAGACTTCCCCCCTCCGAAATATCAGATTTCGATTGTGCATGGACAAATGAAACCAGCAGACAAAGATTACGAAATGCAACGCTTTATAAAAGGTGAAACCAACATCATGGTTGCTACAACGGTTATAGAAGTTGGTGTAAACGTACCCAATGCCTCGGTTATGATAATAGAAAGCGCCGAACGCTTTGGTCTCTCGCAATTACACCAGTTGCGTGGACGTGTAGGCCGTGGTGCCGAACAAAGCTATTGTATATTAATGACTAGCCACAAATTAAGCAACGACAGCAAAAAACGTATAGAAACCATGTGCAGAACCAACGATGGTTTTGAAATTGCCGAAGTAGATTTAAACCTTCGTGGCCCGGGAGACATTATGGGAACCCAGCAAAGTGGCGTTTTAAACCTTAAGATTGCCGATTTGCTAAAAGACAAAGACATCTTACAGTCTGCCAGATATTACGCTAAAAAAATACTTAGTAGCGACCCGACTCTAAAAGCACCAGAAAACAAAACCATTCTACACACCTACCAGCAGCTTAGCAAATACAAGAATATCTGGAATTATATTAGTTAAATATACGTGTTACTACGTATTTAAATTTTAGTTTAATAATGTTAAATTGCACTCAATTTTAACACAACCCTAAAACTACCTTTTATGAATAAACTGAATTTACTACTAATCATTTTATTTGGATTTACAGTTTTATCTTGCTCTTCTGACAATGATGAACCAAATAATACATCACCAGAACAGACTGAAAAAAAATTAATCAAAATCACTGAAGAAGACAATTATGGTGTATATAAAAACATCTATATCTATAATTCTGAAAATAAAGTTATTGAAATTGAAAGTAGCTTTACAGAATTTGGCCAAAATATCCCTGATGATATTCATAGTATAATTTTTACATATGAAAATGATTTAGTGATTTCAGCCACAGAATATGAGAATGATGAATTGTATCTAACAATTGAATATAATTATGTAAATGATAAACTTGCTGAGAAAATAAGCTACACCTCGAATGGGACTGAAGATGAAAAAATGGAGTTCTTTTATAATGTCAATGGCGAATTGAATGGTTTCATCTTTTATGTAGAAGGAATTCTTCAACAAGAAGTAAGTTATGTTTATTCGAATGGGAATGTTACAATTTCTGAAGACAATTATGACCATTCTGAAATTTCACATGATACTAAGCCAACTCCATATTCTAATTTTACTGATACTAATAAAATAATTTTTGGCCAACTCTTAATACAAAGCTTATCTGATAACAATATTGTGAATGAAATAAGAACTTACAATGTTGGAAATTCCAACGAGTCTATCCGTAATTACGAAACAACCATCACATATGATTCTGATAATTATCCAACAACTAAAATAGTAACAGAAACGTACAATAGTAACACAACTACAATTAGTACTACCACATTTGAATATGAATAAGTTGTTAATTTAAATATTACCAACTATTATAATCTAACGTAAAACATTGAAGCGATTTAATTATAAGTCGTCAACAAAAAATTAAAACCAAATGAAAAAATTGACCTTTACTTTTATAATAGGATTTTTAATAATATCCTGTTCAAATGATGATACTAATAATATTGATGATAATGAAGGACCAAACAATCCTACAGTAATAACTGTAACTACAAGTGATTTTTCAATAACAATTGATGAAAACCCATTATCAGGCCAAGTTTTAGGAACTATTGAAGGAGTTACAAATGAAGGAACCGTAACTTTTTCAATTTTAAATGAATCCTTAAATGGCGCGTTCACTATAAATTCAACCACAGGCAAGTTAGCTGTGAATAATGAAACTTTATTTGATTTTGAAATTAATCCCACTATTACTGGAACCATAAAAGTTTCAAATGGCTCTGTTTTTGAAGAGTCTAATGTAATTATAAATTTAAATGATGTTGAGGAATCAAATATATATGAAGGAAATGTTAGTCTTCTTACTCAGGCAGAAGTAAACGCATTTGGATCAAATCAATATACAGAAATAACTGGAACACTCCGTATAAACGGCTGGGTTACATCATTGAACTCACTTTCTTCAATCATAAAAGTTGGCAGCCTAAACTTAGACAATTGTGTGCAATTAACTAATTTAAATGGTTTGAATAACTTAGCAGAGATAGAATCTGATTTAACTATTTTAAACTGCTATCTTTTAACTGGAATTACAGAACTAAGTAATCTAAATTCAATTGGCAATAACATAAATATACAAGGAAATGAATCTTTAACAAGCTTAAATGAGTTGTCAATCGTCAATTCTATTAATGGTTTTTTAATAATAAATTATAATGAATCTCTTACTAACTTAAACGGGTTAAATAATTTAGCAACTGTCGGCGACTTTCTACGAATTAGTACTAACCAAAATTTAGAAGATATTACGAGCCTAACTAGCCTTACTCATGTAAATGGCCAAGTTATAATCCAAGCAAACACTGATTTGACAACTTTAAATGGCTTAGATAATTTAATTTCTATTGGAGGATTTTTATATATCGATGCTAATTTCTTATTGACAGATTTTTGTAGTATTTCTACTTTAGTGAATAATGAAATAATTGAAGATTATACTGTAACAGGTAATTCTTTTAATCCAACTCAACAAGATATTATTGATGGAAATTGTAGTCAATAATAAATTAAATTAATACGTAATAATGAATTGCTTGGATTTTAGCCCCCTTCTGAAAAACCCTCAAGTTTTTTGCTTTCAGCCAGTTCACTTAGCTTGTGTTTATTTGGTTTATATTTACTGAATTAGTTGCTTAACCACGCAACTACTCATAGTCGAGACCGATAAGCGACAACTCAAAACCCTTCAAAATCATTTACAATAACTCATGAACAAACACCTATTTTGGAAAACTAAAATAAACCCCATATCTTACAGCATCTAATACTATTTCTAACCCATGAACCAAACCCATGAACCACACATTTAAAATTACATTCTTAGCTTTTGTATTCGTTTCATTTACAGCCTGCAAGCAGGAAAACAAAACAATTCCAACCCTACAACCAACTCAAGTAGTTGTTGAAAAACCTATAACCGGATTGGTAGAAGACGTTATAACGAAAGAACAGCAAAAAGCTTTAACACCAGACATGGTGATTCAATCGCTTAAAGATGGGAATGTACGTTTTACCAACAACGATTTAACTTCTAGAAACCATTCGCAACAAGTAAGAAACAGCTCTCTATCTCAACACCCTAAAGCCATTATTTTATCTTGTATTGATAGTCGTGTACCTGTAGAAGACGTCTTTGACAGAGGTATTGGTGGTGTTTTTGTTGCACGTGTTGCTGGAAACTTTAGCAATGAAGATATTTTAGGTAGCATGGAATATGCTTGTAAAGTCTCTGGTTCCAAACTTGTTTTAGTTTTAGGTCACGAGTATTGTGGTGCTATCAAAGCTAGTATTGACGATGTGCAATTGGGCAATATAACACCTATGCTTCAAAAAATTAAACCAGCAATAGACAATGTGGTTTACGATGGTGAAAGAAATTCTAATAACGAAAAGTTTGTGCACCTAGTTTGTGAAAGCAACATAGAAAATACCATGAATCAAATTCGTTTAAACAGTCCTATTTTAAAAGACATGGAAGCCAATGGTGACATTAAAATTATCGGTGGTATTTATAACATGAGCACAGGCTTGGTAGAATGGCTAGAATAAATCTACTCTTGAATTAAGTCTTTGACAAAACTTTCAAATTCATTTACAAATTCCGTGTACTTATCTCCTGTTGCTGGACCATTAAATCCAGTGTGGATTTTACGTACGACACCTGTTTTATCTATAAAAATGGTGGTTGGATAACTCAACACATGATTTAACATAGGCAGTTTTTCTTGTGCAGACACTTTGCTGGCTGTTCCAAATTGTGCTAACAATACTGGATACTCAATATTTAAGCGTTTTTTAAGTCTTTGTATGTTGGCAAAGGCTTGGTCTTCAGTTTTTGTGTATTCAAAAGCCAATCCTACAATTTCAAAGGCTTTGTTTTTGTTGTTTTTATAATAGCTTGTTAAGTATTTGCTTTCATCTAAACAGTTTGGACACCAGGTTCCCATAATTTGTACCAAGACCACTTTGTTTTTGAATCTGACATCATCTAGAGAAACCATGTTACCATTTTCATCAGGAAAGGAAAAAGCCACTTTCTCATAACCTTCCTTTAAAAAGGTTAAATCGTTTGCATCAGGTAATTCGTAAACATCATTACGTTTCGCACTAAAAGGCTCTTTAAAATGGTTTCCAGAGTAGAACATACCTTGCATGGAACTATCTGTTACGGTTGCCGTAAATAGAAAGGCATGAGAACCATCGAAAGTGGAGAGTTTTAATTGATTACCATCTAAAACTCCTTCCAAATACCTGTAATCTCCAGTCGTGGTTCTAAAAGTTCCAGTTACTTTGTTATTGTCTTGTTTAAAAACACCTTTAGCTATATACCTATCAGCTTCAATGTCTGGACTAAACGTGGCCTCCCAGATTCCAGAAACATCTGTTCTAGCTTTATCAACTGTTTCAAAACGTTTGGTTTCACCATACACAGCTGCAAAAGGAACAGTTCGATTTAAATCGTCTTTTATATAACTACCTTCCAAGCCTGTATCAGTAATCTTTGCAGCTATATAACTATCGAATACAGGAGGTTTTATAAAAACAGAATCGTTTCTATAAGTCACCTCATCGACAAAAATCACTTCTTCAGCATTAAAAATCTGAAATTTACTTTCAGATAACACTTCAAACACGAATGGTAGATTGACGCTATCGTTTACTTTCAAAAAAGCTTTGTAAGTTCCTGTTTGTAAAATCTTAAGTTGTTTTGTTTCTTCTTTACAGGAAACCAAAATAATTAATAGACTCAGTAAACTAATGATTCGCATATGTGACAATTTGTATTAAAAGAAAAAAGCGACCAACTGGTCGCTTCTTATTATTTATTTTTTTTTGGGATTAAATATTGGGAGCAACTGAGTCGAGACTTCACCAAAACCAATTCTGGTGCCATCTTTTTCGCAGTAACCACGCATGGTAACCGTATCATAATCGTTTATAAACTTACGTTCTGTTCCGTCTTTCAGTTTAATAGGCTTTTCGCCTCTCCATGTAAGTTCCAACATAGAACCGTAAGAATCTGGTGTTGGACCGGAAATAGTTCCAGATCCCATCATATCACCTGAGTTTACAGGGCAACCATTAACCGTATGATGTGCTAATTGCTGTACCATATTCCAGTACATGTATTTGAAATTAGATTTACTAACAATGGTTTCCTTAGCCGCTTTTGGTGTGATACCTACTTCCAATTTAATGTCATAGCTTTTCTTTCCTTTATATTGTAAATAAGGCAATTGCGGCTTTAGTGGTTTAGGACTCTCCACTCTATAAGGTTCTAAAGCATCCAGTGTTACAATCCATGGTGAAATACATGAAGCAAAACTTTTCGCTAAGAAAGGGCCTAAAGGCACATATTCCCATTTTTGGATATCTCTAGCAGACCAGTCATTAAAAAGAACAAGTCCAAAAATATATTCTTCAGCTTCCTCGATTGGAATGGGTTCGCCAAGATCGTTTGCATCTGTGGTAATAAATGCCATTTCAAGTTCGAAATCTATTAATTTTGACGGTCCGAACACAGGCTCCGTAGCTCCAGCAGGAAGGGTTTGTCCTTGTGGTCTATGAATAGGAATTCCCGAAGGGATTATAGAACTACTTCTACCATGGTATCCTACAGGAATGTGCAACCAGTTAGGCATTAAGGCGTTTTCTGGATCGCGAAACATGGTTCCTACATTGGTAGCATGTTCGATGCTTGAGTAAAAATCTGTATAATCTCCAATTTGAACAGGTAATTGCATTTCAATCTCGTCTAAACGAAATAGGACTATTTCTTTATGCTTCAAGTTATTTTTTAAATCGCCATTTTCAGCATCAAAAATTTGGGCAATTCTATTTCTAACCAAACGCCAAGTTTTTCTTCCATCTGCTATAAAATCATTTAAAGTATCTTGAAGAAAAATATCATCCGTTAACGGTATGCCTTCAAAATAACCTAACTGGTGCAAAGCACCCAAGTCAATAGCTGTATCTCCTATTCTTGTTCCTATGGTAATAATATCATCACGTGTTAAGAACACACCAAAAGGAATGTTTTGAATTGGAAAATCTGAATTTTTATCGACGTGTAACCACGATCTTCTATCTGGATTGTTAGCTGACATTGGCATAACTTTTAGTTGATTAATTTTTGTTAAATTCTATTCAAACCTACATAACTTTTTATTTTTATACTAATTATAAAGAGAAAATGTGGTTTCACTTTCAACATTAAAAAAAATATTAAAAGTGAAGTAAATATATGTTTTTTGATGAATTAAACTAATCAATTTGTTATTTTTGACATGATTTTAACTATAATAGAATTAACACCCAGAAACTCTGAATTTTCGGGTATTTAAAAACAAGACAAATATGCAACGTGACGAACAAATATTCGAATTAATAGAAGCTGAAAAACACAGACAACTAGAAGGCATAGAATTAATTGCTTCAGAAAATTTTGTAAGCAATCAAGTCATGGAAGCTGCCGGCTCAGTTTTAACAAATAAATATGCTGAAGGCTATCCTGGAAAACGTTATTATGGAGGTTGTGAAGTGGTAGATGAAGTCGAGCAGTTAGCTATAGATAGAGCAAAAACTCTGTTTAACGCTGCTTATGTAAACGTACAACCACATTCTGGAAGTCAGGCAAACACTGCTGTTTATGCTGCATGTTTAAAGCCAGGTGATAAAATTCTTGGTTTTGATTTATCTCATGGCGGCCATTTAACTCATGGGTCTCCTGTGAATTTTTCTGGAAAACTATACAATCCTGTATTTTATGGTGTTAAAAAAGAAACTGGACTTATAGATTACGATCATGTAGCTGAAATGGCTGAAAAAGAAAAACCCAAATTAATTATTGCAGGTGCTTCTGCTTATTCAAGAGACATGGATTTTAAACGTTTTAGAGCTATTGCAGACAGTGTTGGTGCTTTACTTTTAGCCGATATTTCGCATCCAGCTGGATTGATTGCCAAAGGTATTTTAAACGATCCGTTGCCGCATTGTCATATAGTAACTACAACAACCCATAAGACTTTACGTGGGCCAAGAGGTGGAATGATTATGATGGGTCAGGATTTTGATAATCCGTTTGGATTAACCCTTAAAAATGGAAACCTTCGTAAAATGTCTTCTTTATTGGATTCTGCTGTTTTTCCTGGAAACCAAGGTGGTCCATTAGAACATATTATTGCCGCTAAAGCTATTGCTTTTGGTGAAGCATTAACGGATGACTTTATGCATTATATGCTGCAAGTAAAGCAGAATGCACAAGCTATGGCAAAAGCGTTTGTAGATAGAGGTTACCATATTATCTCTGGTGGCACAGACAATCACATGATGCTGATTGATTTGAGAAATAAAGATCTTACAGGTAAAGATGCCGAACAAGCTTTAGTAAAAGCAGATATTACAGTCAATAAAAACATGGTGCCTTTTGATGATAAATCGCCATTTGTAACTTCTGGGATTAGAATTGGAACACCTGCGATTACTACCAGAGGTTTAAAAGAAGAAGATATGGAAGGCATTGTGGCTTTAGTAGATGAAGCTTTAATGAATTATCAAGACGAAGATAAACTAACTGCAATTGCAGGGAAAGTCAATGCCTTGATGAGTGGTTTGCCTTTGTTTGCATAAATTATATAGACATAAAAAAAAACCTGCTAATGATGCAGGTTTTTTTTATGTCTATATTTTTCAAGCACAACCTACTAAAGCACCTGTTTTAATTCCGTTTTGTAATTCAACTATAAATTTGTTAATATCATTTTCAATATCGTCTTTGATTATTTTTTAATTTAGAGTCAAATTATTTTAAACATGTGCTTTTCAACTTCATTGCGTAAAAATAGAGAGGAAATTGAGAAAAAACTGCTAAGTCAGATGCCTGCAAATTTTGAAATCCCTTTGGAATATGAACCATATTATCATTTAAACGGATTTACTCATGGTAACTTTTATATTATAAAAATGGATGAGCAAAAATCTATTTATCCTGCAAGTTGGGGTTTAGTACCAGATTGGGCAAAACAAGATCCTAAATCGTTTTTAAAAAAGAGTAATACTTTAAATGCAAGAAGTGAAACAATCTTTGAAAAGAGTTCGTTTAAACAAAGTGCTGAAGCAAAAAGATGTCTAATATTAGCAGATGGATTTTATGAACCACATCATGAAAATGGTTTGTCAATTCCTTATTTCTGTTATCAACCTTCAAAAGAAGTTCCAGAAGGAGATTTATTTATGTTCGCAGGACTTTATACAGAATTAGATGATGATTTGTTTACAGCTACAATTATTACTACTGAAGCCAATGACTTTTTCTCAGAAGTTCATAACAAAAAAAAACGAATGCCTTTAGTTTTAGCAGATGATTTATATGAAGATTGGCTTGATGATGGTGTTAATTCACAAACGTTAAATGAACTTATGGCACATGGTTTTACCACAAATGAATTTCGTGCTCATCCAGTTAGTAGAGATTTTTATAAGAAAGGCATAGACACTAATAAGCCTTATATTGTTGAACCTGTTGAAAAATCCACACTCTTTTAATTATGGATTTAAAGATATTACATTTCAAATGTCAAAGAGTTGTAAAAGGTGCTTATGAAGACTTCAAACATTATATAAAAAATGCCATTTTTGAAGTAAATGATTCTTTAGTAGAAATTGAAATAACATCAATGAAACAAACTATTGGCACTAAGATGAACAATTGGTATGCAGATTGTAATTTTTCTGAAAAACAATATATGTACATGAAACATGTGATTACCTATTATGAAGATATCGCTATTAACTCAGCATTAAGGTTTGCTAAGAAATATTATCGTTCAGAGTTTCATTATCATAAAGAGGATTGCAAGAGACCAACTAAAGGCTAACTGATAAATCAATAGATACCTCCATTAGTCGGAATGACTAAACATTATTTTTATAAAAATCTAAAACATGATATGCTGATAAGCGCCAGCATCTGGTGAAGCTGTTCTAGGTTCACCTAATATATCGAATGGCACTTGACCTGCAATTATTGTATCCCCAATACCATTTGCAGCAGAGTTATTACCAATAATCAAATCGTTTTCATTGGCGTCCCTAAAGTCTGGGCTCAAATTGTAAATATTGTTTTCGTAATGAGGTCCATTTAAATTGTAATTTTCACCAGTAAAACTCCCATTGGTATCTTCGAACCTCAACAAACAGTTTGTGAATTTAAAATTGAACACCACTGAAGGATCTTCAATTTCATCTAAAATAAATTCAGGATTATCGTTTCCGTAAATAATGCAGTTGTTAAAATTAGCCTCGGTTAAATCGGTAATATATCTCGTATCAACAGTATCGAAAAAATTGTTTACCAATAACGCTGGAAATTGTCTAAAACTATTATTCCAGTAATTGGCTATTGTGCAATGCGTTAGGTTATAATTCCCGCCATAGGTGGCAGCAAAGGAACTTTGTCCTGCATTATTAATAACAAGGTTTTCACCCAGAATAGACGTATTTCTTCCTAAAATTCCAAAGTTACTAGAATTGTAAACTTGCGAATTTGTGATGGTTAATTTATTGTTTATAGCATCTGGATTCCCTTCACTTAAAACGCCAACAGCCGCATTTTTAATGGTTGCATAATTGATGATGTTATTAACACTACCATCAAAGAGCCAAATGGTTCCCCACTGTCCTGGAACATCAGAAAATGCAGGTTCTAGCCTATCACCTTCAAAAATAACTTCGTTTTCTAAGAGGTCTTGATCTGCACTTAAATCTCCATTAACATGTAAACTTGCTCCTTCTGCAACTAAAAGTCCAGAATTTGCATGAAAATGTACTCTTGCTCCAGCTTCAACTGTTAAAGTTTCATTATTTGGAACAGCTGCGTAGCCATAGACCACATATGGTTTTTCGTTTGTAAAAGTCAATTCCGTAGGCAATAAGTAACGTCCTTGAATTTCTGTTTCTACTACCTCTCCTCCTATATTTAAAGTCAACGTTTCAATGACTCCGGTGGTATTATCTTTATCTGGATAGATAAAAACAGCGTCTTTGACTAAGGTGACTAATTCAACCGATTGCGAATTAGACCCAGAATCAAATTCTATTTTATCTGTATATAAAAACTCACCATTTAAATTAGGTAAATTATTAATATCAATGGTTGTTTCAATAAACACATACATACTGTCTTTGGCTAGAATCTCCACATTCTGGAATTCTTTTCCTGGCATGCCATCGACATTTAAACGGTATTCTGAACTTTCGCCTAAAGCCAGTCTAATAGATGGAATACTTATATCGTTACTGCTTCTGTTATACACTTTTAGGTTGTAAGTACTTGAACCAATATTGGTGAAAACGGTATCTAAGTAAATGGTGTCTTTTGAAAATTCTAGGTTTCCAGAACTTGGTCCAAAATCTAAATCTTTTCTACAAGAATTGGTGGAGATTAAAACGCTTAAACAAAAAATAAGATAAAAGGCTTGCTTCATTTTTTAATGATCATTTATTAATTGTGAATCATGTACTTGGTAAAAATATAACTTTTGAATTGATGAATTCGTATGAAAGTTCATTTTTACTGAAATATTTTTGAAATCTCAACTGGAATTCTTGCCGGCTTTAAAGTCTTAGAACCCATAAAACACCATGTAGTTTCGGACTTTGCAAGTAACTTACTTGTTTTGTTATTGATAATTTCTACCAC
The DNA here is from genome assembly GCF_045363175.1 of Xanthomarina sp. GH4-25. Lineage (NCBI taxonomy): Bacteria > Pseudomonadati > Bacteroidota > Flavobacteriia > Flavobacteriales > Flavobacteriaceae > Xanthomarina > Xanthomarina sp. GH4-25. The sequence continues at coordinate 72,918 of NZ_JBJFLO010000008.1, forward strand.
TCTTATAGATGTAACGCCTTCAGATTTAATAACGTAGGTTTTTAGTTTAATCACCTCGTTAATTAGCGCCGGACGTTTATATTCTATAAAATGCGACAGCATGATCCAAAAATATGCGTCTGTAATTTCTTTAGGTGCTTTACTTAACCAATGCTGTTTAGCAACCTCTTGAACCCATTGTACATAACGCACATTGTTTACGTGGTTTAGGTCGTCTAAATCATCTTCTGTGACAGTTAATAAGGTCTCGTAAGTTTGCAAGATTAGTTTTCTATAATTTCTACTTCAAAAAGTTTATCCCAACGCTTACCAGTAATAAATAAGGTTTGTGTATCCGGATTGTAAGCAATACCATTTAACACATCTAGCTTTGGATGTTGAGTTACTAATTTTCTTAATGGTGTAAAATCAATTACACCCTCTACAGCGCCACTTTCTGGGTTTATTATGGCTACACCATTTTTATTATAACGGTTGGCATAAATTTTACCATTAACCCACTCAAGCTCGTTTAATTCAACCACTTTTCCTTTATTATGATAAGCTTGAATATAACTTTCTTCAACAAGTGTTTCAGGGTTCAGTGTCCAAATTTTTTCTGTACCATCACTCTTATAAAGTTTCTTTCCATCGTTACAAATCCCCCAACCTTCTTTACTATTTCCGTATTTAAAGCTTCCTGTTTTTTCGAATGTATCAACATCATAAACAAATCCCGTACCTCTCTTCCATGTAAGCTGATAAATTTTATCATTTAAAACAGTTAAACCTTCCCCAAAAAACTCATCGTCTAAATTGATGTTTTTTAACACTTCTCCTGTTTTATAATCTACCTTTCTAAGTTTCGATTCTCTATATTGTCCCGTACTTTCGTATAATTCTCCATTATAAAACTCCAACCCTTGTGTGTAGGAAGTGATGTCGTGAGGATATTCGTTTATAATTTTATAGGAATAGACCTTTGGTGTCTGGTTGTTTAAAATGGTAATATTTTGAGTAATGGTTGCTGTTTCACCTCCAAAATTTAGAGTTGCTTCTACCAGATGATCTCCTAGTCTAAGTGTTTTTAGCTCCACATGTTCAGAAACTGGTTTTCCATCAAGTTTATATTCAACAGAAGCAATCTCATGGCTTTTTGGATTAGAAATTTCTAATTCTAATGTTTTATCTGCTGTTATTGCATGACCTTCAGCATTCGTTTTGATAGAAATATCATTTTTTTTCTGTGCAGAATTACTCCCACAAGACAAGAAAAAAATTCCTAAAATTATGATTGTAAGATGTTTAATAGTATTCATTTTGACTGTTAATATTTTTAGCAAGTTATTTATTAAAATTCAGTTTAAAAAATCATTGTGATAAAATTAAAAGATTGTATCTTTGCATCCGGCAAGTCCTACACAACCAGCTCCTGTTGAATCCTCCAGGGTGGGAACACAGCAAAGGTAAATGGTCGTAGCGGTGTGATGTAGGTAGCTTGCCTTTTTTTGTGCCCAAAAATGAAATCTTGAACGCTCTGTTACAAGATTTTTTTAATTTAAGACGCTCTCACTTTCAAAAGAATCTCTTCTTACATTTTTTAAATCTTTTTCTTTTTATATCAACTTTATGTAATACATTATTAATTTTACATTTTTAACTATACATTTAAAATATGTCTAAAGTTGTATTGATTACAGGTGGTTCTTCAGGAATTGGAAAATCGATTGGCGAATTTTTAATCAACAAAGGCTTCAAAGTCTATGGAACAAGTAGGTCTCCAGAAAAATATCCTCAAAGTAAATTTCCAATTGTAGCTTTAGAGGTTACAAATAATCAAACTATTAAACAAGCTGTCAATGATGTGCTTTCTAAAGAAGGACGTATTGATGTTTTAATTAATAATGCTGGTGTTGGAATTACAGGACCAATTGAAGAAATTCCAGAAGCTGAAATTAAGAACAACTTTGAAACCAATTTATTTGGTCCTATAAATGTGATTAAAGCAATTTTACCAAGTATGCGAGAACATGGTTCTGGATTGATAATAAACATTACATCCATAGCTGGATATATGGGCTTGCCATATAGAGGTATTTATAGCGCAAGCAAAGGAGCTTTTGAATTGGTTACCGAAGCTTTTAGAATGGAATTAAAAGATTTCAACATTCATATGACTAATGTAGCTCCAGGCGATTTTGCCACGAATATTGCTTCTGGACGGTATCATGCACCAATTTTAGAATCATCGCCCTACAAAACACCATATGGAAATACTTTAAGTTTAATGGACTCTCATGTTGATTCAGGCAAAGACCCCTTGCTCATGGCAAAAGCTATATTTAAAATAATAAACACCCCAAATCCTAAAGTACATTACAAAGTTGGTGAGTTTATGCAAAAATTCTCCATTGTGTTAAAACGCATTTTACCCGATAAAGTCTACGAAAAACTATTAATTAATCATTATAAATTATAGTTTCATAAATTGCTTTCTATTAAAAGTGATTTGTAACGTTAACTATGAAAAACATTTTATCCCTCATTATTTTACTCTTTAGTTTTGCTGGATATTCTCAAATTATCAGCATTAATGATTCTGCAGATATAGAATCGGTTTACAGTTTGCAACAATTGGTCGAAGAAGTCTTAATTAGTGGCGACTGTGCTGAAGTCGATAATTTTTCTAGTCAAGTTTATGGTTCTGCAAATCAACATACAACCAAAAGCTATGGTTATTTTAAAAAAGCAACAGGAAGTGCCTTTCCGTTTAATGAAGGCATAATAATTACTAGTGGTAGAGCTCATCCAGCTGGTAACACAACCAATAATTCTTTTCCATTTCCAGATTACAACAATTCTCTACCTGGTGATGCTGATTTAGAATCTGCTTTAGGCATTAACTTTACCAATGATGCTACTTTTATAAAATTTAATTTTGTACCAACATCTCCCGATTTTAGTTTTCGCTTTATAATGGCATCTGAAGAATACGACGGTAATTTTGAGTGTACTTATACAGATGGTTTTGCATTTTTATTACGAGAAGTGGGCACCCCAACTTACACAAATTTAGCGGTATTACCAGACGGTACTCCTGTTAGTGTTACTAGCATAAATAATTCTAATAATTGTGCTGCTAATTCAGACCTTTTTGAAGGATATAATTTGTCTTACACAAACTATGGAGGCCAAACAAAAGTTTTAACTGCAAGTACCACTGTCATTCCTAATCAAGCTTATGAAATAAAATTAGTAGTAGCAGACCAAGGAGATGCAGCATTTGATTCTGCTATTTTTTTAGAGGCAGGTGGATTTAATTTAGGTTTAGATTTAGGAGAAGATCTTACAGTATCTAATGGTAATCCCGTTTGTTCTAACGATGTCCATACTTTAGACACACAAATTCCAACAAACATCGGTACTCATACCTGGTTTTTGAATGGGGTAGAAATTGTTGGTGAAACAAATTCGACTCTAGATGCCATTATTCCTGGAACGTATAGTGTAACCGTTGATTTTAACACCAATTGTGCTGCAACGGATAGTATTAAAATTGAGCATAAAACAATTCCAATGGCCTACCCCATACCCAATCAATTTATTTGTGACGATGATGCTGATGGTTTTTGGAACCTTAACCTCCTTTCTTTAAATAACAATATATTAGGAAATCAATTAGCAACAAACTACTCGGTTAGTTATTATAAAAGTCAATTGGATGCAGATAGTGGCAACAATCCTTTAGGAAATAATTATACGAATCAAGTAGCTTATCAACAAGAAACGCTATTTGCAAGAATTGAAGACAACATCTTTGGTTGCTTCAATACCACTAGTTTTAAAATTAATGTGTTTGATCTACCAATCACAAACCCTTATCTTTATAACCTTTGTGATGATGGTGGAGATGGCAACAACACTAACGGGTTTACTGAATTTGATTTAAGTTCCATTACTAATAAGATATTAGGTACCCAAAATCCAGCGCAATTCAATATTAGCTATCATTTAAATCAGGAAGATGCCAACAATAACGCTTCACCTTTACCTTCTCTTTATACGAATCAGATTAAAGACACGCAAGATATAGTTGTAAGATTAGAAAATACAGATAATACTAGTTGTTTTTCAACTTCAGTAGTGACTCTACATGTACTAAGTATTTCGCTTGAAGAGCTTTATGTGATTTGTTTAGATGCTTCTGATAATGTTATAGATGCTGTTACAGAAACCTTGATTCCTAATCCACCAATAGAAACTTATTACAGCGATGCAGAATACACATTTCAATGGTATTATGGAGAAGAAATTCTTACTACTGAAATTATTTTAGGAGCAACACAATCTTTTTATTATCCAACAACTCCGGGGTATTATACAGTAAATGCTACAGATGTTATTTCTGGCTGTACCATACCTGCAACGACCTTAGTTGTTAGCTCGTATCCTCCAGAAAGTATTTCTGTAGAAATTATAACAACAGCATTCGAAAACAACAATGCTTTAGACGTAAGTGTTGTTGGAAATGGAAGCTATCAATACAGTTTAGATTATGGCGTTTGGCAAGATTATAACATTTTTCAACAGGTAACTGGTGGAGAACACCACATAAGAGTCAGAGATCTTTATAAATGTAACGAGCTCACTTATGACATTACAGTTATAGATTACCCAAAATTTTTCACACCAAATAATGATGGATATAACGATACCTGGAATATTTATGGTATTAGCAATCAATTAGATGCCAAAATATACATTTTTGATCGATATGGTAAATTTATAAAACAATTGAATCCTAATGGAAATGGTTGGGATGGCACTTTTAAAGGAGAGCTTTTAAGCACTGATGATTATTGGTTTACTCTAGAGTATACTGAACCAAAAGACAAAGTAAAAAAGCAATTTAAATCTCATTTTACACTAAAAAGATAACCTAATAAAAGTGTTAATAACTATGATTTTGTTTGTTAAAAACAAAATCGAAACCATTATAAATTGTAATTTTGTACATCGAAAATACACAAGTAAAATATTCACTTATTCCTAAATAAAGGAATATAAAAAATCAATATTTATGAAGTTTTTTATTGACACTGCAAATTTAGATCAAATTAAAGAAGCCCAAGATTTAGGCGTTCTTGATGGCGTTACAACAAACCCTTCTTTAATGGCCAAAGAAGGCATTACTGGTCATGATAATATTTTAAAGCACTATGTAGACATTTGCAATATTGTAGATGGAGATGTAAGTGCTGAAGTGATATCTACAGATTTTGAAGGCATGGTTCGAGAAGGGGAAGCTCTAGCTGATTTACACGAACAAATAGTTATTAAGTTACCTATGATTAAAGATGGAATAAAAGCTTGTAAATATTTTTCAGATAAAGGTATTAAAACCAATGTTACTTTGGTGTTTTCTCCTGGACAGGCGTTATTAGCCGCAAAAGCTGGCGCAACTTATGTTTCGCCTTTTATTGGAAGATTAGATGATATTTCAACAGATGGATTAAATCTTATCGCTGAAATCCGTCACATTTATGATAACTATGGATTTGAAACTCAAATATTAGCAGCATCTGTTCGTCATACTATGCATATTATTGATTGTGCAAAACTTGGTTCTGATGTTATGACTGGGCCATTAAGCGCAATCGAAGGTCTTTTAAAACACCCATTAACAGATATAGGACTAGCTAAATTTCTGGAAGATTTCAAGAAAGGAAATTAAAGTTTAAAAAATCCTCAATATAATTGAGGATTTTTTTATTGGTTTAATACTCCCAACAATTCTTCTTCAAAGTTAATAGAGAACATATTGGTATGTGCGTTCTCAATTAATCCTTTTTTATTTATTATAATAACTTTATTAATTGGATATATAGCCAATGCTTGATTTGCTTCTTTTGGGAATTTGAATAAATATTCTTTTTCTGCAGACAAGCCATATTTTTCCAATGTTTTCAACCATAACTCCTTGTTTTCATTATTTGCATTTACTCCAATAAATGAAATTTCAGGATATTTAGTTTTCAACTCTTTTACTTTATTATGACATTCTTTTAAGTGCATTAGGTTAGCCTGAGACCAAAAGAAAACAACACTAGGTTTTTTATTCGTAACGCGTCTTAAATTTAGCTCATTATCGTTTACATCAAAAACTTTTATATCTGGTAATGGATTGCCTGCTTTTAACCCTTTTAAAGCTTTAACAATCTTTTCTACATAGTTTTTTTGTCCAGAATTGGTGCTTTTACTAGTATATGAGATTAACATAGCATCGTAACTATCTACATCTTTATTATTACTAATAAACTCGATAGCTGTTCCTATTAATAAGGAGTTTTTAATACTTTCGTCTGTTAATAAACTATCAATTAAATTTAGTTTAATTAAACTAAATTCTAACGATTTCTTATCAAAGACACTATCTGTTGAATGCTTAAAATGTTCCGCTAAAGCAACGTTTTCGAAATGATGTTTTAAAAATGAATAGTAAGGGAAATAATCCTTTAAATTATCATCATTATAATTTAATTTCTCTCTAAAATCGTAAAACCCTTCAGGTAATCCTTCTAAAATTTCTCGTTCTGTATTGGTATAATTAACAAAAGGATAAACCTCTTTACTTAAATAATAATCGTAATTTATATTAGCTTCCACTAACTCAATAAACAAATCAGATAATGTTAATTTTCCGCTAAACCTTTTTAGTTTTCTTAATTTACTATCACGAATGGAATCTAATTTACTTTCAAAATCTTTAGCAGGTAACTGACTAAATCCTAAAATTGCTTTTTCTTCAACTTCGCTATTCAAAAACAGATTAATTAGATAATTATTCTTTCTGGCTCCTTTTCCTGTAAATACCAAAGATTCATCAAACTCCATGGTATTAAGTCTAAGCATTAAACTATCATTGGGTTCCAAAAGTATCATTTGATACTCCACACCATGATGAAACTTATATAACCCAGGTTCCATATGGCTTATCTTATAATTAAATCTGTTCTTTTTATTTAGAGTAACTGTATCTAATACTTCTTTCCCTTTTGAAATAATAACATAATTTACTGTAGGATTAATTAATTCACCACCAATAAAAGCTACATCTCCCTCATCTGTCTTGGAATCTTTTTTGCAAGAGATAAGAGTTAAAGCAAATAATAATATTAGATAAAAATACTTCATACGTCTTTTCAATAAAATTCAATATGGTTGTTATTAACTACAAAAGTAAAAGTTGCCCTCTATAAGTGCTGTTAATTCGTTGTTAAATATTAATAAGATTGGTTTTCTTTCATGTTGTTGTTGCTTTTTTCTACTTTTGCAAAACTTACAAGAATATTTTATGTCAAGGAGTAAAATTTATTAAACTGTAAGTTCTCGAAAACCTTTATATTTAGTAATAATTATCTGAGTAAAATTAAATTAATCTATTATGTTATCAGTTTCTAATTTATCTGTTCAATTTGGAAAACGTGTGCTTTTTGATGAAGTAAGCACCACATTTAATCAAGGGAATTGCTACGGAATTATTGGTGCAAATGGCGCAGGGAAATCTACTTTTTTAAAGATTTTAGCTGGCAAACAAGACCCTACTTCTGGGCATGTTCATTTAGAACCTGGAAAACGCATGTCTGTTTTTGAACAAGACCATTCGCTTTATGATGAGCATACCGTTTTAGAAACCATTATAATGGGTAACAAGCCTTTATTTAAACTAAAAACTGAAATTGATGCTTTGTATGCCGATTATTCAGATGAAAACGCTGAGAAAATTGGAGAACTACAAGTACAATTTGAAGAGATGAATGGTTGGAATGCCGATAGTGATGCTGCTGCCATGTTATCTAACCTAGGTATTCCAGAAACATTGCATTACACGTTGATGAAAGATTTAGATGGAAAACAAAAAGTTCGTGTACTTCTTGCACAAGCCTTGTTTGGTAATCCAGATGTGTTAATTATGGATGAGCCAACCAACGATTTGGATTATGAAACTATTTCTTGGTTAGAAAACTTTTTGGCTAATTATGATAATTGTGTGATTGTGGTTTCTCACGATAGACACTTTTTAGATGCAGTTTGCACACATATTTCCGATATTGATTTTGGTAAAATAAATCATTTTTCTGGAAATTACACCTTCTGGTACGAATCGTCTCAATTAGCTGCAAGACAACATGCGCAACAAAACAAAAAGGCTGAAGAAAAGAAAAAAGAATTAGAGGAGTTTATTAGACGTTTTTCTGCTAATGTTGCTAAATCGAAACAAGCAACTAGTAGAAAAAAAATGATTGAGAAATTAAATATTGCAGATATTAAACGCTCTAGTCGTCGCTATCCAGCCATTATTTTTGAAAGAGAAAGAGAAGCTGGAGATCAGATATTAAACATTGAAAATTTATCGGCATCTTTAGATGGTGAACTTCTATTTAGTAAAATAGATTTGAATTTGGTAAAAGGAGATAAAGTGGTATTATTCTCTAGAGATTCTAGAGCAACAACTGCTATGTATCAAATATTAAATGGAAAAGAAAAAGCCGATTCTGGAACTTTTAATTGGGGAATTACCACGACACAGTCTTATCTACCTTTAGATAATAGCGAGTTTTTTCAAAATAATTTATCTTTAGTAGATTGGTTACGTCAATGGGCTAAAACTGAAGAAGAACGTGAAGAAGTGCATATTCGTGGCTTTTTAGGTAAAATGATTTTTAGTGGAGATGAAGCTCTAAAAAAATCAAACGTCCTTTCTGGTGGAGAAAAAGTTAGATGCATGTTAAGTCGTATGATGATGGTAAGAGCCAACGTATTAATGTTAGACGAACCAACCAACCATTTAGATCTGGAAAGTATTACTGCATTTAATAATTCTTTAAAAAACTTTAAAGGAACTGTGTTGTTTTCAACTCACGATCATGAATTTGCTCAAACAGTAGCAAACAGAGTAGTTGAGTTAACTCCAAATGGCGTTATTGACAGACATACAACCTTCGACGATTATATGCAAGATCCTAAAATAAAGGAGTTACGAAATAAAATGTATGCTGTAACAGTTTAAAAAAAAGCTCTGGAAAAAAATCCAGAGCTTTTTTTTTATGATTGTAGTTCGGCTGTTACACTTTCTACAACAGGTACAGCTGCATCAAGTTCATCCTCACTAACAAAAATTTCTTGATATCCAGGAATAGAAGACCCAAAACCAGCTAGCCTTGCAGATTCAGTTTCATCTTTAACAATAGGACTAATACCTACTGCTTCTAACTTATCTACAATTAATTGAGCAATAATAAAACTCCCTGTATATATTTTTTGATAACTAGAATCCATATCATTTATAATTTAGCATTCATCTTAAAGATACAAAATAACAATCTAATAAGATGTTAAGAGTTGCAAAATCTTAGAAAATAATTTAAGTGTAATTTCTGACTATTTCAAAAAATACACCTAAATATGGCATTATAAAATTATATGATTATATTTGTTTAATATTAAATTAATTAAATTATTACAATGAGTAAAGGAACAGTAAAATTTTTCAACGATTCTAAAGGATTTGGATTTATAGTTGAAGATGACACAAACAAAGAACATTTTGTACACATTTCTGGATTAATCGATGAAATTCGTGAAGGTGATGCCGTAGAATTCGATTTACAAGAAGGTAGAAAAGGAATGAATGCAGTAAACGTTAAAGTATTATAATATATTTTAAACTTATTGAAGACATTAAAAGCCTCGAAAATTCGAGGCTTTTTTATGCTTAAAATTTACTGGAATTATCTTAATTCCGCACCTAATTCCTTTTCGAAATTAGCTTGAAGTTTTTTCATTATTTTTTCAATCTGTTTATCTGTAAGTGTCTTATTTTCATCTTGAAGTGTAAAACTTACAGCATAACTTTTCTTACCTGCTGGTAAATTATCACCTTGATACACATCAAACAAATTAACATCTTTAAGTAACTTTTTTTCTGTTTGATTGGCTATATTATCGATATCTTCAAACGTCACATTGTTATCTAATAAAAGTGCAAAATCTCTCTTAACTTCTGGGTATTTAGGAATACTATGAAACTTAACAGATTGGTGTTTTGCCATTTCTATTACATGATCCCAATTAAAATCGGCAAATAAGACATCCTGTGAAATTCCAAAATGTTTCAAAATAGATTTTTTTATTACACCAAATTCAACCAATTGTTTCTTTCCAAAAGAAAAAACAACTCCTTCACTAAACACATCGTTTTTAATTGGTGATGCATTATAATTTGCTAAACCCAATCTTTCTAACACACTCGAAATAGTTCCTTTTAAGAAAAAGAAATCGCTTGGTTTTGTTGTAGTGTTCCAACGATCGTTATGCCTATTTCCTGTTACAAACACAGATAAATGTTTATACTCTTCTCGTGTTTCTTTATAGTTATGATAGGTTTTACCAAATTCAAACAATTTTAAATTATCTCGCTTTCTATTAATGTTGTGGCTCACATTTTCTAATCCAGAAAACAAAACAGACTGTCTTAACACACTTAAATCGCTACTTAAAGGATTAAGCATTTCTACGTTGTGTTCTTCTTTAAGTTGTTCACTTAAGGTTACATACTCTGGAGAAGTAAGAGAATTTGTTAAGGTTTCATAATAACCTTGAGAAGCCAATTGATTACCAATTACGTTTTGCAACTTATAATCTTCAAATCTAGAAGTGTTAGAAATAGAAGCGTTTATTTTTTCGTTTGTTTTTATGTTATTATAACCATAAACACGTAGAATTTCTTCAATAATATCAGCTTCACGTTGCACATCGTTTCTATAAGCAGGAACCGTTAAACCTAAACCAGTTTCTGTAACGTTATTAATTTTAATGTCTAGCGACATTAAAATCTGCTTTATTAAGTCTCTAGGTATTTCTTCGCCAATAAGTTTCTTTGCATTGTCAAAACTAAAACGCACTTGAAAATCTTCAATTTTATTTGGGTAAAAATCTGATACATCGCTCGTTATTTCTCCACCAGCAATGTCCTGAATTAACAAAGCTGCACGTTTTAAAGCATATTCAGTAATATTTGGATCAATTCCTCTTTCAAACCTAAAAGAAGCATCTGTGTTTAGATTGTGCCTTTTTGCAGTTTTCCTAACACTTACTGGGTTGAAATAAGCACTCTCTAAAAAGATACTTGTTGTAGTTGCTGTGACTCCAGACTCCAAGCCTCCAAACACCCCAGCAATACACATTGGTGTTTCGGCATTACAAATCATTAGATCTTCTTCATGTAGTTCTCTCTCAACTTCGTCAAGAGTGATAAACTTGGTTCCCTTTGGTAAAGTCTTTACTTCTATTTTATTTCCAGTAATTTTTGCTGCATCAAAAGCATGAAGTGGCTGTCCTAATTCATGCAACACATAATTTGTAGCATCCACAATATTGTTTTTTGGTGTTAAACCAATGGCTTTTAATCTATTTTGCAACCAATCTGGAGAGGTTTCAACCTTAATTCCAGAGATAGTTACGCCACAATATCTTGGTGCTAAATCTTTATTTATAACATCTACATCTATCCTTAAAGTCCTATTGTCGACATGAAAAGCACTTACTGAAGGTGTAATTAATTCTAATTGTACGTCTTTTTGAAGCAAACCTGCTTTTAAATCTCTAGCAGTTCCTAAATGACTCATAGCATCTGCTCTATTTGGCGTTAAGCCAATTTCGAAAACCTGATCGTTTTCAACTTCAAAAATATCGGCAACCAAAGTACCAACTTTAAGTTTCGTATCAAGAACCATAATACCATCGTGAGACTCTCCAAGACCAAGTTCATCTTCAGCACAAATCATCCCATGACTCTCTTCTCCTCGAATTTTTCCTTTTTTTATGGTCCAAGCTTCCCCTTCTTTTGTGTATAATGTTGTCCCAATTGTTGCTATAGGAACTTTTTGTCCAGCAGCAACATTTGGAGCTCCACAAACAATTTGCAACGGAGTCTCTAATCCAATATCAACTGTGGTTACTTTTAGTCTATCTGCATTAGGATGTTGCACGCAGGTTAAAACTTCTCCAACTACGATACCTTCTAACCCTCCTTTAACAGATTGAAAAGAACTAACCCCCTCAACTTCAAGACCTAAGTCTGTAAGTAATTCGCTAATTTGATCTGGTGTCCAAGTTGTTTTTATAAATTGCTTTAACCAATTGTAAGAAATCTTCATGTTTGCTTTGCTCTTTAAGTTGGCAAAGATAAAATATTGCTTTTAAGCATTCAAAACAATGCTATAAAAATTATGACTAATAGTTTATTAAAATTGCAAAAATTAAAATTAAACTAACTGTTCTAAATTTAAATCATTTATAGATCCATGTGAACCGTGTGCTACGACTACCCCATTTTTAATTATAAGTAGTTGGGGCGACTCGTGCAGAACCTGAAATTTATATCCTGTTTCATTAGACACATCTCTGTAGTTTAACAAGTCTAGATAATACAAATCAGCATCCGTTTCAGATAAACTATAAGCTGCTACAAACTGTTTCATTACCATTCTGCTAATACCACAACGTGTGGAATGTTTGAATATTATTTGGGTTTTTGATTTCGATTTTTCTTCAATCTCATCTAACTGAGCTACACTTGATAAATCTAACCAAGGCAACACTTTTTCTTCTTTAGGTTCAGATGAACCATTAAATATTTTATTAAACAATCCCATATTTCATTTTTTAATTTCAAGTGATTTATCTATTATAATAAATACCAGCCTGACTACAGTCTAGAATTGAGAAAACTTTCTACAAGTACACGTTTTTTCTCTTACAAAAATACTCGAACTAATCAAACTAAACATTTAAGTCGGAGCTATATGTAAATGCTTACAACTGACTAAACGTCACGTTATCAGTGGTTGTTTCAGACATTTTGTCCTATCCTTAGAATTGGTAAGATAATTGACTTAACAACCATGTAAACATAAAAAATAAAATAATCATTCAGAGCGAAAGCAAAAAAATGAAATAAATAATACAAAATGAATTTAAATAATTATACCATAAAATCGCAAGAAGCTATACAGCAAGCACAACAACTAGCTCAAAGCTTAGAACACCAACAAATAGAAAACGAGCATCTTTTTAAAGCCATTTCTGAAGTTGATGAAAACGTATTACCATTTATTCTAAAAAAACTAAACATTAACATTTCGGTTTTAGAACAAGCCATTGATAAACAATTGGAAAATTTTCCAAAAGTTTCAGGAGGAGACCTTATGCTTTCTCGTGAAGCAGGAAAAACTCTTAACGAAGCTTCTATTATTGCAAAAAAAATGAAAGATGATTATGTGTCTATTGAACACTTAATCTTAGCCATTTTTAAATCTAATAGCAAAATTGCTCAAATGCTAAAAGATCAAGGAGCTACAGAGAAGGTCCTTTTAGCAAGCATCGAAGAATTAAGAAAAGGAGATCGTGTGACATCACAAAGTCAGGAAGAAACTTATAATTCGTTAAATAAATATGCAAAAAATTTAAATCAATTAGCAAAAGACGGCAAGTTAGACCCGGTTATTGGTCGTGATGAAGAAATACGTAGAATTCTACAAATTTTATCCAGACGAACCAAGAACAACCCTATCTTAGTTGGAGAGCCTGGAACAGGTAAAACGGCTATTGCAGAAGGTTTAGCACATAGAATTGTAGACGGAGACATTCCAGAAAACCTTATAGACAAGCAAATTTTTGCTCTTGATATGGGAGCTCTAATTGCTGGTGCTAAATATAAAGGTGAGTTTGAAGAGCGACTAAAGGCAGTCATTAAAGAAGTCACAGAAAGTGATGGAGATATTGTTTTATTTATAGACGAAATCCACACTTTAGTCGGTGCTGGTGGAGGTCAAGGTGCCATGGATGCTGCAAACATTTTAAAACCAGCATTAGCACGTGGCGAACTTAGAGCTATTGGAGCTACCACTTTAGACGAGTATCAAAAATACTTTGAAAAAGACAAAGCTTTAGAAAGACGCTTTCAAAAAGTGATGGTCAATGAGCCAGATACAGAAAGTGCTATCTCTATTTTACGAGGTATAAAAGAGAAATACGAAACACACCATAAAGTTAGAATTAAAGACGAAGCGATTATTGGCGCTGTAGAATTATCTGAACGCTATATAACCAATCGTTTTTTACCAGACAAAGCTATAGACCTTATGGACGAAGCAGCTTCAAAATTACGTATGGAAATCAACTCAAAACCTGAAGAATTAGACGTTTTAGATAGAAAAGTCATGCAATTAGAGATTGAAATTGAAGCCATTAAACGTGAAAAAGATGAAGCCAAATTAAAATCATTACGTTCCGATTTAGCAAATCTAAAAGAAGAACGAAATGAGATTAATGCCAAATGGAAAAGCGAAAAGGAAGTCGTAGATAATATTCAAACTGCAAAAGCAGATATTGAAGATTTCAAACTTGAAGCCGAACGTGCAGAACGCGATGGCGACTATGGTAAAGTAGCAGAAATTCGTTACGGAAAAATAAAAGCAGCTCAGGAAACACTTGAGAAACTTCAAAAAGAATTACAAGAAAACCAATCTGAAAATTCTTTAATCAAGGAAGAAGTAACTTATGATGATATTGCTGAAGTTGTAGCAAAGTGGACTGGAATTCCAGTAACTAAAATGATTCAAAGCGAACGTGAAAAATTACTAAAGCTTGAAAACGAATTACACAAAAGAGTGGTTGGCCAAGAAGAAGCCATTATTGCAGTAAGTGACTCTGTAAGACGTTCTAGAGCTGGTTTACAAAACCCACAAAAGCCTATTGGAACTTTTCTGTTTCTTGGAACTACTGGTGTTGGTAAAACCGAATTAGCAAAAGCATTAGCAGAATATTTGTTTGATGATGAAAATGCCATGACTAGAATAGACATGAGTGAATATCAAGAACGTCATGCTGTGAGCAGATTGGTTGGAGCACCTCCTGGATATGTTGGATACGACGAAGGTGGTCAACTTACAGAAGCTGTAAGAAGAAAACCTTATTCTGTAGTTTTATTAGATGAAATTGAAAAAGCACATCCAGACACCTTTAATATTTTGTTACAGGTTTTAGATGAAGGTAGATTAACAGATAACAAAGGTCGTGTAGCAGATTTTAAAAACACCATAATTATTATGACTTCAAATATTGGAAGCCATATTATTCAAGAGCGTTTTGAGGCTACAAAAGATATCGATTCTGCTATTGAAACGGCTAAAATAGATGTCTTGGCATTATTAAAACAAAGTGTGAGACCTGAATTTTTAAACAGGATAGACGATACCATAATGTTTACACCTTTAACAAAAGAAAACATTAAAGATATTGTAGGCTTGCAATTAAAAGGTTTAACAAAAATGTTAGGATTACAGAATATCACTTTCGATGCAACTCATGAAGCTATTGCTTACCTAGCTGACAAAGGTTACAATCCAGAATATGGGGCAAGACCAGTAAAAAGAGTGATTCAAAAAGAAGTTTTAAATGAATTAAGTAAGGAAATTTTATCTGGAACTGTAACAACAGATAGTATTATTCTGCTTGATGCTTTTGACGGAAAACTTGTTTTTAGAAATCAATCTAACATGGTTGCAGAAGAATATTAAATACTAAAATAAAAAATGAAACGTTTTTCATATTAAGTTGGTTAGTTAATTGAAAAAGCAACGTAAATCTGCAAAGAGGCACGTTGCTTTTTGTTTTATATCACTTCTCGCTTTATAAACTTAAAGCTTGTTTAGATAATTCCAAATGTTTTTCAAAAGATGCTTTGGTTACTGGTTTATTCCAAGTAGGAACCATATCGTTTAATATCTCTTGTCCTTTTTTAGAATGAATAATCTCAGGAAACGCTTTTTCAATAACATCTAGCATTATTTTAGCTGCTGTTGATGCACCAGGAGACGCACCTAACAAACATGTAATACTCCCATCTTTACTACTTACTACTTCGGTTCCAAACTGAAGTTTCCCACTTTCAAACTCATCTTTTTTTATTATCTGTACACGTTGTCCTGCTACAATAACTTCCCAATCTTCATCTTTAGCATCTTTTATAAACTTCCTCAAGTCCTCCATTCTATCTTTATGCGACATTTTAACTTGATTTAATAAATACTTTGTCAAAGGCAAATTGTGCCAAAATGCTGTTAGCATAGATGGTATATTATAATATTTTACAGACTTCGCTAAATCTAAATAACTGCCTTCTTTTAAAAATTTAGGACTAAATCCTGCAAATGGCCCAAACAACAACTCTCTCTTTCCATCAATAAATCGGGAATCTAAATGAGGCTCAGACATTGGAGGTGCACCTAATTCTGCTTTACTATATACTTTTGCAAAATGCTTGTTTATTATCTCTTGGTCTTTACAAACCAACCATTCTCCACTAACAGGAAACCCTCCATAACCATGTTTTTCTTCTATCTCAACTTTTTGAAGTAATAGTATACTTCCTCCTCCAGCTCCAATAAAAACA
Source organism: Xanthomarina sp. GH4-25 (assembly GCF_045363175.1). Lineage (NCBI taxonomy): Bacteria > Pseudomonadati > Bacteroidota > Flavobacteriia > Flavobacteriales > Flavobacteriaceae > Xanthomarina > Xanthomarina sp. GH4-25. Next base: position 89,413 of record NZ_JBJFLO010000008.1, read on the forward strand.
TGTTTGGCATCGAAATAACGATTTTCATGAGTCTTCATGTCTTTAACCTTTACAGACCATTCTACTTTGTCTTCAGGATCAATATCTAGAACTTCTTGATTACATTGTACTTTAGTATCAAATTCCTTGTCTAAAATAGCAAACAGCATGTTGGTCAATTCTCCAAAATTGACTTCGGTTCCTCTTTCAATTCGATTGGCTGCCATTACCTCATCAGGAGCTCTATCTGCCATCATGAGAGGAAACCATTCTTTCATTTTATCAATTTCTTTAGTGAATTCGATGCTATTGAACATAAAATGATTTTTTATAGCCTCAAAGCGTTTTTCTAAAAAGCTGCTATTATAATCACCCGTTACCCAACTACAATGTGGCATATTTTGAATGAAAGATTTTGGATCTTTTATTAAATCTTTATTTACCAAATAAGACCAGAATTGTTTAGAAATTTCAAATTGGTTACAGATGTCTATGGCTTTCGAAATGTTTATTGTACCATCTGCATCTTCAGGCGTATAATTAAGTTCACATAATGCAGAGTGTCCAGTACCTGCATTATTCCAAGCAGCTGAACTTTCAAGTGCCACATGTTCTAATTTTTCTAATATTAAAACTCTTAAATTGGGATCCAATAATTTTGTTAAAAGTGCTAAAGTAGCACTCATGATGCCTCCTCCAACACAAATTAAATCGTAATGTTCAATGTTATTATTTAATGATGCTTTCATTTTTATTTTTTTAAAAGAACTAATTTAAATAAGTTTTTAATTAAAATTCAATAAGAGGAAATATAATTAAGATAGACACGTTTTTATAACGGTTTAGTTAATTACAATAAAAAAAGCAACGCAAATCTAAAAAGAGGCACGTTGCTTTTAATTTTAATTTAAATATCTTTTTATTGAGTAACTAACCTTTTAGTATCAATTTTCTTTCCATCTACATAAAGAGTGTAATAATAAATAGCAGATTGCAAATTAGATTTGCTTAAATCTAAAGATCCTTCTTTTCCAAATGTATTCAAAGGAAAATCATATATAACTTGTCCTAAAGACGAAGTCACAACAATTTTAGCAGAATGATATTTTATTGGAATGTAATATTTAATATTTGTTAGCGTGTTAAATGGATTTGGCACATTTTGGTTTAAACGAATATTGTTTTCAGTTGGAACAGATTCCATAACTCCTAAAGTACCACCACAAGCACACTGCTCTATTGCAGTTACACGAGCTAATAAATCGTCAATTTGTGCTTGTTGCGCTGTATTTTCTGCTTGTAAATCTGCTAAGATTGGTGCCAAGTCTACATCTACAGACGCACCACTTTCAATAGCAACTGTTAAAGTTGTACCAGATAAAGTAGCAGAAGTTAAATCTTGATTGTCTTGAGAAGTGTTTACCCATTCGGTTCCATTCCAATAATAGGTAACATTATCATCAGTATCATAAACTGTCATTCCAGCAACAGCACCACTTGACAATGTTGTTCGTTGTGCAGTTGTTAATCTATTCAAAATTAACCCTTTATCGGTTGCACTTAAATCTAAAGAAGCATTTAAATTTGGTCCTTGGGTGCCTAAACCTATCGTACCATTAGCAGCAATAAAAAAAGAATTATTAGGAGCGCCTGGTTTGATTTTAAATGGCAACAAACTACCATTGGTTACATCTCTTATAAAAAAGTTTGTTTCGTTTCCAGCAAGATCCCAGGTTTGAGCTGTCCAACCACTTGCGCCATTTTGCTCTAAACGTAACGTTGGAGAGTCTCCATCTGTTACTTGTAGCTCAACAACAGGAGTATCGGTACCTAAACCAACATTACCTCCAGTTCCAACATATAATGCGTTTGCTCCTACACCTGCTGAAATTCTAAAAGGCATGTTACCGGCTGTTAGATCTGAAACACCAAAATAATTAGCTCCTCCATTATCAGAGTCATTAATGGTTATTTCCCAATCGTTCCCAGGAAAACTAGCCGAATTACTTGTGTCATCGAAATGAATACGCAAATTGTTTTCCATTAATCTTAATGTGTGAAATCCAAAGCTTGGTGCTGTTGGACAATCTACTCCAACACATTCACTCCCTTGTACAATTAAGTCTTCATTATAGACAAAACCGTTTTCAGGGATATCTGAATCTGAAACTTGAGCTTGAATCATGGCACTAAAGCATAGTGCAATAGTTAAAAAATAATAGTTTAAAGTTTTCATAAATTATATTTAATTGGTTAATAGCACTTAAACATAACTTAATAAAAACACAACTCTTTAATTTGCTCGATTAATAACCACTATACTAGCTAATCTACATCTTAAAAAATATAATTAAACTCATAAAATTTTAATAATTTTTCATATTGCATGATGTCAATATAAACAGTTAATCGTATTTTTGTTACAACTTAACCTATTTTATATTATGGAAATTCACAAATACATAGATCATACCCTTTTAAAACCAAGTGCTACCAAAACAGATATTAAAATGCTTTGTGATGAAGCCAAACAATATAATTTTTACTCGGTATGTGTTAATAGTTTCTATGTAGCTTTGGCTAAACATCTTTTAATTAGAAGCAATGTTAAAGTTTGCTCAACTATTGGCTTTCCATTAGGTGCTATGAGCACAGAAACTAAAGTTTTTGAAGCCGTTAAAGCAGTAGAAGACGGAGCAGATGAAATAGATATGGTAATAAATATTGGCATGTTAAGAAGTAAAAACTATGTGGCTGTGTACAAAGATATTTGTGATGTTAAGTTAGCTATTGGAAAAACGCCCTTAAAAGTGATTCTGGAAATTAGCGAACTCTCTAAAAACGAAATATTAAAAGCCTGCCAGATTTGTTTAGACGCAAAGGCCGATTTTATTAAAACTTCAACAGGTTTTTCTAAAGGAGGAGCGACTCTAACAGCTGTTAAGATGATTAAAAAAACCATTAAAAATAGAGCAAAAATAAAAGCATCGGGAGGTATCAAAGATTTAGAGACAGCTTTAAAATATATCGATGCTGGAGCAGATAGAATTGGAACCTCATCAGGGATAACAATTGTTACTGCAAAAAAATCTACACTACAAAACTCGGGTTATTAACTTTTAATTCAACTAAAATTTATGAGTGTTCATATTGAAGCGAAACAGGGAGAAATTGCAGAAACTATTTTATTGCCTGGCGATCCACTTCGTGCTAAATGGATTGCTGAAACCTTTTTAGAAAACCCAGTTTGCTTTAATAAAGTGAGAGGTATGCTTGGATTTACTGGGACATATAGAGGGAAACGTGTTTCTGTTATGGGCACAGGAATGGGAGTTCCAAGTATTTCTATTTATGCTCATGAATTAATTACAGAATATGGTGTAAAAAATTTAATTCGAGTTGGAAGTTCAGGTTCTTATCAAAAACATGTTAAAATTAGAGATATTGTTTTAGCCATGGCAGCTTCGTCTAACTCTGGAGTAAACGAATTACGATTTGGTGGGGCAGATTACGCTCCTACTGCAGATTTTGGACTGTTTCAAAAAGCTGTTGAAGTAGCAAAAACAAAAAACATTCCGCTTAAAGCTGGCAATGTATTTACTTCGGATGAGTTTTATGCAGACGATTTCGAGTCGTATAAAAAATGGTCCAAATTTGGAGTGCTTTGTGTTGAAATGGAGACAGCTGGCTTATATACAGTAGCAGCAAAACACAATGTAAATGCATTGACTATTCTAACCATTTCAGATTCTTTAGTTACTGGTGAACGTACTACAAGCAAAGAACGAGAAACTACTTTTAAGGATATGATTGATATTGCTCTTGAATTAGCTTAACCCTTATTTTTTAACAAATTAATTTACAGAAATATTTTTTAACTCTATTTTAGAGAGTAGTTTTAATTTGTTGGTTTCAAATAACATACCTAATTCTGTTACAGATGTTATATCTGTTACTACATTGTAATTGTTATAATCTACAAAACGTAATCCGTTAACATATCGTTCGTTATAAGCTTCTCTAAAACGAAAACCTACACCATCTGTTTCTTTATAAGAATAAGCAAGGTAATCCACTTTATAGGTATCTTTATTTACCCAATACACAAATACATCTTCAAAGTCCTCGCCTCCTCCTTCTTGTTTAAAAGTGACTTGGATTTTATAATAGTTTTGATCTTTAATCGTTTCTTCACCCAACCCTGTTTTCATTACTGCTGCATCATTCAACCCATAAGGCAATACAGAAAAATAATGAACAGAATTTACCGAAGCTGCATATTTTACAGCCATAGAGTCTGGCACTTTTTTGAGTTCATCTTCAATATAACGTTTAAAGCCATCATTAGAAACCACATCTTTCATATTAAAAATAGAATCCTTATACTGTCTTACCAATTGAAAAATCCCGTTGTTACGCTTAGCTATATAATGTTTATCTCTAAAATTGAATGCTATAGTAGAAGCGTCAAATGTCTCACCTCCAGATACATCAATAGATTTATTGATGATTTCATTAGCATTTAAAACTGTTGTTTTTTGGTTCTTACAAGATAAAATTGAAAAACCAATGCATATTATTAAAAATACAAACTTATTCATACTTATAGCATTTTGAAGTTTTGTCGTAAAATTAAACATAACTTTCCAAGAGTCTTTTAAAAAGTTCTTCTAAATTATTTACCTTTGACATATATGCAAAAGATTGTCAATATAAAAAACAAAAAAGCTAAGTTTCAATACGAAATACTGGATAAATATACTGCTGGGATTGTTTTAACTGGAACTGAAATAAAATCCATACGAGATAGTAAAGCTTCTATTGCTGAAAGTTTTTGTGAATTTAATGAGCAAGGCGAATTATTCGTTGTAAATATGACTATTGAAGAGTATCTTTATGGAACTTACTACAATCATAAACCTAAGGCTACAAGAAAACTTTTATTAAATAAAAAAGAATTAAAAAAACTTGAGAAAGAAGTTAGAAATACAGGACTTACTATTATTCCACTTCGATTATTTATTAATGATAAAGGTTTAGCAAAACTTGTAATTTCTCTTGCACGAGGAAAAAAACTTTTTGATAAAAGAGACACTATAAAAGACCGTGAAAACAAAGTAAGATTGGATAGAGTTAAGAAAAGTTTCAATTAGTATTAAGACAACTTTAATAAACACCATTTAAATGAAAAAATTAATCTCATTTCTGTTTATAATATCAATTACTTTTACATTAAAAGCTCAAGAAAGCCCAGAAAATTACGCTAGCTACGTAGAAACTTTAGATAGTACTTTAGAAACTTTATATTCTGTTATTTCAGGAGAAAAAGGAGAGGAAAGAGATTGGGGTTTGTTTAAACACTTATTTAAACCTGACGCCAAACTTATACCAACCAGTAAAAACAAAGAAGGTGTTTATATTTTAAAATACTTATCACCTTCAGATTACATAACAACTTCTGGGTCTTGGTTGATTGAAAATGGTTTTTTCGAAAAAGAAATACATCGACAGGTAAACACTTATGGAAACATCACTCAGGTTTTTAGTACCTATGAATCGTTTCAAAGTATAACAGACACTGAACCTTTTATGAGAGGCATTAATAGTATCCAGTTATTAAACGATGGTGAAAGATGGTGGATAGTAAATGTGTATTGGACTCAAGAAACTCTAGAGAACCCAATACCAATTGAGTATTTGCCTAAAAATTAATTTTTATCCTCTAGTAATGGAACAAACCTAAATTCTCCAAACTCGTGTTTTTCAAATTCTTTAGGTCCTTTTCGTATAAATAAAGTCATTACCTGAACATCGTCTCCTACAGGAATCACTAATCGTCCACCTATTGCTAGTTGACTCAATAAAGGTTTAGGAACAAATGGTGCGCCTGCTGTTACAATAATTCCACCAAATGGAGCTTCTTCTTTTAAACCTATATAGCCATCGCCAAAAATAAGCTTCTTAGCTCTGTAACCTAATTTTGGTAAAAACTTGCTGGTTTTTTTAAAAAGTTCACGTTGTCGTTCTATACTAAACACAAGTGCATCAAGCTCACATAAAACAGCTGTTTGGTACCCACTTCCAGTACCAATTTCTAATATTTTATCTCCAGGTTTTACTTGTAATAACTCTGTTTGGAAAGCTACTGTATATGGTTGAGATATGGTTTGGTCTGCAGCAATAGGAAAGGCTTTGTCTTGATAGGCATGATCTAAAAACCCAGAATCCATAAACAAATGTCGTGGAATTTTCCCAATTGCCTCCAGTACTTTCTCATCGGTAATTCCTTTATTCCTAACAGTTTCTACTAATTGCTGTCTTAATCCTTTATGTTTAAAAGTGTCTTTCAATGGAAATCTTGTTTCAAGCAAAATTAATTCAAACAAATTGAAGCTAAAAATTAAATCTTCAACATTTATCAATACTTTTTAATTAATGACATTTATTATTAAATTCACATAAATAAATAGCGAAAAATCTTATTTTTGTTGAAAACGTAAAAACATGTTAAAAGCTGGAGTTCTAGGTGCTGGACATCTTGGAAAAATTCATTTGAGACTTCTAAATCAATCTGAAAAATATGAATTGGTTGGTTTTTATGATGCAAATGAAGCCAATGCAAAAAAAATTGAAGCTGAATTTGGCTACAAATACTTCAATTCTATCGATGCATTAATTGAAGCTGTAGATATGGTCGATATTGTTACTCCAACGCTTTCTCACTACGAATGTGCTAAGAAAGCCATAGCAAAAGGCAAACATATTTTTATAGAGAAACCCATTACAAATACCGTTGAAGAAGCTGAACACATTAGAGAACTTTTAGCACAACACAACATTCGTGGACAAGTTGGACATGTAGAGAGATTCAATCCGGCTTATTTGGCTGTAAAGGACCAAATTGTAAACCCCATGTTTATTGAAGCACACCGTTTGGCAGAATTTAATCCACGTGGTACAGATGTTCCTGTAGTTTTAGATTTAATGATTCACGATATTGACATTATTTTAAGTGTGGTAAAATCTAAAGTTAAAAAAGTTAATGCAAGTGGCGTTTCAGTTATTAGTGACACACCAGATATTGCAAATGCTAGAATAGAATTCGAGAATGGATGTGTTGCCAACTTAACAGCAAGTAGAATTTCATTGAAAAACATGCGTAAATCACGGTTTTTTCAGAAAGATGCTTATATCTCAGTAGATTTCTTGGAAAAGAAATGTGAAGTCGTTAAAATGAAAGATGCCCCAATAAACCCTGGAGATTTTGATATGATTTTACAAAACGCTGAAGGTATTAAAAAACAAATTTATTTCGACAATCCTGAGGTGGAAAACAATAATGCTATTTTAGATGAATTAAATTCTTTTGCAGACGCCATTAACAATAATAGATCTCCTATAGTCACACTACATGATGGCACAGAAGCCTTACGTGTGGCAACGATGATAATCGATCAATTTTAAATAATTAATATCAATATTCCATACTTCTTGTCTACCAATAGACAAGCAACGGAATGACAAAACAATTTTTATATGAAAAATGTAGCAGTAATTGGAGCTGGAACCATGGGAAATGGTATAGCACATACTTTTGCTCAAAGTGGATTTAAAGTACAACTTATAGATATTAGCGAAGCCTCATTAAAACGAGGTATGGATACCATTGCTAAAAACTTAGACAGAATGGTTGCTAAAGAAAAAATATCAGAAGCTGATAAAGCTGAAACGTTAGACAACATAACAACCTTTACAAGCATCAACGAAGGTGTAGAATATGCTAGTTTAGTTGTTGAAGCTGCAACCGAAAACATTGATTTAAAACTTAAAATATTCAAACAGTTAGACGAAGCTTGTCCAGAAGATACTATTTTGGCAAGTAATACGTCTTCAATATCTATTACACAAATTGCAGCTGTTACTTCCAGACCAAAAATGGTTATTGGTATGCACTTTATGAATCCAGTTCCAATTATGAAGTTGGTAGAAATTATTCGTGGTTATAATACTAGCGACGAAGTGACAAATACCATTATGGAGCTTTCAAAAACATTAGATAAAACTCCAACAGAAGTAAACGATTATCCTGGTTTTGTAGCCAATAGGATTTTAATGCCAATGCTAAATGAAGCCATTGAAACGCTTTATAATGGAGTCGCAGGCGTTGAAGAAATAGATACGGTTATGAAACTTGGTATGGCTCATCCAATGGGACCATTACAATTAGCAGATTTTATTGGACTAGACATTTGTCTATCTATTTTAAACGTGATGTACGATGGGTTTAAAAACCCTAAATATGCACCTTGTCCTTTACTAGTAAATATGGTGAATGCCGGAAAATTAGGTGTTAAATCTGGGGAAGGATTTTACGATTATTCTGAAAGCAGAAAAGCAGAGAAAGTAGCTTCACAATTTTTGAAGTAAACATCAACACTAAATATGACCAAAATAATTCCTTTTAAAGCCGTACGTCCTACACGAGACAAAGTCAGTCTTGTGGCTGCACGTTCATATCAAAGTTATACAAAGGAACAGCTTGAATCTCGATTACGTGATAATCCGTTTTCATTTTTACAAATAGTGAACCCAGGGTATCGATTCGATAAAGACATTTCGGGAGAAGCAAGATATAATTTAGTAAAAAATAGATATTTAGAGTTTAAGGAAGATGGTATTTTTACACAAGATGAGAATCCATGTTACTACATTTATAGAATAGTTGATAGAGAACAACAGGAGTTTAATGGTATTGTAGCTGCTGCAAGTGCAAAAGATTATGAAACCGATATTATTAAAAAACACGAAGACACCATTGCCTATCGCGAAATAGTTTTTAAAGATTACCTAAAAACTGTTGGTTTTAATGCAGAACCTGTACTTCTAACCTATCCTGATAATCCAGTTATTGAATCGATAATAACAAACACGCAAAAAGAAAGAGCCGAGTTTGAGTTTACTACAACTTATAGAGACACACACTATTTATGGAAGGTTGATGATCCAGTTACACTTGAAACCATTCAAAGAGAATTTGAAAACATCCCAACTATTTATATAGCAGATGGTCATCATCGTTCTGCTTCTTCCTATTTACTCTATAAGGACTTAAAAGATGCCAATCCAGATCATCAAGGAGATGAGGAATACAATTTCTTCATGAGTTATTTAATTCCGGAATCAGATTTACAAATTCACGCATTTAACAGATTGGTTAAAGATTTAAACGGATTAAGCAAAGAAGAGTTTTTAATTCAATTAGATGCTGTTTATCGAATTGAAAATAGAGGTAAAATACCTTATCAGCCATCAAAAAAGCATCATTTTAGCATGTATTTAGATGGCGATTTTTATTCGCTATATTTACGCAGAACCATTTATAATATGGAATCTTCGTTAGACAGTTTAGACTCTCAAATTCTTTATAAAACCATTTTAAATCCCATTTTGGGTATAGAAGATTTAAGAAACGATCAACGAATTTCTTATATCAATGGAAAAAAAGATTTGGTCAATATTAAAAGCAGTGTGGACAGTGGCGAATCTAAAGTTGGATTTGTTATGATTCCCGTTATTGTAGAAGAAATGAAACAAATTGCAGACGATGGCCTTATCATGCCTCCAAAAAGCACCTACATAGAACCCAAACTCCGGAGTGGTGTGACTATTTATGAATTCTAATTAAAATATATATTCGTGAAGCTGTTTGTGGTTTAGTGGCACCAACTAAGCAACAAACATCTTAGCAACAAACAATAATTCATGTCCATACAACAAAACCTCAACAACATAAAATCCTCATTGCCAAAACATGTCACTTTGGTTGCTGTTTCTAAAACCAAGCCTGTTAGCGATATCATGGAAGCTTACCAATCTGGGCAACGCATTTTTGGAGAAAATAAAATTCAGGAAATGGCCGAGAAACAGGAATTAATGCCAAAAGATATTCAATGGCATATGATTGGTCATGTCCAGAGAAACAAGGTTAAGTATATGGCTTCTTTTGTAAATTTAATTCATGGTGTTGAAAACTTTAGAACGCTTAAAGAAATTAACAAACAAGCTAAGAAACACAACAGATCAATAGATTGTTTACTTCAAATAAAAATAGCATCAGAAGATTCTAAATTTGGCATGGGTGCTCACGAAGCTTCAGATATATTACAATCCAATGAATTTTCAGAATTAAAAAATATCAACGTGATTGGCGTTATGGGAATGGCAACTTTTACAGACAATCAAGAACAAATAAAAGAAGAGTTTACACAGTTAAAATCTGTTTTCAATCAACTTAAAGCCCTGAACCCAAGGCTAGAAGTTATTTCTATGGGAATGAGTGGCGATTATACCTTAGCAATTGCTTGTGGGAGCACCATGATTCGTGTAGGAAGTAGTATCTTTGGGGAACGAAATTATAATTAACAAATTATTACGAGGAGTAATACGACTTGATAATCTTATTCTTTGAGATTACCGAGGCTTTTTAGAATCTCGCAAAAACAATAAAAAAGCAAAACACCATTTACGCCATATTAGACATAGAAACCACAGGTGGAAAGTATAACGAAGAAGGTATTACAGAAATAGCCATCTATAAATTCGATGGCCATAAAGTCGTCGATCAATTTATTAGTTTGGTAAATCCTGAGAGAGAAATTCAACCTTTTGTTGTAAATCTTACAGGAATTAATAGTAAGATGCTTAAAAATGCACCTAAATTCTATGAAGTAGCCAAGCGTATTATTGAAATTACAGAAGACTGTGTGATTGTGGCTCATAATTCTGAATTTGATTACAGAATTTTACGAACCGAATTTAAACGCTTAGGATTTCCATATAAACGCAAAACCTTATGTACCGTTTCGCTTTCAAAAACGCTCATTCCAGACCAAGCATCATACAGCTTAGGTAAACTAGCCAGGGCTTTAGGCATTCCTGTTAGCGATAGACATAGAGCCAATGGAGATGCCGTAGCTACAGTTAAGCTCTTTAAAATGCTTCTTGCTAAAGACGTCAAAAAAGTTATAGTTCAAGACGCTATTATAGTTGAACCTACTTTTAAAATGGAACCAAGTTTAAAGCAGATTTTAAACGATCTTCCAAACATCACTGGTGTTTACTATATACACAACAAAAATGGAGATATCATTTATATAGGAAAAAGTAAAAACATAAAAAACAGACTTAGCCAACATTTTTCAAATACCAATGCAAAATCAAAAAAAATACAATTACAAACAGCAACAGTAACATATGAAGCTACTGGTAATGAACTCGTAGCCCTTTTAAAGGAAAGCGAAGAAATAAAACGTAATAAACCTATTTTTAATAGAGCACTTCGAAGAAACACATTTACTCATGCCTTATATAGTTTTGTGGATGAAGACGGTTATATCAATTTAAAAATTGACAAAGCAGATGGTAGAAAAAAACCTATAACCACATTTAGCACTAGAAGTAGTGCCAAGCAGTTTTTATTTAAAGCTGTAGAAGATTTTAATTTATGTCAGAAACTCACTGGGTTAGACATAGCAAAAAGTAGTTGTTTTAATTATAGTTTAAAACAATGTGAAGGAGCTTGTATAAAAGAAGAATCAAACAGCACATATAATAGTCGCGTAACCAAGTTTATAGAAAAAAATAGCTATAAAAATGTAAATATGGCAATTATTGATAAAGGTCGAGATATAAGTGAGCGCAGTGTTATATTGATTAAGAATGGTCTTTTTGTTGGTCTAGGATATGCAAACCTTAATTATCAAATTACAAATACAGATGTACTAGAATCTGTTATAACTCCAATGGAAAACAATAGAGATACCCAACATATAATCCAAAGTTACTTAAGGAAAAATAAGAATCTTAAAACAATAATATTTGAGAGTCAATGAAATTTATCTACTTAACCCTACTATTATTAATAGCATTGCATGTTAATGCACAAACTGATTTTTATTCAACAGATTATTCAGTTAGCCGAAGTGATTTGACCACCCAAGTTTACACAAAAGATTCTACTGCAAATGCGTTAGTAATCTACGAATATGGCAAAAGCTATATTGATGATGAAACCTTTAAATTAGTTTCTGAATTTAAACGAAAATTAAAAATAATTAGTAGTAAAGGTTTTGACAAAGCAACCGTCTCAGTTTATCTGTATAATGATGGAAATAAAAATAAAGAAAAAATAAAAAACGTTATTGCAACAACCTATAATTTAAAAGGAGAAACGGTTGTTAAAACGAGCTTAAGAAGTAATGAAATCTATGAAGAAAGGTATAACGACCATTATACTATTGCTAAATTCACGCTTCCTAATGTTAAAGAAGGCTCTGTAATTACATATAGTTACACCACAGAAACACCTTATGTTTATAATTTTAAAAGTTGGGCATTTCAGGATGATATTCCAAAGATTTATAGTGAATACAATACAAGTATTCCTGCCAATTATGAATACCATATAAAATTGGTTGGTTTCTTAAAACTGGATGTGAACGAAAGTGTTATTGAAAGCCAGTGTTTAACCGTTTATGGTGGTGGCTATGCCGATTGTACAGTTTCTAAATATGTAATGAAAGATATTCCTGCTTATATAGATGAAGACTACACAACAACGAAAGACAATTATTTAGCAAAAATTGGATACGAATTAAATACCATAAAAAAATTCGACGGTAGAATAGATAAAATAAGTAAAACCTGGAACGATGTTGATAAAGAATTAAAAACTGATAGTAGATTTGGAAAACAATTAAAAGTCAACATATCTAATGATACTTTCACATCTGAAGTAGATGCCTTAAAAAGAGCCGAAAACATTTTCTCTTATGTTCAAGATACATATACTTGGGATGGAACCTACAATATTTTTGGTGATATTTCTGTTAGAGATTTAATGAAAAACAAATCTGGTAATGTTTCCGAAATAAACATTCTTTTACACAACCTTCTTGAAGAAAATGGCATAGACGTTAAGCCTGTTTTATTATCTACAAGAGCAAATGGTTTTGTAACAAAAATATTTCCTGTTATTTCAGAGTTCAACTATTTAATAGTACAAGCAACCATTAACAATCAAATATACCTTTTAGATGCTACAGATACCTATGTGTCCTTTGGCGAATTACCTTTTAGATGCCTCAATAGAGATGGTAGACTTTTAGATTTTAAAAATGGAAGTACTTGGGTTGAAATCAATCCAAAAACCCTTTCAACAATGCAATACAAAGTCGATTTAAAATTAGAAGAAAACGACTTATTAGTAGGAAAAGCAGATGTTACTTCAACAGGATATCATGCTTATCCTTTAAAAAAATCTTATTACAGTAATAAGTCTGAATACCTAAAACATTATCAAGAAAAATACAATTCAATAAACTTTACCGAACATAAGGTAACTAGTCCAGGTCGAACCAGTTATGAGTTTCAAGAAGAGTTCAATATTGAATATCAAGCAGAAAATATTAATGATAATCTATACATTAACCCGTTTTTGTTTAAATTAATGTCTGAAAATCCATTAAAGTTACAAGAAAGAACCTATCCTATAGATTTTGGTTATAAAGATGCTTATTTATATACTTTAAAAATCGATTTAAATGATAATTACGACATACTTGAAATTCCTGAAGACCTAAATATTAGCTTACCCAACAATAAAGGATTGTATATATTTAGCACAAAAGTAATAGACAATGACATTGTATTATATTTTAAATTTACCTTTAAAGAAACAATCTATAATCCTGAATATTATGAAAGTTTAAAAGTGTTTATGGGAACTATTATAGATACTCAAAAAAACTCTCTAATCGTATTAAAGCATAAATAATAAATACTTTCTTACATTTGATACATGTCTATTAAAAAACCACATAGTAATTGGAGAGCAAAAGTTCATGAAATAATTTATGAAGCAGATACACCTGCTGGAAAACTATTCGATATAATCCTTCTTATTGCTATTTTAGCAAGTATCTTATTAGTCATGCTTGAGAGCATTGAGTCTTTGGATAATGAGTATCATATGTTCTTTGACATTTCAGAATGGGTTATAACCATTTTGTTTAGTATAGAATATATCTTACGTATTATTTCGGTTAAACAACCTATAAAATATGTTACTAGCTTTTATGGAATTATAGATTTACTTTCAACAATTCCAAAATATCTATCCTTAATATTTGTTGGTACACATGCGCTTGTAGCTTTTCGAGCTATAAGGTTGTTACGTGTCTTTAGAATTTTAAAACTTGTGCGCTTTTTATCTGCATCAAATCATTTGGTTACAGCATTAAAAGCAAGTAGAGCAAAAATCTCTGTTTTCATGCTAGCCGTTCTTATCATCACTATCATATTAGGAACTGTTATGTACTTAATTGAAGGCAAAGAACATGGATTCGATAATATTCCTAAAAGTGTGTATTGGTGTATTGTAACCCTTACTACTGTTGGTTTTGGAGATATTACACCCCAAACACCTTTAGGTCAGATAATTGCTTCCTTAATTATGATTATGGGTTATGGTATTATTGCTGTTCCAACAGGAATTGTTTCTGCTGAATATTCAAAACAAGGGAAAGATAAATCTGATGATGATTCGCATAGTGCTCACCCATTACCTCCACATCCTTCTGAAATAGATACCAACTCACAAACTTGTGCAAATTGCTTAGCCAGCAAACATAAAGACCAGGCTAAATTTTGTTTTAAATGTGGTTATCACCTTCATCATGACTAAAACGCTTATAAGCATTATGGGCCCAACTGCCATTGGAAAAACCTCACTAAGTATTAAACTGGCAAACCATTATAATACAGAAATTATCTCTGCCGATTCTAGACAGTTTTATAAAGAAATGTCCATTGGTACTGCAGCTCCTACTCCAACAGAATTAGCTACAGCTAAACACCATTTTATCCATCATAAATCTATAGAAGATAAGTATAGTGTTGGTGCTTTTGAAAAAGATGCGACAACACTTTTAAACATTTTGTTTAAAACTCATGATACAGTGATTATGGTTGGTGGTTCTGGTTTATATGTTGATGCTGTTAGCAAAGGATTGGATAATTTTCCTGATATAGATTCAAGTATCAGAGAGAATTTAAACAACCAATTAGAAGCTGAAGGACTAGAGAAACTTCAAAAAAAATTGAAAATTTTAGATGTTGAAACATATAACACAATTGCTTTAGATAATCCGCAACGTGTAATTAGAGCTTTAGAAGTTTGTATGGGCACAGGCAAACCTTATGCTTCATTTTTAAATAAAAATAAAGAGAAACGTCCTTTTAAAACTATAACTATCGGACTTGCTGCCAATAGAGATATAATATATAACAGAATCAATCAACGAGTTGATGTCATGATGAAAGAAGGCCTGTTAGATGAAGTAATAAAACTACAAAACAAACAGCATTTAAACGCTTTAAACACCGTTGGATATAAAGAATTATTTAAGTATCTTGAAGGAGAATGGACTCTGGATTTCGCCATTTCTGAAATTAAAAAAAATTCTAGACGTTTTGCCAAAAGACAACTTACCTGGTTTCGGAAAAATGAAGCCATTAAGTGGTTTGACTATGAGGATGATTTTATGAGTATTACTGATTATATAAGTCAAAAAAAATGAAAACTATTAACATATTATTACTGGTTTGTTTTTTAGCCACATTTCATAGTTTTTCTCAAAATGAAACAAATTTAAAAGAGATAGACAATCAAATTTGGTTGCCATTTACAAAAGCTTTTGAAACATTTGATTATAGTTTGTTTGCAAGTATACATAGTATTGATTTAGTTAGAATTAATGCAGATAACAACCAAATACAAAATAAAATATCTTATATAAATAATTATAAAGAACGATGGAAATTTAAAGAAAGAGAACAAACTATTACATTTCGTTTTTTTGAACGTTTAAATAATGAAAATACAGCCTCAGAACGTGGCATTTATAAATTAACTATTAATCCAGAAACTGATCAAGAACAAAGTTATTATGGCCAATTTCATGTAATTTTAAGAAACGAAAGTGGTCAATGGAAAATAATGGTAGATTATGATTCTAGTGAAAATAAGACTATAGATGCTTCGCGTTTTAACCAAGCCTTTGCTATCGATGATTACACAAAGTACTAAATAAAAAAACCAGCAAAATTTGCTGGTTTTTTTATTTCAATAATATGTTTATTTAAGCATTCTGATTGACTACAAGCCTAAACCCTTCGCCATGAATGTTTAAAATCTCAACATTTTCGTCTAATTTTAGATACTTTCTTAACTTGGCAATATATACATCCATACTTCTGGAAGTAAAGTAATTGTCGTCTCTCCAAATTTTAGTTAATGCTAACTCTCTTGGCATTAAATCATTTTCATGTAAAGCTAACAAACGTAATAATTCGTTTTCTTTTGGAGATAATTTCACTTGTTCTCCTTCGTTATACGTTAAGAATCGTAGTTTAGAATTTAAATGAAATCCACCTATTTTAAATTCAAATTGTTTACTATCTGCAACTGTTTCGGTTGCTTTGCGTTGCATGATTGCTTTAATCTTCATCAATAGCACTTCGCTATCAAATGGTTTGTTTAAGTAATCGTCTGCTCCTACCTTATAACCTTTAAGCACATCTTCTTTCATGGCTTTAGCTGTAAGGAAAACAATTGGAACATCGGTATTTTTATCTCTAATTTCTTTAGCCAAAGTAAAACCATCTTTATATGGCATCATGACATCAAGTATACACAAATCGAAATCGTCTTTCTTAAATTTTTCAAAGCCTTCCATACCATTTTTAGCATGGGTAACTTGATAATCGTTCATCATTAAATAATCTTTAAGAATGGTTCCAAAATTTGGATCATCTTCAACTAATAATATTTTCTTTTGTTGTTCACTCATAGCATTATGATATTAATGGAAGTTTAATTATAAAAGTACTTCCTTTGTCCTTTTCACTCTCTACTGATATATGACCTTGATGGTCTTCTACAATTCGTTTAACATAAGCTAAACCTAATCCATGACCTTTTACATCATGTCTATCTCCTGTATGTTCTCTATAAAATTTTTCAAAAACACGTTTTTGTGCAGCTTTACTCATGCCGCTACCTTGATCTGTAATTTTTAATAAAATATTTGTCCCGACATTTTCGGTAGAAATATTAATTATTGGAGCTCTAGATTCTGGCGTATATTTTATAGCATTATCTAGAACATTTACTATAACATTTGTAAAATGTGTTTCATTTGCTAAAACAGAAGATGTATCTGCTAACAAATTACTATTAATTTTACCATCTCTATCTTCAACGATTAATTGTACATGGGTTATTGCATCTTCAATTAAGTCGTGTAATATAACTCGTTCCTTACTTATGTTTAATTCGTTTCTTTCTAGTTTAGATATTCTTAATACATTTTCAACTTGAGCATGCATACGCTTGTTCTCGTCTTTAATCATTTTTAAATAGCGTAACACTCTTTCTTTATCATCTATAACTTGTGGATTTTTAATGGCATCTAAAGCTAAATTTATAGTAGCAATAGGTGTTTTAAACTCGTGAGTCATGTTATTAATAAAGTCTGTTTTAATTTCAGAAATCTTTCGTTGTCTAACAAGTTGCATTAAAGCACTTGAATATGCGATAATGATAATTGACGTAAAAATAATTGAAAGCAATGTCATTTTAATAATTGACGATTGTACAAAAACATTTCTTTTAGGAAAATTTACTAAAAGCCTATAGTTGCTTAAATCATTTTTGTTTTGAAAGATTGGAATACTAAACGTTGATTCATTTTCAAGTTCAAAATCTTCACTTTGAACTTTCGTTGCCAAATCATTACTATAAATAGCAAACTGATAATCTATATCGATATTATCTTCAGCTAACTTACTTTTAAGCAGACTGTTTACTTCTTCTTGAGAAATACGTTTGTGAATTGGCACTCGATAAGATAAATCTTCATAAGCTGTATCATAAAAAATTTCTACACCTTTAGATAATTTACCAAATTCAAACATCATAGCATCTAAATTCAAATTAGGGTTAGACTCTATGGAGTTGCCTTTCAAAACTTTGGTCTCTCTATCGCTTAATACTTTTCTAATATTAATACTATCTAAACCTATGTCAAAGATCGATGAAGACAATTTATAATTCTCTTCTAAAATACTATTTCTATATATGAGTTTTTCGTTGGAATCTCTATTATCTTCTTTTAGATAAAACTCCCTAAAAGCTGTTGAATCTGGTGTCACACCTTGATCAATCAACGGCTGAAGCTTTATAACATAATCTTTAAATTCTCTGTCTTCAATGGCTTTAGAAGTATAGCTTAATGCTTTCTTTACATTGAACGTAAATTGCTCTTCTTCGTTTTTTAAAGAATTATTGATATAATAGGCCTGAACGAAAATGATACCGATTAAAGATAAACTCATTAATAGTATCAGTATGATGAATAACTTTTTGCTCATCGTTCAAAATTAACATTTTAACATTTAGGGTACTTATCATTTAACCTTACATTAACAAAAATGTTAAAATTTAGGATTTATTGTGTGAAGTTAACGATTTTATTATGAGTTAGTTGTACCTGACGCTTGGTTTCTTCAATATCTTTATTGATTATCACAAAATGAGACTTTTCCATCTTTTTAGCATCATTCCACTGATTTTTCATAATAGCTTCAATTTTTTCTATACTAGTCTCGTGTCTTTTTAATAGCCTTTCAATCCGTAATTCTTTTGGAGCAGTAACGGTAATAATGTAATCGTAATTTTTATAAGCCTCATTTTCAAATAAAATTGCGGATTCTTTTATTACGTATGGTGCTTCTTGTTTATTTACCCATCTTTTAAAATGAGAAGCGACTTTAGGATGCACAATGGCATTCATTTTTTCTAAATTGGAAGCATTATTAAATATTTTATCCGCTAAAAAGGGTCTATTTAAAACGTTATTAGTATATGCTTGCTCTCCAAAAAGCTCAATTAATTTTCGTTTAATGATTTTGGATCTGTTCATTAGTTTTTTAGCCTCGTCATCAGCAATATATACAGGAACACCTAAAGCTGCAAATAGCTTTGCTACTGTGGTTTTACCACTTCCAATTCCACCTGTTAATCCAACTACAATCATTCTATAATAATAAATTCGATTTGTTCTTGAGATAATTTCACATGCTTAACCTCATTAGGCTGTGTTACTATTTGTGGTATTAAAAATTCCGATTCTTTTTCAATTTGATTAAAATCGCAAGTCACCATAAAATCGTTTGCTGTAATTTTATTATAATTAGATAAACTTGTATAGTAAGTTACATAAAGTTTTTTAGGAAAATATTTTATTTGTAAACTATCTGGAATATTAATTACTGTAATAGGTATTTTAAGATGTCCTTCTGTAAATTTATCTACTTCTGCATGAATACCAACTTTACTATCAGAGAAAATTAAATTGTTATTTTTGTTATTAGGAAGGTTTAATGAAACAGTCTTGTCTACATTAGCCTTTATATCTTTTAGACTTAAGGTATCAGTTTCTATAAATGCTATTTCCGACACCAGTATTTCGGGACCAATTATTTTAACAGAATCTGGACTTATTTTAATAGAATCTAATAAATCGAATCCTGTAGTAAATGATAATTTACTATTTAATTTTACAGGAACTTTTTTAATTGCATTTACATCAAATCTAAATTTTAAAGTATCTGGAGTAATGCTTATAATCTCAATATCTTTATTAAATTGATGATTTAAATCTGAAAAACCTTGATGCTTATTCCAAATATAATATTCTTTTGACATCTCGATATTTTCACTAAAATTAATGTCTATTTTAGGTTTTTTAAAATAATATTTTAGCAAATTAAACCCGTTAGTTTTCAAAGTGATTTTTAATAAACTTGTACTATCATTTAATACTAAATAACGTTCGGGAACATCCGTTTTATTTATTTTAAAAGTTATGGTATTGGTATATGTTGTTGACAATTTCAAAACCATAAGCACAATAAAAGACAACATAAGAAACAACAAAAAAACATTTATTTTCTTGTTTTGTATCGATGCTATTATTTTAGATTTAATGTTACTTAGCATATCTTTTTAAAAAAATAATTCTGGAAAATATTCTTTCGGTTTCTTGTTAAATACCTGAATCGCTACAGTCGATTTTAAAAAACCCAAACCATAACCCATAAATTGTATGTTAATGGCACATAGAGACAAAATAGCAATATAGATGTTTTTAGTTTTGATTATAGCATGAATAAAGACTATTAAATAATATAGCAAATACAGGTCAAATAACCATTTAAATTGAAAGGAAACTAGTAGAATAATAGCTGCAAAAAACCCCAACACAAAAATAGTAGGAAACCAATAGGTTATTTTTTTTGTTTCTGGATGCCACAGGTTTAATATAGGTCTTACCAAGCCAAACTTGTTTACTTGCCTATAAAATTTAGACCAAGATATTCTTCGTTTATGAAATACAAATGCTTTTGAAATAAGTTTTGTTTTATAGCCTAATTTCCATAACCTAATGGTTAGGTCTGGGTCTTCGCCAGGATGAATCTTTCCAAATCCTTTTGTTTTTAAAAAGGCTTCTTTTGAAAGTCCCATATTAAAACTCCTTGGCTGAAACCTATTCATGCTTTTTTTATTTCCTCTAATCCCTCCTGTAGTTAAAAAGGAAGTCATTGAATAATTAATAGCTTTTTGCAAATATGAAAAAGATTCATGTGCTGCATCTGGTCCTCCAAAACAATGCACAAAATCTTCATGCAAACTTTTTGCAACTTCATTTAAATATTCAGATGGGAGTATACAATCTGAATCTAATATGATAAAATAATTGCCTTTAGCATGTTTCATTCCATAATTCCTAGAGTCTCCAGGTCCAGAATTGTCTTTAAACAGGTATAAAATATCTAATTGATTTTGATACTTATTTACAACTTCTTCTGCTGTTAGGTTTGAACCGTCTTCAATTATTACAATCTCAAAATTTGTAGTTGTATTTAACTTAGAAAAACTGTTTAATAACTCGTCAATCTCATCAGGACGATTAAATACAGGAATAATAAATGAGATTTGAAGATTCATCTAACAAATGTAATTAATCCCATAAAAAAAGCCACTCTATTTGAGTGGCTTTTTAAGATATATAAAAGTGTTAAATTATTTCTTAATCACTTTAATAGTTTTAGTCGCATTCTCGACAGTTACATTTACAAAGTAAGCACCTGGCTGAAGGTTTGACATATCCACTTCGCTATTAACAGTGTTTGGAGCAGTACGTAGTACTTCTTGACCTAACATGTTGTAAATAGCTACATTTTGAATGTCTTTTTGTGCATTTAACGTTAAGCTATTATTTACCGGGTTTGGATAGTAAGTAAAAGCTGAATCGATATTAAAATCTTGTATAGATAATAAAGTTGGATCTGTAGCATGAGCTGCAATTTCAAAAATACCATCTTGAGCTCCACTAGTTGCGGAAGTTGCATATTCATTTACTCTAACATAAAGTATAGCTCCAGGAGTTTGTCCTGTTAAAGTAACTATAGAGAAATATCCATCAGGACTACCATCTGTGTCACATCCTACTTCTGTGCCTACAAAAGCACCACAGGTACCTGAGAATACAACCACCTCGGTATCTAACATTGGAGAGCCTGAAACAGATCTTGTTTCAATAGTAATATCACCAGCTGCAGGCACTTCTACTGTGTACCAAATATCTCTACCATTACCAAATGAATAAGAACTTATACAAGAAATATCTGCATCTGACACCTCACCTGAAGCAGTATTATTAGCAGTTGTTCCTGTAGACCAAACTATAGCTGAAGTTGGAGATGGAAC
This sequence comes from Xanthomarina sp. GH4-25, assembly GCF_045363175.1. Taxonomy (NCBI): domain Bacteria; kingdom Pseudomonadati; phylum Bacteroidota; class Flavobacteriia; order Flavobacteriales; family Flavobacteriaceae; genus Xanthomarina; species Xanthomarina sp. GH4-25. The sequence continues at coordinate 111,284 of NZ_JBJFLO010000008.1, forward strand.
AATGTTTTCTGCTCCAGCACAATCGTCATTTGCTGGAGGTGGTCCATTTGTTGTAAAAGCAAAAGGTCCAGCCCAAGCACTTAAATCACCACCACCACAATCTGCTTGCACATAAAATTCATAAGCTGTTGATGGCGTTAAAGGGTTTAATGATTCTGGATTATTTGTCGTACCAGTAATCATGGTACCTGTTCCTTGTGTGAAAGTTGCTGCTCCCCACTCAACATTCCAAGTAGTAGCCGTTCCTGCTTCAGTCCATCCAAGGTCTGCCGAAGTCTCTGTAATATTACTAACATTTAATCCTGTAGGCACTAAACAAGATGGAGGTGTACTTAAACAAAATACCACATCACCAAAATCATCATTAGTCCAATCGTACATACGTAACAAGTAAGTATCTCCTGCTGTTAAACCTGTAACTGCAATATTACTACCTGCATATGCATTAACAGAATATTCTTCAACTAAAGAACCACAGGCCATAGTTGTATTATATACGGCTAGGATTGTAGTAGAAAATGCAGAAGATTCAATTTCTACATTTACCTGTGTGCTTCCAGCTGGAACCACAAATTGATACCAAATATCTCCACCAGAATAGTAACCATACGATGGAGCAGCTTCTCCTGAATCGGTAGCATTAACATTTGAACCTGTAACAGTTGGTCCACACATGCCTTCACCTACTGTAATAACCTCAGCTGTTGCACAAGTATCATTTGCTGGAGGTGGTGGAGCAGATTCTGTAGTAAAGCTCCAATAAGGGCATCCAGTGGCTACAGCAGTTCCGTTTACAGGAACTATTTGCCAATAAAAAGTAGTGTCATAACCTGTAATAGTAATTAAAGCACTTTCGGTTGTAAAATTACCTACTAAAGCTTGATCTGAATAATCTGCCATGGTTCCAGCAAAGAGATTATAACTTGTTGGTGTTGGACCACTTGTTGGCGCAACCCAGGTAAATGTTACATCTCCTGTTGCTACATCTGTTGTCACATCTCCTGGAAACGGAGTTGTTGCACATTCTGGAGCAGCAGATGGTGGAGCTATAGCAAAATCATCTATATATAACTCATCTGCCCAATCGCCAACATACTTAAATGCAACATAAACTGTTTCTCCCACATAAGTAGTTAGGTCATGTGTATTTAATGTCCAAGCCTCATTAGAAAAATTTGCGTCCAAATCATAAATTTCTGTAAAATCACCTGGGTTAGCAATAGGGTCTCCAGATGTCGTAGAAATCCATACTCCAGATTCAACAGCATATGTAGGGTAAGTCTGATTGTAAAAATAAGACAACTGTTCTCCAGCAAGTACTGTATAAGCAGGAGAAATCATCCAAGAAGTTGATTCTACTGTAATATTATCATCGTTATGATAAAATGAAGCGGCTCCAGAATTAGCTCGAGCCGTTGTTTGAACAAAACCTGGATCATCAGCTTCTGTTTGCAATAAAGTCCATCCTGCTAAAGGAGTGTTTTCAAAATCCTCGGTTAATTGTGCATTAGCCTGCCAACAAAAGGCAACACATGCAAATAACAAAAATGTAATTTTTTTCATGTTAATTAATTTTAATTTAGTTAATTATCTTAAAAATATTGATAATTGTCTTTATAATTTGACTAAACATTAACTAATCGATTAAATGTGTTTTATTGCGACTAAATGCTTGCGCCAATACTGTATATTAAAAAAATACCCCTTTTAATAATTCAAAATAATAAAATCATCTTCAATCTGGAATATTAAATAAAAATGGAGGCAATTATTAAAGTGATTTGTAATTCTGAAAATCTTCATTTAATTAATAAAATACATCTATAAACAATGAAAATTATAAATAAAAAAAAGCCACTCTATTTGAGTGGCTTTTTTAAGATATATAAAAGTGTTAAATTATTTCTTAATCACTTTAATTGTTTTAGTCGCATTTTCAACAGTTACTTTTACAAAGTAAGCACCTGGCTGAAGGTTTGACATATCTACTTCGCTATTAACAGTGTTTGGAGCAGTACGTAGTACTTCTTGACCTAACATGTTGTAAACAGCTACATTTTGAATGTCTTTTTGTGCATTTAACGTTAAGCTATTATTTACCGGGTTTGGATAGTAAGTAAAAGCTGAATCGATATTAAAATCTGTAGTCGATAAAGGAGCTAAAGTAATAACTTCAATATTAAATTCTCCCGCTTTATTACCATATGCATCAACTTGAATATAATACATGCTACCAGGTGTTAATGGTGTTGCATCGTCTGTTGTATTAATAATCGAATTCCATCCGCTTCCAGTAGTACCACCATCTTCGTCACAAGATATTTGAGTTGCAGTTAGTAAATCGTTACAATCGGTTATTGAATATAAAGCAATCTGTGTATCATCCAATGGAGTAACAAAATCAGTAGAAATCTGTACTTCTCCTGAAGCAGGAGCTACAAATGAATACCAAACTGAATTTGAGTTAGCAGTAGAAGTAAAACATGATCCAGGAACTTCATTCGCTTCGAAAGTAGAATATCCATTATTTCCTGTTACTGGTGCTGCATCCATTGTCAATGCCTCAGCATTACACGCATCATCATTTGCAGGTGGACAGTTTAAGAAGAAAGGTCCTAACTCAGTATCACATGTAGCATTTGATTCGTGTGCTATAAATATAGTCCAACTTGTTTGTGGAACTGGCACATCTGTAATTGTAAATATTCCAGTTGCACTTACAGTACCACCAGTTCCTGCTGGGTTACCTAAGTCATCTTCAGCATATATCGTTAATGTCCCAGAATCACCTAAATCATCAATAGATATTGAAACATCTACAGTTGTAGGGCAATTTGCATTATCGATAGGATCTGCAGGAATTGTAGCTGTTGCAGCTGTACAAACTGGTGTACCCACACAAACATCAAAACTGTTATATGAAAGTGCAGAGTACCAACCATACACTCTTACATAATATTCTACTCCAACTGATAATCCAGTAAGATCAAGTGTTTCCGGATCACTGTCATCAAAGAATACCAAACCAGCACATCCGCCAGTGGCATCATAAACACCAATTCCCATATCAACACTCGTATCTCCACCAGCTTCATTTACTATATTTAGTAATGAAATTCTATGATCTGTTGAAGTTGCAACAAAAGAATACCAAACATCATTATTAGGTGTTCCAGTTACATCGTCTGCTTGAGAAGAAGCAGTAGCACCAACAGTTGTTCCTGCTGTTACTGTACCACATGCATAATCAGCATTTACAGTTAAGCCTATAGCTCCAGAACAATCATCGTTTGCTGGTGGTGTTGCTGGTGTTTCTAAAGTAGCATCTATACAAAACTGACCTGGACTTTGAGGAGAAGGGTAAGTTGATACATGGATGTAATAAGTTGCTCCTATGGTCATTGCAGGAGTTGTCAAAGATTCATTTATGGAAGAACTAGTAGCACTTGCAAAACAGGTTCCAGTTGTTGGACAACCTTCTGTAACCATTATTCCTGTCCATGTGTTTGTTGCAAAAAGATCTAACTTTAAAGCATCTGTTGTAGTTGCAGTATATTCAAAAATAAAATCATCACCTCCTGAGTAACTTGAAGAACAAACATTTCCGTCTGTGTCGTCATTTCCTGTTGGGTCTCCTGAATTTGCTCCACCAGAAGTTCCTGCACATGCAGTACCACCAATTGTTAAGGGAGCAGCAGTTGCGCATGTAGAATTTTGAGCATTTGCTTGCCATGTAAAGGCAACCATTGCAAATAATAAAAATGTAATTTTTTTCATAATTAATTAATTAATTTATTGATTAGAATCTAAAAATATTGATAATAATTAGTTAACGAAGTGTTAATTCAGATAAATCGATAAAGTGTAATATTTTTAAGTTGAAATACTCAGATATATGAAATCTAATAAGTTTTGAATAGACTCCTAATATTTTGTAAGAAAAAACGCTGGCATCCATACACTATCCATGGAGTATCTATGGAGTATCTATGGAGTATCTATGGAGCATCTATGGAAAAGTTATTGAGTTAGTTCGAGAGCTACTAGGAAAGTATTTATGTATATAGGGTTATAAGGGAGGTACCTATTATGCTTTCTCGAATCCCTAAAAGTTTGGTGCCTTTCTTAATTATATAGGTAGGTGAAACTTTATACGGACTTTATACGGACTATGTACGGACCATCTACGGACCATCTACGGACCTGACCGAACACAAAATAACTTTACAGGTTTTAAAAAGATTCCAATACATTACATGACAGCATTACATTGGCATTTTAGTAACACTTTAGACCGTTTGTAATGGCTACACGTATGATTAAAAAAAAAAAAAAAGAGTCAAATATAATATGACTCTTTTTATAAACTTATTTTATGGCTTGCATAAGCCTTATTCGCTTCCTTTAATAAACGCCTCCATAACCTCGTTGCTCACACCTACATTGCTAAAGCCACCATCGTGGAATAGGTTTTGTAAGGTTACCATTTTGGTAAGATCGCTAAACATGGCAACCGTATAATTGGCACAATCCAAAGCTGTGGCATTTCCTAAAGGAGACATTTTATCTGCATAGGCAATAAATCCGTCAAAGCCTTTTACACCAGAACCAGCTGTTGTAGGTGTTGGCGATTGTGAAATGGTGTTCACGCGAACGGTTTTGTCTTTCCCGAAGAAATATCCAAAACTACGTGCGATACTTTCTAAATAAGCTTTATTATCTGCCATATCATTATAATCAGGAAACACACGTTGGGCTGCCATATACGTTAATGCCACAATGCTTCCCCAAGTATTCATGGCGTCTTTTTTATATAGAGTTTGCATGACTTTATGAAAAGACATGGCTGATATATCTGTTCCTTTTTGAGTCCAATCGTAATTTTGATTGGTATAAGCATTTCCTTTTCTTACATTAATAGACATTCCTATGGAATGCAATACAAAATCTAATTTTCCGCCTAAAATCTCAACTGATTTTTCAACCAGATTTTCTAAATCTTCTAAAGAAGTAGCATCTGCAGGAATAATTTGTGACCCCGTTTTTTCAGCCAAAGCATTAATTTGCCCCATACGTAATGCCACAGGTGCATTAGTTAAAACAAAAGTTCCACCTTCTTCGTGAACACGTTCGGCTGTTTTCCAAGCGATAGAATTTTCGTCTAATGCTCCAAAAATTATTCCTCTTTTTCCTTTTAATAAGTTATATGACATATTATAAAATTTAGTCGTCAGTTAATGGACGTTGATGATATTGTTAGTTGGTTTAAAGAACAAATATAGTATTAATTCAATAATTGTTTAGCATGTGCCAATGCTGAATTTGAAATTTCTATACCTCCAAGCATTTGTGCTATCTCTACCAAACGTTCGTCGTGATTTAGTTTTTTTAAATTTGTTACGGTTAAATTATCTACATCTTCTTTATAAACTTTAAAGTGTGTATGCCCTTTTGCAGCAATTTGAGGAATATGTGTAATAGCAAAAACCTGCATGGTATGACTCATTTGTAGCATGATTTGCCCCATTTTATTCGAAATTTCACCAGAAACACCTGAGTCTATTTCATCGAACATGATGGTTGGTAATTGCTTATACTTTGATAATATTGATTTAATTGCCAGCATGATTCTAGATAACTCTCCTCCTGATGCTGCTTTTTTAAGCTCGTTAAACTGTCCTCCTTTATTGGCTGAAAACATAAAAGACAAATCGTCTTTACCATTGTTGTAAAACGTTTTAGAATCCTGTAAGACTATATTAAATTTGGCATTTGGCATGCCTAAATCCTTCAGGATAATTTCTAATTGCTTGGTCAAGTCCGGAATGGCCTTCTTTCGGTTTTTATGAATTGATTTGGCTGTCTTATTTAAAGTGGTTTCTATTTCAAGGAGTTCTTTTTCTTTCTTTTGAATGGTTTCGTCTAAATTCTCAGTTTCAGACACTTTTAATGTTAATGACTCTTTAATTTGAATTAACTCAGGAACTGAACTCACCAAATGTTTTTTAAACAAGTTGTTTAATATTTGTAACTTGGTATTTACCTGTTCCAATCTTTCAGGATCTGCATCTAAGTTTTCCTGAAGGGTTTCTATTTCAGAAAATACATCGTCTAGTTCTATAAAACTACTTTCTATTCTATGAAATAAATTCTCATATGCCTTAGAATAACCACTAATGCTTTTAAAATTACTTTTTAAAGTGGTTAAAATTGAAAGCAATCCAATTTCATCGTCGTTAAATAACTGATTAGAACTTAATAAAGAGTCTCTAATTTCTTCAATATTATTTAAGGTTTCGTAGTCTTCTTCTAGGGTTTCTAATTCGTCTTCAATAAGATTAGACTCGTTTAATTCGTTTAACAGAAAAGAGTGATAATCGTATTCTTTAATAGCTTCGGCTTTAAACAATAACAACTCTTCCAATTCTTTTTGAATGGTTTTAAACTGTTTTAGCTGCTGAGAATAGGTGTTTAATACAGTTCTATTATTTGCTAATGCGTCAATTATTTCAAATTGAAAAACATCGTCTGTTAATTGAAGTGTTTGGTGTTGCGAATGAATATCTATTAATTGTTCGCCTAAAACTTGAAGGCTATTTAAATTCACTGGAGAATCGTTTACAAAAGCTCTAGATTTTCCTGAAGGCAATATTTCTCTACGAATAATGGTTTGTGGTTCGTAGTCTAAATCGTTGAAGTCAAACAAGTTTTTTAAATTGTAATTTGTGACATCGAAAACAGCTTCAATTATGCATTTTTTAGTAACATCTTTGATGCTTGATAAGTCTGCTCTTTTACCTAAAATTAGAGATAATCCTCCAAGTAAAATAGATTTTCCTGCGCCAGTTTCGCCAGTAATAATAGAAAACCCTTGATTAAAGTTAACCTGTAAGTTATCTATTAACGCATAATTTTTTATGGATAGAGATGTGATCAATTTTCTATTAAGAATTTAGTTAAAGGTAATTAATATTCAGAAAAGATATATTAAAAGCTTCAAAATATGTTACTGGAATATTAGTATTTAATATTTCTCCATTGACTAGAATACATTGGAGCAATATTTCCAAGGGCAGATACTAATTTTGTTATTTCTACATTTGGACCAGCACTGAAGATATCTTGTATTTCGTCTGCTTTAGCATCGAAAAACGTTCTTAATATGTAAGAATTTGGTCTAACTCTATTCATTTTCTCAAGACTAATTATAGCATCAGCAATGTTAGATTTTGCTTCTTTTTGATCTTGAGACATCAAGTCTAAACCATTTCTATGGTAATTATACATAACTGTTCTATAGTCTTCAAAAGTTGGAGACAACATGTTATCTATTAAAGCATATCTGTTCTGTGTTCCATCACTTAATTTCCATCCTTTTGTGTTTTCACCTTGAGAATAGTTTAAGATAACTTGAGCTTGATTAAAATACGTATCTCCTCCTTTTAGTGAAAATGTATCTGCATCAATACCTATAACCATATACACATGAAAAGCCAAAACCGAAATTAAATTAGATTCAAACTGATTAGGGTTGTAAACCATGTTTTGAAATTCTAAATATCTAAACGAAAAATCTTTATCGTTTAAGTTATGAACTGGAGTTGTGTAAGACGACCCATAAACTGGTCTTGAAGACTGCACTTGAATGGTTCCATTAAAGACATCGCTTGCGTATTCGGTAATGTTTATATAAATAGAACATTCTATACGTTCTTTATTTGTAAATTCTTTATTGGTCCATTTGGTGTTATTTACAAATTCTCGTATTTGTTTTTCTAACGTTTTAAATACAGGCAAATTAGGGTTTCCAGTTTGTTCTGCATTTATCACCACATTACAATTTAATTCTTGCGTGAATGCAGAAACACAAAAACTCAACATTAAAATTAATAGAATTTTACGCATCTAATTGTTTTATAATTTCTTTTAAAAGGTCATTAGCGACCTCTGCTTTAGACTTTAATTGGTATTCGGTAACCTTATTTTTATTGTCGATAATGGTTACTTTATTGGTTTCTGTTTTAAATCCAGCTCCTTTATCTTTCAACGAATTTAATACAATTAAATTTAAATTCTTCTTTTTTAATTTTGCTTTTGCATTTTCAAGTTCATTTTCTGTTTCAAGTGCAAAACCAACTAAAATTTGATTTGATTTGATATCTCCTAACGAAGCTAAAATATCTTTTGTTTTCTCTAGTTCTAATACTAACGTCTTATCGTTCTTTTTTATTTTCTGACTGGCAACTTGTTTGGGTCTGTAATCTGCAACAGCTGCTGCTAAAATAGCGATATTTGTTTGATTAAAATATTTATGCGCTTCTTGATACATCTCCTCTGCAGAGGTTACTGAAATGACATTTATTAAACTATGTTTTAAAGTCTGGTTAGTTGGCCCTGTAATTAAATATACTTCGGCTCCGAGATTTGCTGAAGCTTTAGCAATTTCAAAACCCATTTTTCCACTAGAATGATTTCCTATAAAACGAACCGGATCTAGGGCTTCGTATGTTGGGCCTGCAGTAATTAAAACTTTATTTCCACGAAGTGGTAATTTATCTAGAATATCATTCTCAATAAAAGTAACGATATCTTCAGGTTCTGCCATTCTTCCTTCGCCTACCAATCCACTTGCTAATTCGCCACTTGTTGCTGGAATAATACTATTCCCAAAGCTTTTAAGTTTTTCGAAAGATTGTTTTGTGGTTGGGTGTTTATACATGTCCAAATCCATAGCTGGAGCAAAATAAACAGGACATTTTGCGGATAAGTATGTTGCTAGAAGTAAATTATCGCAAACCCCATTTGCCATTTTAGACAAGGTGTTAGCTGTAGCTGGAGCAACAATAAAGAAATCTGCCCATAGTCCTAATTCTACATGATTATTCCACAGATCTTCATCTGCATTGTCTACAAAAGTAGTGTGTACAGGATGTTTTGATAAAGTCGATAATGTTAAAGGGGTAACAAAATCTTTTGCTGAAGGAGTCATAACAACTTTTACATGGGCTCCGGCTTTAATAAAAAGCCGGACCAATGTTGCTGTTTTATAAGCAGCAATACCAGCACTAATGCCTAAAAGTATGTTTTTGCCGCTTAATATTGACATATAATTTATTCTTGTATATCGTCTTCTGTGTTTCTGTAATAAATTTTACCATCTAACCATTCCTGAACTGCTAATGCATGAGGTTTAGGTAGTTTTTCATAAAATTTAGAAACTTCAATTTGCTCTTTGTTCTCAAAAATTTCTTCTAAACTATCGTTAAAAGTAGCGAATTCTTCAAGCTTTTCAATTAATTCTTTTTTAATTTCAGAATTAATCTGTTCAGCTCTCCTAGATATAATAGAGATAGACTCGTAGATATTTTGCGTTTCAGCATCTACTTTATTTCTATCATAGGTAATTGTATTAACAGGAGCTTTGATTTTTTTTAAATCCATTTTATTGTATTTAGCTTTTAGTTCTATATTTTTCTAATTCTTTAATGGCATTTTCTACCATTTCATCTGCATCTTCCATTCGTTTAGAATCGCTATAACTCTTCTTATAGTTATTATAATGCAATTCTACCTTTTTTAAACGTTCTTCTCTTTTAACTTCTACACTATTCATTGCCATTTTATAGGCAGAATCTAATTTAAGAAAAAAGGCTTCTTCTCTATACGTGGATCCTGGGAAATCTAAAATAAAGTTATCCAATGCTTTAATTGGTGCTGTGTAATCTCCAGTATATCCAGCAATTTTATTGTATTGTTTAGCAATTTCGAAAGCTTTTGTTTCTAATTTATAATCTAATTCCTTTACTAACTCATTTGCTTGAGGCAAAAATTCTGATTCTGGAAATAGATTGATAAAGGTTTGCAATTTTTCTAAAGCATCTTTTGTTTCTATTTGATCTTTAGAAAAAACCGGAGAAAGCATGTATGCACTTTTTCCACTTAGAAAGGCTGCTTCTTCAACTTTTTCACTTTGAGGATAAGACGATACAAATCTCTCAAATTGATAACTAGCCAAATAATATTCTTTCATTTCAAAATAGGTGTTCGCATATAGAAACATCAATTTTTCAGCTTGAGGTTTCCCTCTATAATTAGGAACAATTTGAGCAAAAAGCTTATTTGCTTTATCAAATTTACCATCATCATACAGCTCCATACCAACTCTAAATTTCTCACTAACATCGGGCTTTTTCAAGGCCTTCTGATATTGACTACAAGAACTTAATACAGTGAAAGTTATAAATAAATAAAAAAGTTTCTTCATAATTTTTAAACAGGATGCAAAATTAAGCTATTAATATGGATTTTAAAAATATTTTATTCAGCTAAAATAATTGCTTCAATACGCATTATACAAGGATTAAGTATTATTTAACTTTTTTGAAAGTTATTCACAAAATTACCGATCTTAGTTTTCAAGGAATCTGTAGCAACAACAAGTGGTAATCTTACAGTGTCGTTACATAGATTTATTTTATCTAAAACCGTTTTAATTCCTGCTGGATTATTCTCAGAAAAAATAAGCCCAATCATGTCTAATAACTCATAATGAAGCTTAAAAGCCTCTTTAGCATTTCCTTCTAACCCTAAATGAATCATGTTTGAAAATTGTTTTGGAAAGGCTTGTCCAATAACAGAAATAACTCCGGCTCCCCCAGCTAGAACAACTGGCAAAGCAAGATCATCGTCTCCTGAAATCACTAAAAAATCTTGTGGCTTATTCTTTATTAATTGAAAATATTGAGGCATGCTTCCAGCTGCTTCTTTAATAGCGATAATATTTTTGAAGTCTGTAGCTAATCTAATAACCGTTTCAGGCAGCATGTTAGATGAAGTTCTACCAGGAACGTTATACAGGATAATAGGAACTGGAGATGCTAAAGAAATAGTTTTAAAATGCTGATAAATGCCTTCTTGTGTTGGTTTACTATATGCTGGAGACACCGATAGGATGGCTGAAATATAATTAAAATCAGTCGTTTTTATTTCTTCAATAACATCTGCTGTATTATTCCCTCCAATTCCTAAAACCAATGGCACTCGATTGTTATTGGCTTTAATAATAGTGGTTATAATTTCCTTTTTTTCCTGTTTGGTTATAGTAACACTTTCTCCAGTCGTACCACTAATAACTATATAGTCGGTTCCGTTTTCGATATTGTAATTTACAAGTTTCGAAAGTGCTTCATGGTCTACACTTAAATCGGTATTAAAGGGAGTTACTATAGCAATACCCATACCAGTTAATTTATTTCTCATGTGTTTAATTTATTTAATACACTCAAGTATTTTTTTAATTCAGTTTTAAAAGCTTCAATATTTTTAAATTCTGTTTTTATTATTAGGTCGTTAATCCGTTTATCTTCTTGAAAAATCCCAACCTTAAATTGGGCTTTAGAAGCAGTTGTTAAATACTTTAACTCTAAAACATCTTTTGAATAATAACTAATTAACAAATCAAATTTTGTGTCTAAAAACGTTTGCAATTCAATGTTGTTAACCTTGCCATTCCAGGTGAAATCTTTCGGGTTAAAGCAGTCGTTCCAAGAATAAGTCACCTCTTTTTTAGACTCTGTAAACGCAATAATTTTTAATTTATTGGGTCTTAGATTAATTGACTGTGCAATGGTTTTAATAGATTCGAAATCATTAGTTTCATCTGCATTTAATATAATCCCTAAACTTTCAATTTTATTGGTGTTAAAATGTTCTCCCCTATTTTTTAAAATGGTGTTTAAATTCTTTTTAATAGATTTTTCTTTTAAACCCTTTAAAATCATTATATCTTTATACTTTGTTACAAAGGTAGTAAAAGTACACACAAAAAATTAGTTAAACTCAGATGTTTCGTCATGAATTTTAAACCGTTTTTCGCACTAACAATTATCTTCTTTATATTTTCTTGCAAACAGGAAACACAACGCCTAACAAGAATTGAAGGCAAACAAATTGCCATTACAGACAGTTTAGAAACCGACGCTAGTATTGAAGCATTTGTGAAACCTTATAGAGAACATATTAATAAAAATTTAGATAGCGTTATTTGCTATGCTGTAAATACGTACTCTAAAAGTGATGGTGAATTGAATACAGCCATTGGAAATCTCTTTGCAGATGTGATTTTTGAACAATCGAACCCCGTTTTTAAAGCACGAACTGGAAAAGATATCGATATGGTTCTAGTTAATCATGGTGGTATTCGATCTATTATTTCTAAAGGCGATATCACTACTAGAACGGCTTACGAAATCATGCCATTTGAAAATAGCGTTGTAGTTGCTGCTATTAACGGGAAACAAGTAAATGAGTTAGTTAATTATTTAGTAGAAGGCAAAAGAGCTCATCCAATCTCAAAGTTAAACGTCGTGGTTGACAACAACTATCATCTTGTGAATGCTACCATTAATAATAAACCTATAGACACATCTAAAGTATATTATGTAGCTACAAACGATTACCTCTACAATGGAGGAGATAGCATGAATTTCTTTCAACCAAGTGATAGCTTGTTTATTTTAAATTATAAAATAAGAAATGCCTTTTTAGACTACTTTAATAAAAAAGACACCATTAATCCTGTTATTGACAATAGGTTTATTCGATTAAAAAAATAAGCTCATGAAAAGAAGAGATTTTATTCAGCAAACAACAGCAACTACAGCATTAATAACTATTGGAGGCCTAACGTTACCCTCGTTTACTTCAGCTGCTAAAAATAAACATATAACAATATTACATACAAACGATGTTCACAGCCATATAGATCCATTTGGGCCTGAAGATGGTAGAAACCCTAATAAAGGTGGTGTAGCAAGAAGAGCTAGTTTGGTGCAGGCAATAAGAAACGAGAATCCTAACACCCTATTATTGGATGCTGGAGATATTTTTCAAGGGACTCCTTACTTTAATTATTATGGAGGAGAATTGGAATTTAAACTTATGAGTAAGTTAAAATACGATGCTGCAACTATTGGAAATCATGATTTCGACAATGGTATCGATGGTTTGTATGCACAATTACCTCATGCTAATTTTGATTTTCTCTCGTCAAATTACGATTTTTCGAACACCATTATGGATACCCATGTCAAACCATACAAGGTATTTATTAAAGACGGAATAAAAATTGGTGTCTTTGGAGTTGGTATTAAATTGAATGGTTTGGTTTTAAAAGATCTCTATAAAGAGACCAAATATTTGGATCCTATCGAGATAGCTCAAGATATGAGTCGTGTCTTGAAAGATGAAGAGCATTGCGATTTAGTAATTTGCTTGTCGCATATAGGTTATCATTATTCAAATTATCCTGAAAGACCTAGCGACTTAAAACTAGCAGAACAAACAAAAAATATCGACTTAATCATTGGTGGACATACACATACTTTTTTACCAAAACCAACAATTACTAAAAACGTTGAAGGTAAAAATGTGCTCGTAAACCAAGTAGGTTGTTATGGTATTAATTTAGGAAGACTCGATTTCTATTTCGATTCGGAAAAAAACAAAACTGCCAACGGAACTTCTATTATTGTCTAGTTAACGTTAATGAGCTTTCTGAAGCGATTCTTTCTACTACAATTTGTTTTTTCTTAATTCTATTTTCTCCAATAATATAATTAAACAGGAAGAATAAGCCTACAACATGCAGTACGCGATCCAACATCACAAAGCTCCAGTTGTAGATATAATAATTACTTATATAATAAAGTACATCTGAAAACACAAGACATAGAGCCATTAAAAAAAAGATAATTGATTGTCTTGTATCTGAGTTTAAATAAACCACAAACGACAAAAAAGTTAGAGCAATTAAAGACACGCTTTTAGCTGCAAATAAATAAACTTCCATAGGATCTGTGATTTGCACTTTTAAGATGGCATATAATTCATAAATAAAATACGAATTAATACTTACAACAATAAGCAAGTAAAGCGCTATCACAGAGTCTATCCTTACACGTTTAAATTTAGAAAACGTATAATATATAAGAGTTAAATAACTTAAAAAATATATAAAGCTTGAAAATTTTATAAGCGTACTACTTGAAGAAAAGACAGATGAAAAATCACCAATAAAAGAGAATACCATAAACAGCACAAAAATGAAATTAAAGTATCTATTTTTAATAAAATAGTACATAATAAACACAGGTACAAATAGTGGTTTCGTAATTTGCAACAATAGTCCACTCTCGCTAATGGTAGCAAGGATGTTGATTAGGATAAGTAAAAACAGAACACATAAAAATATTCTGTTATAACTAATTTTTAGCCATTCTTTCACAGTAGTAATTCATAAGTAGGTTGAAACAAATATATATAATTACAACGATAATAACGTGCAGTTCATCGAAAACACTGTTAATATTTTTTTGAAGAATGTATTAAAGGGAATAAAACAATGAGGAAAATAATTAAGAAGCCGCTTTAAAACGGTATTCCAAACTAATTCTTGAATGATAATAATAAAAGCTAAAAGCCATGACAAATAATACTGTTGAAACAAAGTTTAAGATATCTTGATCAGTAATATAGAAATAAGCAATTTGTATTACTTCAGAAAACACAATACTTAATGAGCCCAGAAATAGAGCTAACGACTTTTTATTATCGTTATAAAAATAAGCAATTAGAGATAGAGAAAGCAACAGCAACATAACAATATTGTATATTAACTCAATCCCAATCATAAATGAATTATTAAATAAAAATGGATTGACAATCGTTATTAAAACATACACCATATATCCATTTAATATTGATAATACTGCTAAATGTGCTTTATAGTTTTTAAGTACAGCTTTAAAATCAAGGCTTTTACAAACCTCAAGTAGCAACAAACAATAGGCTGCTATATATAGTAAATTACCAAACATGTAATATAGGTCGAAAATCTTATCGGTATTTATATAAAATTCTGCGAAAACCAATAACTCTGAAATAGAAAATAAAATTAAAAACCAAGAGAAATATCGCGACTTATCTTTTACATTAATAAAGTATAATAATGTAAATAAAGGCACAATAAAAGATTTGGAAATACTAGAAATAAAATACTCTTCTTTAATCTCGCAAAGAGTAAAAGAAAGACAGAGCAGTATTATAAAAACAATTAAAATATTTGATTTATTTAAAATCATTTTATTAGCATTTGAAAGCAAATATATACAAAATATACAATTAAACGATAATATCATGCAGTTTAACGATGAAATACTATTATTTATAATGATTCTAAATAATTTATTTTTAATAAATTAGAAATTCTTTTGGTGTAAATGGGAAATAGTGGATTGTAGCATTCTCAATGAATTATTGTAATTCTATTGATTCTTCTTTATATGATTTAATTTTAGAATAAAAATAAAATAAAACAAATGCACAAACATGTAATAAGGTAGAGACAAATCCAATAGCCAGCATTTGTTCAGATAGATAGTAATAGCCTATTAATAACAATTCTGCAAAAGTAATGGATAAACAACCACAAAATAAAAGAAGTGTTTTGTTGTCTTCATGTAATAAATAATTTAGAAAAGACATGCTAAGTAAAGAAAGTAACACGAAATTATACAGGTGTTCTATAATTCTAACAATACCAAGGTGGTTAGTCTCAAAATCAATCGGATTTATAATGGTTGCCATAACAAAAATAATATACAGATTTAGCAACAACAGAATAATAAAATGAGCTGGGAATTTTTTTAAAATAGTTTTTAATTTGATCGTTTTTAAAATTTCGAACAATAAAAACACATAAGCAAGTATATAAAGACAATTACAAATAAAATAAATAACTTCTGAAAGCATGTCTTGATCCATAATGTTTATGAGATCTGAAACAGAATAAGTTATTAAAAACAAAGTAAACAATAGTGATTTCTCTTTTATGCTTATTAAATAAACAATTGTTAATATAGGCACAAACAATAATTCTAATATTTCGAAAATATTAGAATCTACTATCCCTAAAATCATAGATGAAAACAAAAGTTGAATCATAATAAGCAATGAGTTTAAATATTATTATTAGAAAACAATTTCCTCATTAGACTACAAATATATTTTAAATATTAAAATTAATCGGTAATAAAGTACAGTTTATCGGCTTGAAACCAACAATGATGTTAGTATTGGATCATTCTTAAAAAATCTTGCTCTGTAATTATTGAGATTTTTAGTTTTTCAGCTTTTTCTTTTTTACTTGGCCCCATATTATCGCCAGCTATAATATAACTAGTTTTTCCTGATATGGAAGAAGACACCTTGCCTCCATTATCTTCAATAAGTTTTTTTAGTTCATCTCTTGACACAATGTGAAACACGCCAGAGACAACAAAAATATTCCCGTCCAGTTTATTGGTTTGATTGGCTAGTTTTTCAGCTGAAATTTCTAATTGCACCCCAAATCCACGAAGCCTATTAATCATGTCTTTATTAAGCTCTGAGCTAAAAAAATCGATCACGCTTTCTGCTATTTTTACACCTATTTCATCTACATGAATTAAATCGTCATGAGTTGCTTGAATTAAAGCATCTATGTTTTTATAGTGATTTGCAAGTTTTTTTGCGACAGTTTCACCAACAAACCTAATCCCCAATGCAAATAAAACACGTTCAAATGGTACTGTTTTAGATAATTCAATTCCTTTAATTAAATTTTCAGCACTTTTTTCAGCCATACGTTCCAACGGAATCACTTGTTCTTTTGTTAGTTCATATAAATCTGAATAATTATGTATCAAACCTTCATGTACTAACAATGCAACTGTTTCTCCTCCCAACCCTTCTATATCCATGGCTTTCCTAGAAATAAAATGCTGAATCCTTCCAATAATCTGTGGTTTACAGCCATTGTAATTAGGACAATAATGTTGTGCTTCTCCTTCGGTTCTTACTAATTCTGTTTCACATTCCGGACAATGCGTAATATATTTTGTTGGCTGAGAATTTTCTGGTCTTTTACTTAAATCGACTGCAATGATCTTTGGAATAATTTCTCCTCCTTTTTCAACAAATACCTCATCTCCAACTCGAATATCTAATTTCTCTATTTGATCGGCATTATGTAAGGATGCTCGTTTTACAGTTGTTCCTGCCAATTCCACAGGCTCTAAATTAGCCACAGGTGTTATAGCCCCAGTTCTTCCAACTTGATATGTAATCTCATTTAATCGTGTTGAAACCTGTTCAGCTTTAAACTTATAAGCTATTGCCCAACGTGGTGCTTTTGCAGTGAAACCAAGTTCTTCTTGCTGTTGCAGGTTATTAACTTTTACAACTACACCATCCGTTTCATAAGGCAAATGATGTCTGTGCTCGTCCCAATAATTTATAAATTCAAAAACCTGGTCGATAGAATTTACCAGTTTCGCAGCATTTGGCACTTTAAATCCCCAAGCATGTGCTTTTTCTAAGCTTTCAAATTGTGTGTTTATATTTAAATTGTTTCCTACAATACTATATAACAAACATTCTAAAGGTCTTTTTGCTACTTCGCTACTATCTTGAAGCTTTAAACTTCCAGAGGCTGTATTTCTGGGGTTTCTGTATGGCTCCTCTCCTATTTCTATTCGCTCTTCATTCATTTTGTTAAAGCCTTCCCAAGGCAAAACTATTTCGCCACGAATATCAAATTTTTCTGGAAAATCACCTTTTAATTGTAATGGTACAGACTTAATGGTTTTAACATTAGCTGTTACATTATCTCCTTGAACACCATCTCCTCTAGTAACAGCTTTTATGAGGTTTCCATTTTCGTAAGTCAGACTTATGGATGCACCATCATATTTAAGTTCGCATGTAAATTGCAATTCACCATCAACTAGTTTTTTAATTCTAGTTTCCCATTCCAACAAATCCTCTTTAGAATACGAGTTATCCAAAGAATACATACGCTGTTCATGAATAAGGGTTTCAAAATTTTTAGTAATCTCTCCTCCTACTCTTTGTGTTGGCGAATTGGCATCGAAAAACTCTGGATAACTGGCTTCTAATTCTTGAAGCTGTTTTAATTTTGTATCAAAATCAAAATCACTAATAGTAGGATTATCCAACACATAATAATTATAATTGTGCTTATTTAACTCGTCTCTTAATTGTAAAATCTGTTCTTTAATAGTCATGAATTAAATATTCTTTATTCCTTTTAACATACGATTATTCCCAAAAATATCTGGTTTCAGATCCAAATCAACAAAAGCTTTATCTTGTAATAATTGCTTCGTTTCGGTTCCAAGATATTGATTAATTTCAAAAAACAAGAGTCCTTTTTCCTTCAATTTATCAACAGCAAAATTTGCAATAACCTCATAAAACTGCAAAGGATTCTTATCCTCTACAAATAAAGCTAAATGTGGCTCGTATTTTAATACATTATTCTTTATTTCTATTTTTTCTAATTGCCTTACATATGGCGGATTGGACACAATCAAATCAAATTCTAATGCTTTAAATTCCGAATTCCATGATTTTTTATTCAAAATATCTGCTTTAATAAAGTTTACTTTTACATTATTTAATTCAGCATTTTGTTTCGCAATTTTTATAGCTTCTTCACTAACATCTAAAGCATACACTTGCACATTAGAAAGGTTTTTTGCCAATGAAATGGCAATACAACCTGTTCCTGTTCCAATGTCTAAAATTGTGGTTATAGATTCTTTACTTCGCTCTAATTGACATTTTAAAATCCATGCAACCAATTCTTCTGTTTCTGGTCTTGGAATTAAGGTGTACTCATTCACCTTAAAAGGCAATCCATAAAATTCGGTTTCACCAATAATGTATTGAATAGGCTCTTCCTGTTTCAATCTGCTTAATGCTTCAAACAATGGCTGCTCTTCTTCTTTTGTTATTGTTAAATCTGGATCAAGAATCAAAGCTATCCGATTTAATTTTAAATAATGAGATATTAATATATTGAAGAAACTGCCTACTTCGTCCTTTCCAAATACAGCATCCAGCTCTTTATGAAAAATGTTTTGTATGTCTTTTAATCTCATAATTCTTTTATCATCCAAACATTACAGGAAAAATGACCTGTATTTCCCATAGGTTTCTCTAAAGACTCAAAACCTTCTTTAGCATATAGTTTTCTAGCATCATCCATATATGGCATGGTTTCTAAATAACATTTTTCAAACCCAAAAGCTTTGGCTTTTTTAAGACAGGCATCCATCATTTGCTTTCCTAAACCCATTCCTCTAGCTTCAGGAAGAAAATACATTTTTTGAAGCTCACAAACATTCCCTTTAAAATTGTCTAATGGAGCTATTCCTGCTCCTCCTATTATTTTCCCATTGTTATCAATTACAAAATAACTCGACTTTCCACCATGATATGTTTCTGTCATTTTATCTAATGAGACATCTGCATAAGCAGTACCAACCTTAGGCACACCAAATTCAATTAGTACATCTCTAATTACTTGTGCTATTTGCTTATTATCTTTTAATGTAATTTCTCTAATTACAATATTATTATTGCTCACTTTATTGTGCTATTTTTACGCCTGTGAAGATACATGAAAAATACATAAAACGTTGTATTGAAATCGCCAAAAATGGATTAGGAACTACAGCTCCAAACCCAATGGTGGGCTGTGTTATTGTTCATAATAACAAAATAATAGGTGAAAGCTATACAAGTCCATATGGTGGAAATCACGCAGAAGTAAATGCTATAGAATCTGTTACAAACAAATCAATATTATCTGAAGCGACTCTTTATGTTACCTTAGAACCCTGTAGCCATTTTGGAAAAACACCTCCATGTAGCGATTTAATTATTAATAATCACATACCTCATGTAGTTATTGGCACTATAGATACACATAGCAAAGTAGCCGGAAAAGGTATAGAAAAATTAAAAGCTGCTGGATGCAAAGTGACTGTTGGTGTATTAGAAGATGCCTGCAAAGAGCATCATAAACGCTTTTTTACATTTCACGACAAAAAACGTCCTTACATTATTTTGAAATGGGCTGAAACACAAGATGGTTTTATAGCTCCTAAATCTAAAATCAACCAACAGCCTGTTTGGATAACAAATAAATTATCTAGACAATTAGTTCATAAATGGCGATCGGAAGAACAAGCAATCTTAGTTGGCACAAATACAGTAATAGAAGACAACCCTAGTCTAACCGTTAGAGATTGGACTGGAAAAAACCCCATACGAATCGTTTTAGATAAAACAAATAAGCTTTCTAAAGATTATCAGATCTTTAATAATGATGCTGAAACTATAGTTGTTACCAATAATGAGATAGACTATACAAGTCATGTCGCTTTACAAATTTGTAAGCTACTACACTATAAAGATATTCAATCTGTAATAATAGAGGGAGGATCTCAAACTCTTCAAACATTTATTGATGAAAACCTTTGGGATGAAGCTCGGGTTTTTATTGGGAATACAACTTTTACACACGGAATAAAAGCTCCTAACTTTAAAAAAAAGCAAAATCAAGAGTCTTCCATTCTAGAAGATTCTTTAATTTTTTTTATAAATGATTAAAACTCTTATTTTCGATTTTGGTGATGTTTTTATCAATCTAGATAAGCAAGGAGCCATGAAACAGGTTTTAGAACTTTTTAAGCTTGAAACACTTTCAGATGAAATAATTGCCTTTAACTGCCTTTATGAGCAAGGCTTAATATCAACTGAAGAATTCA
Organism: Xanthomarina sp. GH4-25; assembly: GCF_045363175.1. NCBI lineage: Bacteria > Pseudomonadati > Bacteroidota > Flavobacteriia > Flavobacteriales > Flavobacteriaceae > Xanthomarina > Xanthomarina sp. GH4-25. The sequence continues at coordinate 131,962 of NZ_JBJFLO010000008.1, forward strand.
TTGCTTTTTACTTAGAAAATTTTCCAGATTTAGATGAAGAAGATGTGCTTTATGCTTGGAATTGCATCCTAAAAGACTTCCCAGAACATCGTTTAGAATTTATTAAAAAACTTGCTAAGGAAAATAGATACACCCTGATTCTATTAAGTAATACAAACGAACTTCATATAGATTGTATTAAAGAACGCGTATCTTTTTATAATGATTTTAAAAATTGTTTTCATAAATTTTACTTGTCGCATGAAATTCAATTAAGGAAACCAGATAGTAGTATTTACAATTTTGTTTTAAAAGAAAACAATCTTAATCCTACTGATTGTTTATTTATTGACGACACTTTTGAAAATACTGAAGCCGCAAAACAACTAGGAATGCATGTTTGGAATATAGACGAAACTAGTCAAGACATTGTAGATTTATTCACTGCTAAAAAAGAATTCTTTTGATTTATTTATTATTAAGCATTTTAGCTTCTACACTCATTTTTTTAATCTTCAAATTATTTGATAGATTCAAAATAAATACGTTGCAAGCTATTGTTTTTAATTATATCACAGCGTGTTTCTGTGGATTTATCACTTCTAAAAACCCATTAAACACTCAAGAAATTATCCATACTGAATGGTTTTTTGGCGCTTTAATTCTTGGGTTTTTATTTATAAGTATTTTTAATGTTATGGCAATAACATCACAACGAAACGGCTTATCGGTCGCTTCGGTTGCTACAAAAATGAGTGTCATTATTCCTGTAGTATTTGGCATTTACATGTATAATGAAAGTACTGGGTTTCAAAAACTTTCAGGCATCTTACTTGCTTTATTTGCAGTCTATTTTGTGTCGATTAAAAAAGGGGCGAAATTTCACTTTAAAAACAACTTGCTTTTACCTTTAATTTTATTTTTAGGCTCAGGAATCATTGACACCTCAATAAAATATATTGAAACTACCTACCTTAAAGAAGGTGGTATTCCATTATTTTCTGCTACCATTTTCTTTTTTGCAGCCTGTATTGGAATTGGCATTCTAATCGTAAAAATGATTCGAAAAGAATTTATATTCAATCCACAAAGCATCCTTGGAGGTATTGCATTAGGAATCGTGAATTACGCGTCTATATATTATCTATTAAAAGCATTAAATCATGAAAATTTAGAGAGCTCTGCTATTTTTACTATAAATAATGTATCTATTATATTGTTTACATCTTTAATTGGTTTGTTACTTTTTAAAGAAAAGTTATCGTTTAAAAACTGGATTGGTGTTGGATTAGCCATTATTTCAATCTTATTAGTAACTTTAGCATAATGATAAAAGATATTTTCAAAACTATAAGCAAACCCTCAAAAGAGGTTCTTTTTAAAGACAAAAACAGCAAGTTTTTTGGTTACACATTTCCGGTTTTAAATGAAGATACTGTTAAAGACCACTTAGACGAATTAAAAAAACAACATCACTCTGCAAGACATTGGTGTTATGCCTATCAAATAGGTACTAACGAAAATAATATTCAGTTTAGAGCCAATGATGATGGCGAACCCAATAATAGTGCTGGTATGCCTATTTATGGGCAAATACAATCGTTTGAGGTTACCAATATTTTAATAGTTGTTGTAAGATATTTTGGAGGTGTAAAGCTTGGCGTTGGCGGTTTAATTAATGCTTATAAAACTACGGCACAAATGGCTTTAGAAGCATCCAAAATTGTATCTAAAACCATCAATAAACAGTTTGAGATACGTTTCGATTACAAAAACATGAATAAAGTTATGCGTGTTATAAAAGAAAAAAATCTAATTATTGTCAATCAGACTTTAGAATTAGATTGTAAGATTGTAATTTCTGTAAGATTGAAAGAAGTAGAAAAAACTCTAAAAAACTTTAATTCAATTTTTGAAGTTGAAATAAAAGAGCTTGAAGATTAATAATCTAGTTTTTCCAGAATATAATCGGGACATTTCATAGGTCTTTTAGTTTTCATATTAATAAAAGCCAATTCGGTATTTGCAATAACTAAAATGTCTCCAGCTTCATTTGTAATTTCATAATCAAATTCAATTCTAACAGAAGGTCTTTTTTTTAGTTGTGTTTTCACTTTAACAACCTCATCATAAACTGCTGACTTTTTGAAATTTAAACTCATGGAGATTACAGGTAACATCACACCATCTGCTTCCATTTCTTTATACGAAACACCTTTTTTTCTCAACCATTCTGTTCTACCCATTTCTAAGTATAATGCATAATTTCCATGATGAACTACTCCCATTTGATCTGTTTCACCATATCTCACTCTTATTGGTATTTCATCGAAAATCATAACGCTTTTAGAATTATTTTTTGTAGTTTAGGCAATGCTTTAAACATGCGAAAAAATTTCTTTAAATTCAATAGCAATTGATTTTTTTTTTAAGAATTTTGTTCACATATTTGTCAAGCTATAAAATCAGTCAGAGAATTCCATTTCTCTTTTAATAACTAACGAGTAAATTTCAAAAATAATAATGAGTGTAACTGCGCAATCGGTATGGAACAATTGTCTTGAATTCATAAAGGATAACATTCAACCTCAAGCCTATAAAACTTGGTTTGAACCTATTTTAGCAGTGAAGCTTTCTGAAAACTCTCTAAGCATTCAAGTGCCTAGTAAATTCTTTTACGAATGGCTAGAAGAACATTATGTTAAGATTTTAAAAGTAGCGCTTACAAAAGAATTGGGCGAAACTGCCAAACTTGTTTACATTATTAAAATGGAAAACACTTATGGCAACAAACAACCTTTTACTGAAAGAATTCCAAGTTCTAACAGAACAGCTGTCAAAGCCCAAGATGTAGATATTCCATTGAATAATAAAAGTCCAGAATTACGTAATCCGTTTGTAATACCTGGAATTCGAAATGTAAAAATAGAGTCGCAATTAAACCCTAATTACAATTTTGAAAACTTTTTAGAAGGTGATTCTAATCGATTGGCTAGAAGTGCAGGATTAGCTGTTGCTTCTAAACCAGGAGGAACGTCTTTCAACCCACTACTTATTTTTGGTGGTGTTGGTCTAGGAAAAACACATTTAGCGCATGCTATTGGCGTAGATATTAAAGATAAATACCCAGAGAAAACGGTTTTATATATTTCTGCTGAAAAATTTACACAACAATATATAGATTCAGTTAAAAAGAATAATAGAAACGATTTTATCCATTTCTATCAAATAATAGACATCTTAATTATTGATGATGTTCAGTTTCTTTCTGGAAAAACAGGAACTCAAGATGTGTTCTTTCATATATTTAATCATCTGCATCAAAATGGGAAGCAAGTTATTTTAACTAGTGACAAAGCTCCTGTAGATATGCAAGATATTGAACAACGTTTATTATCTAGATTTAAATGGGGTCTTTCTGCCGAATTACAAAGTCCTGACTTTGAAACTCGTGTTTCTATATTAAAAAACAAATTATATCGTGATGGTGTAGAAATGCCTGATGATATTGTTGAATATGTCGCCAAAAATATTAAGTCTAATATTCGCGAATTAGAAGGAGCTATCATTTCATTAATTGCTCAATCTTCATTTAACAAAAAAGAGATCACCATTGATTTGGCAAAACAAGTGGTTGAGAAATTTGTTAAAAACACAAAAAGAGAAGTTTCAATCGATTATATCCAGAAAATTGTTTCAGATTATTTTCAAATGGATATTGACACGCTACAATCTAAAACTAGAAAACGACATATCGTACAAGCAAGGCAATTAGCTATGTTTTTTGCAAAAAAACTAACAAAAGCTTCTCTAGCTAGTATTGGCTCTCAAATAGGAAAAAGAGACCATGCTACTGTTTTGCACGCATGTAAAACAGTAGATAATTTATCTACTACCGACAAGCAATTTCGAAAATACGTTGAGGACCTTTCTAAAAAATTATCTGTTTAAATTTTAATTACTTTTTTAATTTACAATTATGACTAAAATTCTAATGGTCTGCTTGGGCAATATTTGTCGTTCGCCATTAGCAGAAGGTATATTAAGAGATAAATTACCGTCCAGCAAATACATTATTGATTCTGCAGGAACAGGAAATTACCATGTTGGAGACCCTCCAGATCTTCGCTCTATTAAAGTAGCAAAAAAATATGGTTTGGACATTTCTAATCAAAAAGGGAGACAATTTACTGAAATAGATTTCGATAAATTTGATCTTATCTATGTTATGGATAGTTCCAACTATCAAAATGTTATTAAGTTAGCTAGAACCGAAACCGATAAAGAAAAAGTTAAATTTATTCTTAATGAAATTTATCCAGATCAGAATTATAATGTTCCAGATCCTTATACTGGAGGTATTCAAGGCTTTGAGAGCACATTTAAAATGCTAGATGAAGCCTGTAATGAAATTGCCAAAAAAATTCTATAATAATTGATTTTCTTCAATCTTAGTTTTCTTCATGTTTTTTTGTAATTTGTATTATAATTCCTAAAAAAAATAGAATGAAAAAAAGTTTGAATTTCCTATTTATATTAATAATATTTCCATTTATTCTATTTTCTCAAGATATAGAATTAAATTTATTTGCTTCTGGATTTACAAACCCAGTAAGTATAAAACATGCAGAGGACGAGAGACTCTTTGTTGTAGAAAGAGACGGCATCATTAAAATAGTTAATCCAGAAGGCTCTACAAATACAACTCCTTTTATTAATATTAGTTCCCGTGTATTAAGTGGTGGCGAACGTGGTTTATTAGGTTTGGCTTTTCACCCTCAATACATCTCAAATGGTTTTTTCTTTGTTAATTATATTAATAGTAATGGAGATACTGTTGTATCTAGGTTTATTACAAACCCACCAAATTCTAATGTGGCCGACGATACAACTGAAGAAGTTTTAATGACTATCTCACAACCCTATTCCAATCATAATGGAGGTGATTTAGCTTTCGGTAACGATGGATATCTATATATAGGTTTAGGAGATGGAGGGAATGGAGGAGATCCAGGAGACCGATCTCAAGACCTAACAACGTTACTAGGCAAAATGCTTCGTATAAATGTGAATAATTCTCAAGGAGGCAATAATTATGCTATTCCAAATGATAATCCTTATCCTAATGCAGAAAACCCTAATGCTTTACCAGAAATTTGGGCTTCAGGATTAAGAAACCCTTGGAGGTTTTCTTTTGACAGAGACACATACGATTTATGGATTGCCGATGTTGGTCAAGGCCAAATAGAAGAAATAAACATGAATCCCATAAATCAGGCAGGAATTAATTATGGATGGCGTTGTTATGAAGGAAATCAGGTTTATGACACATCGGGAGACTGCCCTGACGATACTAACGATTTAACCTTTCCAGTTTCTCAATACACACATACAACTAGTGGTAATTTTAAATGTTCCATCACAGGAGGCTATAGATATAGAGGAACAGCGCAACCAGCATTACTAGGCTTGTATTTTTTTGCAGATTATTGTAGTGATGAAATTGGAATTCTTGAAAACACAGGAGGAGCTTGGAATATGACTTTTACAGAACAATATAACGGTAATGGCTGGACTGCATTTGGAGAAGATGTTCAAGGCGAAATCTATATTGCTGGTATCGATTCTGGAGATATTTATAAAATTGTAGACGCCAATTTAAGCGTTGATGAAAACTCGTTTTTTGATGTGCAAATTTTCCCAAACCCAGCTACAAATCAATTTACAATAGAAATTACTAATTCTCTTTTGACTATTGAAACCATCAATATTTATAATTTACAAGGAAAATTAGTAAAATCGATTTCTGATAATAAATCATCTTCCGTGAAAATTTCAACAAAAGACATGTCTAGAGGATTTTATTTAACAGAATTAATTTCTGAAACCGGATCTAAAAGAACCCACAAACTCATCTTAAATTAAAATGACAAGCCAAATCGGAAAACTCTATCTAATTCCTACTACTCTTGGAGACACAGAGCCTTTAGAAGTATTACCTATTTCTGTAAAGAAAATCATTGAACAAATAGATATATATATTGTTGAAAATGAAAAAACTGCCAGACGTTTTATTAAGAAAATAAAACCAAGTAAAAGACAGTCTGCATTACACATGTTTCATTTAAACAAGTTTACAGATACAACCGAAATTCCTTCATTTTTAAACCCTTGTTTACAAGGGAAAAATGTAGGTTTACTTTCTGAAGCTGGGTGTCCTGCTGTTGCAGATCCTGGTGCAGATGTTGTAAAAATAGCACATAAAAAAAACATTCAAGTAGTTCCTTTAGTAGGACCTTCTTCCATTATTATGGCTATTATGAGTTCTGGTATGAATGGTCAAAGTTTTGCTTTTAATGGCTATTTGCCAATTGAAAAATCTGAAAGGAAAAAAGAATTAAAACGTCTCGAGCAACTATCCTTTAGTCAAAATCAAACTCAAGCCTTTATAGAAACTCCTTATAGAAATAACAAACTACTAGAGGATATTTGTGCTACTTTAAACGAACATACTTTGGTTTGTGTCGCTTGCGACATTACAATGTCTACTGAATATATAAAAACACAAACAGTAAACGACTGGAAAAAAAATAGCGTAGACCTTCATAAAAGACCTACGCTATTTATTATTCATAAAGAATAGCTAATTATGCCGTATGTTTCACTTTAGCTTTTCTATTTGGTTTAATTTTAGAGGTATCGTAACCTGAAAACTTTTTAATATAATATGAAATAGATGTTCCATAAGCATCAGAGAATCCAAACTCACCATAGCTTCTTAGATATTTTTTTACGTTACCTGCTCCTGCTAAATGTGCTGCTGCTAAAATACCTGATTCGGTAATTTTAGTACCATTTATCACTTTTCCTGAAAAACGCTTAATATCTTTTCTTAAAATCCACTTGTTACGTTCTGCGTTTGCAATAAACGCTTTTTCTTGCAATTCTGGATTTTTCAAAAAATGAACTGGATTATAAATTCCAATCATTTTCAATGTTTCTTTACCAAATTGGTACTTTCCTAAGTAACCAAAAGTATTCACTGTAAAATAATCACCACCAGACTCTTTAAAACCTAGAGCTTCTTTAAAGCCAACTAGAGTTTTACCTAAAGTAGGTGAATAAATAGGTTGTGGTTCGTGAACAGGAAATAAGTTGTCTTTAATTACCTCGCCATGATTTGCAATATTAGCTGCATATCTTGGAGATGTATAGTTTTTTTCTTTAACCGATTTATTCATATAAATCGACCCAAACAATAAGAAACATATTGTAAGTGATAACGCTAAGTAACTTCCAATATTTTTTATCATATTTTTAAATTTCTTCAGTAAAAATCTATGTGATAATTACTTGAAAATTTCAGCATGCAAATATAAGGCTTTTTTTTAATATCTGAAACTTAATCGATTAAGTGCTTTTAAAAGTAGATTCCATGTAGCTTTATGCCATTTTCTCCGTTGAACTCCAAGGCTGGAAAAGGCACTTTTATCACGTTCAAAACGTCAAAAATCGTTCTTAAAACATGAGAATTTGTTTTAATTCTTGTTAAATCCACATCCAAACTAAAGTAATATTGTCTGTATGGACTTTGATATGTTTTAGCTTCGTTTCCATTAGTATTCGTGCCAGAAATCATACCATCTGCTCCATAACCTAAAGCGACATTCAACCATGTTGGGATCTTGCTGTCTTTAAAAAATGAATGGATGTTAAAGCTCAACCAATAGGTTTGTCCGTTGTAATCCTTTAAAAATTCTTCTGAAAAACCATTCCCTAATTTATCAGGGTTTTGCTGCGCATAATCTGTTCTATGAAAAGAATATTTTAAAGTAAAGCGCTGTTCATCCCAAAGTAATTCTTGACCTACATACAATCCTGCACCAGTAACATTCGCTGCCATATCTCCCCACGAAAAACCCCATTCTTCAGAATACCCATCAAAAACCTCTACAACTGTTAAAAAAGCAACTCCAATGGTAGAACCATAAATAAGTTGGTCTTTTTTACTAACACCACTCCAAGCTAACATGTTAGCTCCTATCCTACCTAGTTGATAGGATGAGTATACATGTCCAAGCTTATCCATTTGCAACCATTCGTTATTATCATTTAATGTATGAAACTTGGATTTAGGGTAATCTGCATACCAAAGTTGGTTTAATCCAACTAAAGTAAGAGTAGCAATAGAAGCTTCAGAAATGACTACAGTATTTCGTCTTGACTTATTTAAAGAATCGCTTGGCTTAAGAAAAGTGTTTAGTTGACTTTGCGAAAAAGAAGTTCCTGTTATTAAACATGCTAAAACGATATGCTTAAAGAGTCTTTTCAAAAGCCTATTTCTTAATGCCTTGAGACGACAAATACCTTTGATACTCCCTAGCATTTGCATTATGCTGACTAAGTGTTTTAGCAAATTTATGATACCCTAATTTTGTTGCGTCTGCAGCAAAATAAAGATATTGATGTGTTTCAGGGTTTAGTACAGCATCAATAGCTGAAATATCTGGCATAGTAATTAATCCTGGAGGCAGACCTGCATACATATAAGTGTTATAAGGTGAATTGATTTCTTTATGAATGTTCAAAACACGCTTAATCACAGTTCCCTTATATTCTGGTAATTGGTAGGCAGCAAATTTTAAGGTTGGATCTGCTTGCAAAGGCATACCTATTCGTAACCTGTTTAAATAAACACCTGCTATTCTAGGTTGTTCAACAGCCTGTTTAGATTCTTCATGAACTATAGAAGCTAACGTCATGACCTCCTCTTCTGTTAACCCAATTGCTTTGGCTTTGGCTTTTCTGCTGTCATTCCAAAAACGGTTGTATTCTGTTAACATTTTATCACGAAATTGTTTGGCTGAAGTATTCCAAAAAAACTCATAACTATTAGGGATATACATACCTAATGCTGTTGCTTTTGTAAAAGATTTCTTAGTAAGAAATGATTCATCATTCATAACCTCAACCAATTTCAGGCTATCAGCTTCAATTTGCATAGACACTCTTCCAGCCAATGCTGTTAGATTTGGTTGATTATTAAAAGCTAGTTTTATTGGTAGGTTCTTACTTCTTATTGAATTAATAATATCGTTATTGTTCATTCCTTTTTTAATAGCATAGCGACCAGCTTTAATATTAGATATGTATTTTTTTTGTTTAGCTAGAGCATCAAACTTTTCAATGTCTTTCAACAAGGGCATTAATTGCTCTCTTACATCAGAATAAGTAGCTCCAGTTGGCACATAAATAAATGCCTGTTCGTTGTTAAAAGCTGTATTATCCACCAACATAACGCGATAAACATAGTTTGCAAATAGACCAGCAATAACTAATCCGATTAAAAGAATGGCGAGTAGAATTTTTTTAAAATACATTAATTTATATGTTGAAGTAAATATTCGTTTTTATAGGAACCATCTACATAGTTCCAATCTTTTTTTAATCCTATAATTTGAAATCCATGTTTTGAAAATAGCTTTAAACTTGCATCATTTTCTTCTGAAATATTACAATACAATTGATGTAGGTTTAAATGAGATTTACAATAATCAATAAGCAAACCTAGAGCTTCATTACCAATTCCTTTTTGTCTTTCTTTGGTCTCTTTAATTAGAATTCCAACACCAGCCTTCCGGTTTTTAAAATCAAAATCAAACAAGTCTATCATACCAAGTGCTATGTTGCTATAATTTGAAATTACTAAACGTAATTGTTTAACTTCGTAAATATCTTTATGTGAATTTTCAAGATATTGCTTGATTAAAAACTTAGAATATGGCGTTTCTGTACCACTTAATTCCCAAATTGATTCGTCGTTTTCAATAGCATGGATAAACTCTAAATCTTCTGGTTCTAGAGCACGCAAATAGATATGTTCTCCTTTTAGTGTTAGCATAAAATAGTTCCATTAAAAACATAAGTTGCTGGTCCAATAAGCCAAATATTTTTATACATATTATCATGTTTTTCAAAAGACACTTGCAGTTTTCCACCTTCTGTTTCAAGGTTTACCAAATGGCTTAAAGTCTCACCGGTTTCAAACATGGCTAATGCCACGGCAGTAACTCCTGTTCCACAAGATAAGGTTTCGTCTTCTACGCCACGTTCGTAAGTTCGTACCTGAAAACTATCACTCGAAAGTTTTTTTACAAAATTCACATTAACTCCAGCTTCATTATAGGGGTGTCCATAACGAATTTTTGAACCGACCTCTTTAATTGCTAATGCTTTTAAATTAGTTTCTAATTGCACATGATGTGGTGAGCCAGTATCTAAAAATTGATGTTGCTGATAATTTTCAACCAAATCAACATCTTGCATTTGAAGCTTAATAACCTCATGTTCTATTATGGCTTGATGCAAACCATCGATAGCCTCAAAAGTAGCTTGATTCTCAATAATTCCTAATTGCTTAGCAAAAGCAACAATACAACGTCCGCCATTTCCACACATGGTGCTTTCGTTTCCATCTGCATTAAAATAGACCATTTTAAAATCTAATTTCGAATGGTTTTCTAATAAAATAAGCCCATCTGCACCCACGCCAAAACGTCTGTCGCAAAGTTTGGCAACTAGATTTGTGTTGGTTTTATCAAAAACCTGCTGACGGTTATCTATCATGACAAAATCGTTTCCTGTTCCTTGATATTTATAAAATGTGAATTCCATAGGCAGACAAATATAAGAATTATACATGGTTTATGTCATGTTAAATAGGCGTTAAAACAAGCGTTAAAAATCGTTAAAAATTAAGAGGCTATTCAATAAAAAATTAATTTTAATCGTTATTAATTTACAAATCATTTATACCTAATAAATTATGAAGAAGATTTTAACTTTAGTTTTAGTTTCTGTGTTAGGTGGAGTTATTACATTATCTGCCTACAAAATTTTTATTGAGAACAACCAAACTGTTCAAACGTCCCAAACAGATGGACTGCCATTCGCAATTCCTGTAAGCAATACAACGAACACAAGTTATATTCCAGAAAACAGTATTAGTTTTGCTAAGGCTGCTGAAAAAACAGTTCATACTGTGGTCCATGTTAAAAATACCACATTGGGAAATTCTAGGCAAATGACCTTTGAAGATTTGTTTTACGGAAGGTCTCCACAGCGTTATCAAGTAGGAACTGGTTCTGGCGTTATCATTTCACCTGACGGCTATATTATTACTAACAACCATGTTATTGATGGTTCAAGAGAATTGTCTGTTACTTTAAACGATAATCGAACTTATAATGCTGAAATTATTGGGACGGACGACAAAACCGATATTGCCTTATTAAAAATTGAAGCTGATGAAGATTTACCGTTTACTACTTTTGGAGATAGCGATCAAGCAAAAATTGGTGAATGGGTTTTAGCTGTTGGCAATCCCTTTAATTTAACATCTACAGTAACAGCCGGAATTATTAGTGCTAAATCTAGAGATTTATCTGGTAGAAACACCCAATCTTTTATTCAGACTGATGCTGCAGTAAACCCAGGGAATTCTGGTGGCGCATTAGTAAATTCTAATGGCGATTTAATTGGAATTAACACAGCTATATCATCTCAAACGGGATCTTACATTGGGTACTCATTTGCAGTTCCAAGTAATATTGCAAGAAAAGTTGTTCAAGATATTATTGAATATGGTAACGTACAAAATGGGATTTTAGGAGTTACTGGTGGTGCTTTAAACAGTGGATCTGCTGAAAAATTAAGCCTCAATGAAACCGAAGGGTTTTACATAGATTCTGTAGAAGAAAATTCAGGAGCTGAAATAGCAGGATTAGAGTCTGGTGATATTATAAAAAAAATCGATCATGTTAAAATCTCCAAATTTTCAGACTTGTCTGGATATTTAAGCACCAAACGACCAGACGATGTTGTGAATGTTAGTATACTTAGAGATGGTTCTGTTAAAGAAATTCCAGTGACATTAACTAGAAATCAAACTTTTACCATTCCTCAATTTGGGATGGTGAAAAATGCATCAAAAGAAGATCTTAAAAAATATAAGGTTTCTAATGGTGTTAAAATTTCTAGGTTAGGTGAAAACTATTCAAAATATTTAAGAGCAAATGGCGTTGATGAAGGCAATATTGTTACAGCAATCAATAATATAAAGGTTAATAACATAGAAGACGTTCAAGAAATAATTAAAAACAAATCGCCTTACGAACCAATGAGAATTGAACTCATTAACTCAAATGGAGAAGTTGAACGCTATAATTTTAAATAATTTTGCTAAGAAAAAGACACTCAATCCTTCAGAAAAATCTGAAGGATTTTTATTTTATAAAAATGGCAATAAATACAACATAAATATCTTATTTTTGCAACCAAATTCAAGGAGGCTTTATACCGAATTGAAAAATATTAACAACACACTAAACATTATATCCAATGAGTTTTAACGAGACTTATGAAAGCGAACTAGCTTTTCAAGCAGACAGAAGAAAAGCAACTGTAGAATTTATTAAAATTGTAAGCGACCTATGGTACGACAAGTCTATTGAACTGGTTCTTTTTAGAAACCAATTAATTGATAGAAATGTAAGCCAAATACTAAACTTACATGAATATGCAGGCGAGTTTGTACAAAAGCCTATTTCCATCTTTGATTCAGTAGAAATTGCGCAAGCCATCCAAACATTAGACTTGCCTCCTGCAAAATTAGATATTGGTAAATTAACATACGAATATCATTTAGAAGAGAAAAAATTCAACAATGCATTAGCATTTGTTGCCGATAAATTAAAAGATGCTAATAAAGATGAAGCTATTAAACCTAAAGATGTTGTTCTTTATGGTTTTGGTAGAATTGGACGATTAGTTGCTAGAGAGTTAATGACTCGTACCGGAAAAGGAAGTCAGTTACGTTTAAGAGCCATTGTAACTCGTGGTACTATTGATCAAACGGTTCTTGAAAAAAGAGCTTCTTTATTAAGAAATGACTCTGTTCATGGAGATTTCTCTGGAACTGTAGTAGCAGACTTAAAAAACAGTGCATTAATCATTAATGGTACAACTGTAAATATTATTTCGGCTAACAATCCAGAAGATATCGATTATACCGTTTATGGTATTAACCATGCTTTGGTTATTGATAACACAGGAGCTTTTAGAGACAAAGAAGCCTTAAGCAGACACTTAGCTTCAAAAGGAGTTGATAAAGTATTATTAACTGCTCCAGGAAAAGGTGTTCCTAATATTGTTCATGGTGTAAATCAATTGGAAAACAACCCAGATAAGATAGACATCTTTTCTGCTGCTTCTTGTACAACTAATGCTATTACGCCTATTTTAAAAGCTGTTGAAGATTCTCTTGGTGTAAAAAGTGGACACCTTGAAACCATTCACGCATACACAAACGACCAGAATTTAGTTGATAATTTTCATAAAAAATACCGTCGTGGACGTGCAGCTGCATTAAACATGGTTATTACTGAAACTGGAGCTGGAAGTGCTGTTGCAAAAGCGTTACCAGCATTAGAAGGAAAACTAACATCAAACGCAATTCGAGTTCCTGTTCCAAATGGCTCCTTAGCTATTTTAAGTTTAGAATTAGAAAAAGAAACTTCGGTTGAAGGAATAAATGAAATCATAAAAAAATATGCTCTTGAGGGAGACCTAGTTGAGCAAATTAAATATGAAATGAGCGACGAGCTTGTATCTAGCGATATTGTTGGAAGCTCTGCACCTTCCATTTACGATAGTAAAGCAACCATAGTTAGAAAAGATGGTAAAAATGCCTTACTTTATATTTGGTATGATAATGAGTATGGTTACAGCCATCAAGTTATTAGACTTGCAAAATACATAGCTAAAGTAAGACGTTTTACATATTATTAATATATAAAACATCTAAAACGAATATTTCATTCGTATATACAAAAGCCTCACTTTCGTGAGGCTTTTTAATTAATTTCAATTGATACTTAACATAATTTATTATTTTCGTAAACACAAAACTCAACAAAGCCTAATGAATACGTTTAAAATTTTCGCTATTACCGTATGTATGTTATACGGTTTCAACACCTTACATGCCCAAACTGAATCTTCAAATGAAGAAGATGAATTATCTTTAAACAACAGTACCATCAATAATCAATTTGAATATGTCCTTAAAAAATCAGGTGATTTTAGAGGCACCAACGGCTCTATGTATGAAGCTGTTAAGCGTAGCATGCTAACAACCTTGCAAGCACATACAAACGACTCATTAAACACGTTTCGTAAAAACTTAGCAGATACACAAGCTGTAGTTGAAGCTCAAGCTAAAGAGATTACAGGTTTAAAAACCAGCCTATCAACAACTCAAGCCACATTAGACAAGACTACTGACGAAAAGAATAATATGTCCTTGTTTGGTTTACAAATGAGCAAAACAAGCTATAATATATTAATGTGGTCGATAATTGGTGGATTATTAGTGTTCTTGATATTCTTTATTTATAAATTTAAAAACAGTCAATTAATAACGAAAGAAGCAAAAATTACTCTTGAAGAAATTGAAGAAGAATTCGATGAACATAGAAAAACGGCATTAGAAAGAGAACAAAAAGTAAGACGCCAATTACAAGACGAATTAAACAAACAAAAAGGGAATTAACAACTTATTTTCCCTTTAGATATATTAAAAATCTGTAAATTCACGTTTACAGATTTTTTTATGACTATAATTAAAGCACACATAGAACACTTAGATCAACTAACGCCATTATTCGATGGATATCGTGTGTTTTATGAGCAACCTTCAGATTTAAAAGCTGCCAAGCACTTTTTATTTGAAAGGTTAAAGAATAAAGACTCCCTGATTTATATAGCTTATATAGAAAATAAAGCAATTGGCTTCACCCAATTATATCCTTTGTTTTCTTCTGTATCTATGGAAGCCATATATTTACTAAACGATTTATTTGTAGATGAAAATTATCGTGGAAAAGGTATTGGAGAAGCATTAATAAATAAAGCTAAAAATTTCTGTAAAAAAAATCAATTAAAAGGATTGGCTATACAAACAGCACCAGATAATCCAGCACAACATTTATACCAACGCTTGGGTTTTAAAAAAGATACCGACTTGCATTTTTTTTGGTCGAACAAATAACTTGGCTTTGTTAAATAAATAAACGAATTAATTTCAAAACGAAACTTCCCAACCCAAACCAAAAAATTCATAAAACATTTCAAGTATATTTGCAGTTCTAAAGTCATGTTATGCGTATCGATATTATAACCGTTTTACCAGAATTACTTAAAAGTCCGTTTGAAGCTTCTATTCTCAAAAGAGCTATTGATGCTGGATTGGTGGAAGTCCATTTTCATAATCTACGTGATTTCACTACAGACAATCATAAAACTATAGACGATTACCAATTTGGTGGTGGCGCTGGTATGGTGATGATGGTTGAGCCCATAGATAAGTGTATTAGCAAATTAAAATCTGAACGCCATTACGACGAAGTCATTTACATGACTCCAGATGGTGAAACTTTAAATCAAGGTATTGCCAATCAGTTATCATTAAAAGAAAATATTATTATTCTTTGTGGACATTATAAAGGTGTAGACCAACGTGTTCGAGATCAATTTATCACACGAGAAATTTCTATTGGAGATTACGTACTTTCTGGAGGTGAACTTGGAGCTGCTGTTTTATGCGACTCAGTTATTAGGTTAATTCCTGGTGTTTTAGGTAATGAAACATCAGCTTTAACAGACTCTTTTCAAGATAATTTACTAGCTCCTCCTATTTATACACGTCCAAGAGACTATAAAGGATGGCAGGTTCCAGAGGTTTTATTTAGTGGCAATTTTCCAGAAATAGAAAAATGGCGAGAAGAAAAAGCCTATGAAAACACTAAAAACAGACGTCCCGATTTGTTAGATGATTAAATTTTAATCGATTCGTCATTTCGAGTGTTGCATAGCATCGTATCGAGAACAAGTAAACAAAATAAGTGCTAAAAAACTTTTTACTTTTTACTTATAACTTATAACTTTTTACCTATATTTGCACCCAATTTCGGGTTAACCTCTGGCGAGAATCGTGAATGTTGTTTCGAATTAATTATAATAAAATTTAAAGATATGGAATCTTTATTAAAATTTGTACAAGACGAATTTGTAACAAAAAAAGATTTTCCAGAGTTTAGCGCTGGAGACACAATTACAGTTTACTACGAAATTAGAGAAGGAGAAAAAGTTCGTACTCAATTTTTTAGAGGTGTAGTTATTCAAAAAAGAGGCTCTGGAGCTTCTGAAACATTTACCATTAGAAAAATGTCTGGAATTATAGGTGTAGAACGTATTATACCTGTAAACATGCCAGCTTTACAAAAAATTGAAGTGAACAAAAAAGGTAGCGTTCGTAGAGCTCGTATCTATTACTTCAGAGGTCTTACTGGTAAAAAAGCAAGAATTAAAGAAAGTATGAAACGTTAATAAACGTTTAATAACATTGAAAAGCCCTGTAATTACAGGGCTTTTTTTATTAACAAAAGTTAATAACTTCAGTTTATAAAATGTTGATATCTAATATGTTAAATGTCTTGATTTTTAACCCTTATTATCTTATCTTAGTATAAGAATTTATAAACAACGTCAGTTGGTTTCATGTAAATGAATTAGTTATAGACTCTTTTAAAGATACGTTCTTTAAAATAATTGTTTTTTGAGATTTCAAGGTGGCAGGTGTATGCGTGTTTAACCAAGAGATCATGAAGCCTTAATAAGTGTTGCATGCTTAGCAGACAATAACTGGAATGGTGGAAAGTTTCAAAAAATAGTATATGTGAAAACAAATACTAGAATAAGAAACAATGTTTTACAAGATGTAAATTGTGAAAACGACGTACAATAAGTAAATCATCAAGAAAAGCAATTAAACTAGAAACATTTAGCAACAGATCAATACATTTTGAAAATTGCACCAAAGAATGTTTCTTTTGAAATAGTGACACTTGAATTGAAATGTGTAAATAAAAATTTTATGCTATTTAGTAGCAATGCTAAATTAAATCATGTGATACTATCTCAAAGAAAGCCATATCAGATATAGATTTCGGTCTATTGTGATATGGCTTTTGTTTTATAGAAACCTCCTTATCTTTGATGTAAAAAAAGATACTTAAACGCCATGAGTCTACTTTTAATAATAGAACAAGATTTTAAAAAAATTGATTTTACTAAAGAAGAGTTTCAAAAAGCAGAATATGATACCTGTACCTTTATAGGTTGCAATTTTTCTGAAACATTTCTTTCTGACATTACGTTTATAGAATGTGAATTTATAAACTGTAACTTAAGTGGTGTAAAAGTTAGAAATACAACATTTAAAGAAGCAGTTTTCACAGATTGTAAATTACTTGGCATTCCTTTTAACGATTGTAATCACTTTTTGATGTCGTTTACTTTTAATCAATCTAATTTAAGTTTTTCTTCATTCTATAAATGCAATGGAACTAAAACAGTATTTGATAACTGTATTCTAGAAAACATCGATTTTTCTGAAGCTAATTTTAATCAAGCTAAATTTATAAACTGTAATTTATTCCAAAGTGTTTTTAATAATTCAAATTTAGAAAAAGCAGATTTTAGAACTTCATTTAATTTCTACATAAATCCTGAAATAAATAGGCTGAAACAAGCAAAATTCTCAAAAGAAGGTGCTTTAGGATTATTAGAATCTTATAATCTGGACATAGAATAATCAAATTATCAATAAGTAATTTAATTATTTGTCAACTTCATAAAATAGGTGTGTTTAAGAGTATCTTCACTAAATACTGT
Organism: Xanthomarina sp. GH4-25; assembly: GCF_045363175.1. Lineage (NCBI taxonomy): Bacteria > Pseudomonadati > Bacteroidota > Flavobacteriia > Flavobacteriales > Flavobacteriaceae > Xanthomarina > Xanthomarina sp. GH4-25. The sequence continues at coordinate 149,734 of NZ_JBJFLO010000008.1, forward strand.
TTGAAAATTCATATATTTGCAAGGCTTAAAAAAACAAGCTCTTCAATTAAATTAAACTAATTAACCTTATGTCAGATACATCTACAATTATTTATACAAAAACGGATGAAGCTCCTGCTTTAGCAACCAATTCATTTTTACCAATTGTTAAAGCCTTTACAAAACCAACTGGAGTTACTGTAGAAACAAAAGATATTTCATTAGCTAATAGAATTTTAGCTGTTTTTCCTGATTTTTTAAATGAAAATCAGAAAGTAAGTGACGATTTAGTATTACTTGGAGAACTTGTTAAAAAACCCGAGGCAAATATTATTAAGCTTCCAAATATAAGCGCATCTATACCTCAATTAAAAGATGCTATTGAAGAATTACAAGCTAAAGGATATAAGTTGCCAACCTATCCTGATGAACCTCAAACAGATTCTGAAAAAGACATCAAATCTCGCTACGATAAAATTAAAGGATCGGCTGTTAATCCAGTATTACGTGAGGGAAATTCAGACAGACGTGCTCCAAAAGCTGTAAAAAATTACGCAAAGAAAAATCCTCATTCTATGGGAGCTTGGAGCAAAGATTCTAAAACACATGTCGCAACAATGAGTGAAGGCGATTTTGCACATAACGAAAAATCGGTGACTTTAGATAAGGCTACATCAGTTACTATTCAGTTTAAAGGAAATAATGGTGAAATTGAAACTCTAAAAAGTAATTTAGACCTACTAAAAGGAGAAATAATTGATGCAACCGTATTGAGTAAAAAAGCTCTAATTACGTTTTTAGAAGCCCAAGTAAATGACGCTAAAAATAAAGACGTGCTTTTTTCATTACACATGAAAGCAACCATGATGAAGGTTAGCGATCCAATTATTTTTGGTCATGCCGTAAGAGTGTTTTTTAAAGAATTATTCACAAAACATGAAGCTACTTTCGAAAATATAGGCGTAGATGTTAACAATGGATTTGGAAATCTTTTAGAAAAACTTCAAGAATTACCTGAAGCCAAACGCAAAGAAATAGAGCAAGATATTGCTTCTGCATACAAAAATGGACCAGCTTTAGCTATGGTAAATAGCGATAAAGGCATTACCAACCTTCATGTACCAAGCGATGTGATTATAGATGCTTCCATGCCAGCCATGATAAGAACATCTGGACAAATGTGGAATGCCGAAGGAAAACAACAAGACACAAAAGCTGTAATTCCAGATAGTAGCTATGCAGGTATTTATACAGCAACTATCGCTTTTTGTAAAGAACATGGAGCTTTCGACCCAACAACAATGGGTACAGTACCAAACGTAGGCTTAATGGCCCAAAAAGCCGAAGAATATGGCTCTCATGATAAAACATTCGAAATACAAGCCAATGGAACAGTAAGCGTAATCGATGCTTCTGGAACAACTTTAATTGAGCACCAAGTAGAGACTGGAGATATTTGGCGTATGTGTCAAGTAAAAGACGCTCCAATTCAAGATTGGGTAAAATTAGCTGTAACAAGAGCTAGAGCTTCTCAAACTCCTGCCGTTTTCTGGTTGGATGAAAACAGAGCTCACGATGCCGAATTAATTAAAAAAGTAAATCAATATTTAAAAGATCACGATACAACTGGTTTAGATATTAGAATTTTATCTCCTCTTAAAGCAACAATATTTACTCTTGAAAGAGTTAAAGATGGTAAGGACACTATATCTGTTTCTGGGAACGTATTAAGAGATTATTTAACCGACCTGTTCCCTATTTTAGAATTAGGAACAAGTGCTAAAATGTTATCTATTGTTCCTTTAATGAACGGTGGAGGTTTATTTGAAACTGGAGCTGGTGGCTCTGCCCCAAAACACGTTCAACAATTACTTGAAGAAAACCATTTACGTTGGGATTCTTTAGGAGAATTTTTAGCATTAGCTGTTTCTCTAGAACATTTAGCCGAAGTAGCTAATAATCCTAAAGCACAAATATTGGCGGACGCCTTAGATTTGGCTACCGAAAAATTATTGGATAATAAAAAAGGACCTTCAAGAAAAGTTGGTGAATTAGATAATAGAGGAAGTCATTTTTATTTAGCCATGTATTGGGCAGAAGCTTTAGCAAATCAGTCAAAAGACAAGGATATTCAAAAACTATTTATACCAATAGCAACAACCTTTTCAAAAAATGAAGAGCTCATTATTAAGGAGTTAAACGAAGTACAAGGACAACCTACAAATATTGGTGGTTATTACGAACCTGACACTCAATTAACAAATATGGTTATGCGTCCAAGTATTACGCTAAACAACATCTTAGATTCCATTAAATAATTATAAAGATTATGTTAAAAGCTCCTTCTTAGGAGCTTTTTTTTTATAGATTTATTAAAATTACCAATCTTCATGAACTTACGTTTTATCTATTTAATTCTTGTTATATGTTTAAATATAAATTGGGTCTATTCACAAGATAAAGTAACGTTAAGTGGTATTGTTTCAGACAAAAAAAGCAACGAAACACTTATTGGTGTTAATATTTTATTCCCTGAATTAAATACTGGTGCAACTACTAATGAGTATGGATTCTACTCCTTAACACTTCCAAAAGGCACATATAATATTGTAATTAGTTATTTAGGATTTAAAGATATTTCTGAAACTATAAGTTTAAATGAAGATCTTACTAAAAATGTTAGTCTGGAAGAAGCTATAGAGAGCCTTAATGAAGTGGTTATTGAAAAAAATGTTGAAAGACTCAATATTCGCAAACCACAAATGAGTATGAATTCATTAACATCAAATACTATTAAGCAAATTCCAGTTGTTTTAGGTGAAGCTGATGTTATTAGAGCTATTACATTATTGCCAGGAGTAACAAATGCTGGTGAAGGTGCATCTGGGTTTAATGTTCGTGGAGGTGCAGCAGACCAAAATTTGATATTATTAGACGAAGCAACAATTTATAATTCTTCTCACCTCTTTGGCTTGTTTTCTGTTTTTAATCCAGATGCAATTAAAGATTTAAAATTATATAAAGGAGGAATTCCAGCACGATATGGAGGACGAGTTTCATCTGTTTTAGATATTTATCAAAAAGAAGGAAACAGTAATGAATTTCATGTAAATGGTGGCATTGGATTAATTTCTAGCCGTCTTTTAGCCGAAGGACCTATTACCAAAGGAAAAGGTTCGTTTCTTTTGGGTGGTAGAGCAACTTATGCACATTTATTTTTACCTTTATTCGACATCGAGAATAAAGCATATTTCTACGATCTAAACACCAAGATTAGCTATAAACTTAATCAAAAAAATAATGTATATATCTCAGGCTATTTTGGGAGAGATGTGTTTAGTTTCGATGAAAGTTTTAAAAACACCTATGGAAATTCTGTCTTGAATTTTAGATGGAATCACTTGTTTTCTAATAAACTATTTTCTAATCTGTCTTTAATCTACTCTGATTATTACTATGGATTGAACTTAGATTTTATAGGATTTAACTGGGATTCTGGTATTAGAAATTTCAATTTAAAATATGATTTTAAACATTATGTAAGCGAAAACATTAAACTTCAATATGGTTTCAATAGCATCTATCATAAATTTAACCCAGGAGAAATTAAACCCTCAGGAGAAAATTCAGGAATTAATGCCGACAAATTAATAGATAAGTACGCTTTTGAAAATGCCATTTATATTGATGTAGAACATAAATTAACCGAAAAGCTCATGGCTTCTTATGGCTTAAGGTATAGTTCGTTTTTACGATTGGGCCAAGAAGAATTAAATATATACAAAAACAATCAAGCTGTACTTTATAATCAAGAACTTCAAATCTATGAAAAAGCAGATCCTATTGGAACCGAAACTTTTAAACGAAGCGATATAATTAAATCTTTTGGGAATTTTGAGCCTAGAGTAGCTTTGGCTTATGAGCTTAATTATAATACGTCTATCAAAGCTAGTTACAACCGAATGAGTCAATTTCTTCACTTGTTATCAAATACAAGCTCACCTACTCCATTAGATATTTGGACTCCCAGTGGTAAATATGTAAAACCTCAAATTCTAGATCAAGTAGCTTTAGGTTATTTTAAAAATATTAACGACAATACTTATTCTTTAGAAATAGAAACTTTCTATAAAAAAATAAAAAACAGAATCGATTATATTGATGGGGCTGATCTTATTGCAAATGATGCTATCGAACAAGTTATATTAAATGGCAAAGCAAAAGCATATGGCTTAGAGATTTTATTCAGAAAAAATGAAGGCCGATTTAAAGGTTGGATAGCCTATACATTATCAAAGTCTGAACAACAAACACCAGGAAGAACACCTGAAGAACCTGGAATTAATAATGGTAAATGGTACAGCACAGCTTACGATAAAACTCATGATATATCCTTCACAGGGAGCTATGATCTTAACAATAAATGGCGTTTTAATGTCAATTTTTTATTCCAAACGGGACAACCAGTTACTTATCCTAATGCACAATACGAATATAATGGTATCACGGTACCCAACTATGGATTAAGAAATGAATATCGATTACCAAGCTATAATAGATTGGATTTTTCTGCCACTTATGTCCCAAAACCAGAAAAATTAAAGGGCTGGCAAAGCGAATGGGTTTTTGGGATATATAATGTGTATAACAGACGAAACGCTGCCTCTATTTCTTTCAGAGAAAACGTAGATACTAGTACAAATGAAGCTGTAAAACTATCAATTTTCGGTATTGTACCATCTATTTCTTATAATTTTAAATTTTAAACTTATGAAACTACAACTTCTATATTTTCTTATTATATTTTTAGGTTGTCTTTCTTGTGAAGATGTTATCGAAGTAGATGTTCCGACTTCTCAACCAAAATTAGTAATTGATGCATCTATAAATTGGTATAAAGGAACTAGTGGTAACGAACAATTTATTAAACTCTCTCTCACAGCACCCTATTTCGATGAAGAAATTCCTCCAGCTAATAATGCTCAGGTATTTATTACAGACGAAAACAATAACATCTTTAATTTTATAGAAGGTGGAGAATCTGGTATTTATTTAAATTCGACGTTCAATCCTGTTATTAATGCAGAATATCAATTAACTATTATCTATAAAGGTGAAACTTATACTGGCACTGAGACTCTATTAGCTGTACCAGAATTTGAGTATATAGAGCAAGATTTAGAAGGTGGTATAACTGGTGAGGATACCGAAATTAAAGCTTATTTTATAGATCCTATTGATCAAGAAAATTATTATTTTTTCGAATACACACCTAGTATACCTGTAGTTAAAACCTTAGATACTTTTAAAGATGAGTTCGTTAATGGAAATTTAATTTTTGGGTATTATGTTCAAGAAGATTTAAATCCCAACGATAGCGTAATTATTAGAAATTATGGTGTTTCAAAACGGTTTTACGAATTCATGTATATTCTATTACAACAAACTGGAGATAATGCTGGTGGTCCATTCGGAACCCAACCAGCTACTGTAAGAGGAAACTGCGTCAATACATCCAATTCTAATAATTATCCATTAGGCTATTTTAGACTGTCTGAAGTTTCAGAAGTTACTTATACCATTATAGAATAATATAAATCTTGACATTTAATCTATTCCATTAGGAATAAATAAGTAATTTTGCTTCTATGAAATTTATAAAAACGACAGAACAAGATTCTAATTACAATGATTTAGAAAAAATGTCTGTTTCAGAATTATTAACTAATATTAATTCTGAAGATAAATCAGTACCTCTTGCCGTAGAAAAAGCCATTCCTCAAATTGAAGTATTAGTGAATCAAATTGTTGAAAAACTTCAAAATGGTGGTCGTTTATTTTATATTGGAGCAGGTACAAGTGGTCGGTTAGGAATTCTTGATGCCTCTGAATGCCCTCCAACATTTGGAGTATCTCACAACTTAGTAATTGGTCTTATTGCTGGAGGCGATATTGCTATAAGAGAGGCTGTAGAATTTGCTGAAGATTCTAAAACACAAGCCTGGGAAGATTTACAAGCTTATAAAATCAATCCAAAAGATGTGGTAGTTGGTATTGCTGCTTCAGGTACAACACCATATGTAATTAGTGGTTTAGATATCTGCAATCAAAACCACATTGTAACAGGTTGCATTACTTGCAATAGTGAAAGTCCATTATCTAATACTGCTAAATATCCTATAGAAGTTATTGTTGGACCAGAATTTGTAACTGGAAGCTCTAGAATGAAAGCTGGAACAGCACAGAAATTAGTACTCAATATGATAACGACTTCTGTCATGATTAAATTAGGTCATATAAAAGGCAATAAAATGGTAGATATGCAACTAAGCAATAATAAACTAGTTGAAAGAGGCACAAAAATGATTATGAATGAATTACATATATCAAAAAAAGAAGCAGAGCAACTTTTAAATAAATACAAAAACGTTAGAAAAGCAATTCAAAAGTATAATGATGGAAACAAAAAGAACCAATAAAGAAATACTTGTTAAAGGAATAAAAAAAATGGGGTTTTCTCTTCTATGTATGTTTCTTGGGCCAACATTAATGTATGTGGCTTTTAGTAATCAAGAAAAGCCACTATACATTCCGCTTTTAATTCTTTCATTATTGATATGTAGTCTTGCAATATATTTTGCGTTTATTGGTCTTAAAACTATTATGGATAGTATGTTCCATAAAACTTCTAATTAAAATGTATTAATTTTTGGCGTTGTTGGGTTATACCCAAAAGTATCATCTTCTAAACGCATTCCTATCCCTTCTAAAATATAATTTATTATAGCATAATGATGAATCGTATGACTGTTGGCTTGTGAAAGTAATCCAGAAAAAGTATAGTTTATGTCTGTTTTTCCTAAACCTAAATCATCCGATACAAAAACTATTCTATCTAAATCTGCATCATCAATGCTCTCCATTTTTTTAATAATTTCATTGAAATAATTTAAAGCCTTAATACAGCAGTTTTCCACCTCTAAATCTCTCGTTCTTATAGTTAAATCAATTATTTGATTTTTGGGAGTTAATATACAATCATAAAAATCAAGAATATGTCTTAAATGAGAGCCAATACTAGAATAATATGGAGAAACAGTCTTATTCTTTAAAATATCGTCCGTAATACTAGCTAATAAAACCTCAGATTTCTTTAGTGATAATAAATTAGCTTTTAAAATAAGGTTCATAAATATTTATTATAAATATAGAAATCTAATATTTCGAATATAATCAAATTTGATGAATTGGTCTTAAAAAACCAAGAACCTTACATAATATATTTAAAAAAAAATCCCGATTCAAAAAAATGAATCGGGATTCTAAAAAGGCGATGACCTACTCTTCCACAAATGCAGTACCATCGGCGCTAATGGGCTTAACTTCTCTGTTCGGAATGGTAAGAGGT
>NZ_JBJFLO010000009.1:0-152752 GCF_045363175.1 Xanthomarina sp. GH4-25
TAACATAATCATTACTCGTACTTGGACATTCACAGATGCTTGTGATAACTCTTCATCAGTATCTCAAATAATAACGGTTGCTGATACTACAGCTCCAGTGGCTCCTAGTGCGCCTGCTGATATTGCTTACGAGTGTATCGCTGATGTGCCTGCTGCTGGTGACTTAACAGCTGCTGATAATTGTGCTGGTGATATTACTGTTACTGGTGTGGATGCAACTGATAATACGGATCCTTGTAACATAATCATTACTCGTACTTGGACATTCACAGATGCTTGTGATAACTCTTCATCAGTATCTCAAATAATAACGGTAGCTGATACTACAGCTCCAGTGGCTCCTAGTGCGCCAGCTGATATTGCTTACGAGTGTATCGCTGATGTGCCTGCTGCTGGTGATTTAACAGCTGCTGATAATTGTGCTGGTGATATTACTGTTACTGGTGTGGATACAACTGATAATACGGATCCTTGTAACATAATCATTACTCGTACTTGGACATTCACAGATGCTTGTGATAATTCTTCATCAGTATCTCAAATAATAACGGTTGCTGATACTACAGCTCCAGTGGCTCCTAGTGCGCCTGCTGATATTGCTTACGAGTGTATCGCTGATGTGCCTGCTGCTGGTGATTTAACAGCTGCTGATAATTGTGCTGGTGATATTACTGTTACTGGTGTGGATACAACTGATAATACGGATCCTTGTAACATAATCATTACTCGTACTTGGACATTCACAGATGCTTGTGATAATTCTTCATCAGTATCTCAAATAATAACGGTTGCTGATACTACAGCTCCGGTTGTAACAAACGACTTATCTGATGTATTTGTTAATTGTGATGACATACCAGAAGTACCAACACTAACTTTTGATGATTGTACAAACGATGTTACAATAACAGACTTCAATGAAGATAATTCGTTTGATGGAACAAATAACGATTATGAAATTATATGGACTTGGGAGTTTACAGATTCTTGTGGTAACATAGGAACAGCTTCTCAGATTGTTTATGTAACAACCGTTGATTCTGTTACTCAAGAAAATGATAGTAGATGTTCAGATGATGGAGTTATTGATTTATTTGATTACTATTATGGTACAGATATGTCAGGAACTTGGATCGTTATTTCTGGAGATGCAACCCTAAATGGAAGCGATTTTGATCCATTGGGTGTTGAATTAGGAGATTATGTATTTAGTTATACAGTTGCTGATAATGGCTGTTTAAGTACAACAGAAGTTTATCTTAATATTAATGATGACTGTATTGTATTACCTGCTCCTCCATGTGATCCAAATTATATTACAATCTCAAAAGCTGTAACTCCAAATGGTGACCAATGGAATGAATTCTTTGAAATTTCAGGAATTGAAGAATGTGGATTTGTCTTTGATGTTAAGATATTTAACCGTTGGGGTGCTATGATTTTTGAGACTAGTAACTATCAAAACAATTGGAATGGAACTGCTTCTAAAGCCTCAATAGGTAATGCAGATAAAGTACCAAATGGAACATATTATTACATTGTAACTTTAAAAAATAGTGGATTGAAACCTTTCACAGGACACATCTACTTAGGAACCAAATAAAACTATAACCTATGAAACTTACTAAACATTATATAGTTGCGTTAGCACTATTGAGTTGTACGTTCGGAATTGCACAACAATTACCACAATTCACTCAATATATGTATAACACCATCGCTATAAACCCTGCTTATGCAGGAAGTCGAGAGACATTAAGTGTTGTTGCCTTACATAGAAGTCAATGGGTTGGCTTTGATGGAGGTCCAATTACTCAAACACTTTCCGTCAATTCACCTTTAAGAAATGAAAAGATTGGATTAGGGATGTCTTTTATAAATGATAAATTAGGAGATGAACGCTTTTCTTATTTATATGGAGATTTTTCATACACCATTCAAACAGGTGAAAAAACGAAGTTAGCATTTGGTTTAAAAGCTGGTTTTACAAGTTATAGTTTAGATAGAAATGCTGTAGATCCTGGAGGACAAGATCCAAATATTTATGGTGTAGATGACCGTTGGAGCCCAAATATTGGAGCTGGTTTATATTGGCATTCTCAAATGTGGTATTTAGGGCTTTCTGCTCCAAGAATACTTAATACTGATTATGCTAAAGATAGCAACAATGCTGATATTGCTGCTTTAGAGCGTGTTAGCTATTATTTTACAGGTGGTTACGTGTTTACATTAAGTGAAAACACAAAATTAAAACCCGCATTTCTAGTTAAAGCTACCAATGGTGCTCCTCTATCTTATGATGTCACTGCAAATTTCTTATTCTATGAAAAATTCTGGCTTGGTGGCGGATACAGAATAAACGAAAACACATCTGCTCTTGGAGCTCTTGCAGATTTTCAAGTTTCAAAACAATTTCGAATTGGGTATGCTTACGAATATCCACTTTCAGAACTAAACGATTATACTGGTGGAACACATGAAATTTTAATCATGTTCGAATTATTTAAAGCTAAACGAATCAAATCACCTAGATACTTCTAAAAAATAACAGCATGAAAACAAAAGTCATATTCACAATAATTGCATTAAGTAGTACTTTTCTATTTTCTCAAGAGAAAGTTGCTGACAAATTTTTTGACAACTATGCTTATATGAAAGCTGCTGAATTATATCAGGAAGCAGTCAATAATGGCGAAGATAATGTACACGTACTTACTAGGTTAGGAGATTGTTATTACAACAATTCAGACTCTAAACAAGCTGCTGTTTGGTATGCTAAAGCTTTAGAGAAAGACAAAAAAATTAGCCCAGAGTTTATTTATAAATATATTCAAACACAACGTAGTTTAGGAAACTATGATGAAGCTGATGTTTGGTTAGCCAAATTTAAAGAAATACAAAATAATGATAGTCGTGTTGAAGATGTTAAGAGTAGTAATCTACACCTTTATGAAAAACTAGCTTCTACTAAAGGGGTTTATGTGAAAGTAGATAATTTATCTATAAATACAAACTACTCAGATTTTGGCTCTACAGTGCATGACAGCACCATATATTTCGCCTCTTCAAGAGACACTAAAAATGATATATACAAATGGAATAACGAACCATTTTTAGACTTATATCAAGGTGATATAACGACTAAAGATGGTAAGAAAGAAATTTCAAATGTAAAAAAATTAATTTTTGAAGGTGTCCATAGAGACAACTTACACTATGCTGATGCTGCATTGACAAAAGATGGTCAAACCATGTACTTTTCTAGAATGAACGTGGGTAAAAGAAACAGGGCCAGAATGGATAAACAAGGAACTGTACAATTAAAAATATATAAAGCTAAATTAGTGGATAGTGTCTGGTCAAATATTGAAGAACTAGCTATCAATAGCGATGATTTTTCAACTTATCATCCAGCTTTAAGTCCGGATAACAAAACTTTATATTTTACTTCAGATCGTGAAGGTGGTCTGGGTCAAACAGATATATATAAAGTAGATATTAGCAATTCTGGAACCATTGGAGAAGTATCAAATTTAGGTCCTAAAATTAATACAGAAGGCCGAGAAAGTTACCCATTTGTTGCAAAAGATAGTACCCTGTATTTTTCATCAGATGGTTTTTTAAACTTAGGATTATTAGACATTTTTAAATCTGAAATTCTTAAAGATGAAAATGCTGAGACTGAAAACCTTGGAGCTCCTTATAATAGTGGTTATGACGATTTTGCCTTTGCAATAGACTCAGACACGAACATAGGTTACTTCTCATCTAATAGACAAGATGGAAAAGGAAGTGATGACATTTACCAGTTTAACATTTATGAATGTAAACAGAGTATAAAAGGAATTGCTAGAGATAGTAAAACTTTAAATCCTTTACCATTGACAAAAGTACAGTTAATAGATGAATCTGGTAAAATTGTTGAAGAAGTGACAACTAACGAATTAGGAGAGTATACTTTTGAAGCAGATTGTAATAATAAATACACCATTTTAGGTAGTAAACCAGATTATAAAGATGCCATTGCTAAAGTAGAAACAACAGACGAACATGGAAAAGAGCATCAAGCAGATTTATTTTTGATACCATTAATTAATGATAATGAAATTGTTATAAATCCAATTTTCTTCAATTTTGATAAATGGGATATTAGACCAGATGCAGCCTACGAATTAGAGAACATTGTCTCTGTGATGCGTGAACACCCTAAAATGATTATTAAAATTGAATCTCATACAGATAGTCGTGGTACTGACAGCTATAACATGAAGCTTTCAGATAGAAGAGCTAAATCTACCAGAGATTATTTATTCTCTAGAAACATAGCCCAAGATAGAATTACAAGTGCTATTGGATATGGAGAAAGCCAATTAGTAAATCAATGTTCAAATGGTGTAAAATGTACTGAAGAAGAGCACCAGGAGAATAGACGATCAAAATTTATTATCTTATCTGATAATGAAGATTAAACATTAAAATTTATTAATTAAGACATTTCATATAACTTAATTAAATATAGTAAAGTGTAATAAGGTTTAGTTATTTTTAATATCTATAGCTTACATATTAAACCTTCCTAACAATGATCTTATTACCTAAAAGCCACTCATCTAGAGTGGCTTTTGAATTATACAAATTCACTCCATTTTTCTTCTACTAAAAATCTTAGAAACTTCTAATACAGTTATTTGACTAATTAAAATTGTTGTGTCTAAGGATGAACTTAATAAGTTTGTATTCTTTAAATAAAAATGAGACTTATAAAAAGAATATGTCTTTTACTTAAATTTAAAACTTAAAATATTACAAATAAAATTCTTTCCTATTTTAAGCGAACTTAGGACATTAATAAAACGTTGATCTATAATTCTACTAAAGAACGTTAATAATCGAAATAAAGGGTTTTTAATAAGTCTTTATTGTTTGTCTTATACTTAACAATACTATAACAAGCTAAAATAAGTTGTAAAAGTAAAAAAGACCACTCTAGAATTAGAATGGTCTTTTTTGTTGCTATTAATTAGTTATAGTTAAAAATTCAAAATAAATATAGCTTACATATTATTTACTTTACTCCCTAAACTGTTTATTTTTTTACGAAAATGTTTGTGTAAAACCATTTTCCATCACTATTCTGATCTGCAGAAATATCAAAATCTGTATAATCTCCTTCAATATTTGCACGATGTCCTTCGCTATTTAACCAAGCATTTACTACAGACTCAGCAGATGTAAAACCATAAGCAACATTTTCTGAAACTTTATTAGCACCTGCATTATTAATTAAATAAGTTTTACGTTGATAAAAGTTATCGTGAGAAACGTTATCATGATCAATCATGTAATCTGTATGAGTATAGGCTTGAGACTTAATAACTGACATATTATTTAAAGGGTTTAACCCCATACTAATTCTATAATCGTTAATTAATTCAACGATTTCAATTTCTATTACTTTAGTTTCAGGAACAACAAGATTAGTATTAACATTATTGGTAGTTTCTTCAAGGCTGTCTGTAGAACACGAAAATGTAAACAGAGCAAATAATACCATAATTGGTAGTAAAGTAGGCTTTTTCATTGTTAGGTAATTTAGATTTGGTATTGCTAATTTAAAATCCTAATTAGAAAAAACTGTTAAAGAAATGTTAAAATCGACAAACTACGTGCTTTTAATCGATTTTTTATACATTTTATCGATGAAATGCAGTTTAAAAAAAGAAAATAGTGTATTTAATCGGATAAATTATGGAGATAAACGATTTTTAACCCAATCAAAATCTGAAGTCAGTAAATATCTCACTCTATCATGCAGTCTGTTAGGCCTTCCTTGCCAAAATTCTATCTCGACAGGCTCTACAATATAACCTCCCCAAAATGATGGTCTAGGTATTTCTTTTCCTTCATATGCATTCTCAAGAGAAACTAATTTTGCTTCTAAAGCATCTCTACTCTCAATAACTTCGCTTTGATTTGAAACAATGGCTCCTATTTGGCTACCTCGAGGTCTTGACTCAAAATAACCATCACTTAAATTTTTAGCAATCTTTTTGGCTTTACCCTTTATAATAATTTGTCGTTCTGCTCCATGCCAAAAAAAAGACAAACAGACATTTGGATTGTTTTGAATGGCTCTTCCTTTTTCACTATTATAATTGGTGTAAAAAATAAAGCCTTCATGCGTAAATTTTTTAAGCAACACTACTCTATTTTTTGGATAACCGTCTAACCCAAAAGTAGAAACCGTCATAGCATTAGTTTCTATTTCGGGAAAGAATTTATCCACTTCAAAAAACCATTTTTGAAATAATTCCAACGGGTTTTCTGGTGTATCCTTTAATAAAAGTTCATGCTTTTCATAAGACTTTCTGTAACCTCCTAAATCTGTATCCATTACAATAAAATATGAGTTTTTATATGATTTTTTCTTTTGTAGGTAAACAATTTCATATAAATTTAAGAAATAATTTCCCTAAATGAATTTTGAAAATAGTAAATATTTTAACCAACTTCAGCACTCAAAAATAGAGTTTTCTTTTGGCACCTACTTCTTTTTAGACAATTTTATCATTTCAGAATTAAATGAAGGTATTCATTTTGATTGGGATAAAATTCAAGAAGTTATTTCGGCCGTTGCCGAATATTATGGTGACAACTTTATTATTGGATATATTTCAAACAGAGTAAATTCTTATTCGATAAACCCACAACTATGGGTAGATTTCTATAAAGAATATAATTTTATAGTTGCAAGTGCTGTGGTAGCTTACAATGATTTTAATTATATGAACGCCTCTTTAGAGAAACATTTTTCTAAAAACAGCGTCAAACGTTGTCACTCTCTTGATGAAGCCATTCATTGGATGTCTAATCTTAAAGAGTTTAATTAAAAAGTGAACGATTTACCATCTTCAGCTAATTCCACATTCTCAAAAATAGTTTGAGCTTCTGTCTTAAACTCTAAAAGGTTGTCGTAACGTGTCGAGTAATGTCCAAGTATAAGAGTTTCAACCTCTGCTTTTTTTGCAATATTTGCAGCTTGTTTAGCTGTACTGTGCTTTGTTGGTTGGGCTAATTTTTCATGTTTTTCTAAAAATGTCGATTCATGATATAAAGCCGTGACTCCTTGAATTACATTAACCATATCTTCATTATAAGCAGTATCACTACAAAACGCATAGCTTTTCGACTTATTTGGTGGTGTTGTAACAGTTTCGTTTTTTACTAATACCCCTTGGTTATTTTCGACATCAAAACCTTGTTTCAGCTTATTATAATAAGCAACATCAATATTTTCATTTAATACAGCATTCATATCTAATTTACGTTCGCCTTCTTTTTCTTTGAATAAAAATCCGTTTGTGTAAATTCTATGATCTAAAGGAATGGTGTGTACTTCTACTTTTTCATCTTCAAAAATTAATTCCGATTCTTTTGATGTCAATTCATGAAAAATAAGCAGGTAATTAGTCCAAGAACTGGCTAATTTCATTTGAAGTGTTACCAGTTCTTTCAAACCCTTAGGTGCATATATATGCAATTCGGTTTCCCGAGTTAATAATCTAAAAGTTGAAATGAGGCCGATTAAACCAAAATAATGATCGCCGTGTAAATGTGAAATAAAGATATGCTTAATTCGGTTAAACTTCACTTTATTCCTGCGTAACTCCACTTGAGTACCTTCGCCACAATCTATTAAAAATAGATGATTATTAATTTCTAATACTTGTGATGTTGGATTGGTATTTACACGTGGCGTTGCACTATGGCAACCGAGGATTGTTAACTTCATATGTTGTTTGTTGTTTCAGCGTTTACCGTTTTGTCGTAGATTATTTTCGACTTAACAACTTAACGACAAACAGCTTAACATTTTAAAACCCTAAATCGCGTTCCATTTCTTCCATCTCTACAATATCGTAAGCTTCTTGGACTGTTGGAACTACAACTAGCTCGTCTGGCATCTCATCTAAATTCACTTTATCTGAAACAATAACAAACGAATGATTGGATTTTCTGTGAGTATTAGAGAGTCGCAAAAATTCCACAATCTCTTGTAAAGTAATAGGTTTTAAACTTGTTAATGAAACGATGATGTTATCATTTTTATAACGATTGTAAATAACATCTAATTTTTTTACCAATTCGACAACAGATGTTTTTTCTTGAGTAATTATGGTAATATTACCATCTTTATCTATAATCATAATTTGATATTTTATTGTTTAATTTTTGAAGCTAATAAATAAATAACTGCCATTCTAACAGCAACACCATTTTGAACTTGATCTAAAATAATAGCTTGTTTAGAGTCTGCTACATCACTGGTTATTTCTACACCACGATTTATAGGTCCTGGATGCATGATGGTAATTTCTTTGTCTAACGAATCTAACAACGCTTTATTTACTCCAAACTGTTGCGTATATTCTCTTGTAGAAGGAAAATAACTAATCTCCATACGTTCGTTTTGCACACGAAGCATATTTGCTACATCACACCAATTCAATGCTTTACGAAGGTTGGTTTCAACTTTTACTCCTAGTTTATCTATGTGTTTTGGAAGTAAGGTTTTTGGTCCACACACCATGACATTAGCACCTTGTAACTTCAATGCATAGATATTTGAAAGTGCCACACGACTATGAAGGATATCACCAACAATGACCACATTTTTTCCTTTTACTTCACCCAATCGTTCTCTAATAGAATAAGAATCCAATAAAGCTTGTGTAGGATGTTCGTGAGCTCCATCTCCTGCGTTAATAATACTTGCTCCAACATGTTGTGATAAAAAGACACTAGCTCCTGGATTTGGATGTCGCATAACAACCATATCCACTTTCATAGAAAGGATGTTATTTACGGTATCGATTAAGGTTTCTCCTTTTTTTACTGAAGATTGTGATGCTGAAAAATTAATAACATCTGCAGAGAGCCTTTTTTCTGCTAATTCAAAAGAGAGTTTGGTTCTTGTTGAATTTTCAAAGAATAAATTAGCAATGGTAATATCTCTTAGCGAAGGTACTTTTTTAATGGGTCTGTTAATCACTTCTTTAAAGTGATCGGCAGTTTCAAAAATAAGCTCGATATCTTTAGTGTTCAGATACTTTATTCCTAATAAGTGGTTGACACTTAATTCGCTCATAGTTTAATAATTTATAAGGTAAACCGAGTCTTCACCTTCATTTTCAATCCAATTTACTTTGACTTTTTCATTATTTATAGCGTCCACTTGTCTGCCTCTATAATCTGGCTGAATGGGTAAGTGTCTGCTAAAACGTCTATCTATTAGTGTTAGAAGTTCAATTTCCTGAGGTCGTCCAAACGATTGAATGGCTGTTAATGCCGACCTTATACTTCTTCCTGTATATAAAACATCGTCAATAAAAACAATGTTTTTATCTTCAACTATAAAGTTAATTTCTGTGGTATTGGCTTCTAAAGGTTTCTCACCTCTACGAAAATCGTCTCTAAAAAAGGTAATGTCTAAGAGACCAAATTGCACATTTTTTATGTGATAATCTTCTCTTAACATTTTTGTTAATCGTTCAGCCAGAAATTTACCTCTAGGCTGAATCCCGATTAATACGGTGTTCGTAAAGTCTTTATGTTTTTCAATTAATTGACAAGCCAGTCTATGAAGAATGATGTTTACCTCTATTGCATTAAGTAACACTTTTTGACTCATATATTCCAAACTTAATTGGTAAACAAAGGTAATGCAAAATTTTAAAACTGAAAGTTAATTTCCTAGTAATAAAAAAAGCCTTCAAAATAAATTGAAGGCTTTAGTATTATATAATGAATGAAGAGATTATTTCTTTCCGTCCATTTTATCTTTAAGAGCTTGTAAAGCATCGTTAGCATCACCTAAAGTTGGCTTAGCTTCGGCAGCTTGAGCTTCTTGCTTCTTAACTGCTGCTTTTACGTTTGCAGCTTCTTCTGCTCTAAAAATAGCAGTATGTGAAGCAACAACACGTTTAAACTCTTTATTAAATTCAATAATTTTGAATTCAGCAGAATCTCCTTTACCTAGTTTCTTTCCATCTTCTTTTTCAAGGTGACGAGAAGGAACAAAAGCAACGATATCTTCGTTAAATTCAATAGTTGCACCTTTATCTACAACCTCAGCAATTTCTGCTGTATGTACTGTATCTAAAGCGAACTCAGTTTCGTATTTATCCCAAGGGTTATCTGTAGTTTGTTTGTGACCTAAACTTAATTTACGTCCTTCTACATCTAATTCTAGAACAACAACGTCTAAAGTATCACCAACATTACAGAATTCACTTGGATGCTTAATTTTCTTAGTCCAAGATAAATCTGAGATGTAAATTAATCCATCAATACCTTCTTCTAATTCAACAAAAACACCAAAGTTTGTAAAGTTACGTACAATACCTGAATGCTTAGAGCCTACAGGGTATTTAGAAGTAATATCTGTCCATGGATCTGGCGTTAATTGCTTAATACCAAGAGACATTTTTCTATCTTCTCTATCTAAAGTTAAAATAACGGCATCTACTTCGTCTCCAACTGTTACAAAATCTTGAGCTGAACGTAAGTGAGTAGACCAAGACATTTCAGATACGTGAATTAAACCTTCAACACCATCTGCAACTTCAATAAATGCACCGTAATCTGCAATAACAACTACTTTACCTTTTACTTTGTCTCCAACTTTAACTTCTTCACCTAAAGCATCCCATGGATGTTTAGATAATTGTTTAAGACCTAATTGGATTCTTGATTTATCTTCGTCGAAATCAAGGATTACAACGTTTAATTTTTGATCTAATTCAACAATCTCGTTTGGATGATTAATTCTAGACCAAGAAAGATCTGTAATATGAACTAATCCATCTACGCCACCAAGATCGATAAAGACTCCGTAAGAAGTAATGTTTTTAACAACACCTTCTAATACTTGACCTTTTTCTAATTGACCAATAATTTCTTTCTTTTGTTCTTCAATATCAGCTTCAATAAGAGCTTTATGAGAAACCACAACGTTTTTAAATTCATGGTTAATTTTAACCACTTTAAATTCCATGGTTTTATTAACATACTGATCGTAATCTCTAATTGGTTTTACGTCAATTTGAGAACCTGGTAAGAATGCTTCGATTCCGAAAACATCTACAATCATACCACCTTTAGTTCTACATTTAACGAAACCATTAACGATTTCACCATTGTCATGTGCTGCATTAACACGATCCCAAGCTTTAATTACACGAGCTTTTCTGTGAGATAATACTAATTGACCTGTTGCATCTTCACGAACATCGATTAATACTTCTACTTTATCTCCTACTTTTAAATTTGGATTGTAACGAAATTCATTTAAAGAAATAACTCCTTCAGATTTTGCGTTGATATCTATAATAGCATCACGATCTGTAAGATGAATAACTTCTCCTTCAACAACTTCATCATCTAAAGTGTCTACGAAATTTTCGGCTACTAATTTTTCAAATTCTTGTAATTGAGAATCTTCAACCTCATCAATACCTTCTTGGTAATTGTGCCAATTGAAATCTTTTAAGAATTTTTCTGGGTTTGCTTGAGCTTCAGATACTACTGGAGCTTCTACTGTTTGAGTTTCAGTTGATTCAACTTCAACTGCTTTTGCTTCAGTTGCTTCAACTTCTGCTTGTTTTGCTTTTTCAGCCATTTAATAATAAGTTAATAATGTTTTCAAGATTTACTTTTATGTAAAATCGTAATAACATTATGTTTTTGTATTCTGTGTTGTTTCAGAAAATTTAAGCAAATAACACACAGAAGTGTTAGTTTAAATTTGTTTTGTTCCCTTCTAAATTCTGACTCTTTGCTAAAAGGAGTGCAAAATTAATGATTTTAGATAAAATATCCTAATGTATTTTTCTTAAAATTAAAGGATTAATGGTTTTCTTGTAGCTTGGTTTCAACAAGTTGACGTATTTTGTTGAATTGCTGTTCTAAAGACATGTTCGAATTGTCAATTTCAATAGCATCATTTGCCTTGGTAAGTGGAGAATCTTCTCGATGAGAATCTATATAATCTCTGCTCTGTACATTATGAAGAACTTCTTTAAAAGAGACATTGTCTCCTCTTTCAATTAGCTCATTATAGCGTCTTTTGGCTCTTGTTTCGGCTGAAGCTGTCATAAACAATTTAAGTTCTGCATTTGGAAAAACTACTGTTCCAATATCGCGACCATCCATAACAATCCCTTTACATTCGCCCATCTTCTGTTGTTGTTTTACTAACAGTTCTCTGACTTCAGAAATTTCAGCTATTTGACTAACAAAACTTGAAACTTCTAAGGTTCTAATTTGTTGTTCAATGTTTTTACCGTTTAAGTATACTTCAGCAAACCCTAATTCTGGATTGAATTTAAAGCTAATTGTAATTTTATGAAGATTGGATATTAAGTCTTGAATATGGAAGTGATCTTTCTCTATAAAATGATGTTGCATTGCAAACCATGTAACAGCACGATACATAGCACCAGAATCCACATAAATATAGCCTAAATGTTTTGCTAATTGTTTGGCAACTGTGCTTTTTCCTGTAGAAGAAAATCCGTCTATGGCTATAGTAATTTGTTTCATATAAACTTTCAAAGATATTGGAATTTACAAACTATCGTAAATCAAGCTGCAATCCAAAAAAGTTTGCATTAGCAGCACTTGTGTATCGAGCATGGGTAAAACTAAAACGTAGTTTATTAAGCTTTAAACCAATACCAGCAGAGATACCAGAAAAATTCCTTTGATCTACAATTTTAAGTTCTTCTCCTCTTCTAAAATTATATCCAAGTCTAATACTAAAAGCGCCAGCTGGAAAAATTTCGGCTCCAACAACAGTATGGTTTAATACATTTTTAAAGAATCCAGACTTCTCTTGAGTTTGATTTCCTTCTAAATCGGTTTCAGCTCTCGCAGGATTTGAAACTGAGATTGGCCATTTTTGCAAATTCTCAAAGGTTAAATGCCAACGTAATGGCACGTGTTCAAGGGTTTGCGACATTCCAAAAGCAATTTCAAGAGGTAAGGGCTCGTTTAAACCAGCATAGGTGGTTATTTGCATTCCTAAGTTTCTAACAACTAAGGTTGCTTGGAATTCAATATCTTCATTTATATATAAAAGTCCTGCATCTATTGCTGCTCCAAAAGAATTGTACTGCTCTAGTAACGATGTAATTAATTTGATGTTTCCTCCTAGATAAAAATCGGAATAGCCAATTTGTTTTGCATAACCAAAAGATAATGCCGCTTCATTTCCAGTAAAAGATCCTGTTGAATTTCCATTCTCATCGTAGCCATCAAAACTTCCATAGTTAATATAACTAACTCCCATATGGAATGTTTGTCTTCGTCTATCCCAAGTGTAAGCATAAGCTGCTGTACCATAACTTATCCCTCCTAAATAGCTCATATAATTAAGCGCTAATTGATTATCCATTTCAACGTTAATGGTTGCCGGATTGGATAGTGCTTGAGTAACATCGTAATCAACATTCGTGAAGACTTTTCCTCCTAAAGCTGCTTGTCGAGGTGAAGACACTAAATTAAGAAATTGATAGGTCGCTTCGCCACCAATTTGTGCTGAAACAATAGTGCTGAAAAGTAAAATAAAAACGACCGTTATATATTTAATCATATTGGTTGCAAAGAAACTAAATCTATCTTAAAACGGTTGCAAGTATAAATTATTTTTAAGTGATAAAAAAAAGAGGCAGTTTAAAAAGTAATTTCTACTGCCAAACTGCAAAAAAATGAAATTGTTAAAAATAATTTTCAATAAGAATTGCAACAAATTTTATACTGGCTTCCATAGATTTTAATCTTTCAAACAGGCCTCTTTCTTAAATTATAATTTTTTAGCGTTTACTACTTTTTGTTTGGTAAGAGCAATCTTGATAACATCGCTCATATCTGACACATAATGAAACGTCAATCCTTTTAAATATTCTGGTTTAATTTCTTCAATATCTCTTCTATTTTCTTCGCAAAGTAATATTTCTTTAATTCTAGCACGTTTAGCTGCTAAAATTTTTTCTTTAATACCTCCAACCGGAAGTACTTTTCCTCTTAACGTAATTTCACCTGTCATTGCTAAGCTTTTTTTCACTTTTCTTTGAGTGAATAATGATACCAAAGAGGTAAGCATCGTTACACCTGCACTTGGACCATCTTTTGGAGTTGCTCCTTCTGGCACGTGAATATGTACATTATATTTTTCGAAAATATCTGGATCTAAATCAAGCTCCTTAGCATTAGATTTAATAAATTCCATGGCGATCGTAGCAGATTCTTTCATAACAGTTCCTAAATTACCTGTAATGGTTAAGTTCCCTTTTCCTTTAGAAAGAATAGACTCAATAAAAAGTATGTCGCCTCCTACTCTAGTCCAAGCTAAACCTGTTACAACACCTGCAACATTATTGTTTTCATATTTATCTCTTTCTAACTTAGGACCTCCAAGAACTTCTATTATTATCTCGTTTGTTACTTTAATTACATATGGTTCTTCCATAGCAATGTTTTTAGCTGCATAACGCACCATTTTTGCTAATTGCTTTTCGAGCCCACGAACTCCAGATTCTCTAGTATAACCTTCAACTATTTTTTCAAGTTGTGCTTTTCCTATTTTTAAATCTTTTTCAGCTAAGCCATGCTCTTTTAACTGTTTTGGTAATAAATGTCTTTTGGCAATCTCTACTTTCTCTTCAATGGTATAACCCGTTACATTAATAATTTCCATTCTATCCAATAATGCTGGTTGAATGGTATTAAGGCTATTAGATGTGGCAATAAACATAACTTTCGATAAGTCGTAACCCATTTCTAAGAAGTTATCGTAAAACTCACTATTCTGCTCTGGATCTAAAACTTCTAACATAGCTGAAGATGGATCTCCTTGATGCGAATTAGAAAGCTTATCTATTTCATCTAATACAAAAACAGGGTTTGAGGTTCCTGCTTTTTTAAGACTTTGCAATATTCTTCCAGGCATGGCACCAATATAGGTTTTTCTATGACCTCTAATTTCTGCCTCATCACGTAAGCCACCTAGAGACATACGCACATATTCTCTTCCTAGAGCTTCTGCTATAGATTTTCCTAAAGAGGTTTTACCAACTCCCGGAGGACCATAAAGGCATAAGATTGGCGACTTCATATCATTACGCAATTTAATAACAGCCAAATGTTCAATAATTCTTTGTTTGACATCGTCTAGACCATAATGATCCCTATCTAAAATACGTTTAGCTCTTTTTAAATCGAATTTATCTTTACTGAATTCATTCCAAGGTAAATCTAAAAATAGGTCTAGATAATTACGTTGAATGGAATATTCTGCAACTTGAGGATTCATACGTTGCATTTTAGCTAGTTCTTTATTAAAATGCTCTGCAACTTTCTCGTCCCATTTTTTTGATTTGGCACGTACTCTCATCTCTTCTTGTTCCTCATCGTGACTTACACCACCAAGTTCCTCCTGAATGGTTTTCATTTGTTGATGCAAAAAATATTCGCGTTGTTGCTGATTCATATCACTTTGAACCTTCAGCTGAATATCATTTTTAAGTTCTAACTTTTGAAACTCGACATTCATGAATTTTAAAGTCGCAAGCGCACGTTCTTTCAAATTGTTTGTTTCTAATAAAGTTTGCTTTTCCTTTACAGAAAGATTCATATTAGAGGACACAAAATTTATTAAAAACGGATTGCTTTGAATGTTTTTTATAGCAAATGAAGCTTCGCTTGGAATGTTTGGACTGTCTTTAATTATTTGAAGTGCTAACTCTTTAATAGAATCTATAATAGCTTCAAACTCTTCATTTTTTTCAGCTGGCCTAGCTTCAGGAACTTCACGAATAGTGGCATTCATATAAGGTTCTTCAGTAATTACCTCTGCTACTTTAAAACGTTTCTTTCCTTGAATAATAACAGTTGTATTACCATCTGGCATTTTAAGAACTCTTAAAATTCTAGCAACAGTTCCAGTTTCATGGATATCTGCAGCAGTAGGATCTTCAACAGATTCGTCTTTTTGAGCCACTACACCTATAACTTTACTGCCTTTATTAGCATCATCTATCAATCTAATAGATTTGTCTCTTCCTGCAGTAATAGGTATTACAACGCCTGGAAACAAAACCGTATTACGTAAGGATAATATAGGTAGTGTTTCTGGTAATTTTTCATTACTAATTTCTTCTTCATCTTCAGGAGTCATTAAAGGAATTAATTCTGAATTTTCATCGAATTCCTGAAATGACAAACTGTCAAGGCTAAATAAATCTCTCTTCTTCATATATGTTATTAAGTCATTCTGTCATTAAACTAATTAAAAACAGAACAATTATCTTTTAAAATTAATACTTACAAAAATGTATACATCTTGTTTTTAACGCTTTACAGCCAATACTAGGATGTATTTAACATTAAAAGTTCAATTAATATGCCATGTTTCAATTGAATCATTAAATTTATTTACTTAAAACTGTAACAAACTTAAAAACCAAGCATCTTTATACTAACAAACCGTTTTAATTGACACTAACCAAACAAAATATCAAACAGCTTGTAGAGCTTTGTAAATCTGAAAATCAACTAGCGCAGTTGGAAATTTACAACAGATACAACAAAGCGATGTACAACGTAGCATTTAGAATTGTAAAAGATCGTTTTGAAGCTGAAGACGTCATGCAGGAAGCTTTTCTGCTTGCTTTTACAAAACTTGAAAGCCTACAAGATATATCAACATTTGGTGCTTGGTTAAAACGAATTGTAATTAATAAAAGTATTTATCATTTTAATAAAAATAGCAAATATGAAAATGTTTCTTTTGAAGATGTAGAATACAATATTGAAAGTGATACTATGGGAATCCCTAATGATTATGAGTTTACAAATCTAAAAGCAAAACAGGTTTTAGAGACTTTAAACACATTAAAAGAAAGTTATCGTGTATCACTAACATTACATTTAATTGACGGTTACGATTATGAGGAAATAGGTGACATATTAAACATAAGTTATGCCAATTGTAGAACCACTATATCGAGAGCAAAAGAAAGTTTAAGAAAAAAATTACAACTACAAGTCTCACTTTAATAATATAGATATGAGCACAGACAACCTAAATAAATTATTTGAAGATTTAAAAGACACTTTTGATTTAGAAGAACCAAGTTCTGACCATACCAAACGTTTTTTAAACAAATTGAATAACAAATCAAACATTGTTTCAAACAATAAATCTAAAAGCAGACATTTATGGAAGCCAATGCTTGGTATTGCTGCATCTATTATGCTAATAGTTACTTTGTTTATTACAAATAATAAACAAGATAGTGTTAGAGATTTGGCAAGTGTGTCTCCAGAAATGGCTCAAACGCAAACTTTCTTTACAAATACTATTACAGAAGAATTAAAAAAAATTGAGCAAGCTTCTAATCCAGAAACCAAGCTAATTATTAAAGATGCTTTAATTCAAATTAAAAAACTTGAAATAGATTATGATAATCTTAAAGTAGATTTAACTAAAAGTGGTGACGATAATCGCGTAATCTATGCCATGATTAAAAACTTTCAAAATCGAATTGACATATTACAAAACACATTAACACATATTGAGAACATTAAACAACTTAACAATCTAAACAATGAAAACAATACAACTATATAAACTTGCAATCCTCTTTTTATTAATTCCATTCATTGGTTATTCAACTACTAATCTAAATGGGAAGGAGAAACACACCAAAGAGAAAACTATTAAAAAATCTTTTAATGTATCGGCAAAAGCCACATTAGAAATAGATAACAGTTATGGAAACTTAGACATTGTTACTTGGAATGAAAACAGAATCGAGATTGTTGTAACCATAACAACTAAAGGGAATGACGAAGAAAAAGTACAACGAAAATTAGATGATATTACTGTAGAATTTAATGGATCTAATAGTTTGGTTTCTGCAAAAACCATTTTCAATAAAAACAAATCTAATTCTTGGTGGAATTGGGGTGGAAACAACAACGTAAACATGTCTATAAATTATGTGGTTAAAATGCCAATTACTAATGCTGTAGATTTAAGCAACAATTATGGTAACATTAATGTTGGAAAACTTGAAGGTCGTGCAACCATTAATTGTGATTATGGTAAAATAACAACCAAGGAGCTCTTAGCTGATGGCAATCGTTTAAATTTCGATTATACCTCTAACTGTTATTTTGAATACATTAAAAGTGGTGAAATAAATGCTGATTACAGTGGATTTACAATTGCAAAAACTAAAAACATCCATATTAATGCAGATTACACCTCATCCATTATTGAAACGGCTGAAGATGTAAACTATGTTTGCGATTATGGTTCTATAAAAATCAACAGAGTAAACAATGTTATTGGTAATGGCGATTATTTAACTGTTTTTATTGGTGATGTTTATAAAAACGTGACTCTTGAAGCCGATTATGGTTCTATAAAAATTGCAAACATGACTAAAAATGCTGGGAACATAAACATAGAATCAGATTATACAGGAATTAAAATTGGTCATGATTCTAATTATCACTTTAATTTCGATATCGATTTAGAATATGCATCCTTAAATGATAGTGGCGATTTTCAGTTCAATAAAAAACGTGAAGATTCAGGAGACAAATATTATGCTGGGTATTATGGCGCATCAAATACAGGGAATTTAATAAAAATAGAATCAGATTACGGAAGTGTATCTTTTAATAAAAACTAACCACTAAACTAAATTTATTATGAAAAAATCAATTCTAATTATCGCCATTCTAATAAGCTCATTTAGCTTTGCTCAAAAAGTAAATGGCAATGGAAATGTAGCTACAATTACAAGAACTACTGAAGACTATGATGGTGTAAAATGCTCAGGATCTTACGATTATATATTAGTCGCAGGGACAGAAGGCAAAATCATTCTTGAAGGTGAAGAGAACTTATTAGAATATATTATTACTGAAGTTAAAGGAAATGACCTAATTGTTAAAGTTAAGGACAAAATAAACCTTAATCCAAGTATGAACAAAACCATAAAAATTACTATTCCGTTTAAAGAGATCCATAGCACTTCACTTACTGGTTCTGGAGATTTATGGAATGAAGACAAAATAAATACTACTAATTTTGCTGTTTCTCTAACCGGTTCGGGTGATGTTACCATTGATATTAACGCTAATTCGATAACAAGTAGCTTGTCTGGTTCTGGAGATTTAAACTTAACTGGTAATACAGATAGCTTAAAAGTAACTGTTTCTGGATCAGGAGATTTTAATGGTTCAAAATTAGAATCTAATCACACTGATGTGTCCTTAGCAGGTTCTGGAGATGCAGAGGTTGTAAGCAATAAATCTTTAAAAGCAAGAGTTGCTGGTTCTGGTGATATTGAATACAGAGGAAATCCAGATAAAGAAGACACCAAAGTAGCTGGCTCTGGATCAATAAGTAAAGACTAACAGTCTAATTAAAAAAAAAGCCACTCAAATTGAGTGGCTTTTATAATTTACATTCTTTCTAACACGGTACTAGATTCAGTTACAATTACAATTTCTATTTCATTAACAACTTGTATTTGTTCATCTACTTGAGACATCGTTAATACATTTCCATTTGAACTAAATTGATAAGTAGCTGTTTGGCTAGTTTCAAAAACAGATGTATTTACGCCATCTATTTCTAAATCAAACAATAATCCATCTGTAGACATTAAATTCCCATTAGTATAATAATTTCCTGAACCATTTACATCAGTATATGTAGATGACATATCATCCATGACGACACCGTTTACTTCTGTAATGGCACGCATTTTATAATTACCATGAGTTGTAAACTCATTACTCGTAAAAGTTACAATATAATCGAATTCTGAACCTGTAATAACAGAAGATGTTTCTATTTCTTCAGCATTAAACACTGTAGTAGTTGCTGTTAGAGCATTAAAAGATACTACATTCCAATCTCCAATAATTTGTGCTGAATTGGGATTATTAGCATTGTAACTTTCTCCAAAATTACCTTCTAAAGGTTCATCATTACAAGAATGATAATGAAAACAATAAAATAGATAGTACAAAAACAGATAGAGACTTAAATTTATTCATTTTAATTTTATATTAATTTAATCAATATTATTTCAATTTAATTTTTGGTACCCTAAATAATAAAATAATTCCTATTAAAAAGAAAACAAATAGAAATACAATAGCATTTCGCATACTTCCAGTTAGCTGATCTATGGTGGCAAAAATAACCATCCCAATAACAATTCCTATTTTTTCAGCAACATCATAAAAACTAAAAAATGACGTTGTATCTTCTGTTTCTGGTAAAAATTTGGAATAAGTAGACCTAGCTAAAGCCTGAATGCCTCCCATAACTAGTCCAACAACACCAGCCGTTAAATAAAAATGAAATGGCTCAACAACAAAATATGCAGCAAAACACATAGCCATCCAAATAAAATTAACAACAATTAATGTTTTGATATTTCCAAATTTTTCAGAAGCTCTAGATGTTAAAACAGCGCCCAGAATAGCAACAACCTGTATCACTAAAATACTAACAATTAGTCCCATGGTTTTTTCAGAATCGTCTGCCCATGCTATTTCTTCCTCACCAAAATATACAGCGACCAACATGATGGTTTGTACTGCCATACTAAACACAAAAAAGGCTGCTAAATATCTTTTCAACCTTAAGTTTTGCTTTAGTTGATGCCACACTTGGCGCAACTCTTTAAACCCGTTTAAAATAATATTTCTAGTTACCTTTTCACCATTTGAAACTCCTTTTGGTAAAACATAAAAAGTGTATTGACTAAATAAAATCCACCAAACACCTACCATAACAAAAGACCAGCGCATCATTTCTATTTTAGCCTCACCAGTTTCTTGGCTCATAACCATGGCTAAATTTATAATGAGTAATATGACACTCCCAACATATCCTAAAGAAAACCCTCTAGCACTTATTCTATCTTGTTGTTCTGGAAAAGCAATATCTGGTAAGTACGAATTATAAAAAACCAAACTTCCCCAATACCCAATGAGTCCCATAAAATAAAATAACAAGCTTATATAAATATGATCTAAACTAAACCAATACAAGCCAATACAACCAATACCCCCTACATAACAGAAAAATTTCATAAAACTTTTCTTATTCCCTACATAATCTGCTATTCCAGATAATAATGGAGACATAACCGAAACAACCATAAATGTAAAAGCAGTTACAAAAGTTATTAATGCTGTGCTTTTAAATTCAAAACCAAACGCATCAATGTGTTTAATTTCACTTAGAAATAATGCTGAATAAAATATTGGAAAGATTGAAGAAGCAATGGTTAAGGTGTAAACAGAGTTTGCCCAATCGTAAAAAGCCCAAGCATTTAACAATTTTTTACTTCCTTTTTCAAGTTTTGTCATAAAACGTTTTTAAAATAAAAAAAGCTGTTCTGTTAATTGAACAGCTTCGAAAGTAAGTAAATATTTTAAATTATGCTTTTAAAATTTGGTAATTGGCCTAAAAGAAGTCACACCAAACTTTTTAGCTTCAGCAACTGCCATAGGTACTAAAGAGCTAATTTCTTGAATTCTAGAATCGTTAGAAGGATGCGTACTTAGTATTTCTGGTGGCGCACCTCCTCCACTATTTGCCTTCATTCTTTTCCATAACTCAGCAGCTTCACTTGGGTTGTATCCAGCCATTGCCATTAATATCAACCCTATTTTATCTGCTTCTGTTTCATGACTTCTACTAAAAGGCAACATCACCCCAACTTGAGATCCTATACCGTAATACTGATTAAAAGCTTCTCTGTCGTTGTCATTTTGAATGGCAATATTTCCTGCCATTGCTACTCCTTGTTGTATATAATCTGCACTCATGCGTTGTTGACCATGGTTTGCAAGCGCATGTGCAACTTCGTGTCCCATAATGGCTGCAACTCCTGTCTCGCTTTGAGCTATTGGAAGAATTCCAGTATAAAAAACTATTTTTCCACCAGGCATACACCAAGCATTGACAGTTTTGTCATCAATTAAATTATATTCCCATTTATAATCATTTAAATAACCTTCGTAACCATTGGCATTTAACCAACGTTCTGCAGCAATAGAAATACGTTGTCCTACACGTTTAATCATTTCAGATTGTGCTGTCCCTTTAATAACCTTGCTTTGTGATAACACTTGATTATATTGTTGAAATGCTGTTGGAAATAACTGTGTATTTGGCACCAATGCCATAGTTTGTTTTCCTGTAAATGGATTTGTTGAACAAGACATTATCAGTAATAGTAGTCCAAACACTCCTATTTTATTCATTAATTTCATTTCTAGCGTTTTTATTGTTTTATAAAAATACAAAAACCATTCCTTTATTTAATAGCCAGGTGAATTTTGTTTCTAAGCAATTCTATTTTTAGATTGTAAAGTTATAAATTGTATTGCGACTGACTGTAACACATATCAAAATAATTTTAATTCATATGAAACTAATAATAAGCCTGATTCTAATTGTAAGTATGCAAAGCTGCATGAGCCAAGAGAACAAAAAAGAAACGAGTAAAAGCACCTTTAAAATAACTAAAACAAATTCTGAATGGAAACAACAATTAACAGCTAAAGAATATTATGTTTTAAGAGAATCTGGTACCGAAAGAGCTTTTTCAAGTCCTTTAAATAATAATAAATCTGAAGGGACTTATGTCTGCGTTGCATGCAAAACACCATTGTTTAAAAGCGAACATAAATTCGATTCTGGAACTGGATGGCCAAGTTTTGATAGAGAAATTTCTGGAAATGTTAGTTTTTCATCTGATGGAAACGAATATATTGGTATTGAAGAACATTGTGCTACATGTGGAGGACATTTAGGTCATATTTTTAACGATGGCCCTAAAGACACGACAGGTAAAAGGCATTGCATCAATGGCGTAGCTCTAGAATTTATTCCAAATTAATATTTTTAATTGTACTATCAATTTTTATAATACTTGTTATTTAATCGAAGTTGATTTTAGTATTATCTTTAGTATATGGAAAACACATACATTTCTGCTATAAAAAAACAATTTGATTATTATAAATTAGTTGGAGACAAAACCTTCGAGCAACTAACATTTCAAGACATGCAATGGGCTCCAAATGAGACTTCAAATAGCATTTCAGTTATTGTAAAACATATGGTTGGAAATATGTTAAGTAGATGGACTAATTTTTTAACAGAAGATGGTGAAAAAGAATGGCGACAACGTGACCAGGAATTTGAACAATCTTATACCAATAAAGCAGAGATTATAGCTGCTTGGGAGAAAGGTTGGACTTGTCTATTTGATGCTATTTTACCTTTAACTGAAAGTGATATGAACAGGATTGTTTATATTAGAAATGAAGGACATTTGGTTTCCGAAGCAATATTTAGACAATTAGGTCATTATCCATACCATATAGGTCAAATAGCATATTTAGGAAAAATCCTGAAAAGCAATGATTGGAAATCGCTATCCATTCCTAAAGGAAATTCAACGACGTACAACAAAGAAAAATTTAGTAAAGAAAAAGGCCAACGCCATTTTACAGATAATCTTTAAAATTTAACTTCTAAAAAAAGATACTCCATAGTTACCAAATCTATTTAGACATTTGATTTTTCGAATTTAGTATTTGTGATTTGTTATATGAAATTTACTTTTTGTAACTTCGTAGCTTCTTAAAACGACTAAAAAAAATACGATGAGTAAATACGATATAATTGTACTTGGAAGTGGTCCTGGAGGCTACGTTGCTGCTATTAGAGCTTCTCAATTAGGTTTTAAAACTGCTATTATTGAAAAAGAAAACCTTGGCGGCATCTGCTTAAACTGGGGTTGTATTCCTACTAAAGCCTTATTAAAATCTGCACAAGTTTTTGAATATTTAAAACATGCTGAAGATTATGGTCTTTCTGTAAAAGGATTTGATAAAGATTTTGATGCTGTTGTTAAACGTAGTCGTGGCGTTGCTGAAGGCATGAGTAATGGTGTTAAATTCTTAATGAAAAAAAATAAAATTGATGTTATTGAAGGTTTTGGGAAGCTAAAAACTGGAAAAAAGATTGATGTTGACGGAAAAGAATATACAGCCGATCATATTATTATAGCAACGGGAGCACGTTCTCGCGAATTACCAAGCTTACCTCAAGATGGTAAAAAAGTTATAGGCTATAGAGAAGCAATGGTTTTACCAAAACAGCCAAAATCTATGATTGTGGTTGGTTCTGGAGCTATTGGTGTAGAATTTGCTTACTTCTATAACTCCTTAGGAACTGAAGTAACAATTGTAGAATACTTAGATAAAATTGTACCTGTTGAAGATGATGATGTTTCTAAACAATTAGAACGATCTTTTAAGAAAAGTGGTATAAAAATTATGACTTCTGCTGAAGTAACAAGTGTTGATACTTCTGGAAAAGGCGTAAAAGCTACTGTAAAAACTAAAAAAGGAGAAGAAATATTAGAAGCTGATATTGTACTATCTGCTGTTGGCATAAAATCGAATATAGAAAATATTGGTTTAGAAGATGTTGGGATTGCTGTAGATAGAGATAAAGTTTTAGTAAACGATTATTACCAAACTAACATTCCTGGTTATTATGCCATAGGAGACATTACTCCTGGGCAAGCTTTAGCTCATGTTGCTTCTGCCGAAGCCATTTTATGTGTAGAAAAAATTGCAGGACAACATGTAGAAGCCTTAGATTATGGTAACATACCTGGTTGTACCTATTGTACGCCTGAAATTGCCAGTGTTGGTTTAACCGAAAAACAAGCTAAAGAACAAGGCTTGGATATTAAAGTCGGAAAATTTCCGTTTTCTGCCTCTGGTAAAGCAAGTGCTTCGGGAGCCAAAGATGGCTTTGTAAAAGTAATTTTCGATGCTAAATATGGCGAATGGTTAGGATGCCATATGATAGGTGCAGGAGTTACAGATATGATTGCTGAAGCTGTTTTAGGACGTAAATTAGAAACTACAGGGCACGAAGTGCTAAAAACGGTACATCCACACCCTACTATGAGTGAAGCTGTTATGGAAGCAGTTGCTGATGCTTATGGAGAGGTAATACATCTTTAAGAATTAAGAGAATAGAATATAGATAAAAAAGGTTTCGAATTATTCGAAGCCTTTTTTTAATGTGTCTTGGTTCTAAGGTGAACAGTTTTAGTTCTAAAAACAAAGCAGTCTATTTTCAAAAACTTTGAATTGCCAGCTCATAACTTTGCAAACCAAAACCAACAATAATCCCTTTGGCGTTTGGTGCCACATAAGATAGATGTCTAAAATCTTCACGCTTAAACGTGTTAGAAATATGCACTTCTATCACTGGAGTTTCAATTGCTGCAACAGCATCACCTATTCCAACAGAAGTATGTGTATAAGCAGCTGCATTTAATATAATACCATCATAAGTAAAACCCACTTCCTGAATTTTATTTATCAATTCTCCTTCAACATTAGACTGATAATGCTCTAATGCTACTTGAGGATATTTTTCCTTAATGGTTTCAAAAAACTCATTAAAGGTTAAGCTTCCATAAATCTGTGGTTCCCGCTTCCCTAATAAATTTAGATTTGGACCATTTATGATGATTATTTTTTTCATCTATATCTTTTCTTTCAATACAGAAGTAAAGGTATCAAAAAATAAGGCATAAAAAAACCGAAGCTATTAACTTCGGTTTCAAAATTTATAAGATTTGCCGGATTAAAACATAAACCCAACACCAAATTGCCAAACAGCGTTTTTGGCATCTACATTTTCGAAAATAGTATTCTCTTCAAAAATGTTTGTTAATCCAAAATTGTAACGACCATTAATAAAAAAGCCATTGTCAAATTTATAACCTGCACCAAGAGCTAGACTCGTATCGAAATCTTTTACATAAGAATCGTCTTTGTCTATTTCTATATCTCCACCATCTGAGTTTGGTTGAAAATCTAATTCTTCATGAATTTTAAAACCAAACTGTGGACCAGCTTCAATACTTAACCCTTTAATTAAATAGGCTTTAAGCAATAAAGGTACTTGAATGTAATCTAATTGATATTCAATATTGTCATCGGTATCAAACACATTGTCTTGATCTATTTCTTTAACATCAAACCCTTGTCCCGAATACATAACCTCTGGTTGAAAGGATAATCTTTCAGTTAATGGAATTTCAGCTAGTAAACCAACATTAAAACTAGTTCTTGATGCCACATCGTCTATATCATCACCCGTTATTTTAGTAAAATTAACACCAGCTTTAACACCTAATTGAACGGCCTTTGAATCTGCTTGTGCCTGCATTAAAGTTGTACTAAAAATGAGTAATCCCGTTAATAAAATTAATTTTTTCATATGTGTTTCTATTTAAATTTATAATTATGTTACAAATATTAAAGATTTTGTAAGCATATATTGACGTATTCAAAAAGAAAAATGACGCGATTAAAAATTAAAGTAATTGAACGACACAAAAAAACCGAAGCTATTAACTTCGGTTTTAAATATAATTTATATTGTTTTTTTAGAACATAAAACCAACTGATAGTTGGATTACTCCATTATGCCATTTATCATCTGTTCCATCAACATCGAGAACATTCGATAAGCCTAAGTTATAACGAGCTCCAAAGTTTAAACCATTATCCAATTTGTAACCTAATCCAAAGTTTAAGCCAAAATCTACTGAACTAATATTATCCTTTATGTCTTCTTCTCCAGATTCAGAATAAGTTTCATCAAATCCTCCACCTTCAATACTTTCTGTATATTCGTACTCAGATTTAGCTGAGGCTAAAATCCCTACTTGAGGACCAGCTTCTACACTAAACCCATTAGTTACATAATATTTAAATAACACAGGAATATTAATATAGCTTAAATTTAATTTGGCTTCTTCTTTGTCAGTATAAGTTACACCTCCACTAGTTTGCGTTGAAGAATAAGAATCTTTAGCTCCTTGCAAAGAGTATAATAACTCGGCTTGAAGTCCCATTTTTTCATTAAACATAATTTCAACTGCTCCTCCGATGTGGAATCCTACTTTTAAATCTGCATCTTCAATGTCGCCAGTTAAAGTGGCAAAGTTAACACCTGCTTTAGGTCCAAAACTAACTTCTTGGGCATTCACATTAGATAATCCAAATACTGCTACAGCAGCGATAAGTAATACTTTTTTCATAATAAATTAAGATTTAGGTTATTTTTAAATTATGTGCAAATATAAATATATTCTTTATTATGGCTACTAAAACAAGTAAGAAAACACTTCTTTTTAAAATATAAAAAAACCGAAGCTATTAACTTCGGTCTTAATTAATTTTAAAACAATTTATTTAAAGGTTTACCATAAAACCTAAATTAAATGCTGAGTAATAGAAATAATTATCACTTATTCCAATATAGTTAAAGTTTAGTTGTAAACGCTCATTAAGGTTAAACCCAACCATAGGTCTCCAATAAAAGCCACCATCATAATATTTGTTATTAAGGTAATCTTTAGCACTAGTTACAGAAATAGCATATCCTATATCTGCACCAAAAACCAAACGTCTGTTGACATTAATACGAGCAGCTGCTGCTACTGGTACATATTGATAATCTGGAGTGTCAAAACTTCCTATTATTGGACCAATATAATAGCTGTCTCCAAATGCTTGACCATAACCAGTAGCCAAACCAATATCAAATGCTTGATTAACTTCAAATAAGTAATTAGCATCTACAGAAAAGGCAAAAGAAAAATCGTAACCTTCATAATTTTCGTAAGGAAAGCCAATACTACCACCAATATTAAAACCTGACTGAGCAAAAGTAAAAGTGCTAAGTACTAAGGCTATTAACAATGTTAAAAATTGTTTTTTCATCTTTAATTTCTTTTAATTGTTTTACTAATATACTAACTATTTTTTAAGAATATTTAATCAAATTATATAAAAAGCCGAAGAATAAACTTCGGCTTTAAAACGATAATAAATGTTTTATTAGAATCCAAATTCAACTCCAAAATTAAATGAGTTGAACCCACTACTAGATATATAAGTGCTTCCGTAATAATTATCATCATAATCCACACCACCTGAAACATTTTGGAAAGAAGCTATTAAAGCAACGACTCCTAAATCAAACCCAAATTTAGGTCTGGCATAAAAACCAGATTTAGCATCACCAGACACATTAATTGCAACCCCAAGATCTAGACCACCAAAAAACTTATGGTCTGCAAAATAATATCTAGCAGAAGCTGCAATTGGCACAAAAGAAGCATCTTTATAGTCTCTAGCAAAATAATAATCGTCTTCCCAATTATAATAAGTATAGTTACCATCTGCAATAAAATGCGTGTAACCTAACAATCCTCCTACTTCAAAGTTATCGATAACTTCAAATAAATAAGCACCATCGAAACCAAAATTAAAAGCAGCTATATCGCTTGCCGTGCTTAAAGGAACTCCAATATTAGCTCCTACATAAAATCCGCCATTTTTGGCTTTCTCAGCAAAATCGCCTTGAGCCTTTATAGTGGTAAATCCGAGAACTGCTATAGCAGTTAATAAACATATTTTTTTCATAAATAGCTTTAGTTTTACATTATTAAGTTAAAACAAAGATAATTATTTTGGAAATTTTAAACTACAAATAGCCAAGAAAACACTTAATCATTTTATAAAAAAAAACCGAAGCCAATGGCTTCGGTTTTTTGCTATAAATTCAATTATTAATTAAAACATATACCCTACAGAAAGTTGGAATACACGATTTTTTCTTGAAAATGCAAAATTATTATAAACATCACCATAATCAGGATCATTATAGTAATCTTCATCATCTACTTTAGATAGTCCAAAACTATAACGTGCTTGAAAGAAAACACCATTGTCTAATTTATAACCAGCTCCAATGTTCATAGCAAAATCCGTTCCTTTAAACGCATCTTTTGTTTTAATTTCTTCCTCATCTGGAAACATATCATTATAATAATCACTTTCATCATCTTTAGCAGAAATTAAAAAACCTACTTGTGGTCCAGCTTCAATGCTTAAATTTTCAATAGGAAAAAATTTCGCCATTACTGGTAAGGTAATATAGCTAAGATTTACATTATTGTCTTTTTTATTATCATCAATGTCATAAAAAGATGTTTTATAACCTTGAGATGAAAATAATAATTCCGGTTGTACTGCAAACTTTTCAGAAATCATAATTTCTGCAAGACCACCTACATGAAAACCAACTTTTGATTTAGAATCTCTAGTTTGATCACCATCCCAATAATCATAATAATTACCAAAGTCTCCAGCCACGGTAGAAATATTCATACCTGCTTTTACACCAAAACTAACGTTTTGTGCGTTCATATTCGAAAATCCGAAAACTGCAACTGCAGCCATTAATAATACTTTTTTCATAATTGTTTAAGTTTTAATTGATTATAGCAAACTAAATACTTTTTTTTTGAATTATAAACAAAAAGTAAATATTTATTAACAATTTAATAAACATAACCATATAACTAATTGATTATCAATGTTTAATTTTTGTACTTATTAACAATTTATATTGAATCTATCTTTTATTTTAAAGAATAAACCCTAGTTTTGACTTATAATTTGCCATATTTTTGCTTTAATGAAATGGTCTCACGCTTTAAAAGATTATAAGCTATTTTTAAAAATAGAAAGAGGGTTGTCCAGCAATTCCATATCAAGTTACGGCTTAGATGTAGAAAAGCTGATTGCTTTTTTAGAGACAAACAGTATACAAGAAAGCCCACTATCTATTACAAAAGAGATCGTTCAGCAATTTATTTATGAACTGTCTAAAAGTGTTAATGCAAGAACACAATCAAGAATGATTTCTGGGTTGAGGAGTTTTTTTAACTATCTGATTTTTGAAGATTATAGAACTGATAATCCTTTAGAACTTATTGAATCTCCAAAAATTGGCAGAAAACTTCCAGACACGCTTTCTTTAGATGATATTAATAAGCTTATTGATGCCATTGATTTAAGCAAACCTGAAGGAGAACGCAATCGAGCTATTCTAGAAACATTATATAGTTGTGGATTACGTGTTAGCGAACTAACTAATTTGAAAATTTCGGATTTATTTTTTGAGGAAGGCTTTATTAAGGTTACTGGAAAAGGAGATAAACAACGTTTTGTTCCTATTGTAAACTCTGCACAAAAATATATTAACTTATATAAGAATCACGTTCGAAATCAACTTTCTATCCAAAAAGGACATGAAGACACTTTGTTTTTAAATAGAAGAGGAAAACAGCTTACAAGAGCTATGATTTTTACTATTATTAAACAGCTTGCTGTAAAAATTGACTTAAACAAAACCATTTCACCGCATACCTTTAGACATTCATTTGCTACTCACCTACTAGAAAATGGAGCAGATTTAAGAACCATCCAACTCATGTTAGGCCACGAAAGTATTACAACTACAGAAATCTATATGCACGTAGATAAAAGTCATTTAAAGAATGTTCTAAAAACATTTCACCCTAGAAAGTAATTATTTTGACGATTATTTTAGCAGTTCATCGATTTTTAGTATTTTTGTAAGACCCAATATAAATTCCCCAATGAAACTAAAAGCTAATGAAAAGTAATTCAATCTTAACCAACTATGGGTTAGAAGAAACGAAGAGCCCTAACACTGTTTTTAATTCCTTAAAATATCAATTCGCATTAGATAATTCTAATATTGGTGTTTGGGAATGGGATGCAGAAACAGATAAAGTTTATTATTCAAAATTAGCCAAATACAATTTAGGTTATACAGATTTTGAAGATTTAACAGACATGCATTGGAGCAAGCGCGTACATCCTGATGATATGGAAGTCCTCATGGAACGCTTTGAAACTCATGTAAAAAACCAAACACCACAATACAAAAGCGAACATCGTTTATTATGCAAAGACGGCACTTATAAATGGTTTTTCGATTGTGGTAAAATTATTGAACGTAATGATTCAGGCAATCCGAAAAGAGGTATTGGAACATTAATAGATATTACAGAACGGAAAGAGAGTGAACAGCTAGTAACCAGCAATTTAGATCTTATTACCAACCAAAATAAAAAACTTACAAATTTTGCTCATATTGTAACTCATAACTTAAAGGAATATGCTGGAAATTTTGAAAGTATCCTCCAGTTTTATGACGAAGCTGAAGATAATAATGAAAAAAACGAATTAATAGATCATTTAAAGACCGTATCTGCATCATTAAGTAAAACCATTACAAGTTTAAATGAAATTGTTTCTAAACAATCGATTAAAAGAATCGAGCGAAATCATTTAAACATTTACAATCAAATTGAAGAAGCCATAAAAATCCTTGATTTAGAGATTGCAGAAAAACAAGCTGTTATCCATAACAATGTTCATAAAACCATTACCATTTATGCCAATTCGGCCTACCTAGAAAGCATTATTCAAAATTTAGCTTCTAATGCTTTAAAATATTCACATCCAGAAAGAACACCAATTATCACTATAAATTCTCACATTTTTAATGATGGTTTATTAATGATTACTGTAACAGATAATGGAATTGGTATAGATTTAGAAAAATACGGAAAAGATATTTTTGGACTCTACAGAACATTTCATGGCAATGAAAATGCTGAAGGCGTCGGTTTATATCTTACTAAAAATCAAATAGAAACCTTAGGTGGCAATATAACCGTAAAGAGCAAAGTCAATGAAGGAACAACGTTTACCATTACCATGGAAACACAAAAAAAACCAGCTTAAAGCTGGTTTTTTTATTCTAAATTTTCACATTTATTATTTTGCAATATTCACTGCTCTAGTTTCCCTAATAACAGTCACTTTCACCTGACCTGGATAGGTCATATCAGTTTGAATTTTCTGAGAGATATTAAACGATAAATCAGATGCATTTTGGTCTGATACTTTTTCGCTTTCAACAATCACTCTTAATTCTCTACCTGCTTGAATGGCATAGGCTTTTTTAACGCCTCCAAAACCAAAAGCAATATCTTCTAAATCTTTTAAACGTTGGATATAGCTATCCAATACCTGACGTCTTGCTCCAGGGCGTGCACCAGAAATGGCATCACATACTTGAACAATTGGAGATAATAAAGAGGTCATTTCAATTTCGTCATGATGAGCACCAATAGCATTACAAACTTCATCTTTCTCACCATATTTTTCAGCCCATTGCATCCCTAATATAGCATGTGGCGTTTCCATATCTGCTTCGGCATCTGGCACTTTACCAATATCATGTAACAAACCAGCACGTTTTGCTAGTTTTGGATTTAAGCCTAATTCAGCAGCCATTACGCCACAAAGTTTTGCAACTTCTCGAGAGTGTTGCAATAAGTTCTGTCCGTAAGACGAACGGTATTTCATTCTACCAACCACTTTAATAAGCTCTGGATGTAAATTATGAATTCCTAAATCAATAATGGTCCGTTTACCTACTTCTATAATTTCTTGCTCTATTTGTTTGGTTGTCTTTTTAACAACTTCTTCAATTCTAGCA
Organism: Xanthomarina sp. GH4-25; assembly: GCF_045363175.1. Lineage (NCBI taxonomy): Bacteria > Pseudomonadati > Bacteroidota > Flavobacteriia > Flavobacteriales > Flavobacteriaceae > Xanthomarina > Xanthomarina sp. GH4-25. Next base: position 32,603 of record NZ_JBJFLO010000009.1, read on the forward strand.
GGATGAATTCTTCCATCTGTAACTAATTTATGTAATGATAAACGTGCTATTTCACGTCTTACAGAATCGAAACAAGATAAAATAATAGCTTCTGGTGTATCATCTACAATAATTTCAACACCTGTTGCAGCTTCAATAGCACGAATGTTTCTTCCTTCACGACCAATAATACGTCCTTTAACATCGTCTGATTCAATATTGAAAACAGAGACACAGTTATCTACGGCTTCTTCAGTTCCAATACGCTGAATGGTATTAATAATAACTTTTCTAGCTTCTTGTTGGGCAGTAAGTTTGGCGTCTTCAAGTGTGCTTTGCACATAAGCCATGGCATCACTTTTAGCTTCACCTTTTAAAGATTCAACGAGTTGTGATTTGGCCTCTTCAGCAGACAAGCTAGAGATAACCTCTAGTTGTTCTATTTGACTTTTGTGAAGCCTGTCTATCTCTTCTTGTTTTTTCGAAAGAATTTCGACTCTATGATTGTAATCTTTTAATTTATCTTCTAAGCTCTGGTTGAGTTTGGCGTTTTTAGATAATTCGCTTGAAACTTGAGATTCTTTGTCTCTAGTTCGCTTTTCAGCCTCAGCCATCTTTTTATCACGAGATGTGATAACCTTTTCGTGTTCAGATTTTAATTCAATAAATTTTTCTTTGGCCTGAAGTATTTTGTCTTTCTTAATGCTTTCTCCTTCACTATTAGCTTCTTTAATAATTGAAGCAGCCGATTTTTTAGCACCTTTTATAAGTTTTGAAGCATTGTTTTTCTCTAATGCTTTTGCTATAATGAAACCGACTATGATTCCAAGTAAAACACCACCTATAGTTAATATAATTGAGTTGTCCATGTTAGTTTGTTTATATATAAAAAAAGCCTACACTAGTTCGTTTTGTAATAAACTCCTTTAAACAAGTTTAGGGCTAACAAACGGATCAAGTATCTGCCCGAGATACTGCGTTACTGAATAAATTCAGCACAGGCAGCACTAGCAGCTCGCTTTTACAGTTCAAACTCACCCTTTTTAAAGAAATAATGTTGAGTTTTCCAAATAATAACTAATGTAGGCAGTAACCTTATTTATTTTAAAGAACGTTAAGAGTTTAAATGACCTTGTAACAAATTGTTTAAAGCTGTTAGCTTTTCTTCAACATGTTCACTGACATTTTCTTTATCTATTGATTTTTGTTCTACTTGAGATGCAAATTGTAAAGCACACATGGCTAAAACATCTTGTTTATCTCTCACAGAATAACTTTGCTCAAATTGACTTATCATTGTTTCAATATTTTTAGCTGCTTTTCGCAACCCTTCTTCCTGACTAGGTGGAATAGTCAAAGGGTACACTCTATTAGCTATTGAAAGCTTTATTTTAAGCTTATCTGACATTGAAATTATGTTACATTATTCAGATAATTGCGCAATACAATGATCAATTTCTCTAATTAATGTGTTTATTTTAAGCTTTGTTTCTCTTTTATTTTCGTCACTACCAAGCATTGAATTTGCAATTTTGAGTGCCTCGTATTTTTCTTCCCAAGCTGCTATTGCATGCTGTTGGTCTTGAAATTCTTGTCGAGATTTGTTGAGCTCCTGTTTTAGTTTAGTATTAGCCTCATTTACTTTATCCATTTTAAGTAGAACCTGACTAATTTTATCTTCTAAAGCATCAACAATTTCTTCTATTTTGCTCATCTACAATTTTCAATACATATTAGACAAAGTTAAGATACCTTCGTATAAATTACAATTGTTTTTACATAAAATTTATAAAATGTTGTAATTGCTTGCTATTAATACAAAATAGCATGCAATATATCTTTTGTAGATATCGTTCAAATTAATAATTTAGCAAGAATTACTTTTTATATGAAATTTACGTTACCCATTTTTCTTTTTTTATTATGCTCTTTTGGTTTTTCTCAAGATTATTATCCAAAAGACTATTTTGGCAACCCTTTGGATGTCACTTTAGTGTTGTCGGGTTCTTTTGCCGAATTGCGTTCTAACCATTTTCATTCTGGGTTAGATATTAAAACGCAACAACGTGAAGGATTAAAAGTGTATGCTGCTGCTAGTGGTTATGTAAGTAGGATTAAAATTTCTCATTTTGGCTATGGAAAAGCCCTATATATTACACATCCAAATGGTTATACAACTGTTTATGCACATTTGCAAAAGTTTTCTCCAGAGTTAGAAGCCTATATTAAAAAAGTACAATACGAGAAAGAATCTTTTGAAGTTGAAGTGTTTCCTAACACACAAGACTTAATTGTTGAAAAGGGTGAAGTTATAGCTTATAGTGGAAATACAGGTGGTTCTGGCGGTCCACATCTTCATTTTGAAATTAGAGATAATGAAGAAAGACCTATCAATCCTATGCTTTTTGGAATTGATATTAAAGATACTACATTGCCCGTAATTAAAGACGTATATGTATATCCAACAGGACTTAATTCTTATGTAAACAAATCGAATGAAAAACAAAAATTACGATTAATTTCGTTGCCAAACGGCGATTATACGGTTGAAAACATACAAGCTTTTGGAAAAATTGGATTTGCTATAGAGTCTAACGACAGGCAAGATCTGGCTTATAATAACAACGGTGTTTACAACATTCAAACCTTTTTTAATGGAAATAAAAAAATAGATATTGACTTTAAGCGTTTTTCTTTTGATGAAACCAAACATCTTAATCGATTTATTGATTATAGTCATTACAAAACCGACAAACAAAGACTTCAAAAATTATTTATTGAACCAAAAAACCCATTGAGTTTGTATAAAGAATCTGATAATCAAGGTTATATTATGATTGAAGATAGTACCTCTTCGGTATATAAAGTAGCTGTTAAAGATTTTAAAAACAATACAACTTGGCTAACCATAAATATTGAGGGCAAAAAGGAACAAGACATAAAGCTTAAGGATTCCTTTGTGTCATCTTATTATATTTATGCCGATAAAACTAACGAACTGGTAAACAAAAACATTTCAATTGAGTTTTATCCTGACACCTTTTATGATGATTTTTACATGGATTTTTCAGTTTCTAATGATACTATCAAATTACATGATGACATCATTCCTGTAAAAAAACATTTTAAAATTACTTACGACATTAGCAAATATAACTCGCCAGATGCCGATAAACTCTATATTGCAAGACTTGTAGGTTATTATAAATATCCATGGTACTCCAACACAACCAAAGAACAGAATCTAATTTATACCATAACAGACGATCTTGGAACCTATGCGTTAATAGCAGATTTAATAGAGCCAACCATTAGACCTATAAACTTTAAAGATGGCCAGTGGTTAAGCAAATATCGTTACCTAAAACTAAAAATTGACGATGAGGGTTCTGGTATTTCAAATTATCGTGCAACAATTAATGGAAAATGGGTTTTAATGGAGTACGATTATAAAACAAAAACATTAACGTATGATTTTAATGACAAAATAATTACCGATACAAAAAATAATTTAAAGCTAATTGTTACGGATAATGTTGGAAATAATTCTACATTTGAAACTACATTTTACAGAAAATAAAAAAACAATACGTTTGAAAAATTTATATTATCTATTTAGTTTTTTCCTTTTTTTGACATCCTTTACAGGGGTTTCTCAAACAGGAACACTTAAAGGTGTTATTCTAGACGAAGCCAAAAACCCCATTCCTAACGTAAACATAAAAGCAGGAGATAAAGGAACAGTAACAAACGATAATGGTTTTTTTATATTAAAAATTCCAGCTGACCAAGATGTTATAGTAGCGTTTTCTCATCTTTCTTATAAAGGGATTGTGGCTACATTTAATTTAAAAAATGGCGAAGACATCGAGTTTCATCCAGTCATGAAAGAATCTGTTGAACAAATTTCAACCGTTGTCATATCCAGTAAAAAAAGAAAAGATGTTGAAGGTATTGTTACTTTAAAACCCGAAACAATAAGAAATATTCCTGGTGCTAATCCTGGTGTAGAAAATTTATTAAAAACACTTCCCGGAGTGAGTAGTAATAATGAGTTAAGTACTCAGTACTCTGTAAGAGGAGGAAATTACGACGAAAATTTAGTCTATGTTAATGGTGTCGAAATTTACAGACCTTTTTTAGTTCGTTCTGGACAGCAAGAAGGCTTGAGTTTTGTAAATCCAGATATGGTACAAAATGTCGATTTCTCAGCAGGTGGCTTTCAAGCTAAGTATGGAGATAAATTAGCTTCCGTTTTAGACATTACTTATAGAAAACCTTATAATTTTGGCATTAGTGCAGACCTTAGTCTACTTGGTGGAAGTCTTACAGCAGAAGCTATTAGTAAAAACACAAAGCTATCTGGTATCGTAGGTGTGCGTTATAGAGATAACAGTCTGTTTGTTAATGCCCAAGAAACAGAAACCAACTACGACCCAAAGTTTTTAGACATTCAGTCACAGATAAATTATAGTTTTTCAGACAAATTTAGTGTTAGCTTTTTAGGTAATGCTGCTTTAAATAAATACAATTATGAGCCTAAGACAAGACAAACAAACTTTGGAACTTTAGAAAACCCGTTAGCCTTACTAGTGTTTTATGAAGGTCAAGAAAAAGATCAATATCAAACACTTTTTGGTGCTATAAAAGGAACTTATTTGCTTAACGACAACGTGACTTTAAATTTAATTGCATCAACTTATCATACAACAGAAGAAGAGTATTTCGACATTTTAGCACAATACAGATTGGGTGAAGTCAACACCAATATTGGCGATGAGGATTTAGGTGAAGTAGAATTTAGCGAAGGTATTGGAGGACAATTAAATCATGGGAGAAATGATTTAGACGCACTGATTACAAACATAGAACATAGCGGTAAATACACACTAGATGACAACGATTTTGAATGGTCTTTAAAATACACAAACGAAGATATTAGAGACCGGTTAGTAGAATGGGAAGTAATTGATTCTGCAGGATTTTCAATCAATCCACCAGATGCTGGAGGTTTTAACAATCAACCCTATTCTCCATACGAAGGACCTCTTGTTGCTTTTCAAAATGTACGGGCAAAAAACGAAACTACCATACAAAGGCTACAAGCTTATTTACAATGGAGCAAACGAACGACACTTGGAGATAACGATGTGTGGTTTAATGTTGGTGCACGTGTTCATAATTGGACAGTTAGCGGCAACGGCATTGAAAAAACAACTCAAACCGTTGTTAGTCCTAGAGCGCAGTTTGCCATAAAACCTAATTGGGAAAAAGACATGCTTTTTAGAATTGGTGGTGGTATGTATTATCAACCTCCATTTTATAGAGAGTTACGCGATTCTTCGGGAACCGTAAGACCAGATGTGAAAGCTCAAAAATCTATTCAAGTGGTGATAGGTAATGACTATAGTTTTAAAATGTGGGACAGGCCTTTCAAACTAACTACAGAAGCTTATTACAAATACCTGACAGATGTAAACCCATATACTGTTGAAAATGTGCGTATTCGTTATCGTGCAGCTAATAATGCCACAGCTTATGCCTATGGATTAGATATGAGACTGAATGGCGAATTTGTTCCAGGAACAGAATCTTGGTTTAGCTTTGGATATTTAAAAACGCAAGAAAACATCAATAATAGAGGATATATTGCCAGACCTACAGACCAACGTTTAAAATTTGCAGCATTGTTTCAAGACTACGTTCCAAATATGCCTAAACTAAAAATGTATTTAAATCTGGTATATAATACAGGACTTCCTGGTGGTTCACCAAGTTATGCCGATCCTTACGAGTATCAAAATAGATTACCAGATTACAAACGTGCAGATGTTGGCATCCAATATGTAATTGTTGATCAAAACGAAACACATACAGGTTGGAGAAAGCCATTTAAATATCTATCCTTAGGGATTGAAATCTTTAATATTTTCAATGCTCAAAATTCCATAACAAATACTTGGGTTAGAGATGTGTATAGTAAAAGGCAATATGCTATTCCTAATTACTTGACACCTCGTGTGTTTAATGTAAGAACGACAATGAAGTTTTAATGGTTACAAAATGGTTGAATCGAGAAGTTGAAACATATTTGATTATAAACTTCAAATCCATAAAAATTAAATAATTTTATAAAAATGGGACTGAAAAAATTAGCTGAATTATCTAACGAGGAATTACTTGAAGAAAATAATAAAATACAATATAACAAAATCGTTAATGCTGCTATTATAGGATTATGCATAGGCATTGCTGTATATAGTGCAGTTAAAAATGGCTTTGGATTTTTTACGTTCTTCCCATTACTTTTGACTTACCCTTTTATAAAAAATGGAAAAAAAATCAAAGAATTAGAGAAAGAATTAAAATCTAGGAATCTATAATAATATACGTAAATATAATTAACAATAGTTTGAGAAATTTGAATTGAAAACGTTATATAAATTAGCAAAAAAAATAGACGTAATCCAATAAATTCATCCAACATATTATTATTTAACACTCTTTTTTTAATTTGAATCACAAACATTTATACATTTGTGTCAATGAAATATCCATTTCAATCATTAAAAAATAAAACTATGGATATTCCACTTAATAAATTAATAACAATAAATATATTTAAGTGAAACAAACGATTAGAAATATCATGGCACTAAGCCTACTCCTTGCTTATAGCTTAAGCATGGGCATTTCTATTCAGAATTTTATTGTAGATACGGTTTTAGATAGCGATCAACATCATGATGTGGCTATTAATCTTAATAATTCTAAGACACCTGAATTATCCATATTTCCAGACTTAGAACCTCTTGGAGATATTGTAACAGAAGAAGTTTTAAATTTTCAAACAGCAGATTTAAAAACCTCTTTTTTGTTTTTAAAACATGTAGAAACCTACACGTTAACTAAAGATAATCAATATCTAGTTAAAAGCAAAAACATCCAACCTGGATTAGATGTTGAGGCACTACTCTACCCTTTTCACACCTTTTCTTAAAATTCCATTTTTTATTTTTTATCACAACTAATTTTCTGAACGATGATTAGCTGTACTTATTTATTCAATTTTGACTTAATGTCAAAAAAAATCATTTTATAACTAATAAAAAACAACTTTATGGAATCTCACAGTACCATTATTGGAATTGTAATTGCACTTATAGTATTATTACCTTTAATTTTAATACAAGCAACACAAAAAAAAGAAAAGAAAAATTCGAGAAAAGGCTTTAAAGAAGAAGCTTTAAAAAACAATTTAAATATTAATGAACCAGATTTCTGGGGAACTTACTATGCTATTGCCTTAGATGAAACCGCTAACAAAATTATTTACTCTAAAATAATTAATGCAGAACACCACACTACAATTGTTGATTTAGGTAAAGTATCTTCATGCGAAATTGTAAGAACTCAAAGAGCTTTTAAAAACAAAACAACTTCTAAAATTGAAACAGATAAAATAGACTTAGTAATAACCAATAAAACTAAAACAAAAGACATTTTAGAGTTTTATAATGTAGATGTTAATATTGAAATGAGTACCGAAACTGCTTTACTAGAAAAATGGGAAGCAAAAATTAAAAGCAGACTTCTTAACGAAGCACATGCAGCTTAAGTGTTGATTTAATTGCAAAAAAAACCTTCAGATATATTTCTGAAGGTTTTTTGTTTAGAGAAAACATCTCTTTTCTCTTTATTTTATATGCTACTTTTGTAAAATGCTTACTTACTTTTCAACAAATTCTTTTAAAACGCCAATTACATAATCTATTTCCTCTTTGGTGTTGTATTTACAAAACGAAAATCTAACGGAAGGTTTTAGTTTATCTTCTTCATTTAATATTTGTTCTAAAACATGAGATCCTTTACCACTTCCACTTTGGCAAGCACTACCTTTAGAACAAGCAATTCCTTTCAAATCTAATTGAAATTGAAGAGTTAAAGCTTTCTCTGCAGACATAGGCAAACAAACATTTATCAATGTGTAGGTACTTTTCGAATTGTCTGAACAGTCTCCATTAAACTTAACTCCTGTAATGGCATTTTTTATTTCTTTTTTAAAATAATCTTTAAGACCTTCAACATAAGCACGTTCTTCATCCAAGTTTTCATAGGCTAACACAAAAGCCTTCTCCAAACCTTTAATATTGTGTACTGGTTCTGTTCCTGCTCTAAAGCCTCGTTCCTGAGAACCTCCAAAAATAAGAGGCTTTAACGCGTTACTTTTTCTTATAAAAGCAAATCCAATACCTTTTGGTCCGTGAAATTTATGTGCAGCTGCCGTCATAAAGTCAATAGGTGTTTTTTGTACATCCCATTTATAATGACCAATAGATTGAACCGTATCACTATGAAACAGGGCATTATTAGCAACACATAAAGCAGCAACCTTATCAACGTCTAATATATTACCAACTTCATTATTTACATGCATTAAACTCACCAACTTTCTTTCGTCGTTAGCAGATAATAAACGTTCTAAGTCTTGATAATCTGGAGTGCCACAATCTTGAAGTTTTACATACTCTACCGTAACATTATATTCGTTTCTTAATTCTTCAACAGTATGCAAAACAGCATGATGTTCAATAGGAGATGTAATAATGGTAGTTACATTGGCATCTCTAACAGCACAACGCAATATCATATTATCAGCTTCTGTACCACCTGAAGTGAAAATAATTTCTTGAGGAGATGCGTTTAATTCTTTAGCAATGGTTTTTCTTGTTGTTTCAATAATTGATTTTGATGCTCTTCCAAAAGCATGAGTTGAAGATGGATTTCCATAAAAATTTAATAAAGTATCTTGAATAACTTCAATCACTTCATCTCTAACTCTTGTGGTAGCAGCACTATCTAAATAAACAGGTTTCATGTGTTTTTGCTTATTGTTATTAATTAGTTACATAATTCGGCTTAATAATTTATTTATTCTGAAGTAAAAAAATAAATAAAAGATGTTTTATGTGAACATTTTAGCTTGATTTAATATCAAAATATAAAGAGCAAAAATAACGCAATTATAATTATTTACAAGAAGCCTCGTTGTATATTTACTAAATCTTTTATTTTTGTCTCAAATTGTAATCATGCTATGCGAAAAATAATAACCTTCTTATCCATTATGCTTTTAATATTTTCATGCGACGATGGGGATATTATTATAGTACAATTAGATTTCGATGATACCTTTGAGGCTTGTGGTGAATTAGTGTTTTATAACATTAGAGAAAATCCAGCAGAATCTATTTCCTTACAAATAAGTTCTCCTGCCATTACTTTAGATGATCTTTTTGAAGTTGAGCCAATTTCAAATGGATCTTTATTGGTCGAGCTAGTTAATGATTCAATCTCTGGAACTATCGATGGTGTCACCAATTTATTTAACTATAGAAGTTATAATAGTATTAGTGGAAACCTATTTTGTAACGACGTACCTCCTTCTGATTTGCAAATAACAGACGACCAATCTAGCAGCTCTGGAAATTTTCTGATTACAACAACCTATTCTGAAGATGATAACGATGGTGTTCCTGCTGAAATGGAAGATTTAAACGGAAATGGTGATTATTTTGATGATGATACCGATGGTGATGGAATTCCAAACTTTTTAGACGAAGATGACGATGGCGATAATGTACTAACCAGTACAGAGCTAATTGATTATGACATGGATGATAATGATGATGACCCATTAACAGACCCTCAAGATACCGATGGCGATGGTGTGCCAAATTATTTAGATAATGATGACGATGGGGATATGGTATTAACCATAGACGAAGAAAATGTGACTCAAGATCAAAATCCGTCTAACGATTATACCAATCCAAACATTGCCGATTATTTAAATCCACAAGTAGCAACTGTTGTCGATGCAACAGCTTACAGACCACATAACATTGAACAAACCTATGTTGTAACTTTAAAAGTAGATAGCATTTCATTTCCAACACTGAATCAAGATAATTTTGACTTTGGATTGTTACAAAACTCTGGAACATCAGACACAAGAACGGTTACACCAGATTTTTAATCTCTTTCTGCGTTTTGAAAAATATAAACTTCAGTAGCTCCTAATCCATATTTTTGGTAATTAGCCTCGTAGTATTTTACATTATTATATCTACCAAACAGATACTCTAATTCAATTTTTAAGACACCTTCACCAACACCATGTATAAAAACTACTTTTTGAATACGTTTTCTAATAGCGTATTCTAATTGTTTTCTGGCTGTATCTAATTGCAAAGTAAGCATGTCGTGATTACTCATTCTACCAGAGGTATCTGTTAATTGATGAATGTGTAAATCGACTTCCATAGTAGGCTCGAAACGCTCTTTAACTTTTTTCTTATTTATAGGCTTTCTTTTTGAGCTTTCTTTTTCTTTTAAGACTTCATCTAAAGGAACATCAAGAAAAGAATTTCTTTTTAATTGAGATTCGTTTGCTATAAGAACTACCTCATTGGATTTAAAATCTAATTCAAAACCATCATCCGTTTCAATTGTAATATTATTATCAATGATTTTTATTACATATCCCGATAAATCTTCATCTAAAACCGAGACTCTATTTCCAACTTTAAACCCCATTATATATCATCATTAAAATCTTTTTCCTCAGTTTGGTTTTTACTAGGTATTGTACTTGAAATTCTAAACAGTCCAAACATTAAAATTACGATTCCTAAAATCAAAATAACGACATCCTGTTTTTCACCTGCTTGAGCATAAATAGCTACTATAGCCCCAATTACAATTAATAAATAATTTATATATTTTGAATAACTCATACTTACAACGGTGATTTTAAACTATTTAACGAATACCTAATGCTTTACATTAATAATTTATTCAAATTTGAGTAAATTAATAACACCCTATACTAATTAAAAGCTGAAAATTATGAAAAAAAATAACTTCCTTAGCAAGTTCCAAATTTTATTTATAGCAATTTTATTAATTTCTTTAAGTGCAACAGCTCAAGTTGGAATTGGAACGATTAGCCCTACCACAACTTTAGATGTTGAAGGTGCAGTTTCTTTTAGAGAAGGTGCAGCTATAAACTTAACTGCTACAAATAACGACAATGTTTCTTTAGGTGCTGGAATACCATATTCATTTTATAGAATAACTGGAGCTACTGGTAATTTTAATATATCAGGTATTGTTCCTCTAAACACTCCAAATCCAGCAAATGGTCAAGTAGTAACTCTAGAAAACACAACTGCACATACGCTAACCTTAATGCATAATACAACATCAATTGGCTCAAACAGAATCCTTTGCCCAGGAGGTACAAACTTCACTCTTGTAGGTCAATATGCAACAGTTACATTACAATATAATACAACACAAAATAGATGGCTCATAGTAAATTATGCTGATAGTAAATATGGTGACAACATACAATATTCAATAGGCACAAGCGATATCCAAAGAAATAGCATCAATTGGGCTGATATGGCAGATATGAGTATTACATTTATTCCTAAACATAGCGTGGTTTATGTTAATTTTAGTGCATCTGGTCATATGAATACTTCTGCTGAAACTTCATATGTTAATTTTAGGCTGGTAGATGATACATCAGGCACCAATATACATATAGCTGGCCTTACTTCTTTATCTACTGATACAGATAATGATTCTTGGTCTGGAACATATCAAATTGCAACTTCTTGGAATGCTCATTTTACAATGTATCCTGTTGTAGTTACTCCAGGTGTAAGTATTACTTTAAGAATTCAATGGAGAAGAGATGGGAATAGTCCTTCTGTAGCATACAACTCTGTTTCTTCATTGCCAGACTATTCTCATAGAAGTATAACCATTTTAGATTAAATTATGAAAACTATTATATTTTGTATTTTTTTTATGTTCTGTTTTAACTCTTATAGTCAAACTAGTCCTAATTTACTCCATAGTTCATCGAAAAACACTTATGTCAAACAAAAGGATTCTACTGCTTTAGAAGAAAACACTGAAATAATTACTAAATCTGAACTATATCAAAAAAAAAGAGATACAACGGTGTCTATTAAAATATTGGAGCAACCCAAACAAAAGAGTGATGACAAAGCAACTTTAAAAAATAAATATGAGGTTAAAAATTAAAACCTTGTAGAAACACCAAAACTTGTTAATAAAGAACATTTAACTATTTTTTTAATTTATAATTCAAAGCCAATAAATGAAACATATATATACATTAATTTTATTTGCTACTTGTAGTCTCATGCCTGCTCAAGATTTATTTGTTAAAACAGGTAGTTATATCTATGTAGATGGGGCTGCTTTTTCAAGTGGACCTACTGTGGCGCCTCTATATGTAACCAATGACATTAATTTAGACACTGGTATTGGAACTGGTGGCCATATTTATTTACGTAATGATGCACAATTGCTACAAGGTACAGGAACTGTGACAAGTACAAATTCTGGAAAGGGCCAACTAAGTGTTTACCAAACTGGCAACTCAAATACTTATATGTATAATTATTGGGCATCTCCGGTTGGGTTAAACAGTGGAACTGCCGGGAATACAACATTTATACCATTTGACAACCTTTATCGTGAAACTGCTGCTCCAATTACTAGCTCCCCTTTTGGATTCATAGCTGGTTATAATGGTACAACAACACAAATTGCTAGTTATTGGCTCTACACCTATATTGGTTTAACTTCAACTACAAACCCTTACGAAGATTGGATCGGTTTAGGTGGAGGAAGCTTACCCGTTGGTGGCGATCCAAATGGCACATTAGCTCCTGGTTATGGTTTTACCATGAAAGGAAACCCAAGTGGTGCCCAAAAATACGATTTTAGAGGTAGACCTAATAATGGAACAATTACAGCTATAATAAATGCTAATAAAGAAACTTTGGTTGGCAATCCTTATCCTTCTGCTATAGATGCCTTAGAGTTAATTCATAATACAACAGCAAATCATACAAGTACTACAGGTGTTTTAAAATATTGGGAGCAAGCTCCTGGTGCTACATCGCATGTATTATCTAATTATATTGGAGGTTATGCTTTATATACTATTTCTGCAGGTGGTGTGGACTCGTTTACTTATGCTCCTTTTACAACTTATTTATTAAATGGAACACCAACAAATGTCCCTTTTGGTTATGGCACTAAAACTGCAAGACGTTATATCCCAATTGGACAGGGATTTATGATGGAGGGTTCTTCAGCTGGTGGCAGTGTGACATTTACTAATACACAAAGAGTGTATTATAAACAATCAGATCCAAACAGTGAGTTTTTTAGAACAGAGAACACTAATAATGTAGTTTCCTTTCAAGAATCTGAGTACAATGAAAACGGCTTAAATATTGTTCCAGAAGACTTTAAACGCTTTAGAATCAATGTTGATTTTTCTCAAGGAGAGTTTTTTACTAGACAATTATTAATGAATTTTCATCATACTGCTACAGATGGTTTTGATTATGGTTTAGAAGCTAATAATGTAGAAGTTTTAAGCACAGATGCATACTGGGTGTTAAACAATAAACCATATGTGATTCAAGCCTTTAATTATGATATGGAATTAAAAATTCCTTTGGTTATTAAAGCACAAAACAATCAACCTATAAGATTTAGAATTTTCGATATCCAAAATTTTGATGACAGTCAGCCCATCTTTATTCATGACATAGAAAACCAAATCTATGTAAATTTAAGAGAAAATAATTATGAAATAAATTTACCTCAAGGCACATATACAGATCGTTTTGAAATAACTTTCACTTCTGAAGCTTTAAATGTTGAAGATGTTATAACTGTAGATGATTTAAACATTTATCAAAATAATCAATTATCTCAATTAAGCATTTTAAACCCAAAACTTTTAGAAATAAAACAAGTAAAATTATATGATGTTTCTGGAAAACAAATCTTTGATGAAAGAGACTTAAAGTCGGAAGCAAACTACAGTTTTTCAACAAAAAACTTAAGTCAAGGAGTTTACATAGCTAACGTTACTTTTAACGATAATCAGATTGTAAGTAAAAAGATTGTAATTTCAAATAAATAACACATTCGATTTTTATACCTTTAATAAATCTAATTTAAAGATTTATGACATCTTCTTTAGAAGATTTTATGTTACCCTGTTTAAGTAAACAAATCTTAGGATTTGATTGTTTAGGTTGTGGTTTACAAAGAGCTTTTGTTTTCTTATTACATGGCGAATTTATAGCTGCATTTAAAATGTATCCAGCTGTTTATACTTTAATTCCGTTATTCTTATTCATAGGTTTAAATTTTTTCTTTAAATTTAAACATTCAAACAAAATTATTAACATTTTAGCTATTATAAGCATAAGCATTATTGTAGTAAGTTATACACTAAAAATTATCAATTAACTATCACTTATGGAAAAAGAAAATCTCAATCCAACCCTAGTTTATGTTTTAGCAATTTTAGGATTATTATGTTGCTGCATTGGAGGACTTGGTTTTGTACTAGCTGGAATTGCCTTCTTTATTGCACATAGCAAATTAAAACAAGTAGAAGAAAATCCAGAAAATTACGATCATAGTAGTGTCAAAGCTATGAATACAGCTAAAATAGTTGCTATGTCTATTCTAATTATAAATTTACTTTACTTTGGAATGACAGTCTATAGAATTGCAACTATTGGTTGGGATGAAATCATGATACAATCTGAAACCATGATGGAAGAATGGGGAAATCAATAATATAATCTCAATATATTTATAAAAAGTAAGAGCGACCATTTTGGTCGCTCTTACTTTTTATATTAAAAACATTATTTTTCGAATTGTTTCAATGTTTTAACAATAATAGATACACAGTCTAATAATTGTTCTTCATTCATTACCAATGGTGGTGCAAAACGAATAATATTCCCATGTGTTGGTTTTGCTAATAAACCATTATCACGTAAAGCCAAACAAATATTCCATGCCGTTTCACTTTCTTCGTCATCGTTAATTACAATGGCATTTAATAAGCCTTTTCCTCTTACTAATTTTACTAAATCTGTTGTTTCAATATATTTAGAAAGTTCGCTTCTAAATAGCTTACCTAAAGTCTCAGCATTTTCGGCTAGGTTTTCATCTCTTACAACTTCTAAAGCCGCAATGGCAACAGCAGCTGCAACAGGATTTCCGCCAAAAGTAGAACCATGATTCCCAGGCTTAATCACTTTCATAATATTATCATTTGCCAATACAGCAGAAACAGGGTAAGCACCTCCACTTAATGCTTTTCCAAGAATTAAAAGATCTGGTTTCACGTTTTCATGATCTACAGCTAATAGTTTTCCGGTTCTAGCAATTCCAGTTTGTACTTCGTCTGCAATAAATAACACATTGTATTTTTCACATAAAGCTTTTGCTTTTGTTAAATACCCTTCACTTGGCACAAAAACGCCAGCTTCACCTTGAATAGGTTCTGCCATAAATCCCGCAATGTTTGGATTGCTTTTTAATTCGGATTCTAATGCATCTAAATTATTGTAATCAATTTTAATAAATCCTTTTGTATATGGTCCAAAGTTTTTTCTAGCAACTGGATCATTAGAAAATGAAATAATAGTTGTAGTTCTTCCATGGAAGTTATTTTTACAAACAACTATTTCAGCTTCATTTTCATCAATTCCCTTGACTTCATAAGCCCATTTTCTACAGATTTTTAATGCAGTCTCAACAGCTTCAGCTCCTGTATTCATTGGTAATAGTTTGTCGAATCCAAAAAATTCGCAAGCAAATTTTTCATATTTTCCTAACACATCGTTGTAAAAAGCTCTGGAAGTTAAGGTAAGAGTTTGTGCTTGATTTACCATTGCTCCAACAATTTTTGGGTGACAATGTCCTTGATTTACTGCAGAGTAAGCCGATAAAAAATCGTAATACTTTTTTCCTTCAACGTCCCAAACAAAAACACCCTCTCCTCTACTTAATACTACAGGAAGTGGATGGTAGTTATGAGCTCCATACTTGTTTTCTAATTCTATCGCTTGTTGCGATGATAATTGGTCTAAAACAGCCATTTTAAAATAATTTAAGGTTTAATGCCATGATTTAATGGCATCGTTTGACATCCATTATTGGTGCAAACATTAATAATTAAATCTCGTTTATCGAGTAAAATAACCATTCCTACTGTACCTTTATTCTTTCAGAAAGACTGAAAAAGCAGCGTGGGAGAGAAATCATCCCTTAGGACTCGCAAATTACTAAATAAATAGCTGTGACGAGAAACTTTTTAAAAAAAGTTGTTTGTAATAAATCTATTTTATTATTCGTCATATATTTCATTTGTAAATAATAATATTCAACTTGTAGTAAACTTCTATTAACACGATTTATCAGATAGGTTATTAAATTGAAATCTAATATATTCGTAACATCTCTAATACTATGAAAAACAAAACTGTTACAAATTCTATTTTAGGTTTTCTTATTTTATTCCTTAATTTTTCAGGTTATGCGCAATCTGAAATTCATAATAATCAGGAAGCTATTAGATTGAATAATCTTTTAAGAAAACATTCTAAAAATACAGATAGCTTAACATTTTATGCCAATGAATTACTACGTTATTCCAAAGAAAATAATCTGGAGTATTGGACATACAATGCTTTTGTAGCATTAGGAAATTCGGAAAGAATCTCAGGAAATATTATTGAGAGCAATAATTCGTACCATCATGCATTAGGTATTGCAGAAGCCATTTCAGATAAAAAATCTCAATATAAGGTTATGAATAATATTGCCATGAACCATAAACGATTAAACCGAAATGATTCGGCATATTACTATTTTAAAAAATTAGATAAGTATCATTCTAAACAACTTGAAGTTTTACCAGCTAGCATAGCAAAAATGAATATTGGATTAACCTTCTTTCAATATCAAGAATTAGATAGTGCCAATTATTATTTAAAAAATTCTTATAATGGGTTTATAGAAGCCAAAAACAAAAGGTTTATTGCCCAGAACTTAAACCTGTTAGGAGAGCTACAATTACAAAAAGAAGCCTATTCCAAAGCTCTTGAATATGCAAATTCCAGCCTGAACTTGGCTAATGAAAACAATTTTAAATTTTTACTTCCAACTAATTATTCCTTGTTATCTAGAATTTACACCAGCATGGGCAATGAGGAAAAAGCAGATGAATATTCAAATCTAGCTAAAGAATCTCGACCTAAAAACATGGAATTTTCCAATTCTAAAATTGCTAATTTAAATGATGCCATTAGAGAAGATAAAGCTAAAGCCTATGAATCTGTTTTAAATGATTCTGAGGATTCTAAAATGTTTTACAAGGCCAATTTTTTTATCATATTAATTGTTGTTTTACTTTTAGGAATTGTTATCTATTTCTTGCTTAAGAGAAATCGAATTATTAAAAATAAGGTTAAAGTCATTCAGCAAAATATTGAAATAATTAGAGAATCTAAAGATGGAAATAAGGTAGTTGATGAAAAGGTTATTCAATTAAAAAGTAAAGCCTCGATTAATTCTTCAAATATTTTATATGTTAAGTCTGATGGGCATTATGTAGAATATCATTTAGACACTAAAAAAAATCCAGAAGTTGACAGAAATACCATGATAGAAGTTGAAAAACTATTGCCTTCAAAATCTTTTGTTCGAATTCACAAATCTTATATTGTAAACATCAATAAAATTAAAATTATTAATTCTACTAAAATTATGTTAGATACTGGCGAGTGGATTAACCTTTCTAGAGTGTATAAAGAACGCTTAAAGAATATCCTTCATAAAGAGTAATATTTTTTGCGTTATATAAAAACCATGTATTTTGTGCACAAAATTGTGTCGTTCATGACAAAAAATCTTTATTAAGTTAAGTATTTCATAATTTGTTAAATGCTATTAATAGAATGTGAAAAGTGAGAGTTTAAATTATTAGAATTCTCATTTTTTTATTCAAACAAACAACTAACCATGAAATATCTACTTAAACGAAAGTTCCAATTATTTTCAGTATTATTATTTTTTATTTTTTTTAATTTCCAGCAAAGTATCCTTGCTCAAACAGTGCCTCAGTCTGAAAAAGATGCACTTATAGCTTTGTATAACAGTACAGATGGTGCAAATTGGGCTAATAATACAAACTGGAATACAGCAGAACCAGTTTCAACATGGGCTGGAATAACTGTTGTTAATAACCATGTTACTAGAATTGACAAAAACAGAGGAAATCTAGTAGGTACCTTACCAATAGAATTACAAAATTTACCTTATTTAGAACATTTACAACTTTCTAGAAATAATCTTTCTGGAACTGTACCAGACCTTACAGGTTTGGCCAATTTAAATTTCTTTAACATTAATCTCAACGACTTTCAATTTGGAGATTTTGAAAACGAATATGCTACCTATGCTGCAAATATTGCATTTTTTGGTGCTGGTGGTATGAATAAAGTGGAACTGGAAAGTGATGTCGACCTAGTTGTTGGCCAAACCTATGCCATGAACATGCCAGTAATTAGTGGAACAAGTGTTACCTATCAATGGTATAAAAACAATGAACCTATTATAGGAGAAACAGGTTTAACCTACACCATTACAAATGCTCAAGAAGCAGATGCTGGAAATTACACCTGTAAAGCTTCAAGTTCAGTCATTACAGATTTAGTTATTGAGAGAGAAACTGTTCATATTTATCGTGACATATTAGCTTCAGATAGAGACGCCCTTGTTGATTTATATAATGCAACAAATGGTGCAAACTGGACTACCAATACCAACTGGAATACAGCAGCGCCTGTGTATCAGTGGCATGGTGTAACAATGTCTGACAATCGTGTTATTGAAATAAACTTAGAGTCGAATAATTTAGTTGGAACCTTGCCAGTACAAATAGGAGATTTAGATAACCTTGAAAAATTAATCCTTAATTTTAATAATTTAACAGGTAGTATTCCTGTTACATTAGGGAATTGTACAGCTTTAATCGAATTAAATTTATGGGAAAATAATTTATCTGGAACCATTCCTTCTGAATTAGGTAATTGTACATCATTAGAAATAATGAGTCTAGAAAACAACCAGTTAACAGGTAATATTCCTACATCATTTTCCAATTTAACTGCAATGGTCTCATTTTGGGTTAATGGAAATTTATTGTCTGGAGAGATACCTGATATTGTTTCAAACTGGCCAGAATTATATTTTTTCTCAATTGGAGATATTAATGGAAGTGGTTCTTACAATAACTTTACAGGAACACTTGATTTTAGTAATAATCCTGTTTTATCAGGTTGTTGGGTTGAACATAATAACCTCTCTGCTTTAAATTTACAGAATGGTAATAATACAAATTTCATTGCCAATAATTTTAACGCTACTAACAATCCAAACTTAGAATGTATTCAGGTTGATGATGCAACTTATAGTTTTACAAACTGGACAAATTTAGATGTTCAAACAAGTTTTAGTACAGATTGTAGTAACACAACAACAATTGCAATTCCAGATACCAATTTTGAGCAAGCTTTAATAGACTTAGGCTTTGACACCAATGGACTAAATGGAAATATTTTAGAAGCTAATGCGCTAGCTGTTATTGAACTTTATATTAATAATCCGGTAAACAATGTCAATCTACCTAATGTTAATTCAACTATTACCGATTTAACAGGAATAGAAGGTTTTACAAATTTAACACGTTTAGTGGCAACGGATAATAGTTTAACAAGTATTAATGTGACTCAAAACACAGCCCTAGAGTGGCTGTATTTAGGAAATAATTTGTTTTCTACTATTGATATTTCAAATAATTTAGCCTTAACACGATTAAATATAATTGGTAATAATTTTTCAAATATCGATGTTACAAATCACACAGCTTTAACACAATTATATATAGGAGGCAATAATTTTTCAAATATTGATGTTTCAAATAATTTAAATCTAGATAGGTTATCTGCTAATGATAATCAATTAACTAGTATAGATGTTGCTGTAAATACTTTATTAACAAGACTAGAGTTACAAAACAATCAAATTGCAGCTATAGATGTAACTAACAATGCAGCTCTAATAGTATTATATTTAGAAAACAACCTATTAACCTCTGTAGATGTCAGCCAAAATACGAGTTTATTAAATTTAGCTATTGGTATAAACCCAATTACAAGCCTCGATATTAGTATGCTTCCACAATTACCAATTCTAACAACTGAAGGGACTTTAATTAGCTCCTTAGATTTAAGCCAGAATATAAATCTAGAACAGCTTTGGATTGCAGACAACCCAAACTTAACGAATATCGATTTTTCCAATAATCCATTACTCTGGAATTTAGGTGCTTATAATACACCTTTGGAAAGTTTAGATTTATCAAATAACGCCATTACTAGATTATATGCTAGCGATATGCCTAATCTTTATAGATTAGATTTAGCAAATGGTAATAATTTGAATGTTACAGAAATCTTTTTAACAAATAATCCAAGTTTAGAATGTGTTTCTGTAGATGACGCTGCTTATGCAACAACCAACTGGACAAACATAGATCCAACGGCTACATATAGTGAGAATTGTAATTCAGTTTGGACTGTTTATACTTCAGATGAAAATTTAGACACTGCAATTAATGCTTATTTAGGCGTTATTGATACAGATATGGATGGTGTCATGTCTTATGAAGAAGCTTCGAATTTTACTGGAACTTTAGACTTAAGTGGTTCTGGTATAGTAGATATTACAGGACTTGAAGCTTTTACCAGTATTACAGAAATTAATTTATCTGGAAATTCTATTACAGACATTAGTCGTTTAATTTTTGGTAATGTAGTTACTTTAACACGTAATGGATTAGAATTTAAAACGGTTGAACGAAGAGGGTTCAATTCGTTACAGATATTAAACTGTAGTAATAATAATTTAAAACAATTAGATGTTAGTATCATTACAACATTAACATCTTTAGATTGTTCTAACAATCAATTAGAAATTTTAAATGTTAAGAATGGAAATAATACAAGCTTTGTAAATTTTGATGCATCTGGTAATCCAGGTCTTTATTGTGCTTTAGTTGATGATATTTCTTATTCTAATACCAACTGGACATTAAAAGATACACAAACATTATATAGTGATACAGATTGTAATGCTAAAATACAACCAAAAGTATTTTTGCAAGGTGCCATGTTAAACCCAATTCCTGGCGAAGAACATTTAATGAGAGATAATTTGAGAGCTCTTGGATATATTCCAACTACCAGTCCTTACGCAGATGGATTAACCTGCGATGTTTCTATTTTTAATGTAACAGGAGATAACGCTATTGTAGATTGGGTAGAGATCTCACTTAGAGATGCTTCAAACTCTGGAAATAAATTACAAACCAGATCTGCTTTGTTACAACGAGATGGAGATGTTGTAGATGTTGATGGTGCCTCTGAAATTGCATTTGATTTATGGGCAAAACCGTATTTTATATCCATCAACCATAGAAATCATCTAGGTATTATGTCCAATACATCTAATATATTAAACTTTATGCCATCAGTTTTTAACTTTGCAGATGGTAGTATCGCAACTTATGGTACAAATGCACAAACTAGTTTTGGCATGCCTACTGGAGTTTACGGATTATGGTCTGGAGATACAAATTCAGCAAATCAAATAAAATTCTCTGGAGCCAATAATGGCAGTAATAAAATTAAAGATTTTGTTTTAGCAGATCCTGCCAATGGGTTTAATTCCGTAACTTTTTCTTCAACTGGTTATTTAAATATAGATTTAAATATGGATGGTAATGGAAAGTTTTCAAGCTCAGGTAATGATAGCAATGTTATTAAAGACAATGTGCTATCTCATCCTGCTAATGGCTTTAATTCTTCAACATTTACTATATCTGCGACTGTTCCAGAATAAAAAGATATGATATAACTCACAATATTTAGACTCATTTATAACTATAATATAGATGAGTCTATTTTTTATTTAGATACTTTTCCTGCTAAAGAAGATACTTGTAATTCCAATCGCTTTAATTCTCTCAATAACGCATTCTTATCCATTTGCATCCATGCAAAAACTTTTAGCATACTTACTCCTAATAGGAAAACAACAGCTCCTAAACCCCATTTCAATAACTCTTTAGTCGCTTCTACATTAAAGAATTGCACTAGACAATAAATAAACAAGCCAAAGAAAACCAAGGTCATGAAATTCATTAATAACATAAGCCATTTATTTTTCCCTTTAAACAAACCGAATATCATTTCTAGAACATTTTGCTCTTCAAGTTCTTTATAGAATTTAGCTTCTTCTTCTGTAAGTGTTTCCTTTATTAATTTGTCGATGTCTTCTTTATGATTTTTCATAATACTAAGTTTTTATTATTTGTTTTAACTTTTCTCTGGCATGAAACAATCTCGATTTTGTTGTTCCAACAGATATATTTAGCGTGTTACTTATTTCTTTTAGACTGTAAGCTTCCATATAAAATAGCTTTATGACCATTTCTTGTTGTGTAGGTAATGTTTTGATGGCTTTTTTAAGTTGTTGTTTTAATACTTCTCTATTTTCTGTGTCTTCTTCATGAGAATCAAAAGTATATTGATATGCCTCGTGTTTTGATTGAGTTCTTTTTTGGTTTTTCAACCAATCGAAAGATTTTGAATAAATAATTCGTGTTGCCCAACTACTAAAGCTACTTGGATCTTTTAAGTCTTCAAGTTTAATAATAATTGTTTTCCAAGTGTCCTGTGCAATGTCTTTTGAAACATCTGCATCCTTAATTAACCAATATGCTTTGTTACAAAATGTTTTATGCCATCGTTTTACTAATTTCTGCAA
The DNA here is from genome assembly GCF_045363175.1 of Xanthomarina sp. GH4-25. Taxonomy (NCBI): domain Bacteria; kingdom Pseudomonadati; phylum Bacteroidota; class Flavobacteriia; order Flavobacteriales; family Flavobacteriaceae; genus Xanthomarina; species Xanthomarina sp. GH4-25. The sequence continues at coordinate 55,409 of NZ_JBJFLO010000009.1, forward strand.
TGCTTTCGTGTCACCAGATTGATACTGCTGAATTAAATCCTTATCAGTTTCCAAAAACTTTTCTTGCATTATTAAGGTTGGTTTCTATACTAAAGACGTCAAAAAATTAAAAAGGTTCATTTTATTCTCATCAAAGTGGGAATCTTTTTAAATGAATGTTGAAATCTTTTAAAGATAATTCAAATTACCTCTATTATATTTAATGCTATTATTATTTTTGTAGCATGTCTAGAAGAAAAAATAAAAAACAAATTTTTACAAACGTAGAAGTTATTGATGCTGGAGCTAAGGGAAAAACTATTGGTAAAGCTGAAGATGGAAAAGTCATTTTTTTACCAAATGCTGTTCCTGGAGATGTGGTCGATGTACAAACGTTTAAAAAACGAAAATCTTATTACGAAGGTAAAGCCATTGCTTTTCATAAACTTTCCGATAAACGTACAACACCTGTTTGCGAGCACTTTGGAACTTGTGGTGGTTGTAAGTGGCAAGATATGGGTTATGAACACCAATTGTTTTTTAAACAAAAAGAAGTGGTGAATAATTTAATACGTCTTGGACATTTAGAATTACCAGAAGTAACACCTATTTTAGGTTCTACAAACGAATATTTCTACAGAAATAAAATGGAATTTTCTTTTAGCGATAGTCGCTGGCTGACAATCGAAGAAGTGCAATCTGATGAAGATTTAGGCGATAGGAATGCTTTAGGATTTCATATTCCTGGTATGTGGGACAAAATTCTAGACATTAAAAAATGTCATTTACAGGCTGACCCTTCTAACGCCATTAGAAATGCCGTCAAAGAATTTGCTGTAAAAAACAATTTAGAATTTTTTAATACAAGAAATCAAACAGGTTTATTACGTACTTTAATGCTTCGAACATCTTCAACTGGAGATATTATGGTAATGATTCAGTTTTTTAAAGAAGATAAACTCAAAAGAGAATTGTTATTAGATTATTTAGCTGAAACATTTCCAGAAATAACCTCTTTACAATATGTTATTAACGAAAAAGCTAACGATACCATATACGACCAAGAAGTTATTTGCTACAAAGGACAAGACCATATTTTTGAAGACATGGAAGGCCTGAAGTTTAAAATTAACGCCAAGTCTTTCTATCAAACCAATTCAGAACAGGCCTATCAACTTTATAAAATAACAAGAGATTATGCAGGGTTAACTGGAAGCGAACTAGTGTATGATTTATATACAGGAACTGGTACTATTGCACAGTTTGTAGCTAAACATGCTAAAAAAGTTATTGGCGTAGAAGCTGTTCCAGATGCTATTTCTGCTGCTAAAGAAAATGCACAATTAAATGGTATTGAAAACGTTGAATTCTATGTTGGTGATATGAAAAATGTTTTTAATGAAGCATTTATTAAAACACATGGTCATCCAAATGTTATAATTACAGATCCACCAAGAGATGGCATGCATAAAGATGTGGTACAACAAATTTTAAATATAGCTCCAGAAAAGGTGGTTTATGTAAGTTGTAATAGTGCAACCCAGGCAAGAGACTTAGCTTTAATGAAAGATATGTATAAAATTACAAAAGTTAGACCAGTGGATATGTTTCCACAAACGCATCATGTTGAAAATGTTGTACTTTTGGAAAGACGATAAACGTCATTTAATTATTTGTGAATGAAAAAATATAGATTTTTAATAATTCCTTTACTAGTGCTTTTTGTAACCCTTTTGAGTTGTGAGAAGGACGATATCTGTTCTGAGACTACAGAAACAACTCCTAACATGCACATCGTATTTTACGATATCAATTTTCCAAGTACAGATACACCAAAAAATGTAAAAAAATTACGAGTTACTGGAATTGGAGATCCAGATCCTGGGGTTGTATCGACTTATGATGGTAGTAAATCTGCTAAAGAAGTATATCTTCCATTAAAAACGACAGAAAACAGCACACAATTTATTCTTCATAAAGATTATAAAATAGACGAAGATGACAATGTTTTAGGAAATCCAGATACCATAACTATTAGTTATGTGAGAAAAGAAGTTTTCGTCTCTCGTGCCTGTGGTTACAAAACTATTTTTGAAAATGTAGTTGTAACTGTTGAAGATGATGGAGATAAATGGATACAAATAGCACAAGCCGTTAACGACAATCAAACTGTAGAGCATGAAGATGACATACATTATAAAATATTTCACTAATCCGTTTTTTATTTTACTTCTTTTTTGTGCTACTACTCAGGCTCAAAACGATAGTATTATAAGCACCAAAACCGATTCCATAAAACACAAAGAAAATTATGGGCTTCGTTTGGGTGGCGATTTAAGTAAAATAATAAAGTCTTTAATAGACGATGAATATAAAGGATTCGAAATCAATGCCGACTTTAGGCTTACACGAAAGTGGTATTTAGCAGGCGAATTTGGAGCTGAAGAAAAAAACACAATCAATGATTATATTAATGTTACTACCACAGGAAGCTATTTTAAAGCTGGAGTAGATTATAATGCCTATGAAAATTGGTATGGCATGGAAAACATGATTTATGGTGGTTTTCGTGTTGGAGCAAGCACTTTTAGCCAGACCTTGAACAGTTATGGTGTGTATTCGCAAGATCAATATTGGACACCACAATTCATGTCTAATGAAGGAGAAAAGTTTAGTGGGCTTTCTGCCATTTGGGGAGAATTTATTATAGGTTTAAAAGTTGAAGTTCTAAATAATTTATACTTAGGTCTGAATGCCCAATTTAAATACATGATGAGTCAAGACGAACCTGAAAATTTTGAAAATGTTTATGTTCCAGGATTCCACAAAACATACGATAGTGGTGGATTTGGCTTTGGTTATGGTTATTCTATTTCTTATCTAATTCCCTTATATAAAAAGGGTAAATAACCCGTTTTATTTAACTCCTTCCCTATTTTATTTAAGAATAAATATGTTAAAACTTAGAATTAATTTTATTTAGTTAGGATTCCTTACTATATTTGTTTTGCAATAGTGCAATTAATTTAAATTTATTATCATGACTAAATCAATTTTTTATCACGCTGGGTGTCCTGTGTGTATCAGTGCAGAACACGACATCATTGAACTAGTAGGAAAGAACAATGTTGAAGTTGTTAATATTGGAGAAACCAGAAATAGAATTGAAGAAGCCGAAAAAGCAGGCGTAAAATCGGTTCCTGCTATGGTAACACCAACTGGAAATGTACTTCATATTAATTATGGTGCTTCTATGGCAGATGTAAAAGGATAAGATGAAAGTAGCTGTTTGGGATACATATGTCCAAAGAGAAAATGGTTTAATCATGCATTTCGACATTTTAGTACCTAATAATATTGTTGATGAAAAAACCATTTTTGAATATGGTAGAACCTATTTAAAAGCAAAACCTTTTAAAACAGGTAAATTAACTTCAAGCGAATGTCAATTTTGCCATATAGAACAAGCCACTGAAACCATTATCAACAACATTGAAAAAGTGGGCTTCCATATTATTGAAATGGAACATTGCAACTAATTTAATTAGGATAACTAACTTTGCCTATCAAGTTTGTTCTTGATAGGCAATTTTATAAATACAACTTATGACAGATTCTATATTCAACCCAGAATTTCAAAATCAAGACACGTCTAGTAAAATTATTGTGGCTTTAGAACGTATTTCTGAAGCTTTTAAAGTATTGCTTTGGGAAAAAGCGAAGGCGTTTGGATTAAGTCCTATTCAAATACGTATTTTAATTTTTATTGCTTACCACAAACAAGACTTTTGCAATGTTAGTCATTTAGCAAATGAGTTTAATATTACAAAACCAACCATTAGCGATGCCGTAAAAGCACTTTTGAATAAAGGTTTTATAGAAAAAGATTTTTCATCATCAGACAGTAGAAGCTATACTATTATTTTGTCACCTTCAGGAAAAGAAATTATCAAGCAAACTGAAAATTTTGCCAATCCCATAAAATCAAAGTTGGATGACTTAGATTCTTATAAGCTAGACGATTTGTTTAAAACTTTGAGCGAAGTAATTTATAAATTAAACCAAACTGGAATATTAACAGTACAAAGAACCTGTTATGGTTGCAAGTTTTACAAAAAAACAAAGGATTCCCATTTTTGTAACCTATTAGAAAAAGAACTACTAAGCTCAGATATTAGAATCGATTGTCCAGAATTTGATGCTAGGGAAATTTTATAATACTTAATATTTCCTACTAAAACTAATCATTATACTTAGCTTTCTTACTGCCTTCATACATCACATATTTTACTAATCTGGCTTCTAACTTAGCATTTACCAAATGTATTTTTCTTGAAGGACGTAATCCTACATGTTTTAGAGCATCTAAATTAGATGTAATAAACCACGCATCTGTTCCTGGATAACCTTGCTTAAGTGTGTCTCCAATGTTTTTATAGAATTCCTCCATATCAATATCTAAACGTTCGCCATAGGGAGGGTTAAAAACCATATGTAGCTTGTCTTCTCCTGCCTTTTGCGTTTTAAAAAAATCTTCATGTCTTATAGACACAAATTCTTCTAAATGGGCATTCTTTATATTATCGTTGGCTTTTTCTACTGCCGAAGGCGATTTATCGTAACCCATTATTTTATAATGAAAATCTCTAGTTTTACTTAAAAGAGATTCTTCAATTTTTTCAAATAATTCCACATCCCAGTCAGCCCAACGCTCAAATGCAAATTCTTTTCGCATTAAATTAGGTGGAATATTGCAAGCAATCATCGCTGCTTCAGCCAAAATGGTTCCACTTCCACACATAGGATCCATAAAATCGCTCTGTCCATCCCAACCAGAAAGCATGACCAAACCTGCTGCAAGCACTTCGTTAATTGGCGCAATATTCGTGGCTGTTTTATAACCACGTTTATGTAATGAATCTCCAGAAGAATCTAAAGAGATATGACAAATCTCTCTGTCTATATGAACGTTAATTTTTAAGTCTGGAAATTTTAAATCCACATTAGGCCTTTGTCCTGTGGTATCTCTAAATTTATCCACTACAGCATCCTTGGTTTTCTGTGCTATATAGAGAGAATGGGTAAACACATTAGAGTTTATGGTTGCATCTACTGCTAAAGTCCCTGATGGTTTTAAATAATTTTCCCAAGACATGCTATAGATTTTATCGTATAAATCTTTCTCGTCTTTAACTTTAAAAGTCTGAATAGGCTTTAAAATTTTTATAGCAGTACGCAACCCTAAATTAGCTTTGTACATAAATCCTTTATCTCCAGTAAAACTAACATTTCGAACGCCAGTTTTCACATCCTGAGCTCCAAGTTGTGTTAGTTCTTTTGCTAGTAATTCTTCAAAGCCAAATAAGGTTTTGGCAACCATTTTATAATTATTCTCCATTGCAGACATTAAATAGGTTGCAAAAATACAGTATTTTTGTGGCAACTTAAATTAATTGGGTTAAGGATTGAGCAATTGTTGGAGCTCTTTTTATTGTTAGCTTGAGTGCAACCGAAAGGTCAACAATAAAAAAGCGACTTGTGAAAGCCTGACTCTACGTAGTTGGAACGCAGTAGTGGAACCTCCAAATAAAACAACTTTTGCCTGTACAAGAAATGAATATGACTAAAAACACAACACAATGGTATGCTTCGTGGTTCGATACGCCATATTACCATATTTTATATAAAGACAGAGATCATGATGAAGCCCAAGTATTCATGGATAATCTTACCAATTATTTGAATCTGCCTGAAGATGGAGAGATACTTGATTTGGCATGTGGTAAAGGCAGACACTCGGTGTATTTAAATTCTTTAGGCTTCGATGTTACTGGAGTTGATCTATCTGAAAATAGCATTGCTTATGCCAAACAGTTTGAAAACAAGAATTTGCATTTTGAGGTTCATGATATGTGTAAACCTTTCAATAAAAAATTTGATGCCGTTTTTAATTTGTTTACTAGTTTTGGTTACTTTGAAAATGAAACGGATAATTTAAAAACCATTCAAGCCATACAAGCTGACTTGAACGACTTTGGTTTTGGTGTGATTGATTTTATGAATAGTGATTTTGTGATAAACAATCTAGTACCTGAAGACTCGAAAACAGTTGAAGGTATTGAATTTCATTTAAAACGCTATGTCAAAGACGGCTATTTATTTAAAGATATTTCTTTTGAAGATAACGGTGAGAAATTTCAGTTTCAAGAACGCGTTAGAGCTTTTAGTTTGAAAGATTTTGAAACACTTTTTGAAAAAGCAGGCGTCCATTTATTAGATGTTTTTGGCGATTATAAATTACGTAAGTTTGATAAAAATTCATCTGAACGATTAGTTATGATTTTTAAATAGGTCTATAATTGGCATTAAATTTCACTCAGATTTCTGAGTTTTATTATATATGAATAAATACTTATTACCTGTATTTGCAGTCCTTCTTGGCGCTTTAATTGTTTTAGTTTTAAAACAAAAAAGAAGTTTGTTTACTAAACTTCTACTCTCTTTTAGTGGTGCTTTTTTATTAGCCTTAACACTATTTGATTTGCTTCCAGAAGTGTATCAACACTTAGAAGCCAAACAAACTGGATTATTTATTATGTTTGGTATTTTACTGCAAATAATCTTAGAGTTTTTCTCAAAAGGTGCCGAACATGGGCATATTCACATCCATAAAAACAGTAGTCAGTTTCCTTGGTTGTTATTTATAAGTTTATGTATACATAGTTTTTTAGAAGGCTTTCCTATTCATCAACATAACGATATGGTTTATGGTGTTTTAATACATAAAATTCCTATTGCAACTTTAATCACTAGTTTCTTAGTGCAATCTAACTACAGCAAAATGCAGATAGCAGGATTTCTAATTTTATTTGCTGCTATGACACCTCTTGGTACGTTTATATCCAATAATACCTCTTTGCCAGAAAATTATATTAATTTTATTAATGCTATCGTTATAGGAATCTTTTTTCATATTTCTACAGTTATTCTGTTTGAAAGTAGTGAAGGACACAAATTTAATTTATCAAAATTATTAGCCATCTTTTTTGGGGTGGCAATTGCTTATTTAATTTAATGATATGTTTAGCAAAGAAGAATCTAGATTACTTAAACAAGAATTTTGGACCAGTTTTGGAAAGTCTTTTCCAAGAAAATGGTTGTTGTACGATACAAAAATTAAAGGATTAAGTTTTAAGTTTCATTTCGATACCAAACAAGCCTTAGTTGCTTTAGATCTGGAAGACGATTTAGAAGATAGAATCAATCATTGGGGCAAACTAATAGCTTTAAAATCCATCCTATTAGACGAATTCTTACCAGAAGCTATTTTTGAGGAGGAATACTTTCTAGAAAATGGCAAAGAAATTTCTAGAATCTATGTGCTTTTGGATGCTTCAGCGTCTATTCACAATAAAAAATCATGGCGAATTGTAATGGAATTTTTTAATGAGAACATGAGTAAATTTGAAGCTTTTTTTGAGGAATATCAAGATATTATTAAAGGTTAAATCTGAGATTTATTAGTATTAATATGAGTGTATATAATAAATGGCATCAATATTATTATTAAATTTAAACTTTAGTTAAAGTACTTATGAAAACCTTCTTTACGACATTAATTATATTTTCAACAACAACTCTTGCTTTTGCTCAAGATAATTACCCTATTCCAGAAAAAACCCCAACGCGACTTTTTTATATTCAACATAGCAATAATTCGAACACCTTTGTATATGATGCAAATATTATTAACAATACGATAAACAAAGAAAAACCTATAAATGAATATCGGATATTATATACCGAAGATGGAGCAATAAAACCTTTAACAGGGCTTCAAAAGCGTATGGCTTATGGCTTAACTATAGATTTTCAATCTCCTACTCTATATAAAATGTATTTAGAAGCTAGCAAAAAAATACCTTTTTTCCTGACACTTGATTCAAATTCAAAACCAATAGTATACATTACCGTAAATAACAATAAAATGCTTTTAGATCGGATTTTTGTCAAACTAAAAGGCACTTTTTCTCTAATTCATACAGAAGTAGATTATATTCTATTTGAAGGAAAAGATTTTGTGACTAAACAAGATGTATCTGAAAAATATGTTATTTCGAACTAGCTTGTTTCAAGTTATTATATCACATAAAAGAATATTAGTAAGAAATGGCAAATGGCACCACCTAATACAAATAAGTGCCAAATAACGTGATTAAAAGGAATTTTATGAATGGCATAAAAAATAATTCCTAAAGTATAAAACAACCCTCCAGCAAAAAGCAATAAAGTACCGTTTGTTCCTATATATTCAGCAAGATTAGAAAAATCTACAACAATTAACCATCCCATTATTAAATATAACATCACTGAAAACACTTCGAATCTTCCAGTGAAAAATATCTTTAAAACAAGTCCTAAAAGTGCAATCCCCCAAACCACCCAAAATATAGGCCAACCCTTACTTTGTTCCAAAGCTATTAAAGCAACTGGAGTATAAGTTCCAGCAATGAGCAGATAAATACTAATGTGGTCTATAATTCTTAAATAATGTTTTTGTTTTTCAGATTGAACTGCATGATATAATGTAGACGAACTAAAAAGAATTATTATAGAAAGCCCGTAGACTATAACACCAAACAAACTCCATTCTGTTTTATCAGTATTAAAAACAATAAGTAAAATTAAAGCTGCAACTCCCATTAAAGCTCCTGCGCCATGGGTTAAAGCATTTAAACGCTCTTCTATTAAGCTCTGTATGTTATGGTTTTTTACTTCAGCCATTTTTCTGATAACTCTAAAAAGTCAAATTTTATGGCAGCATCTTGACGTTCAAGCAAACCACTTTGAAAATTTCTCTGGAGCACATCTTCTATTAAATAATCTTCTTTTACATTTTCAGGATCATAAACCTCTTTGAGCGAAATATTAAATAAGTTTGCCGTACTATTAAACCAAAAAGCACGCCAACCACTTCGCAATCTTTTAATTAAATCGAAGGTAGTTTCCCCTGTTTGCCTATAAATGAGCTTCACTAAAATCTGTCCTTCTGTTCTTGTTAATTTTTTTAATTCTTCAGAAAATTCATCTTCAATATAACTTTGAATAATCTTAGCATATTTTTTCTGATCACTTTTCTTTTTTATTTGGTCTATACGTTCATTTAAAGATTCTAATCGTTCTGCTGCCATTTTAGCATAAGGATATACTTTGATGGTTTTTCGTCTTAGAATTAAATAACGTCTTCTATCTTCTTTACTATTAAATTTAAGTTTATGTAGGAGTAAAACTTCATCTAAATCAATAGCCGTATGTGGTATGGAGTCGCCTTCAATAAATATATACTCAACATCATAATCATCAACGTCCAAAGAATCAATCTGGCTTTGAGCAAAAAAAGGTAAAAATAAAAGTATGTAAAATAGTTTTCTCATTACAGAAATTATATCTAAAATCATTCCAAATGCTTTGGTAAAATTAATAATTTACCAAAGCATTAACCTTAAAATACTATTAATATTATTATTTTAGTGCAAAATAATTTAACATGGCAAAAAAGAGCATTTTAAACAAAAAATCGATCGATTTTCTAGAAACATATTTAAACAATGCAGCTCCAACGGGTTACGAATGGGAAGGGCAAAAAATCTGGATGAATTATCTAGAACCTTATGTAGATGAATTTATTACAGATACCTATGGTTCAGCTGTTGGTGTTGTAAATCCAAAAGCAAAATTCAAAGTGGTCATTGAAGGGCATGCCGACGAAATTTCATGGTATGTGAACTATATTACAGACAACGGATTAATATATGTCATTAGAAATGGCGGGAGTGACCACCAGATTGCACCTAGTAAAATTGTTAATATACATACCAAAAAAGGTATTGTTAAAGGTGTTTTTGGATGGCCAGCAATTCATACCAGAAATAAAGCTAAAGAAGAAGCCCCTAAACCAGATAATATTACCATAGATGTTGGTGCTAAAGATAAAGCTGAAGTCGAAAAAATGGGTATTCATGTTGGGTGCGTTATAACATATCCAGACGAGTTTCATGTTCTGAATAAAGATAAATTTGTTTGTCGTGCCTTAGATAATAGAATGGGTGGTTTTATGATTGCTGAAGTGGCACGCTTACTTCATGAAAACAAAAAGAAATTACCTTTTGGACTCTATATAACAAATTCTGTTCAGGAAGAAATTGGTTTACGTGGTGCAGAAATGATTACGCAAACTATTAAACCAAATGTAGCGATTGTAACTGATGTAACACATGATACCACTACTCCAATGATTGACCAGAAGAAAGAAGGTCATTTAGAACTTGGCTTAGGTCCTGTTATTGCTTATGCTCCTGCAGTACAGCAAAAACTAAGAGATTTAATTACTGATACTGCTGAAAAAAATAAAATCCCTTTTCAGCGTTCTGCGCTTTCAAGAGCTACTGGTACAGACACAGATGCTTTTGCTTATAGTAATGGTGGTGTAGCATCGGCTTTAATCTCTTTACCTCTTCGATATATGCATACCACAGTAGAAATGGTACATAGAGACGATGTAGAGAATGTCATTAAACTTATATACGAAACGCTACTTAAAATTGAAGATGGCGAAACATTTTCGTATTTTAAATAAACAGCTAAGCTGCAGCTGAGAAAAAAAATCTTGAAGGTTGTCTGAAAAGTTCAGTTTGATGAAAACAATACTTTTCAGGCAGCCTTAATTTAATATGACCGAAGAACTCATAGACATAGTCACCAAAACAGGCAAACCAACTGGTAAGACTGCGTTAAAGTCGGAAATCCACAAAAAAGGCCATTATCACAACACAGCTCATGTTTGGTTTTACACCAAGGCTGGTCAAATATTGTTAGCTCAACGTGCCTCCTCAAAAACTATTTGCCCCTTACTTTGGGATGTATCGGTTGCTGGACATGTGGATGCTGGAGAAACTATTAAACAAGCAGCTATTAGAGAAACTCTAGAAGAAATTGGCTTAGTTGTTACTGAATCCAATCTACAAAAAATTGGAGTTTTTCCTTGTTTTCAATCATATGACTTTGGAATTATAGATAATGAATTTCATCATACTTATATTATTGAATTAAAAGTAACCCTCAATCAATTAAAACCTCAATTAGATGAAGTTGAGGCTTTAAAACTGATAAGTGTACAAGAATTTGAAGAATTACTAACGTTTTCTGAAAATAACAACCATTTAATCCCTTCAAACAGGACATATTATCAATTTGTTCTAAAAAACATTTTGCAACAATTATAATTTTACTATTTTCATTTAATGAATCTACTTTTAGCTGCTATTGCTCCAATTATTGCTATCATTCTCTATATATATTGCAAGGACGAATATGAAAAAGAGCCTCGAAGATTACTCTTATTTAATTTTTTATTAGGTGCCATTATTAGTGTTTTAATTACTACTATTTTGTATTATGGTACGGATAATCTCCTCCCCTTAAATGATGAATATAGCATCATACAACAATTTTTAAAAGCCTTTCTGGTTGTTGCATTTATTGAAGAGTTTAGTAAATATATTATAGTTCGCTATGTTGCCCAACCAAATAAAGAATTTAACGAACCTTACGATGGCATTATGTATGCCGTAATGGTTTCCATGGGCTTTGCTGCAACCGAAAACATCATGTATGTTTTAGAAGGAGGTTACCAAGTGGCTCTTTTAAGAGCTTTTACGGCAGTCCCTGCACATGCTACTTTTGCTGTACTCATGGGTTATTTTATGGGAAAGGCTAAGTTCTCAAAAAACAAGTATCAGTATAATTTATTAGGATTATTTTTAGCTGTTCTTTTTCATGGCGCATACGATTTCTTTTTGTTTATCGATTTTATACCAGGTATTTGGGTAGGTGCATTTATTTCTTTATTTCTTGGTTTGTATCTATCTGGAAAAGCAATAAAATCGCATCAAAAAAACTCACATTTTAAAGTTTGATTTTTCATTCGGTTTACCATCATTCACTAACCTCTATCCTGTTATAATAATTTAGATTAGCCGTATAAATCCTTATATTTACAACTTCAAATAAAAATTATATGAGTCAATCTTACAAAGTAAACGTTAATAAAACGTTTGATTTTGATATCACTTCAAAAGAAATTTCAATGCTGGACGTTATTGAAATTTCACAAAATTATTTTCATGTTTTACAAGAAAACAGTTCTTATACATGTGAGATAATAGCATCTGATTTCAACTCCAAAACATATAAAGTAAAAATTAACAATAACAGTTATAACATAAACATTTTTAACGATTTAGATATACTAATTAAAGATATGGGATTTGAAGTTGGCGCCTCAAAGAAGGTCAACGACATCAAAGCACCAATGCCAGGATTAATATTGGATATCAACGTGAAAGTTGGACAGGAAGTTAAAGAAGATGATGCCCTTTTAGTTCTCGAGGCCATGAAAATGGAAAATGTTTTAACCTCTCCTAGAGATGGAATTATTAAATCTATTTCTGTAAATAAAGGGGATGCTGTGGAAAAGAATCAATTATTAATAGAGTTTGGTGCATAATGCACATTTTCTACTGCAAGGATTTAAAAACCTTGTAGGTATTTTAAATAAATAAAAATTCTTCCTTTTAGGAAATTTAAGACGGAAATGAAAAAAATACTAATAGCAAACAGAGGAGAAATAGCCATTCGTGTCATGCGAACTGCAAAAAAGATGGGCATTAAAACAGTTGCTGTTTATTCTACAGCCGACAGACACGCACCACACGTAAAGTATGCAGACGAAGCTGTTTTAATTGGAGAAGCACCTTCAAATCAGTCTTATTTATTAGGCAATAAAATTATAGAAGTGGCAAAAAGCTTAAGTGTAGACGCCATCCATCCAGGATATGGTTTTCTAAGTGAAAATGCCCATTTTGCAGAATTATGCGAAGAAAACAACATCATATTTATTGGTCCTAAATCCAAAGCCATAAAAATTATGGGTTCTAAATTAGCAGCGAAAGAAGCTGTTAAAGCCTATAACATTCCTATGGTGCCAGGAACGGATGAAGCCATTACAGATATAGCTGTGGCAAAAAAGATTGCTACTGAAATTGGGTTTCCAATTCTAATTAAAGCCTCTGCAGGTGGTGGTGGTAAAGGTATGCGTGTGGTGGAAAAAGAAACTGATTTCGAATCTCAAATGGATCGTGCTATAAGCGAAGCTGTAAATGCTTTTGGAGATGGTTCGGTATTTATTGAAAAATATGTCAGTTCGCCTAGACATATTGAAATTCAAGTGATGGCAGATGCACATGGCAACATCATTCATTTATTTGAAAGAGAATGTAGTATTCAACGTCGCCATCAAAAAGTCGTTGAAGAAGCTCCTTCCTCAGTCTTAACGCCAAAATTACGTCAGCAGATGGGCGAAGCCGCTATAAAAGTAGCTAAATCTTGTAACTATCTTGGAGCTGGAACTGTGGAGTTCCTATTAGACGATAACCTCAATTTCTATTTCTTAGAAATGAACACCCGTTTGCAAGTAGAACATCCTGTAACCGAATTAATAACTGGGACCGATTTGGTTGAGTTACAAATTCGAGTGGCTCGTGGTGAAACCCTTCCATTAAAACAAGAAGATTTAAAAATAACTGGTCACGCCTTAGAATTGCGTGTCTATGCCGAAGACCCATTAAACGATTTCCTTCCAAGTGTTGGAAATTTAGAAGTTTACAGATTACCTGTTGGCGAAAATATTAGAGTAGACAATGGTTTTGAAGAAGGTATGGACATACCAATCTATTACGATCCGATGCTTTCTAAATTAATCACCTACGGAAGCACTAGAGATGAAGCTATACAACTAATGATTCATGCTATAGAAAACTATCAAATTGAAGGTATTCAAACTACCTTACCTTTTGGATTATTTGTTTTCAAACATGACGCCTTTAGATCTGGAGATTTCGACACCCATTTTGTAAAGAAATATTATTCACCAGAAGCCTTATTGGAAGAACAAAAAGAAGAGGCAAAAATAGCAGCTACTTTGGCATTACAGCAATATTTAGAAGATCAGAAACTATTACGAGTTCCTTTAAAATAATTTAAGACTTAATTATCAGTGCTTCTAAATATAAATCACAATCTAATAAGAAAGATTAATCCAACTAATACTTCAGTAAAGTCGGAGCTATAAAACAAAGAACATTTATGGAATCAAAAATAAAAACCCTAAACGAAAAACTAGCCGAAGCCTATTTGGGTGGCGGACAAGTTCGTATTGACAAACAACATAAAAACAAAAAATTAACGGCAAGAGAGCGTGTTAAATACCTGTTAGACGATGGTTCTTTTGAAGAAATTGGTGCCTTAGTTACTCATAGAACCAAAGACTTTGGCATGGACAAACAAAAATTCTATGGCGACGGTGTGGTAACTGGTTATGGAACCATTAATGGAAAGTTAATTTATGTTTTTGCTCAAGATTTTACGGTTTTTGGTGGTTCTTTATCTGAAACTCATGCAGAAAAAATCTGTAAAATTATGGATTTAGCCCTGAAAGTTGGAGCTCCTTTAATTGGTTTAAACGATTCCGGTGGCGCAAGAATTCAAGAAGGCGTTCGTTCGCTTGGAGGTTACGCAGACATATTTTATAGAAACGTGCAAGCGTCTGGAGTCATTCCTCAAATTTCGGCTATAATGGGTCCTTGTGCTGGTGGTGCTGTGTATTCGCCAGCAATGACAGATTTCACCATGATGGTTGAAGGTACTAGTTATATGTTTGTTACTGGTCCTAACGTAGTTAAAACCGTAACAAATGAAGAAGTCACTTCCGAAGAACTAGGAGGTGCAAGTACGCATTCTACAAAATCTGGAGTGGCACATATTACCTCTTCCAACGATGTAGAATGTTTAGAAGATATTAAGAGATTAATAAGTTATTTACCTCAAAATAATACAGAAACGGCTCCTCTTCTCCCTTTTGAATTTAAAGATGAAGTGAGAGAAAGTCTTTCTGAAATTATACCAGATAATGCTAACAAACCTTACGATATGCACCAAGTAATTTCTGGTATTATCGACGAAGATTCCTTTTACGAAATTCATAAAGATTACGCTGAAAATATTATTGTTGGTTTTGCTCGATTAGGAGGAAGAAGTGTTGGTATTGTAGCCAATCAGCCCATGTATCTTGCTGGAGTTTTAGACGTAAACAGCGCTAAAAAAGCAGCGCGATTTGTCCGTTTCTGCGATGCTTTCAATATTCCTCTTTTAGTCTTAGAAGATGTCCCTGGCTTTTTACCTGGAACAGATCAAGAATGGAATGGAATTATTGTTCATGGAGCCAAATTATTATATGCCTTAAGTGAAGCAACTGTTCCAAGAGTGACTGTAATTACAAGAAAAGCTTATGGTGGCGCATACGATGTTATGAACTCCAAACACATTGGGGCCGATATGAATTTTGCATGGCCAAGTGCTGAAATTGCCGTTATGGGTGCCAAAGGTGCTGCTGAAATTATCTTTAAGAAAGAAATTAATGCGGCTGAGGATAAAGAGGCCAAATGGAAAGAAAAAGAAGCAGAGTATGCAGAGTTATTTGCCAATCCATATAGTGCAGCGCAACGTGGTTTTATAGACGAAGTAATTCTTCCAAAAGACACCAGACGTAAATTAATAAAAGCTTTTTCTATGTTAGAAAACAAGGAAGTTGTTAAGCCCAAACGCAAGCATGGCAATATTCCTTTATAAAATTCTAAAAATAAGGAACTAGTTTTAAAAAGCACAAAACAGATATTCAGTAAGTTTTACTTGATAATTATTTAACTATTATTTAGAAAACGGATTAATCCTTTTTACTAACAATAGTCTACTTTTGCGCCATGCAAAAAAATCCTTCTGTAAAATTTGAATTTATTGCTTTAATGGCTTCATTAATGTCAATTGTGGCTTTGGCTATTGATGCTATTTTGCCTGCTATTTCTACAATAGGTATATCTATTAAAAGTATAGACAGTAACAATAACCAACTACTAATCACTATGATTTTTTTAGGATTAGGAGTTGGTCAATTACTTTTCGGTCCTTTATCAGATAGTCTTGGAAGGAAGCCTATGGTTTATTTTGGCTTTATCGTTTTTGCTATTGCGAGTATCATTTGTGTACTTTCTCCCACTTTAGAATGGATGGTTTTTGGAAGAATCTTACAAGGTATTGGATTAGCTGCTCCTAGAACGATTGCTATTGCCATTATTAGAGACTTGTTTAAAGGCGATTATATGGCAAGAATCATGTCGTTTATTACTACTTTTTTTATTTTAGTTCCTGTTGTAGCTCCACTTATGGGGAAATATATTTTAGACCACTACAACTGGAAGGGCATTTTTTATGTACAACTAATTATTGCACTTTTAGTCTGCATTTGGTTTTGGCAAAGGCAAGTTGAAACCCTAAAACCAGAGCATAAAATAAAAATTAATAAACACTTATTTATAGATGGCTTTAAAGAATTATTAAAACATAAAATAACTCTTGGATTCACTGTTATATCCGGTTTTATTACTGGAGCATTTATTGTGTATTTAAGTGCTTCACAAGTTATTTTTGAAATTCAATACGGCTTGGTTGATGAGTTCCCATATATATTTGCTGGTTTAGCTATTGGAGTTGGGTTAGCAACTTTCTTAAACGGATCTATTGTTATGCGTTTAGGTATGTGGCGTTTAGCATTTATTGCTATAATCACTTTTAGTTTAAATGCATTAGTATATGCTTTGTTATTTTGGAATACAGAAAATCCGAGTTTAACCATCTTGATTGTATTTATGGCCATTCAGTTTTTTACTATTGGTTTTATTTTTGGAAATATTAGAGCTATTGCTATGGAGCCCATTGGACATATTGCAGGAATTGGAGCTGCAATAACTGGGTTTGTTTCTACCATCATGGCAGTACCTATTGCCAATTATATTGGTAGTTTTATTCATACTACTGCTCTTCCTTTGTTTGTTGGTTTTTCAGTGTTTGGCGTCCTTTCTGTTATTATTTTTCTACGTATGCAAGTTTTACATGCTAGAGTGTAAAAATCAAACAACCGTTATAGGGCTTTCAAAATTCAAATAATTGACTATTTTAAAATACTAAAATCAAAGACATTAAAAGTCCTAGAATCAAATAATGAGATTTTTCATTGTATAAAATTTAACTGTTCCTCTTAAAGAATTCGCTATTTTATTTTTTACCTTTAAGTATCTATTCTAACAAACTTAATGATGAAAAAACGTTTAAACCAATTAGCAGCTACTGCTATTTGTGGTAACGATATCAGTTCTTCCTGTTTATATGTTTCGGGGTTAGCCATTGTTTATGCTGGGCAATATGCATGGATTTCTTTATTGATGGTAGCATCTATTCTCTATTTATTTCGTAAAATTTATGGCGAAGTTGTTGGAGCTCTTCCTTTGAATGGTGGTGCTTATAATGCGTTATTAAATACCACTAAAAAATCTACAGCTTCTTTTGCTGCAACTTTAACCGTATTATCATATATGGCTACAGCTGTTATCTCTGCAAGTGAGTCTATTAAATATGCACACAGTCTTTGGCATAGTATTCCTGTTATTTATACCACCATAGGACTTTTAGCGCTTTTTATGGTGATTGTAATATTAGGAATCGGTGAGTCTTCTAAAGTTGCTACAGCCATTTTTATTTTTCATCTTACATCCTTAACTCTTTTATGTTTCTTTTGTGGTCTTTATTTATTTCAAAATGGATTTGACACTCTTTTAGCTAATTTTAAGAACCCTATAGAAGGCAATATTACAACAGCCTTGTTTTTTGGATTTGCTGCTGCTATGTTAGGTATTAGCGGGTTTGAGAGTTCTGCCAACTATGTCGAAGAACAACAAGATGGCGTGTTTCCTAAGACTCTTAGGAACATGTGGATTATTGTAACCATATTCAATCCGTTAATTGCATTTTTAGCTTTGGCTATTTTACCCATAGCAAGCATTCACAATACCAATGAAACCTTACTTTCTTTTATGGGTCAAATCTCTGGAGGGAATTGGTTGTTTTACATTATATCTGTAGATGCTGTATTGGTATTGAGTGGAGCTGTATTAACTTCTTTTGTAGGGGTTGGAGGTTTGGTGGAACGTATGACCTTGGACAGAATCCTTCCCAAATTTCTTTTAAAAAAGAATAATAATGGGAGTTCTTATATAATATTTATTTGTTTTTTCATTCTCTGTGTTACCATTTTAATATTTACACAAGGTAATTTAAAGGCCTTAGCAGGTGTGTATACCATTGCTTTTTTAAGCGTGATGATTCTGTTCGCTATTGGAAACATCTTACTTAAAATAAACAGAAAAAACCTACCAAGACCTGAACGTGCTAGCCAAATAGCATTATTTATTGCAATTCTAGGTGTAGGACTTGCTCTTTTAGGAAATATTATTTTAAATCCTCCCTACGTGGGAATATTTCTGGAATACCTTATTCCAACATCGATTGTGGTTCTTTTTATGCTTTATAGAATTAGAATATTAACATTTTTTCTAAAGTTTGTAGAATATATTACTCCTTCAAATAAACCTGTATTTAAAAATATAGATAGGATTATTAAAAAACAAATTCTTCGTATTAACAGCCAAGAATTTATATTTTTCACAAATCATGACGATGTATCTACCATAAACAAAGCTATTCTATATATTATCAAAAATGAACATACCAAGCGTTTAAAAATTATTACTGTCTTAAAACCAGACTTCTTTGTGCCACCAAATTTAAAAACAGATATAGATGTATTAGATCGTGCTTATCCAAACGTTCATATTGAATTTATAGAAGAACAAGGTCATTTTAATCCAGAAATGATTAAAGAACTATCTAAAAAATATCAAATCCCTGTCAACTTTATGTTTATTGGGTCTCCAGGTGAAAATTTTCCTTATAAAATTCAAGAACTTGGAGATGTTAGGTTAATAATTTAAAACTAATTATTAAAATTTGTATCTTTAAAAGCATCACTAACAATTACTTATAATATGAAAAACTTACTATTTACATCTGTTTTAACCTTGTTTTGCTTAACTGGGTTTTCGCAAACACCAGAAGAAATTAAAGCTTGGCAAGATAATATGACGCCAGGAGAAGAGCATAATTGGTTAGCTTCTATGGATGGCGAATGGGATGCCACAGTAAAAATGTGGATGGATCCAATGCAACCACCAAATGTTTCAAAAGCCACTACAAAAAATGAAATGATTATGGGTGGTTTATACCAAAGGTCTTCACATTCCGGGAATATGATGGGAATGCCTTTTATGGGAGAAAGTATTACAGGTTACGACAAATCTCAGAAAAAATTTCTAGCTACTTGGATTGATAATTTTGGTAGTAGCATCATGTTTATGGAAGGACAATACAATCCAGAAACCAACTCTTTAACTTTAGAAGGCAATATGATAGATCCTGCTACTGGAAAAAACTTGCATGTAAGAGAAGTATTTACAAAAACATCTGAAAACACACATTCTTTTATTATGTACATTATTCAAGAAGACGAAGAAATAAAAAATATGGAGATAACCTATATTAGAAAAAAATAACAAATACCCTCATTATTCAAAATAAAACCCCATTAAAATAAGGAAAGTTATTTTTCTTATAATACTGATTTTGTTGTCTCTACACTAAATTTTCCATAACAGATATTACAGTAGACAGAATATACTCTACCCCTATAGCAATTACGATAAACCCAATAATTCTAGACAAGGCATTGATACCAGAATCTCCAAGAAATTTCACGATTAAATGAGCACTTTTTAATATTAGGTAAATGGTTAAAGAAGCTGCAAATATAGCTCCAACGATAATTAAAATCTCTTGAGGTAACTTGTATTCTTGATTATAAGCTATCAATAAAGAAATGGTTCCAGGACCTGCTAACATAGGGATGGCTAAAGGTGTTAAAGAGATAGGGTCTCTATTTTCAATAATTTCTTTAACGCGATCTCTTTTGATGCCCTTATGCTCTCTAAACTTACCTGTTAACAATGCAAAACCTGAGGTAGCAATAATTAATCCTCCAGCAATCTTTAAAGCGTTTAAACTTATTCCGAAAAAAGAAAGGATAAATTTACCAGCAAAAAAAGATAGAATTAATATAACAAAAACATCAATAGCCGTCCAAAAGGCCGTTATTGCTCTAGCTTTTTTTGAATAATCGTCTGTTAATCCAACAAAAATTGGAACAGTTCCTAAAGGATTCATAATAGAGAATAAAGCTCCAAAACTTATTAAAAATAATTCCATGCTTTTGTTATATATATAAATATGTTGTTTGAGTATGCAAAGTTAAGTAACATTTAATAATATGTAATTAAATGACAAAAAGTAAGCCACAAAAGTAATCAAACTTTCATGGCTTACACAACCAACTAACTAACAAAATTGTAAAATTATTTACAATAATATTTTAAAAAAGACTTGATCTTTTATTGCTCGATAGTCTTTTAAATGCTTTAAATATTTTTTACAAAAAGTATCATGTAAATTAATATAATACAAATCGCAATCTAAATCGTCACATTCATAAAAGCTTTCTAAAGTGCTTCTATAACTGTAAAATTCATTTAATAATGCTGAGTTACTTTCAGATTTCTCTAACAGTAAATCTCTTAAATCTTTATCATGAATCTTATTAGATGCAATTTTAGCTAACCAATTACATTCATTTGTAATATAATTTAGATGCGAGATCCAAATATTGATTTCTAAAGTTCTTTTCTTATGTAAAACTATATCATCCGTTTCATGAGAATAGTGTGTTATTGCTTCCATTACAATTGATATTGTTTGTTTATACTACTTTGCTTTACTTCTACTACTTTTAGAGTTTTAATGCCTCCTGGAAATTCCCAATCAATAGAATCTCCTTCAGCATAACCTACAACAGCAGATCCAATAGGAGTCAGAACAGATATTTTTTTATCTGAATAATTACTTTCTGTTGGTGAAACTAATTGAAATGTGTTTGACCAGCCATCGTTTGATTCTACTGTAACTACAGAATTAAATCTAATAATGTCTTTTGGAATTTCTTCTTCATCTGAAATAATTGCAGTCTCCAATTCTTTTTGTAGCCTTAAAACTGAGTTTTTACGAGCATCTTCTTTATAGTTTCCCGATAAATTAATAAGTCTCTTAAGAGTTACATATTCCTTCTTTTCTAATATTATACTACCATATTTCATAGTTAAAAAATTTAAATTGTTTATGGAAAAATCCCACGTTGTATATACGCTTTTTCAATGCGTTCAATTGCAATAAAATAAGCAGCAGACCTCAAGTCAATACGTTTAGTTACTGATGCTTGTAACACCTTTTTAAAGACATCGTTTAATTTCTTTTCTAGCTTAATAAGAATCTCTTCTAGTTCCCAAAGCTCTCCATTTCTGTTTTGAAGCCATTCAAAATAACTTCCAATAACACCTCCTGAATTACACAAGATGTCTGGAATAATTTCTATTCCACGATCTAAAAGAATCTTTTCTGCCTCTACTGTTGTAGGTCCATTTGCTCCTTCAGCAATTAAGAAGGCTTTTACTTTATGGGCATTTTCTTCAGTAATTTGATTTCCTAAAGCTGCAGGAATACAGATATCGCAATCAAGACTAAAGAAATCTTCTTTTAAAATAGCGTTAGAGTTTGGATAATCTACAATGCTTCCATTATTGGTTTTAATATATTCATATAATAACTCAACCGGAATACCATCTTTATTAATAATGCTTCCAAAAGCATCTTGAACACCAACCATTTTAGCTCCTTCTAGCTCTAAAAAATGTGCAGCCCAATATCCTACATTTCCAAAACCTTGAACAATAAACGTTTTATCTTTTAAGTCAATTTTTTTATTTTTTGCCCAAAATTTTATAGTTAAATAAACTCCATATCCAGTCGCTCTATCACGGCCTTCTAAACCTCCAGAACCTATTGGCTTACCTGTTACAACATGCTGATTCTTTGAACGTTCGGATGGTGATTTTGTAGACATATAAGTGTCTGCAATCCAAGCCATCGTTTGAGCATTTGTATTCACGTCTGGAGCAGGTATATCATGTTCTGGACCAATATTTTCTCCTAAGGCATAAGTAAAACGTCTTGTAATACGCTCTAATTCTGACGTAGAATATTTATTCGGATCCATTTGAATGCCTCCTTTTGCTCCACCATAAGGTAGTCCAGCTAAAGAAGTTTTCCAAGTCATCCACATAGCCAAGGCTTTAACAGAATCTATATCAATTGTTGGATGATAGCGTAAACCTCCTTTATATGGTCCTAAAGCGTTGTTATGCTGTACGCGATAGCCTTTAAAAATTTCTACATTACCATTATCCATTCTTACAGGAAAATGAATAATTAATTCGTTATTGGTTACTTCTAATATTTTTTTAATGTTTGGATTCAGATTCACTAAATCTGCTGCTGTATTAAATTGTTTTAATACATTTTCAAGCATCCCTTGTTTGGGTTGCTTTTTAATTTTTAA
Source organism: Xanthomarina sp. GH4-25 (assembly GCF_045363175.1). Lineage (NCBI taxonomy): Bacteria > Pseudomonadati > Bacteroidota > Flavobacteriia > Flavobacteriales > Flavobacteriaceae > Xanthomarina > Xanthomarina sp. GH4-25. The sequence continues at coordinate 77,949 of NZ_JBJFLO010000009.1, forward strand.
TTCTTTGATTAAGGTCATTTTTTTGTTTTTTAGATAAGTTCAACTAAGCGTTCTTTTTTATTTTGCTTGAACTTTTTAGTTAGGGTTTGGGGATCATTGGTTTCTTCCGTCTCTTTAGCTAATTCATATTCGCTACAAGACCAAATAAAGCTTTTGTTTGAAGTAAGACTACAGGAATCTACAAAACTACAGGTCCTACATAAACTTCTTTCCAAAGTATTCATAAATTAATTTTTTAAAATCTATTTCATATTAGACAATACCTGTGCCAATTATAAAATTAAATTTCAAAATAACTTATAAGACACTTATTTACAGTGTGTTATGACGACTACATGTAGTTTTAAGAAGATATTTAACTGGGTAATTATTACTCAACTGGGGTGTATTTACGCAAAATTTACTTTATTTTTTCGCTAAGCGTTTTTCTGTCAATTTGAAGAATTTTTGCAGCTTGTGTTTTATTGTTATTTGTGGAAGCTAACACTTTAAGAATATGTTTTTTCTCAACTTCCTTTAATGATAAGAGGGTCTCTTCTTCTGGGAAATCTATTTGGTATTTTAAATGTTCGGGAAGATCTTTTATTTCTATTTTTTTATCGCACATAATTACTGCTCGTTGAATCACATTTTCAAGTTCACGTATATTTCCTGGCCATGAATATCGTTCTAGGATTTGAAGTGCTTCTGGAGCTATTTTAATCAATCGATCTTTATACTCAACACCATATTTAAAAAGAAATTTCTCGGTTAATAACGCTACATCTTCTATGCGTTCTCTTAAAGGTGGTACAAGAATTTGTACAACTGTTAACCTGTAATATAAATCTTCTCGAAATTTACCTTTGTCTATGAGTTCTTTTAAATCAATATTAGTAGCTGCAATCACTCTAACATCTACTTTTTCTACTTTTTGAGAACCTACTCTTGTTACTTCCTTTTCTTGCAAAACCCTCAGCAAACGCAACTGGGTTGCCATAGAAGCATTCCCTATTTCATCTAAAAATAAGGTTCCGTTATTTGCTGCTTGAAAGAATCCGTTTCTATTATCATTGGCTCCAGTAAAAGCCCCTTTAGTATATCCAAATAATTCAGCTTCGAGTAGATTCTCTGGAATGGCTCCACAGTTTACAGCAATAAAAGGAGCTCTGCCGTATTTTCCCATATAATGTATGGAACGTGCTACAAGTTCTTTTCCAGTACCACTTTCACCAGAAATAAAAACAGTAGCTTTATTATCTTTCACACGTTCTATAACGTCTGTTACTTTATTAATAGCTTCAGATTTTCCAATCAATTCACCATAAGATGCTGTTTTACTAACTTTTAAAGAATCTGTTTGTGACTTCTTAACTGGTTTTAGTTCAAAAGATTTAGTAATGGCTTTTTTAAGCTCTTCTTTTGTGAATGGTTTGGTTAAATAATCCATAACACCCGATTTCATAACCTCTAATGCACCATCAATTGAAGGGTAGCCTGTTACAACTAATTTTGGTATATCTGGATAATGTTCAGATACATATTTTACCAATTCCAAACCATCAACTCCTGGCATATTTAGATCGGTAATAAGTAAGTCTATAGATTTATCTTTTAAAATTTCTATAGCCTCTATTACAGAAACTGCTTTATAGGTGTGATAATTTAAAGATTGTAAGTGACGTTGAATAAGTTCTAGAATATGAATATCGTCGTCAACCAGTAATATGTTTTCTTTATTTAAACCCATAGATTAATTTTTAGGGAGTGTGATTGTAAAAATAGTACCTTTTGGTGTATTTGAACTAAATGTGATATTTCCTTTATGACTTTTAACAATGCCATGAACAACACTTAAACCAAGGCCAGACCCATCCCCTACTGGTTTCGTCGTAAAGAAGGGATTAAAAATATTTTCTGAATTTTCTTTTTGAATACCAACACCTTCATCTGAAATTTTTAAAACCACCTGATTCTCATTCTCAGAAACCAATACACCAATAGTACCTTTTTCAGGTGAAAAATAAATAGCATTGATGACTAAATTAAATATTACTTGTGTTAATTGAATGGCATCCACACGTAACAGAATATTCTCTTTTTCAATTTGAAGCTGACAGGTTATGTTTTTTTTAGTAAAATTAGGATTAAGAAGTACAATAGCATCTTTAATTATTGGTACAATATTTCTTAACTCCATTTGTTGTGGCATATCACACGAAAAAAACATGAGTTTTTTTACGACCTCTCTTGAAAAAATGGCACTATTAATTATTTTATCTAAATCGTTCTGTACTTGTTGATTGTTTTCAAACTGTTCTTTCAACAATTCGGTATAACCCAAAATATTTGCCAAGGGTGTATTAAGTTCATGAGCTATTCCTGCTGTTATTTCTCCTAAAATACCCAATCTATCGGCACGTTCTATATGTCTTTTGGCTAAAGCTTCACTTTCAATAATATGTTTACGCTCAATAAGGTTTCCTACTTCCTGAGCAACTCTATTTAGCAGTTGAATTTCTTCATTTAAAAAACTATTCTCGTTGTATTTTAATTTAGAGTAGCCCACTTTTATAGATCCAATAGGCTTATTAAAAGCTTTAATGGCAGATAGAATATAAACATTGTCTTTAGATTGCAACCCAACTAAAAACAACTTGTCTTCTATTTTAAGTTCTACTGAAGCTTCTTCTGGATATCTAATAGCTTCTTGTAAACTACTTGCAATTGCGTCCCATGTTGGTTCTAAATTATTTAGTGTAGAATTAGCTATATAAGAACTAACATTGTATAAGCATGTAAGCTCTTTAATACGCTCCTTTAGTTTATCTTCTGTTGTTATTAATGGCGACATAGGTTAACAATATAACTATTTTTGTGTGACTAGAAATGGATGAAACATAAACTTCTCTTGCCACCTATCAAAACGTTCGTCATATTTGGTTGAAAAAACCAAATATTGACATTTATCTAGGCTTTCTGGAAGTCGAGAAACATCTGCTAAATGAGAGCCTCGAAACAAAAATTCGGCATCATCAACTATAAACATTTGCAGCAATCTAACGTTTATATTATTCATGAAAAACAACTTATTAAAACGCTTTGGCGTGGTAATTAAAATATCAATCCCATCGTAAATATCGTCTCGTTGCACATCAATATTATGTTCTTCATAAACACAATAAACACGTAAATTTGTTCTTGAAGTAAACTTTCTAAACTCTCTATATAACTCAAGAACAGCCACTTTATCTTTTGCAAAAATAATAGCTCTTGGAGCTTCACCTAAAGCTTCTCCTTGTAATTTTTGAACCACACTAATAACCAAACTTGTTGTCTTTCCAGATCCTTTTGGTGCAATACCAAATACATTGGCACCAGATTTTATTTTAGAAAGCACTTTTTTTTGAAATGGCAAAGGCGATTCAAATCCTTGAGTATTTAAAACATCCTTAATAGGTTCTATCAGTTTTTTAAAAGACATATGTTGTGTAATTGATTTTCAAAGGTATGAATATTATATCTTAGCCTGATACGTATAAAGATCATAATAACGTCCTTCTTTCGCTATTAATTCATCATGGTTTCCACGTTCTGCAATATGCCCAGCTTCTATAACTAAAATCTGGTCAGCTTTTTTTATGGTACTCAGTCTGTGTGCAATAACAATGGTTGTTCTGTTTTTTGTTAATTCTGATAAACTTTTCTGAATCAATCCTTCACTTTCTGTGTCCAAGTTAGAAGTAGCTTCATCTAAAATAATAATTTTAGGATCGGCCAAAATAGCTCTTGCAATAGCTAAACGTTGGCGCTGTCCACCTGATAATTTTACACCACGTTCGCCAATTAATGTATCGAGACCATCGTCGAATCTATCTGTAAATTCATTCACATATGCAGCTTTAACGGCATGTTGCAATTCGGCTTCAGTAGCATTTGGTCTTGGAAAAAGGATGTTCTCTTTAATAGTACCTTCAAATAAGAATTCGTCTTGTAAAACAACACCTAGATGTTTCCGATAACTACTTAAATTGACTTTAGACAGATCTTGATTGTCAATAGTCACTGTTCCGGAAATTGGATTTAAAAACGTCGCAGACAATCCTGCAATGGTAGATTTTCCAGAACCCGAACTACCTACTAAAGCTGTGACCGAACCAGAAGGGGCTTTAAAATTAATGTTATGCAACACCTCTTTACCTTCTTCATATTGAAAAGATACATCTTTAAATTCTAAATGTCCTTCAATGTCATCAAGCTTTATCTGCCTTTCTTTGTCATCTTCCTCTGCAGTCATATTCATTAGCTCTTCGGTTCTATCTAATCCAGCTAGAGCCTCTGTTAATTGACTTCCAATATTGCTCATTTGTACAATTGGAGCAATCATAAACCCAAGTAATAAGGTGAAAGAAAGAAAATCACCCACGGTTAAATCGCCAGTCATAATTTTATAACCTCCAATACCCATTATCCCTGTAGAGGCTATTCCTAATAAAAACGTCGAAGAGCTCGTCATAAACGCTGTAGCCGTTAAACTCTTTTTTACATTTTGAAAAAGCCTCTCTACGCCTACTTCAAAAGTTTTATTTTCTTGTTCTTCTGCATTAAAGGCTTTAATAACTCTTACACCTGCTAAAGTTTCGGTTAGTCGACCAGTAACCTCTGCATTAATAACACCTCTGGTTCTAAAAATAGGTCTAATATACCCAAAAGCTTTTAACGCAATAACACCAAAAACAGCAACAGGCACTAATACAAATAAAGTCATGGATGGACTTATCTTCACTAATAATATCAATGAAATAACAGCTGTAATAGTACCTCCAACCATTTGCACTAGACCTGTACCTATAAGGTTTCTAACACCTTCAACATCTGTCATGATTCTAGATACTAAAACTCCAGATTTAGTGTTATCGAAAAAACTAATAGGTAAAGACAAGACCTTTTTTTGCACTTGAGCTCGCAATTCACTTATTAAATATTGTGCTTGGACACTCAATATTTTGGTTAATAAAAAAGAAGTAATGGCTTGTACTAAAATGGCAATCCCAACAATTAGCAATAAATTGTATAATTGGTCGTAGTCTTTATTAGGAATCACATCGTCCAAAAGAGCTTTACTTTTCCAGGGCAACACCAGACTTGACAATCTACTAAGTACAATCAATATCAACCCAATAAATACTAAGTTTCGTCTGGGCCAAATAATAGTTTTAAAAGCCTGTGCCATGGTTACTTTAGACTTCTTTTTCCCTTTTGGTTGGTTTTTATAGTGTTGCATATATTTAAAAGTAAGCTTGTTGTTTTAATATAGACAATAAGTCAATTAATATGCCATGCTTTATTACATGACACATTAACAATCCTTATTGACTTGTACGAATATTCAAGGTATCATTTTCCTAAATAATTACTATATTAGCTACTGTTCTTAAGACACTCCAAAGACACATTATTTAGCCTTTAATAAATAAACTTTTTTACTAGCTTGAAATACCATTTAAAAGTACTGCTAAAAAGGCGTTTCTTAAATGAAATGATTTCTATATTATAATTAACAACTACTAAAAGCAACAGATGAATTATTGTAAAGTCTTCTTTTTTATTTTGATAGGCACCTTTATACAAGCACAAAACAACCATTTACTTCTCGAAAAAAATCTAATTACAAACATTGAGGACACTCCAATTTACAATTATTTAACCGAAGACATAGCTGGAACCAGACACTGGAAAGAGTCCTTTAAATTTATGGATAGTATAAAGATTTACGCCATAAGTTATTTAAGCGATGGTTTAAAAGTTAATGGCTTTTTAGTGATGCCAAAGCAGACAGGTACGTATCCTTGTATTATTTATAACAGAGGTGGAAATAGAGATTTCGGGGCACTTAAAATAGCACAAGCTGCTATCTTTCTTGGTGAAGTTGCAAAAGAAGGCTATGTCGTTATAGCCAGTCAATACAGAGGTAATGCTGGTAGCGAAGGACAAGAAGAGTTTGGTGGTAAGGACGTGAATGATGTAACCATTTTACCCGAAGTTTTAGAAGAAATTGAAGAAGCAGACACTCAACGTATTGGTATGTATGGCTGGAGCAGAGGTGGGATGATGACTTATATTGCATTAACTAAAATGAATAACATTAAAGCAGCTGTTGTTGGTGGTGCCATTTCAGATTCTTTTAGTACCATTAAAGACAGACCTGGTATGGAAACTGGTGTTCTGGCAGAATTAATACCAGATTACGAAGAAAATAAAGACATAGAATTAAACAAGCGTTCTGCTGTAAAGTGGGCTGATACGTTTTCAAAACATGTTCCTATTCTTATGCTTCATGGGAATGCCGATTGGCGTGTTAAGCCAGAACAAAGCTTAAATCTCGCATTGGAATTTGAAAAATATAGGATTCCATATAGGTTAATCATCTTTGAAGGTGGAGACCATGGTATTACAGAATACAGACAAGAAGTAAAGAATCAAGTAATTAATTGGTTTGATAGATATTTAAAACATAATGAGCCTTTACCAAACATGGAATATCACGGAAAATGAAAATACGACTAATCATTGGAATCTTTTGTTACACAATCTTGTTTGGTTGTACTATGGATAATGACGACCGATATGTTTTCTTTCTTCATAACCGGTTTTTAGAAGAGCATGAATTAAATGACGTACATCCAGAATATGGACAGACAGCATATTTGGAAATAATCAAGAGCTTTGAAGAAAGTGGTTTTAAAGTAATTAGTGAAAAAAGAAACGGGAATGTTAATGCAAGAGATTATGCTTTTGGTCTGGTGAATCAAATAGACAGTCTAATAAACATTGGAACTAAACCAAATAACATAACAGTAGTTGGAACATCTAAAGGAGGTTATATTGCTCAATATGTTTCAACTTTAGCAGAAAATCCCGATTTAAACTTTGTTTTTATTGCTAGTTATAGAGATTCAGACATTCAAAACATTCCAGAAATTAATTATTGCGGACATATTTTAACCATTTACGAAAAATCTGATCCCTTTGGTGTTTCTGCAATAGAAAGAAAGACAACTTCCTCTTGTAAAATCAACCACTTTAAAGAAATTGAACTTCATACAGGTTTGGGACACGGTTTTTTATTTAAACCTCTAAAAACATGGATAGAGCCTACGGTTAAATGGGCTAATGGATATTATAACAATTAACCACTGTAACTTATTACAATAAACCATGGATAAACACTTGGAAACATGCCATACTTGGAATAAATTAGTTAAACTCTATCAAGATGTCTTATGGATTTTGACTTATACAATGATACTTATGATGCTTTTTTTGATGTTCTTCCAGAAGCTAATGCATCTGTTTTAGATATAGGCTGTGGCTCAAGAAACATCACCAAATATCTATTATCCAAAAACCCTAAATTGCAAATAACAGGAGCCGACCTATCTAAAAACATAATTGCGCTTGCAAAAAAGTTTCTGAAACCAGATGGAACCGTTAAGGAACACACCATTTTAATATTAAAGAAACAGCTACAGCCTTAAAGTTATCTTATTAAGACTTTCTGTTTATATTAAGTAGATTTTTATGTCTCATTCGTATTCCTTTTATTATTTTAGTACAACTAATATTTCTAATAAAATGGATGAAAACATTGTGATTCATACCATATTCAGGCAATTTAAAAATCAGTATAAAATGGAAACAACATGTTTAAACATCAAGGTAAAAGTAGAACGTTAATCCATAATCTAAGAATTGCTTCTGTTTTATCTTTTGTGGCTGGTATAGTAAATGTTACTGGGTATTTGTCTTTTAAGCAATTAACGACAAATGTTACGGGTCATTTTGCTTTGTTTATAAATGATGTAGCCGATTTAAATTTTTGGAAAGGCACTATTTATTTCCTTTATATTTTTTCATTTCTTTTTGGCTCGTTTCTTTCTAGCTTTTTAATTGACACTTTTAAGAATAATAAACAACTCAATGTATTTATAATACCAACAATCATCGAGGGTCTCATTTTATTATCAATTGGCATCACGAGTAATTTTATAGACATAAAATCACCAGACTTTATTATATGTTTACTGCTTTTTGCTATGGGTCTACAAAATTCTTTAGTTTCTAAAATCTCAAATGCCATAGTTAGAACCACACACCTTACTGGTCTTTTTACAGATTTGGGAATAGACATATCTCATTTGTGTTTTCCTAACTTGTACCCACAAAGAGACAAACTAAAATCAAATATTAAACTGCGCATGTATATTATTTCATTCTTTTTTGCAGGTGGTCTAATTGGTGGTTTTTTATATGCCTCATTTCACTTAAAATTAAACACACTTATTTTTGGAGCTTCAATTTTATTCTTTAGTTTGTTTTACGATGACATGAGATATCGATTAATAAAAACTAAAAGAAAATTTATCCAAAGAAAAAAATAGCACACAACTCTAAATAGATATAGGTTTATTGGTACTAACTGATAACAATCGGTTATAATTGTCAGTAATAAGTCATATTTAATATTAATTATCTCTAAAAAAGTTTTTTTTAGGATTAATTAAGAAGGCATCTTAAAATTGATTTATAAAATAATATAAGTAGATGTATGCTGACTTAGTGAAACTTCATATATTTTGTATCCTAAAAACAATACGAATGCTTATCTCCAAATAAGCTATTGATATTTAAATACATTTTTGTGTATATATAATTGGAATAAACCGAGTAGAGTTATTCACTTGTTGTACTTCATTACCTGAAATCGCTAACCAATGATAAAATTAATTAGAAAAACAAGATACAATTTAATGAAAAATATGAGACTTAATAAACCTTCTAATTATTTAAAGATAACTTTTAAAACTTTCGATTGTCCGTTTACTTTTAAATTAATAAAATAGACACCAGATGCTAATTTAGCTCCAGCTGAGTTTGTTCCATTCCATTTAACTTGTTTCTTGCCTACAACGTTTTCATCAAGAAGTGTTATTTTCTTTATTCCAAGAATATCAAAGACTTCAAGGGTGATTTTCTCATTATTTTTACAAAAAAATTCAATCGTTACTTGTTCACTAAATGGATTTGGATACCATTTAATTTGGAATTCATTAAAAAATGAAAATTCGTTTATTCCGAGTAAATGTGGTGTGATATAAGTATAGAACACGTCTTGTCCACCATTAATTGTATTCGTCCATGATAAATGAGCACCATTATTATCTGAAACCATATCCATATAATCGCCCATTTTATCTTGTTGTGGATAACCTATATGAGGATCGAAAACTGGAGAGAGTTTCATGTTGGGAGACCAAGTTGTTCCTTGATCTTCAGAATACGAAAAATATAAAGCTGTAGAATCGCTCCCTGCTATTCCATCTCGCGTATCCAGCCAAGCCATGTCAATTCTTCCGTTAGGCGCTACCGACATAGTGCCAAACCATTGCACATTGTTTTCACTAGGATCTGTATTAATCCGAACAGGGTCTTCAAAACTCATCCCTCCATCTGTGCTTCTTGCAAACATAAAATCTCCCGGATCGTTATTAGACATTCTAATAACTGAAGCTGCTACATAAACATTGCCTCTTCCAGGGCCATTAGAAACATCGACATCTACCCAAGCTTGACCTAATAACCCTTGCGGATTGATAGTACCACCTAATCCTAAAGAGCCGTCTAAATTTACAAAGCTAGTGGCATCCCAACTTACAGGTGCAATGTTGGGGTTCTTTGCTTGAAGAGATTTTACAACAACTATTGAATTTCCTGATCGCCCTACAACATATAAAACCCCGTCGGTATCTACTGCCATGGTCCCCCAAGAAGGGTTTTCTGCGACTGCCACACAATCTTCAAAGGTATTACTACCATCGGTAGATCGTGTAAATCCCTCTTTCCCACAGGTGGAAAAAGCGGCATTCCAATATGAATAATTATTCCCAGCTCCTACACCTTCTGTTCTGTCAATTCGCATCCATTGTTTATCACCTCCTTGGGCTGGAATTGGTGCTCCCCAATCATTACCACCATCTGTAATTTTAAAAACATCACAAGCATAAGTACTGCGTAAACTATTATAATATAGATTTCCATCCTTATCAAAATCAAGAACAGGGTCAGATCTAAATTCTCCAGGGCTTAAAACTCCAGGAAAAGTCCAAGTTAACCCTCCATCTAAAGAATAAGCATTTCCTGCTTGTCGAAAATTACTGTCTATGGTATCAAATTGACGCCAACCAATTACAATGCGCTCAGGATTGGTTGGATCGACTGCAATTGAAGGTTCATTGGCTGCATCACCAATCATATCATTTCCATCATTATCTACATTCACTTGAACTGTAAAAAAACCATTTCCGTTCATGCTAAAAGACGCTCTTTTAACCATGCTTTCTCGATCTACAGCGATAAAAGCATCGTCAGGGATTTCTTTAGGTAATTCTTGCTTTTCCTGTGCAAGAAAAAAGTTAGTAAATAACAAAAGGGATGTATGCACTAATAATTTGGGAAACCGTATGTATTTATAAGCTTTGATCATTTCCATATCCCCATTTATTTCTCTAAATGTACAATTTAGATTTTAGAACACAAGGTCTTGATTATCAGATTATAAGTGATTTGATTTAATTTCTTTATAATACAGACCGAGCTCAATTTAGCTTAGTATAATTAATCAAACAATAAACGTCACAATTTTTAGAAAAAGAGATATAAGCCATCAACAAATAATAAAAACTACATACTACAACGCTTTATCCATTATATCCTGTACACACTCTGGATTTAATAACGTGCTAGTATCACCCAGATTTTTGGTGTCTTTTTCTGCAATTTTACGTAAAATACGTCTCATTATTTTTCCAGAACGAGTTTTAGGTAAGCCTTCTGTAAATTGTATCTTATCTAATTTAGCAATTGGTCCTATATGGTCTGTAATAATTTGATTAATTTCTTTTCGTAAATTCTCGTGGTTTCTGCTTTCTCCTGAATCTTTTAAGGTCACGTACCCATAAAGCGCTTGTCCTTTAATATCATGTGGAAAACCTACAATTGCACTTTCGGCTACTGCTGGATGCTCATTAATAGCATCTTCAATAGGTGCTGTTCCTAGGTTATGTCCAGAGACAATTATAACATCGTCCACACGACCCGTAATCCTGTAGTATCCAACCTCATCTCGTAAGGCTCCATCTCCTGTAAAGTACATGTTTTTATAGGTAGAAAAATAGGTCTCCTTATATCGTTTATGATTTCTCCAAATAGTTCTAGCCATTGCAGGCCAAGGAAATTTAATACACAAACGCCCTTCTACCTGATTGCCCTTTTGCTCCTCCCCTTGGTCATTCATTAAAGCTGGTTGTACACCTGGGAAAGGTAATGTGGCATAAGTCGGTTTTGTTGGAGTAACATACGGAATGGGAGTTATCATAATTCCACCAGTTTCTGTTTGCCACCAAGAATCTATTATAGGACTCTGCTTTTTTCCAACCACATCGTTATACCAATGCCAAGCCTCTTCGTTTATAGGTTCTCCTACAGAACCCAATACTTTTAGAGAGGTTAAATCGTATTGCTCAACCAATTCTGAACCCTGTTTTGCTAAGGCACGAATAGCTGTTGGTGCAGTATAAAACTGTGTAACTTTATGGTTTTGAACAATCTCCCAAAAACGTCCAAAATTTGGATAATGAGGAACACCTTCAAAAAGAACCGTTGTAGCACCATTAGCTAAAGGTCCATAAACAATATAACTATGTCCTGTAATCCAACCAATATCAGCCGTACACCAATACACATCATCTTCTCTATATTGAAAAGCATTTTTAAAGGTATATGCTGTATATACCATATAACCTGCAGTAGTATGTACCATTCCTTTAGGTTTGCCTGTAGAACCAGATGTATATAAAATAAATAACGGATCTTCTGCATCCATAATTTCTGCTTTCCCTTCTGGTGAAGCAGCATCTAATAGCGGTTGTAACCATATGTCGCGACCTGCTTTCATTGTTATTTCAGATTGAATTCTTTTGGCAACCAGAACTGTTTTAACACCAGGACAAGACTCTAAAGCTTCGTCCACAATCCCTTTTAAATCGATGGTTTTCGAGCCTCTATATGAACCATCAGCTGTAATTACCATTTTACAATCGGAATCGTTAATTCGTGTAGACAATGCCGATGAAGAAAAGCCGGCAAATACCACAGAATGTATGGCTCCAATTCTAGCACATGCTAACACAGAAATAGCTAATTCGGGAATCATAGGTACATAAATACACACACGATCGCCTTTTTTTATGCCTTGTTCTTTTAACACATTGGCAAATTTGTTTACCCGTTGGTATAATTGTCTATACGTAATATGTTCTGCTGGCTCATCCGGATTATTTGGTTCAAATAGAATGGCCGTTTTATCGCCTCTGGTTGCTAAATGTCTATCGATGCAGTTTTCGGTGATATTCAATTTAGCGCCTTTAAACCACGACACTTCTGGTTTCTTAAAGTCCCATTCTAAAACCTGATCCCATTTTTTTCGCCATAGAAAATGCTCCTCAGCAATTTCTTCCCAAAAATTTTCTGGTTCGCGAATGGATTTTCTATATACTTGATAGTACTCTTCTAAATGTTTGATGTGATAATTACTCATTAGCTCTTTCTGTCTTTTAAGACATCTTTCCCAATGAGAAAGAGTCTATTGATTCATATTTAGGTTAAAAATAAACATTTTTAGTTTGTTGCAAAACTGTTTTAGATGTTCTACTTATTATTATAAATAGTCACTAGACGTCTTTTGATTCATGAAGTCTTCTAAAGTAAGATTTTATCTCTTTAATAACTCGTGGAGCCATGATTAAGGTGGCTGTCATAGTTGGAATAGCCATTAAAGCAAAAAAGCCATCAATTAAATTAATCATCATAGCCAAAGAGGTTGTTGCACCCATAATAATACTGGCAATGTAAATGTAATTGTAATAATGTTTGTTGTCTGCTCCACATAAAAAGGACATACATTTAGTTCCATAATAGGAATATGAAAATAAAGATGAAATACTAAACACAGCAATACAAATCAATAACAAATACTTTCCAACACCAGGCATAGCATTACCAAAAGCTGAAGCTGTTAAGCTCACCCCATTCGCATCGGTTGTTTGCCAAACGCCAGTAACCAAAATAGCCAAGGCTGTTAGTGTACAAACTAACAAAGTATCAATAGCAGGTCCCAACATAGCCACTAGACCTTCGCGAACTGGTTCATTTGTTTTTGCAGCACCATGCGCCATAGGTGCTGTGCCAATACCAGCTTCGTTTGAAAAGGCACCACGTCTGATACCTAATAATATCAATCCGCCAACAACACCACCTAGAAAGGAGTCTCCTTTATAATTTGTGGCTGCAAAAGCATCTGTAAAAATCATAACGAAGTATTTAGGAACCACATCATAATTAACTATCAAGATAAATAATACTAATACAAAATATAACAAAACCATACTTGGCACCAGTTTAGAAGCCACTTTACTAATTCTATTTAAACCTCCAAGAATTACTACCGATGTAATTACTACTAAAACAATCCCTATAATCAAATTCGAACTAAAACCAGTTTCCACACCATTTGGAACCAGTAAAATATCGTTTATCGCCTGGGTTAATTGATTTACATTAAAAACCGGCAATGCACCAACCAAACCACATAAACTAAAAAATACAGCTAAAGGTTTCCATTTTTTTCCTAAGCCTTCAACAATAAAATACATGGGACCTCCTTGAATCTTTCCATGACTATCCTTCCCTCGATACATAATGGCTAAGGTTGATGTAAAGAATTTGGTACTCATTCCCACTACTGCACTTATCCACATCCAGAACACAGCTCCTGGACCACCAATGGAAATAGCTACAGCTACACCAGCAATGTTTCCCATTCCTATGGTAGAAGACAAGGCCGTGGTTAGAGCTTGAAAATGACTAATTTCGCCTGCATCATTAGGGTCGTCGTATTTACCACGTAATACCTGTAAGGCATGACCCAGATATCGAAAAGGTAAAAATTTAGAAAGTATTAATAAATATAAACCTCCTCCAATAAGCAAGATCAATAAAGGTAATCCCCAAGCATAGGAAGCGAAGTCTGAAATAAGTTGGTTGAGTTGTTCCATAAGATGTTAATCCTTTTTAATTGTATTAAAACGAATTTGATAAAATTAAATAAAATAAAATTGTAAATACCATAAAGTAAAATCTATAGGTATCTTTATAACCTTTCAAACTCAATAAAGCAAAAAAATGGCATACGATGAATTTTTAGCCGATAGAATTAGACAGCAATTAAAAGAAAAACAACAACCATTTACCGAATTAAATATGATGGGAGGCTTGTGCTTTAAAGTCGATAACAAAATGCTTTGTGGCATCCATATAGACAAGAAATATGGCGACAGTCTGCTTATGGCTAGAATTGGTGAAGATGCCTATACAGAAGCCATAAAAAAAGACCATTGTTTACCTATGGATTTTACTGGAAGACCAATGCGTGGCTATATTTTTGTAACACCAGATGGTTTTGATACAGAAGCAGATTTATCTTTTTATTTAGAGTTATGTCTGGCTTTTAACCCTTTAGCCAAAGCCAGTAAACCCAAAAAGAAAAAATAGTTTTTTACGTAGTACTACGTTTAGATTTTATGCTTAAAAATGGCTAACTTCGTTTAACAGTAGATATAAACAATTAAAAAAGTTGATATCAAGACGTTGCCAACAAGTTGAAAAAAAACGTATGAATAGAATAATAATCGGACTGATTTTAATAATTAGTTCACTAAACTTAACCTTTGGACAGAATTTACAAGAAGGACAAAAAAGATGGAGTTCTGACCAAAAACTAACAATTGAGGATTTTAAAATCAAAATCAGCGATGAAAATAATGATGTCGTTTTCAGCCAATTTATGATTTCACACGCAATCGGCGGATTTGACTTTATGAAACGCAATCTGAATCAAAAAATAGAAAATATATTTCTTGGCAATGCTTCGTGGATAGACACCACAAAAGTTGCTGACATTCAAAAACAAATTGACTTTCAACAAATGCAATTTGACCTTGCCGAAATTCACGCAAGAAAATTTAGAAAAAGAGCATTGGAAAATAAAGGACAAATCGCAAAAGGATTTGACATTATAAACCAAATCAACAACGACATTATGACTGAATTTTCTAAAAGTCGTCTAGAATTGGTAAAAGAAACTGAAAGCGGGCGAAACGTACAAAAAATCGTGGAATGGAAAGAGAAAATAGCAACTGAATTAAAAGAATTGGACGAGTTTAGTTACGAGAACAAAAAGAAAATCAAAACGGAAAAATAAAACCAGTTGGCAACACCGTATAAAATTAATTGCTGGTGCAAGCTTGCTTACGAAAATCCTCGCGGATTTTCTATTCGGTTTGTATTTGCTAAATTAGTTGCTTAAACACGCCACTAATCATACACAAACCCGTTTAACGAAATTCTAAAAATCCTGTTAAGCTAGTTTCCCTTTAAATATTTCAAAACATTCGCTTCTATACGGTCCTGTATATTAGACACATCTGCTTTTATAAAGGTTTCGCCAGTAATGTTTTCGAAAAGTTCTATATAACGTTCACTAACCGTTGTTATGTATTCGTCGGACATTTCTGGAACCGTTTGTCCTTTCAAGCCTTGGAAATTATTAGCAATTAACCATTGGCGTACAAACTCTTTAGAGAGTTGTTTTTGTGCTTCACCTTTATCTTGTCGTTCTTGATAGCCATCTGCATAGAAATAGCGAGACGAATCTGGTGTGTGGATTTCATCAACCAGAACAATCTTACCATCTTTCGTTTTTCCGAATTCGTATTTAGTATCAACTAAAATCAGACCTCTGGAAGCTGCAATTTCAGAACCACGTTGAAACAATTTTCTGGTGTAATCTTCCAACACCAAATAATCGGCTTCAGTGACAATACCTTTTTTAATAATGTCTTCTCTAGAAATATCTTCGTCATGGTCTCCCATTTCAGCTTTAGTTGCAGGTGTAATTATTGGATTAGGAAATTTATCGTTTTCTTTCATCCCTTCTGGCATGTTCACACCACAAAGCATACGTTTTCCTGCTTTATATTCTCTGGCTGCATGACCAGACATATAACCACGAATTACCATTTCTACTTTAAAGGTGTCGCATAAATGTCCAACAGCCACATTTGGGTCTGGAGTTGCTAACAACCAGTTTGGTACTAAATCTTCAGTAGCTTTCATCATTTTGGTCGCAATCTGGTTTAAGATTTGACCTTTGTATGGAATCCCTTTTGGCATGACCACATCGAAAGCCGAAAGCCTATCTGTAGCAACCATAACTAGTAGGTCGTTATTTATATTATAGACCTCCCTTACCTTGCCTTTATAGACACTTTTCTGGTTTGGAAAATTGAAATTGGTATCTGTTATTGTATTCATTAGAAGTAGCCTGTTGGTTGTTATTTGCAAATGTAATTTGTTTCAAATCGACAAACAAATCTAAATAAAAAAAGGAGACATAAATTTGTCTCCTTTAAAGTGTTACTACTATCTATAGCTATTTATTTAAATCGGATGTTATAAGTAATTCCTATACCAACACTTTGTAAATCCAGATCGTATTCTGCAAAAGTGTTTTGATAATAGGCGTAAAAATTCCAGTCTCTGTTATGGTAACCAATTTGCGGGTTAACATACAATCCACCATCATTATTATCTATATTGGCCAAAAAACCATAACCAACATCTGTTCCTAAAAACAATCCGTCTGGTGTAAAGTAATAACGAAAGAATCCTGCAGCAGGAATTACTCCAAAATCTTCAACATGATCTTTACCAAAATAATGGGTGTAACCAGAAGCTAAACCAATGGCTATATTGGGATTAAATAAATACTGTCCTCTAATATCTGCTCCTAAAGTAAATGACGAAGCATCACTTGCATCTCCTACTGGAATTCCGGCAGTTAATCCTGCTTTTAACCATGAGTTATCTGGTGTAATTTCTACATCTTCCATATCTGTTACCTGTGCAAAAACTGGACTAAGTCCTAACATAAATGCTAATAAAATTAATCTTTTCATTGTATCATCGTTTTTTTGGTTCCATACAAATGTCTGCAACTCTAAACGAAAAAAGTTATACAATTTTTGGCAATGTTTATAGAATTATAAGAGGTTGCTATGTATGTATCTGATTTACAACAAAAGAGACTCTTAAAACAAAAAACCAGTTAAATTAACTGGTTTTTAGATACTTTTAATATTTAACTGTCTATAGAAATGACTATTATTTACTCTATATTCTCGATACTTTTATAGGCCTCAATAACCTTCTTAACTAGTTTATGTCTAATGACATCTTTATCATCTAAAAACACCATGCCTACACCTTCTACATTTTTCAAAATCAATAAAGCTTCCTTTAAACCAGAAATGGTTCTTCGTGGTAAATCTATTTGACCTGGATCTCCTGTTAGTAAAAACTTGGCGTCTTTACCCATTCTGGTTAAAAACATTTTCATTTGGGCATGCGTCGTATTCTGTCCTTCATCTAAAATTACAAACGCGTGATCTAAGGTACGTCCTCTCATAAAAGCTAATGGTGCAATTTGTATGGTTCCATTTTCAATGTATTGCGCCAGTTTTTCGGCAGGAATCATATCACGTAAAGCATCATAAAGTGGTTGCATGTATGGATCTAGCTTTTCTTTTAAATCGCCAGGAAGGAATCCTAGATTTTCACCAGCCTCTACGGCAGGTCTAGTTAAAATAATACGTTTAACTTCTTTGTTTTTTAAAGCTTTAACAGCCAGAGCAACACCTGTATAGGTTTTCCCTGTTCCGGCAGGACCAATAGCAAAAACCATATCGTTTTTACGCATAAGCTCTACCAGTTTTCTTTGGTTTGCTGTTTGTGCTTTAATCAACCTACCATTAACACCATGAACAATGGTTTCTCCACTAGCATCACTGGTTGTATAATCTTCTTTACTCTGACTGGTAAGCACACGTTCTATAACATTCTCATCAAGTTTGTTATACTTTATGTAGTGTTCCATAAGCATATTAAAACGCCTGTCAAACTCCTCTAGCTGATCTTCATCTCCGTAGGCTTTTATTTTCGTTCCTCTGGCAACAATTTTAAGTTTGGGAAAGTATTTTTTTAATAATTCAATATGGGTGTTTTGTGCTCCAAAAAATTCTTTAGGAGAGACTTCTTCAAGTTCGATAATGATTTCGTTCAAAAGCTGTGGAATTTAATTAAAATTATCAATTAAGATTTATTAGATTTGTGCTTAAACAAAGCTACACATTTTTAATGTGAGTTGCTTTAAAAAAATATCAACAATTAGTCCATGCCAATTATAACTTTAACAACAGATTTTGGAGAGAAAGATCACTTTGCTGGCGCAGTTAAAGGAGCTATTTACAGCGAAATATCTGAGATGAAAATTGTTGATATCTCGCATTCTGTGTCTCCATTTAACATTCCAGAAGCTGCTTATATTATTCTAAATGCTTATAATAGTTTTCCAAAAGGAACCATTCATATAATTGGCATAGACTCTGAAATTAATATGGAGAATAAGCATATTGCTATGAAGCTTGACGACCATTATTTTATTTGTGCTAACAATGGCATTATGAGTATGATTTGTGCCGAAATAGCACCAGAACAAATTGTTGAAATAAATATTCACGACCGTATCGAAACTAGTTTTCCAGCGCTAGATGTTTTTGTTAAAGTAGCTTGCCATATAGCAAGAGGTGGTACATTAGATGTAATTGGAAAAGTAATACACAATATAAAACCTATAAAAAATATTATTCCATATGTAAACGACGAGCAAAACCAAATTGTTGGAAGCGTTATTTATATTGATAACTATGGAAATGTAATAAGTAATATTAAGAAAGCCTTTTTTGAGAAAATTCAACAAGGAAGAGCTTTCGAAATTTCTGCAAGAAATTATACCTTTAAAAAAATATACACCAAATACAGTGATGTTGTAAATTTTGAAACACCTGTTGAGAAAAGAAACGATGAAGGGAAAAGCCTGGTTGTATTTAATTCTTCAAATTATCTTGAAATAGCTATTTATAAAAGCAACAGCCAAACCTCTGGAAGTGCTTCCACACTCATGGGATTAGATATTATGGACGCCATTAGTGTAAAATTTTTAAATGACTAATTTTAAAAAAACTATGTTTGTAAGAATTGTTAAATTGAGTTTCAATGAACACCAGATCGAGGAATTTCTTGCAAATTTTGAATTAAATAAAAATCGTATCAGACATTTTAAAGGCTGTCAGTTTTTAGAATTGTATCGAGACAAAACAAATAACAACGTATTTTTTACTTATAGTTATTGGAATAGCGAAGCAGATTTAGAAGCTTACAGGCAATCCGATTTGTTTAAAAATGTGTGGAGCAAAACAAAACCACTATTTAATGCAAAACCAGAAGCCTGGAGTGTGGAGAAGCTGGTTTCTCTTGAATAATGCTTGAAAATTTTTAAATTATTAAGTTTTAACCTTTGAAATAAAAACATGTTCGCCATATTAAAAAAAGAAATAAACTCGTTTTTTGCTTCACCAATTGGTTATTTGGTTATTGCGCTTTTTTTACTGTTAAATGGCCTTATTTTATGGCTTTTTAAAGGCGAATTCAATATTATAGATAATGGCTTTGCAGATTTATCATCCTTCTTTCTTTTAGCACCTTGGGTTTTAATTTTTTTAATTCCTGCTGTAACCATGCGAAGCTTTAGCGATGAAAAAAAACAAGGTACTCTGGAGCTTTTATTAACCAAACCAATCTCTTTATTCAACATTGTTTTAGGAAAATATCTGGGCGCTTTTATTTTAATACTTTTTGCTTTACTACCTACGCTTTTATACGTTTACACAGTATTTCAGTTAGGAAATCCGGTAGGAAATATAGATACAGGCAGTACTTTAGGCTCTTATTTTGGACTGCTTTTTTTAGTAGCAGCTTACACATCTATAGGGGTTTTTACTTCCACACTTTCAGATAATCAAATTGTTGCATTTATTGCGGCCGTTTTTATTTGTATTCTGTTTTATATTGGCTTTGAAGGTGTTGCAGACATGCTATCAAGTTCGTTTATCGAACAATTAGGTATGAATGCACATTACAAAAGTATGAGTCGTGGTGTTCTAGATACACGAGATATTCTTTACTTTTTAAGCATCACTGTATTTTTTCTAGTATTAACTAGCAAACGTATTACAACAAAAGGCATTCAAATAAAAGAAGGTAAAATTTTAATTGGAGTCCTAATTGGTTTATTGGCTTTAAATGCCATCAGTAGTAATTATTATGGACGTTTCGATTTAACCTCAGATAAACGTTATACCATTAGCGAATCTGCCCTAAGTATTATTGACAACGCTAACTCACCCATTCAAATAGATGTCTTTTTAGAAGGAGACGATTTCCCTTCGGAATTTAGGCGACTTCAATTAGAAACTAAGCAGATTCTTGAAGAGTTTGCTTCACATAACAAAAACATTGTCTTTCATTTTTTAGACCCTATTGCCGACGAAGCTAATAGAGACACAAACATCCAGCAATTGAGCAATCGTGGTTTGACACCTATGCAATTAAGTGTTGAAGAAAATGGAAAAAGCAGTCAGGCTGTTATTTTTCCTTGGGCTTTGGCAAGTTACAATGGTGTTACAGTGAAAATTCCTTTGGTAAAAAACAAAATTGGTGCAACGCAACAAGAGTTGGTCAATCATTCCGTACAGCATTTAGAATATGCTTTTGCTGATGGTTTTAGCAAGTTGATAAACCCTAGAAACAAAAAAATAGCCTTCTTAATTGGGAACGGCGAATTGAAAGGCCGTTATATTGAAGATTTCCTCAAAACCGTTTCAGAATATTACAACCTTGCTCCTTTTACTTTAGATAGCGTTGCTAGCAACCCTGAAAAGACACTCGATCAATTAAAAGATTTCGATTTGATTGTTTCGGCCAAACCAACCGAAGCTTTTACTGAAAATGAGAAATTTGTTTTAGACCAATTTACTATGTCTGGTGGCAAAAGTCTTTGGTTAATAGATGCTGTTGCTATGGAAAAAGATAGTCTATACAATACCGGAAAAAGTGTAGCTATTGGAAGAGATTTAAACCTAACCGATTTTTTCTTTAAATATGGTATTAGAATTAATCCTGTGTTAGTAAACGATCTTTACTCCGCTCCTATTACTCTTGCTATTGGCGAAGGTAGCGAAGCGCGTTTTCAGCAATTTCCTTGGTATTACTCTCCTTTGGTAAACCCAGAAAGTCATCATCCTATTGTTAATAATATCAATCTGGTAAAGTTCGATTTTGCCAATCAAATAGACACTTTAAAGAATGCCATTAAGAAAACCATTTTACTTAAAAGTTCGATTCTAACTAAAACCGATGGAACCCCACGGGAAATTAGTTTAGAAATGACTACTGAAGAACCTGATCCAAAGCTTTATAATAAACCATATCAAAACTTAGCTGTTTTGTTGGAAGGTGAATTCATCTCTGTATATAACAATCGTGTGAAACCTTTTACACTTTCGAAAGAAATAAATAATAGCAAACCAACCAAAATGATTGTGGTTGCTGATGGGGATGTTATAAAAAACGAATTAGGTAAAAATGGCCCTATTGAACTAGGGTTCGACCGAAGTTCTGGACAAGTATATGGCAATAAAGAGTTTTTACTGAATGCTGTAAATTACCTTTTAGACGACAATGGACTTATAAACATTCGTTCTAAAGAAATTGAAGTGTCATTTTTAGATTACAAAAAAGCTGCTTCAGAAAAAACCAAATGGCAATTAATTAATATTCTGTTACCATTAGTAATATTGGGTGTTTTCGGATTTATTTTTAACTTTTTCAGAAGAAAGAAATACGCGAAGTAAGTTCGTGAATTCTCTAAAAAATTTCCATTTATAAAGGAATGATTTGTTAATAAGTTTGTTTCCTATATTAGCAGCTATACGATATATTTGTAATAGTAATTAAACGAACTTAAAACGTATTTAATATACATGAAATTTATAGTATCAAGTACCTATTTACTGAAGCAACTGCAAGTTCTTGGAGGTGTTATAAACAACTCGAATACTTTACCTATTTTAGATAATTTTTTATTCGAATTAAACAATTCAGAACTCATCATTTCTGCTAGCGATTTAGAGACTACGATGTCAGCTAAATTAGAAGTAGAAAGCGATAATAGTGGTAATATTGCGGTTCCTGCACGTTTACTTCTAGAAACTTTAAAAACTTTTCCAGAGCAACCTTTAACCTTTGTTGTGGAAGATAATAATACCATAGAAATTAGCTCTAATCATGGAAAATATGCTTTAGCATATGCTGATGGAAACGAATTTCCAAAAGCAGTGTCTTTAGACGATGCTACCTCTACAACCATAACTGGAGATATTCTAGCAACAGCTATTAGTAAAACTATTTTTGCTGCTGGAAATGATGATTTACGACCAGTAATGAGTGGTGTGTTTTTCCAGTTTTCTACAGAAGGATTAACTTTTGTTGCAACAGATGCTCATAAATTAGTTAAATACTCTAGAGAAGATGTTAAAGCTGGTCAAACTACTGAATTTATCATGCCTAAAAAACCTTTAAATCTTTTAAAAGGAATTTTAGCTGCTAGTGATGATGATGTTACGATAGAATATAACGATTCTAACGCAAAATTCACGTTCGAAAACACCGTTTTAATCTGTCGTTTAATAGATGGGAAATATCCAAACTACGAAGCGGTTATTCCAAAAGAGAACCCTAATAGATTGGTTATAGACAGAATGCAGTTTTTAAATTCTGTCCGTCGTGTAAGTATTTTTTCAAATAAAACGACCCATCAAATCCGTTTAAAAATAGCTGGAGCTGAATTAAATATTTCAGCAGAAGATATCGATTACTCTAATAAAGCTGAAGAGCGTTTAACCTGTGATTATCAAGGGGACGATTTACAAATTGGTTTTAACTCACGTTTCTTAACCGAAATGCTGAATAACCTAACTTCTAGCGAAGTGCAACTGGAAATGAGCTTACCAAATAGAGCAGGGATTTTAACGCCTGTCGATGGTTTAGACGAAGGTGAACAGGTTACGATGCTTGTAATGCCTGTGATGTTGAATAGTTAATATTAAAACACTTTCATTTCATTCTCATTACTTCTATTGAGATTAGAGAATAAAAACAAAAAAACCACAACTTTTCAATTGTGGTTTTTTTTATTTATTTTATTGGTAGCCTTATTCGGCCAATACAATCTCTTCTTTACTATCTATCCATGCCATATATAATTTATGTAAAACAGATAATAATACCGTTCCAATAAAAATACCAATAATACCATGTAATAACATGCCTCCTAAAGCTCCAAGTATAATTAAAAGCATAGGTGTTTCTAATCCTTTTGATAATAGAATTGGTTTTAAAACATTATCCAATAATGAAATAATAATAATGTATACCGTAAATATCGTGGCAACAGCAGAACTATCGGAAATGGAATAGGCTATAAAAATTGTTGGTATTACTACAAGAGTTACAGGAATCTGAACTATAGCAGCTATCATGACTATAAATGCAAAAATAGCAGGTCCAGGAATTCCAATAAGTTTAAAGCCTATAAAGCACAAGAAAGCTTGAATTATCGCAACAAACAAAATACCCTTAACCACATTCCTTACAGTATCTCTTGCTATTAATAACATCTCTGTTCCTTTTATATCTCCTACCAACTTGTTTGCAAAATCGCTAGCCGATTGAAAAGCTCCTTTGGCATTAGACATAAATACCACTGCAATAATAAATGATATTAAAAAAGATAAGATAGTACCTATAAGTCCTGTAAATCTTTTTATAGTACTACTTCCTTTTTCTAATAAAAAGTCTTTATGCTTGATTGCATAGTTCTTAGAATTAACTGAAAGTTCCTGCCAATTATTATATACTCGTTCACCAAAAACTGGCCAGTCTTTTACTTTTTCAGATGGAGGTGTGATTTTCAGTTCATTATTTTGAATTGCCGTAAGAGTATCATTCAAATTGCTAAACAATGAACTTACCATAGAATAAGTTGGTACAATTAATAAAGCGACAACAACAATTGTAAAGATAAACGTGGCTTTCTTTTTATGCTTTTCTCCAAAAACACTAAGAAGTTTTTGAAATAATGGAAATAATGCTACAGCTAAAATTACTCCCCAAGTAAAAACTCCGATAAACGGTTTAATTAGAAAGAATCCCCAAAGGATTAATAAAGAAAGAACGATTAACCTGATAAATTCTGTGATTGTAAATGATTTCATAATGATGTAGTTTAATTGGTTTGTTGGTTTTGTTGGTTCCATCCACCTCCTAAAGCTAAGTATAATTTTACAACAGATTGCAATTGTGACTTATAACTTTCGGAAGCTGTTAATTGAACATTAAAAAAAGTAGTTTGTACGTTTAAAAATTCTAAAAAAGAGGTTGCACCTTCATTGTATCGAACCCAAGCCAAATTATATGCTTCTTCTGCTAATTTTAATTGGTGTGCACGTATTTTAACCTCTTTTTTATAGGTTTCAATAGCTATTAATGCATCCTCAATTTCTTGAAAAGCCAATAGATAAGCTTGTTTATAATCCAGTATCATTCTATTGTATTGCTCTTCTTCTATAGCAATGGTGTTATTTATGCTATTGCCGTTAAAAATAGGTCCAAACATGTTTCCTAATAGGTTCCCAAAAATGGCTGAAGGATCTAATAATTGTGCCCCTAAAGTAAAATCAATTTGAAAGTTAGGGTATTTAAATGTTTCTGCAGCTCCAAGCTTTGCTAATTGTGCTTTAAGCTGTATTTCTGAACTTAAAATGGATGGACGACGTCTTAATAATCCAGCTGGTACACCAACTGGCAATTCGGAAGGAAAAACTTGCTCTTCTAATTTTTTTCCTCTTGGAATATCTCTTGGCAAACTTCCTAAAACTGTACTAATAGCATTCTCTATTTGCCTTCTAGACCTGTACAATGTTTGCATTGTTACTTGAACATCTTTTAAACTAATGCTAATTTGATTGACATCTACTTTTGAAATAAACCCACCATCATAGCGTGCATCAATAATAGCCTTGTATTTTTCCATGGAAGCTTCCATTTGCTCAGAAACATAAATTTTATTATCTATATCTCTCAATGTAAAATATAATTCTGCTATTTGAGATACCAAAGTTGCCTTTACTTCAAAAACTGCCATTTCAGTCGATAAGTAAGTTTGTAAAGCTGCTTCGTTTTGATTGGCAATGCGTCCCCAAACATCTAAAGTATAAGAAACTTGCCCAACTGCTGTAATTGAGTTTTGAAACTTTGGAAACAAGGATGTTTTGGTAGTTTCAGCAGAGAGACCATAATTCACTTCAGGATATAATTGAGCTTTAGAAATTGCTAACTGTAGCTGAGACTGCTTAATTGCAATAATGATGTTTTGTAAGGGCAAATTATTTTCCAATCCTTCAGTTATTAAATCTGTAAGAACGGGATCGTTAAAAAATGTCCACCAATCCGTATTCGCTATACTTAGTGTATCTGTTGTTTTTGTTGAAAAGGATATTGGATCTTCAATTTCAGGAGCTGTAAAATCCTTTTGAACACCACATCCAATGAATGACACACAGAGTAACAAAGCAAAGGCAACATATAGGCTATACCATTTCATTTTCATAGACTCTTGGATCATTAAAATATGTGATAATTTTATAGGCTAAAACAACGTAAACTACTGCCATCCCAATGTAAAACAAACGTTCAACAATGGTTTCTCCAGCTGACGTACTAGAACTTGAAATTAATCCCATAACTAGGAAAAAAGTTCGGAAAGCAATTGTGTAAATAGGCACGGTTTTCTTTCCAGAAAAAATATGATAGGTAAAATATAAACCTATAACAAGGTTTAAAAATATATAGAAAAAGAAGGTAGGTGTAATTGTTAATAAATTATAGGCTATAATGCCACAAACACCTCCAAATACGTTTGCTAGAATAAGGGCAAGACCTTTCTTCGATTTATAAATCATTGGATCTAATCCTAAAATAAGAATAAACACAAAGGTTAATACAAGTGCATTTGGTCTAAAAAAATAAAAGTATAAAACAGCAGGTAAAAGTACCATTAATCCGTTTATGGCTATTTTATCTAAATGATATGTTACTACGTCTTCTTTTTCTTTTGGAGTTTTCTCACTAACTGAAGTTTCTGGGAAAAACATAAAAGCCAATTGGGTAACCCCTAATGCAATAGCGAGATTTATTATCATATCCATTAATATGAGATCCCCTAATGGTTCAGCAGTTAAACTTAAAAAAGGTAATAAAAGGGTTAATATTAAAAATAATAATCTAATTGGTTCAGGAATCTTTACCAATCTAAACGACCAGAAAATTGCAAGTCCTAAAATCAATAAGGTTTCAATAGCATAATCTTGAACAAATCCTCCCAAAAGCAAGCCAAATAAACCAAGAATAAATAACCCTAAAATAGCAGCAATCGATTTTTTAATTCCTATGGCATTCTTCCCTTTATCCAATAACATAAGTGCGAAAATAGCTGAAATTTGAGGCAAAAGAATGTTGTTTACTGTTGCAATCAATAGTGCAGAAACGACACCCAATAAACATCTAATTATGGCTCTAGTTTGCAGAGAAGGTTTGATATTTAAATTTACTTTATCTAACATAAGAAGCTTTTGAAGTAAACCAAATTTTAAACTTTGCTAGGGTGTTTAAAATAAAACTATTACCCGTATAAACAACCACATTGGCCTGACTCCCTTGTCGTAATTTTTTATAAATATCTTGATTTTCAATAGCAATAATAACTGGAAAACGCTGCTGTTCTCTTAACCAACCTTGCTGACTTCTAACGGTTGGTAAATTGGCAGCATTGGTGCTCTGTGTTTTTACACCATAAGCAATACTTGTTACCTTGGCCTTATACACTTCACCTGCGTCAATATCAAACGTAATGGCTGCTTCATCATTAACTTTTAAATGTGTTAAGTTATTTTCAGTAAAATTAGCTTGAATCCAAATAGTTTTGTTTGAAATTAAAGTCGCTAAAGCATGACCTGCAGAGGCAAAATAACCGGTTTCTACATTAAAACTTTCTATAACACCATCGGAAGGTGCAGTAATAACCGTATGCTCTAAATCCCAATTGGCTTTTTCTAACTGATTTATGGCTCCTTTAACCAACGGATTATTAGCATCTGTTGGACCGAGAGCAGCTTTTTGGCCTTCTAAATTAGCTTCAGCTGTCTTTACGCGTTCGATTGCTGATAAATAAGAAGATTCTGAACGATCTCTATCAGCTTCAGACAAAGCTCCTTCATTCTGAGCCATAACACGTTGGGTACGGTCCCAATTCTTTGTGCTACGGTCTAATTGAACACGAGCACTATTTAATTGTGCTGTAGCTGCTTTTAATCCTGAAAGTCCTGCCGTTAAATTTTGTGTTACATTCTCTAAATTAATTTCTGCTTGAGTTACAGCAATCTCAAAGGGTTTTCTATCAATTATAAATAAGGTGTCTCCTTCTTTGACTTCAGAATGCAGACTTACATCCACTCGAGTTACATAACCACTAACCATTGGTGCTAATGACAAATTTAAACCTTGTACACGCGCTTGATTTGTTGAAGGCGTAAACCTGCTAGACAAAACATTAAAAAACATCAAAATAAATGCAAGAATAACTACAATGACACTTATTTTTTTTGCTGAACTTTTTTTTGCTTCCATTAGTTAGAATTTATTCTTTTAAAAATTTGCTGAATTAATGAAAACATGATTGCCGTTGACCATCCAATTAACATAATACCATTAATAGCCTCAATACCAGATAGTAATCTCCAATTGCCAGATAAAGTTAAATCGCCATAACCTAAAGAAGTAAAAGTAACCATAGAAAAATACCAGGCTTCAGAAAAACTAGAAAACAGCATGTTGGTCTCTGGAATAAGCATATAAACAGCTGCCCAAAGCCAAGTTTGGAAAAAATGCAGAATGGAAAAAAATACAAATGAATAAATCAATAATTGCAATACAACTTTCGAAGATTGAAATTTTAACTCATTTTTAAATGAAGGTGCTATTTTTTTAAACCATCTAACATTACCAAATGCTTGAACTACCACATTTATCATTATAATAAAACTTCCTATTATTAGAGAAAAAACCATAAAAAATATCTTAGTTCTTGAAAATTAATCGTTTTTCGTTATCAATAAAAGTCCTTAATTTAGATGCTAGTTTTGTAAAGAGAGCAATAATTAAAATAAACTTTCTTATGCAAAGAAAACAAAAATAATAACTTCTAACATTCTAATAACTTAAAATGCGTTTGTTTCTATTGAATTGCATTGCTTAAAAAACAAAAAATGCCCACAATATTGTGAGCATTTTCAATCCTTTATAACTAAAATTCCTAACTAATAAAATTGAAAGATAAAGGGTATGTTGGAGATTCGCCATTGTTAGCTCTTATTGCATTGATAATTGGAAATATTAATGAAATAAACCCAATAACTATCAAACCTATAATGCCTAATCCTAATAGTAAAATAGCTGGAACACATATAATAGCATATATAATTAAGCTTAACTGAAAATTAATAATACGCTTTCCTTGGTCATCCATTTCTAGAACTCTGTCTTTTTGTGTTACCCATAAAATTAATGGAACTATAAGTCCTCCAAAGCCTGTGATAAAGGTTAACAACTGACTTAAATGTGTAATTACTAATAATTGTTTGTCTGTTCTCATGATGGTGATATTTAATTGATTGATGTACTAATAAGACGAACAATTGATGAAAATGTTACACTTTTAGTTTAAGAAATTACCAATTATTTTACCGAACAACCGACTCCTTCTTTTTTAACACCCAACTTAACAAGAATGGTTTCTAACAAACACCATTTTGTAAAGGCCGATTGAATTAAATTTACTCCTATAAACACTGTAAACCACATCCAATTTTGATCTACATAATACGTCAACACGACACTCAATAGTACCATACTACCTACAATAACTCTAAAATATGTATTTAACATTTTTTCTGATTTTTAAATTTATATCTGTCTTTCTATTGGAACCACAACTGCTCTTACGGCATTATTGGTTTCAATACTTGAATTAAACTCTTTTATTAAACTGAATAAGGCATCTATCTTTTCATCTTCCGTAAAAGAGAAAAACAAACGGGATTCATTACTAAACTGCTCACCTGGAAACCAGCTAGAAGTCATTAATATGGAAGATCCGTTTTTATATCCATCAATATCTGAACTACTAAAATTGTGAATATCTGCATTTTTGAAAAGTTTCAAAACATCCTTTTGAAACTCTTCTACCGAGGTAACAATCACTAATTTCATATTCTTAGTTTTATTTAAAATTCTTTTTTTCAATCATATAATACACAAGTGGCACAACCAACAAGGTTAATACGGTTGAAACAATTGTCCCCCCCATTAAAGAGATGGCTAATCCTTGGAAAATTGGATCAAACAAAATAACAAAGGCTCCAATAACAACTGTTCCTGCTGTTAATAAAATTGGTGTTGTTCTAACGGCTCCAGCTTCGATGGCTGCTTCCTTAAGTGGCACACCCTCGGCTGTTTGCAGGTTTATAAAGTCAATCAATAAGACGGAATTTCTCACCATAATTCCAGCTAAAGCAATCATTCCAATAAAAGACGTTGCTGTAAAGAAGGCTCCCATAATCCAGTGCCCCAGAATAATTCCTATTAAGGATAATGGTATGGCAACCATCATAACAATTGGTGCTTTAAAGTTTTGGAACCAACCTACTATTAAGATGTAGATTAGTATAATCGCGCCTAAAAAGGCAATTCCTAAATCTCTAAACACTTCCAGTGTAATTTGCCATTCTCCATCCCATTTAACGGTATAAACATCTTCAAAATCAGGTTGACCTAAATACATTTCGTTCATTTCATAACCTTCTGGCAATGGAATTTCTTTTAATTTATCTTCCATTCCTAAAATAGCATAAGCAGGGCTTTCTAGGTCCCCAGCCATATCTGCTAAGACGTAAACAACTCGTTTTTGATTTTTTCTATAAATACTTTTAGCACTTGTAGTTTCGCTAATAGTAACCAAATCTGCAATTGGAACCATGTTCCCTTGTTTTGATGTTACTTTTAATTGTGAAATATCTGAGATAGTTGATTTCTCCTTTTCATCTAAAGCCAATACCAAACCAACTTGACTGCTAGCATTTTCATCATATAAGGTGGTTATGGCTCTATTGGACAAGGCCATATTCATAGTATATGCTATTTGCTGTGGCGCCACACCATAAAGCATCGCTTTTTCTTTGTTGATTTCGAATTGATATTCTGTTTGGTCATCTTCAACCATCCAATCTATATCTACTACATCTTCTGTATTGTGTAAAATGTTTTGAATATGATCAGCAATCTTTATTTGCTCGTTATAGTCAGGCCCATAAACTTCTGCAACTATAGTTGACAATACTGGAGGTCCTGGTGGTACTTCAACCAATTTCACATTGGCATGGTATTTTGAAGCTATCCTTTGAATATCTGGACGCAACAATTTAGCAATGTCATGACTTTGAGCTGAACGTTCTCCTTTCCCAATTAAATTAACCTGAATATCTGCCATATTAGAACCTCCACGTAAGTCGTAATGACGTACCAAACCATTAAAGGTTATTGGAGCTGAAGTCCCAACATAATTTTGATAATTTACCACTTCTGGTCTTGTTGATAAATACTGTGAAATCTCCTGAGCTACAACACCTGTGCGCTCTAAAGTAGTGCCTTCTGGCATGTCTATAACTACTTGAAATTCGTTCTTATTATCAAAAGGCAACATTTTTACAGCAACCGATTTGGTGAAAAACAAGACCATAGTAGCCATAAGCAAGACGAAAGTACCTACTAAAAATAACCATCGTTTCTTACTATTTTCAAGTAATGGACGTTCAAATTTGTTATATACTTTATAAATAAAAGTTTCTTCTAATGGCTTATCTTCTTTTTTTGGTTGTCCTTTTTTATCTTTTTCTCTTAAGAAAATAAACCCTAAATAAGGTGTAATTGTCAAGGCTACAAATAAAGATAGAATCATAGCAATAGACGCTCCAATTGGCATTGGCGCCATATATGGTCCCATTAAACCAGACACGAAAGCCATAGGCAATACCGAAGCAATTACAGTAAACGTAGCTAAAATAGTTGGATTCCCAACTTCATTAATGGCATATAAAGCAGCTTGTTTAAAAGGCAAACGTTTCATTTTAAAATGCCTATGCATGTTTTCGGCAATAATAATCGAGTCATCGACGACTATTCCTGTTACAAATACTAAAGCGAAAAGTGTGATTCGGTTTAGTGTATAATCCATCATATAGTAGCTTAACAAGGTCAAGGCAAAGGTAATTGGAACAGATAAAAACACGACCAATCCACCACGCCAACCCATAGCTATCATCACCACAAGTGTTACAGCGAAGATTGAACCTATAAGGTGCCATAAGAGTTCTGAAACTTTATCTGAAGCCGTTTCACCATAGTTTCTAGTAACTTCCACATGAACATCATCTGGAATTAAAGTAGTACGTAAATGTTCTACCTTATCTAAGATGATTTCAGAAATTTTCATGGCATCTGCACCTTTTCTTTTTGCAACAGAAATGGTTACTGCTGGATATTCCGATTTATAATCTGAAGATTTTACACTGCCTTTACCAAATCCTAAACTCACATAATTTTGTGGTACTTCAGGCCCATCAATAATTTTTGCTACTTGCTTTAAATAAATTGGCTGATTTTGTTGCACGCCAACTACTAGGTTTTCAACATCTGTAACGGTTGCCAAAAACTTTCCAGTGTTTACAAGGAATTCTGTATCGTTACTATCAAAACTTCCTGAACTTAATTGGCTGTTATTAGCTTTAATCATTTCAGAAACAGATAAGAAATCTAGTCCAGAAGCAGCTAATTTATTTTTATCCAATACCACACGCAATTGACGGTCTCTACCTCCAATTTTATGTGTCATGGACACATCATTCACTTTTTTAATTTCGTTTTCTAACTCTTCAGCCATTTGGCTTAGTTGAAAATCGTCGTAGTTTTCACTCCACAAAGTTAACCCCAACATAGGAACATCGTCAATAGCACGTGTTTTCACTAATGGAAAAGTAACTCCTTGGGGCATTTGATCCATGTGCTTGTTAATCTCGTTGTAAAGTTTTACATAAGAGCGCTCAATATCTTCACCTACATAAAACTGAACAATGATCATACCTTGCTCCTTCATGGAGGTAGAATAAACATATTCCACACCCTTAATATTAGAGATTAGTTTCTCTAAAGGCTTGATAACTCGAGACTCCACCTCTGTAGGACTAGCTCCTGGATACCCAACAAAAATATCTGCCATTGGCACATCAATTTGCGGCTCTTCTTCTCGTGGAATTAAAAACGAACTGTATACGCCAACAACCATAAATACAATCATTAAAAGCACCGTAAGCTTAGACTGTATAAAGATTTTTGCAATTTTCCCTGCGATTCCTTCTTTCATTTGAGTTTTTTATTTTTTGGCGTTTTAACAGGCTATCCACTATATCTTTTTACTTGTTCTCGACACAAATTTGCTTAGGCAGCAAATTCACTCGAACTGACGTAAAAAGGATGCCGCTTCTATCCTTAACGCGACTTTTAGTTATTGAATTGAAATTTTAGCCCCATTAAACAATTTGCCTTCAGCTGAAACGATATACCCTTCATCTGCTGATAAACCTGATAATACTTCCACTTGATCTCCATAAGTCCTACCTAATCTTAACCAACGCAATAAAGCTGTATTGCTTTGACTTACCGTGTAAACTCCGGACAATTGACCATTTGTAACAAGTACTTCTGTTGGAATTAAAACCATATCAAAATTTGATTTTTTCTCAACTGGAAACTGAACCGTTACAAACATGCCTGACAAAATATTAGCTTCCGTTTTATCCAAAGCTATTTTTACCAAATATTGTCCTCCGGTGTTTTTGGCCGAAGTACTCACTTCTGTTAATTTTCCTTTTAATGTTTTGTTGATGGATTTTACTAAAACGGCTACTTCAATATTATTTTCTATTTCAGAAATTTCTGTTTCTGGAACCATGGCCATCACTTCAAAATCCCCTGGAGCTTCGACTGAAATCAATGGTTGTCCTGGATTTGCCATGTCGCCTTCTCTTACTGTTTTTGAAGTTACAACACCGGCAAATGGTGCTGTAATATTTGAATAAGCAAATTGAGCATTCACTTCGTTTTTCATTTGTTTGGCTGCTTCTAAACGGGCTTTTGCCATTTCGAAATTGGTAGCAATATCATCTAGTTCTTTTTGTGAAGCACTATTATCTGCATACAAACTTTGAAAACGGTTATAGTCTTTCTGTGCGTTATTAAAAGCTGCAGTGGCTTCTATAATTCCTGCCTCAATTTGTGCTCTTTTGGCTTGTAAATCAGTATTATTGATGGATACCAATAATTGGCCTTTGTTTACTTTATCTCCAACATTAACATGTACTTTGGTAACATAGCCCATCATTCTAGTGCTTAAATCTGCACTATTAACCGATTGTATTTTACCACTAACAGCTAAAAATGGGCTATTATTTGCTTCAGTTACTTGATGCACTTGCACTTTTATGGCTGGCGAACTATCTCCTGTTGCTTTTTTATCTTCGTTCCCACAGCTCACCATAAAAAATGCTGCTACTATAATTATTACTTTGTAAGTATATTTTTTCATTGATTTAATATTTTTATACCCCCTGAATTGGGAATCGTTGGTTTGTTATTTAGTTTTTAGTCAGAAAATACAAATAGGACTGCGCATAATTATATTCGAAAATAGTTTGATAATATTCCAATTGTTTTTGTGAATATTGAGTTTCAGCCAACAACAAATCGGTTGTTTTCTCTAAACCTTCTTCATATCTATTCGTTCTTATTCTAAAAGATTCTTCTGATTGTTCCAGAGCTAACTTTGTTAAATTCAGTCTATTTTCAGCATCTGTTAACATGCGTTTGGCCTTGTTCAATTCTAATTGATTTTGAGACACATATTGTTCGTATTTCAGCTTCGATTTCTCGAATTCTGCTTTACTTTTTTGTGCTTTTCCAAAACGTTTGGTTCCTTCTAAAATGGTCCAACTTAATTGCGCTCCAAATATATAGCCGCTAGCATCACCTTGAAAAATTTGATTGTCGTAAAGCTCATAACTTCCAAAAGCATTTAAACGTGGTAAAAACGCCATATTATCTGCTTTACTCATAGTTTCATATGCATTAGAGGCTAATTTCATAGCTTTAATATCTGAGCGATTTTCTGAAATGGTTTCAGAATTTATGATATTAAAATGTCCTATTTGCAAACTATCAGACGGTTTGTAAATAACATCGCTAGTTTCGTTCATTAAAAATGATAAGTAATTAGAAGCATTTTCTACATTACTTTTTGCTGTTTGCAACTGATTTTTAACTTCGCTAACACGAACATCTATAGATAACACATCAGCTCTTTGAAGGTATCCTTGTTTAAATCTGTTTTCTGTTATTTTTTTACTTTCAATTGCAGTTACTAAAGCTTTTTCTAGTACATCGACTCCTTTATAAGCTAGTTGCAATTGCATATAAGCCTTTTCAACTTCAAAAGCATAATAATCTGAAGTACGTTCAATTTTTAAGGCATGTGCTTCCATTTTAGACTTTGCAGCTTTACGCTGATACAGACCATCCATGTTAATTAATGGTTGTTGAATTTCTATTCGTGTGGCAAAATTTTCTACTTGTCCCGGATTGTTTAACAGGTTTGGATTAAAATCTGATGCTGTTAAAATTTCCTGATTTAATTTAGAACCAAAAGCCATTAGAGGATTTGTTGTAGCCATTCCTGTATGAGAGGCTGTAATATTTGGTAAAAACACCCCATTAGTTTGTCTAAAATCAGCCTTAGCTTCTAAGTATTCTTGTTCAGAAATTTTAATCGATCTGTTTTCTTCCGAAACCTTTGTCAATACTTCAGCTTTAGTTATTGGCAACACTTGTTGTGCTTGCATGACAACTGATGCTATAATAAAAATAAAGCTGAATATGTATATCTGTTTTTTCATTTATCACATTGTTTGTTACAGCAAATTTAAGTTTATTAAAGCTGATGGAAAGTAACATAGGTTACCAAAGAAAAATCACTAACAGTAAGCTTTTCATTATTTTCCTGATAGGTTTATACTAATAAAATCATTAATTCTTTTAATCTAAATTCAAAGCTTTTCACTTTTTTAGTTCCTTATAAATGTCTTAGTTTGTACCTAATCAAAAATCTGCTTTAAGTAATCATGGATTCATTAACACAAATTGTTTTAGGTGCTGCCATTGGAGAAGCTGTTCTTGGAAGAAAAGTTGGCAATAAAGCCATGCTTTATGGTGCTATTGCAGGTACCATTCCAGATTTAGATGTTTTTTCCTCCTATTTTACAGATACGGTTTCTGCATTAGAAATACATAGAGGTTTTACACATTCTATATTTTTTTCTATATGCTTTGCCCCTCTTTTTGGCTGGATAGTTTCCAAATACGAAAGATTTAAAGACATCAAAGGTTGGTCTTGGTTGTTTTTCTGGGCTTTTATTACCCATCCTATTTTAGATGCACATACCACATGGGGAACACAATTGTTTTGGCCCATAGACTACCCAATTGCCTTTAAAACCATTTTTGTTATAGATCCCCTTTACACCTTACCCTTTTTAGTATTTTTAATTTTAGCTGCATGTCAAAAACGTGATGCTCCAAAAAGACGATACTATAACAATTTGGGTTTAATAATTAGTAGTAGTTATCTTCTATTAACTTTTGGTTTAAAAGGAATGGCTTATAGTCAGTTTAAAAAAGAATTAGAATCACAGCAAATTGCATACACAAAATTAGAAACAAAACCTTCACCGTTAAATACCGTATTATGGTCTGCGAATGTTGATACCAAAGACCATTACCTTATCGGTTATTATTCGTTTTTTGACGAAAAACCCATTCACTTTGAAGCTTACCCAAAAAATCATGAACTTTTAGGGGGTTTAATTCTTGAGAAAAAGGTGAAACGAATGATTCATATCTCTCAAGGTTGGTATAGTATTTCAAAAAAAGAAGAACAAATATTTTTCAACGATTTACGCTTTGGCTTGTTAAGTTTAAAGCCAGGTGCGCAAAATTTTGTTTTTCAATATGAAATAAAAACCGATGCCTCAGGAGAAGTAACTTTTACTGAAACGGTTAAAAATCGAGAGGATGCCAAACAGCTTTTAAGTGATCTTTGGAAAAGAATAAAAGGAAATTAAAACATTAAACTATCGGGTTAAACCAGATAACGGACTATAGGTGTCATTAAAAATTACAGCTCCTCTTCTTCTGTTTTATCTTCTTTTTTACCACTCATCATAAAATTAATAAGAATGGCAACTAGAGTTACACATACTAGAGCGAAAATAGCAATCATAATAACGCCATTATTCCAATTGTACAAAGCAAGATTTTGAGTAATCATAATCGAGGAGTTTAGTTGTTTATAATTAATAGTAAAAATATCTGAAATAAGTCTTATTAAATATGACTTTAGTCAGTAAATATACTATACTTTTTAAAATAGTAACAAAAAGGCATTTTTAGAAATAAAAATGCCTTTTCAAACCAACCAAAAATCACTGACTAATAATTTGTCAGTTTACTGTGAGAATCAATTTATCGGTTCGTGCATCTGCATCTACTTATGATTCTTTATTATTTTTATTAAATCTTCCTTTTGTACCAATCCAGATTGTCTCCACAATTGTTTACTCTCTTTAAATAAAATTAAAGTAGGCACGCCTCTTACTTGATATTTTGCAGCTAAAGATTGGTTTTTATCCACATCAATTTTTATAATTGAAACGGCTTCGCCTAAATTATCTTTAACCTCTTTTAAAATGGGAGACATCATTTTACAAGGTCCACACCATTCTGCGTAAAAATCAATTAAAACTGGTTTATCTTGATTTATTATTTCTGAAAATTGACTCATATTATTCCTTTTTAAAATTTATACGCCAAATCCCTCTTACTTCATTGTCGTTATAACCAATGGCTAGATCTTTTGGATAAAGCGCACGTATCGTTTTATATGCTTCTTCATCTAATTCTTTATATGGTGAACCATGGCATTGTAAACACATAACATTAGTAGTAATTGGATAATAGACATTAACCTCTGTTTCGTTTTCTTCTATAAAGGGTTTTGGTTCTAGATTATTTGCAACCTCCTTTTTAAAACTCGCTATATACTCTAATTCTTTTGAACTCGCTTGATTGGCTGGGTTTCTAGGCTTATCGGAAACACGTTTAATTTGAGTATTATAAACTATAGACATACTATCTGTTAAAGGATAAGCTTGCACGTTACAAAACTCTACAGCTGCATTTACTCCTTTTTCTTTAATGGTTCCCATGAGGTTTTTACCAAGTACTGCTTTGGTTGCAAAGGCATACTCCATTCCAAGTTCTTTGTAGTTAACTGTTTGCATCTCTACAGAAGTACTCTCTGTCATTGAATCCTTTTTTTTCTCAGTTTGATTGCAACCTTGTAAAAAGAACAAACTGCTAATTAAAAAAACAAATAGTTTCATAGTTTATGCTAATTTACCTGCGGCGCAATTAATAAACGATTTTGTTTTAGACAGCATCGTGTTTTCTTCTTCCACAGAAGGATAACCAATATTTTTTAATTTTTCTTTTACTAAAAGGGCATTATTTTCATCTATAAAATCAAAAGAGATTTTACTTTCTTCTATATCTACTTTTATATCTGAAATATTCTTTATTTCTGATAGTTTAGTTGTGATGCTGTTTGCACAGCCTCCACATTTTAAATTTTGAACTATTACTGATGTTCTCATTCGTCTTTTTTATTATAATTTAAAAATCCTCCTTCTAGATCGTATAACGTTTTAAAACCCATTTCTGATAGTTTTAGAGCAGATTGCTTGCTTCTAAAGCCACTTCTACAGTAGAGGTATACAGGTTTTTCTTTGTCTAATTTATTAAATTCATCTACAAATTTTTCAGAATAGAAATCAATATTTAAAGCATCTTCAATATGACCTTCTTCAAATTCTTTTGGAGTTCTTACATCTATAAGTTGAACGTCTTTGTTTTCAATCTGAGATTTAAACTCAGTTAAATTTAATAGAACAATATTATCTTTTTCTTGTGCTTTTACGTTGTAAACAGAAGTTATAAGCAACAAGACAATGAGTATATGTTTCATTCTGACTTTTAGTATTTGTAAAGTATAAAATTACATGGTTTAAATCATTTTATTAGTAACATAAGTTACACAAAAAAAGAGCGACTTTTGTGTCGCTCTTTAAAAATATTTAAATATAAATGTTTCTTACTTTAAAGTAGTTGGACAAACAAAATCTGTAGTTGGAATATCTGTTTTTTTAATAGCTCCATAACCTCCAGCAACATCTACCAAATTATGAATGCCTCTACTTTTTAAAATTGAAGCCGCTATAACCGATCTGTATCCACCAGCACAATGCACATAAAATGTTTTGTCTTCTGGGAACTCTGCTAAATGACTGTTTAAAAAATCTAAAGGTGTAAAATGAGCGTTTTCTACATGTTCAGCTTTAAATTCACCTTCTTTTCTAACATCGAAAACCACATCTTTAATATTTTGATATTGGTTTTCAAATGTTTCAGCTGAAATAGATTCTATTGTATCGACTTCAAATCCTTCGTTTTTCCAAGCTTCAAAACTTCCTTTTAAGTAGCCTATTACATTATCAAAACCAACTCTTGAAAGCCTAGTAATAACTTCATCTTCTCTACCTTCGGGAGCAACAATTAAAATTGGCTGCTTAACATCTACAATTAAAGCGCCAACCCAAGGCGCAAATCCACCATCGATACCTATAAAAATAGAACGAGGAATATGACCTTTTATAAAATCTTTTTGATGACGCACATCTAAAACAATAGCCTCGGTTTCATTTGCTGCAGTTTCAAATTCTTCAGGCGATAATGGTTTTTGGGATTTTCGCATCACTTCATCAAAACTCTCATAGCCTTGAATGTTCATCATCACATTTTGAGGAAAATAACCAGGAGGCGCACTTAAACCATCCAATAGTTCAGAAATAAACTCTTCCTTTGTCATATCTGCTCGAAGTGCGTAATTAACTTGCTTTTGATGTCCAAGTGTATCTGTAGTTTCTTTACTCATGTTTTTTCCACATGCTGAACCTGCTCCATGATTTGGATACACAATTAAATCGTCTCCAAGAGGCATGATTTTATTTCTTAAAGAATCGAATAAATAACCAGCAAGTTTTTCTTGGGTTAAATCGGATGCCATTTTTTGAGCTAAATCTGGTCTTCCAACATCTCCAATAAACAAAGTATCGCCTGTTACTATTCCATGTTCTTTACCGTTCTCGTCAATTAGTAAATAAGTAGTACTTTCCATAGTGTGTCCAGGTGTATGGATAGCCTTTATTTTGTAATTTCCAACATTAAATACCTGACCATCTTCTGCAATAACAGCTTCGTAAGATGGGTTGGCCGTTGGTCCAAATACGATATCTGCACCAGTTTTTTTCTTTAAATCTAAATGTCCACTCACAAAATCTGCATGAAAATGCGTTTCAAAAATATATTTAATTTTCGCATCATCAAGTTTTGCTCTTTTGATATAGGGTTGCACTTCTCTTAATGGATCGATAATAGCTGCCTCTCCATTACTTTCTATATAATATGCTGCATGTGCCAAACAGCCTGTATAAATCTGTTCTATTTTCATTTTATTCTATTATTTATCAACTATGCAAAAATAGTTATGTTATTCTTTTTTATAGTAACTTTAGTTACAATTTATTAAGTTGTAAGTTCTTTATAAAGAATAAAAAATCCCATAATAAGAACAAACCAACCAAATCCTTTTTTTAGCTTTTTGCCTTCAATAAAATTTGAAAGATAGCTACCTGTAAAAATCCCTATAACCGAAATAGCTGTAAATTTTAATAAAAACAGCCAATCTATATCTAAATGCCCAAAATCTCCTGTGAATCCGATTAAGGAATTAATGGCAATAATTAACAACGAAGTTCCTACGGCTTTTTTCATTGGCAGATCTGCTAATAAAATTAATGCAGGGATGATAATAAAACCTCCTCCAGCTCCAACCAAACCAGTAAAAAGCCCAATTAGGATTGCTTGAAAAAATATCAAAACATAATTCAGTTCTTTTGGGACTTGAATTTTATTTGAAACTGTTTTTTCAGTCAACATGGTTTTTGCAGCAAAAAGCATGATGATGGCAAAAAGCATCATAATTGCAATATTCTTTGTAAATATAAAATCATTAATTACAAATAAATTTTCTGGTATTGCTGGCAAAATAAAACGTCTAGTAAGATACACCACTGTAAAAGCAGGAATAGAAAAAATAACAGCTACTTTAAAATTTACTTGCTGCTTTTGAATATTTTTTAAAGCTCCAAAGGCTGAAGAAGTACCTACAACAAAAAGTGAATATGCCGTTGCTGTAATTGGATTTAAAAAAAATAAGTAAACCAAAATAGGAACAGTAAGGATTGAACCACCTCCACCAATTAATCCAAGTACTACACCAATTAATAATGCTCCAAAATACCCAAGAATAGAAGTTATCTCCATATATTATAATTCCAAATTATATTTTAAAGATCTAAAAGTGTAATTCGGTTTCTATTAATCTTTATTTTATTATTTCTCTCGAGTGCTTTTAAAATTCTAGATATAACAACTCTAGAAGTGTGCATATCGTTAGCAATAAGTTGATGGGTAACTTGAATCTCATCATTTTGATTTACCATGGCTTTATCCCTTAAATATTTTAGAAGTCGTTCGTCCATTTTTAGAAAGGCTATGGTATCTATAGCTTCAAGTAGTTCAGACATTCTTTCATGATAACTTTGAAGTATAAAATTTTGCCAACTCTTATAGGTACTCATCCATAAACTCATAAACTCCACAGGTATCATAATAAGTGATGCATTAGTTTCAGCAACAGCTCTTATTTCGCTCTTTTTTTGTCCCATACAGCAAGATAATGTCATAGCACATGTATCGCCTCTTTCAATAAAGTATAAAATTAACTCATCGCCATTTTCGTCTTCTCGTAATATTTTAACGGCGCCACTTACTAATAGTGGCATAGATTTAATATAATCGCCTATCTCAATTAGCTTGGTTCCTTCAGAAATTTCTTTAAAAACACCTACTCTATTTATTTCTTGAAGCAGCTCTTCTTCAAATAAGTAACCATAATTATCTTTTAATGTTTCTATCATTTATAGTCTTTAAAGCATGTAATTTACAAAATTACATTTTAAGAATTAAAATGGATTAGATATGTATCAAATTATAAAATTAGTTAATCGAAAAGGGTAACTCATTGAAAATGAATAATCAAAAATTGATTTAACAGGATATTAACCAAATATCTCATTAAATTGTTATATATTTATGGCATGATAGCTCAAGACAAATTAGAAAATCAAGTATTCTTAAAAGAATCGTTAACGTATTTAGAGAACCTAGGTTTTGATAACATTAAAGCAGATGCTGAAGGTTATGAAACACCTAAATCTTACCTAAAAAAAGGAAGTGACATATCTATAACACCAGATATCGTTGCCGAAAAAGGTGGAAGAAAGCACTATTTTGAAATTGGATTAAAATCTGAAGAACCAAAATTATTAAAATCTAAATGGCGATTTCTAGACGTATTAACTAGAATGAAAGACGATAGATTTAAAATTATTACACGACGTGGACATTATAAATTTACTCAGGACATGTTGGATGATTTAAATTTAGATAAAAGCCCAATAAAGCTTTAAAAACAATATTAATTTAAACAAAAAAAGACTGCTAATAGCAGTCTTTTTTTGTTTAGTCTATTAGGTTATTTTTTATAAAACTTAGCATACTTTCTATAGGCTAGTAACCCTAAAACACCAACGATTCCAAAAGCAATAGCTATAAATTTAACACTAACTATTTGGTCTCCACTGGCATAACTATGTAATCCTGCTAAGTAAAAATTAACTCCAAAATATGTCATCATAATACTTGAGAAAGCAATAATGGATGCTAAGTTAAAACCAAATCGTCCACGTAGTCCAGGAACTAATCTCATATGGATAACAAATGCATAAATCATAATACTAATCAAAGCCCAAGTTTCTTTAGGATCCCAACCCCAATATCTACCCCAACTTTCATTAGCCCACATACCACCAAGGAAGTTACCAATAGTAAGCATGACTAATCCAACAGTTAAAGCCATTTCGTTGATAATGGTCAACTCCTGGATATTAAGTTGCATTTTAGCTTTATTCTCTTTATTGGTAAAAATCATTAATAACAACGATACAATGCCCAAAATCATTCCTAGCGTAAATGGCCCATAACTAGCCACAATTACAGAAACATGAATCATTAACCAGTAACTATCTAAAACAGGCTGTAGATTAGCAATAGCTGGATCCATCCAGTTCCAATGTGCAACCATTAAAATCATAGAGGTTACAAAAGCTGTTGCAGCAATGGTTAAATCGCTTTTTCGTCCAAAAATCAAACCAAAGAGCATGGTTGCCCAAGCAACATATATCATAGATTCGTATGCATCACTCCAAGGTGCATGTCCAGAAATATACCAACGTGCTATTAGTCCTAAAGTGTGCATTAAAAAGAAAGCAAGTATGATAATTTTAAAAACATTAACCGAAATACTTAGAGCTTTACTTCTCTCTTTAAAAATCTGAACAATTAAGATAATGAATAAAAATGCAGCAGCATACATATACCAGCTATATAGATTTTTAAAAATATCGTATCTGTTATAAAGTATTTCAGCATTAATTTTTTTATCTGAAAGCATTACAGATGTTCCAAACTTGTGTTGTGTTTTACTAAAAGACTCCAGTAATTCGTTAGCTTTTGTATAGTCTCCAGATTGTTTTGCTGCATTTAAGGTTATTAAATAAGCACTAAACCCGTTATTTATAAAATTGCCATAAAGGGAGTCTTTAATTTGTTCTCTATAATTATCTCTTCTAAACTCAACAGAAGAAATCCATTTATTATTATCGTCTTCAGGAATAGGGAATATTCTTAAAGCATACCCTTCAATAGTATTGTATAACAAATTGACACGTTGATCTGTTTCTTTAAATTCTTTTTGGAAACCATTAGGGATTTGAGCTTTGTACGCTTCCTCTAAATATGGCGCTAATTTATACGATCCGTTTTCAGTGAAAAAGTTCACTAATGACACATATTTTTCATCCTTTCCAACTCCAATTATTTTTCGAAGAGAATCAGCTTTTTGAGGTTTTAAATAGATAATTGGCACATTATACCAAAGCAGTGGACTTTCTTGAATAGAAAGAAATACTTGATTGGCATCGAAATCTTCATAGGTATCATGTTTACTTAACTTACGAAGCATTTCGGAAGCATAAGTGTTTACAGGCATCATACGTCCACCAATATCTTGAATCACTAAATGTCCAAATTTATCGGCATGTGCTTTTGGTGTTATATTAACTTTTAAAACTGAATCTATTTGTGTTTTACTTGGCCTTCCAATATCATGACCAGCACTTTGAGAATGACCTTGAGAATATCCTTGAACTCCAAGACATAAGAA
The DNA here is from genome assembly GCF_045363175.1 of Xanthomarina sp. GH4-25. Taxonomy (NCBI): domain Bacteria; kingdom Pseudomonadati; phylum Bacteroidota; class Flavobacteriia; order Flavobacteriales; family Flavobacteriaceae; genus Xanthomarina; species Xanthomarina sp. GH4-25. Next base: position 121,855 of record NZ_JBJFLO010000009.1, read on the forward strand.
TATGATTAATAGTGCTTTTTCTTTTTTCTTTTTTACTTTATTTAGCATGCGTTTTAAATCAGCAAAACGGGTGTTTTTATCAAAAATAATAGCAAGCATTCCAAAGTACAGTAAGAAATAACCAATATAAGTTACCCACGTTCCCCAGAAATCATGATTAACGGAGAGTTTTGTTCCTTTTTCATCAGGATCGAAACCGGCTTGAAAAAATCGATACCCTCCATGATCTAGAATGTTATTCATAAAAATACGATAGTTATAATCACCTTCTTTTTCGTCTATAATAGTCACTTCACTCGCATAGGCTGAATAACTCTTTTCAGTACCTGGATATTTATCAGCTATAAAATCGTTTAATTTGATACTAAAAGGTAGATCGATAACTTTCGAACCGTATTTAACAGCGATGTCTAAACCTCCAATTTTCACTTGCTCAAAAGGCTTACTATACCCTTGTCCTCCTAGAAGTTTCACACGTTTTGTTTCGCCTTTAGAAGTAACTTTTAAAACCATTCCATTTTCATCTCCTCTTAAAAGTTGCGATTTTTTTACAATATCAAACGTTCCTTTTATAACAGGTTTTGGAAAAACCATTTGCATATTACCAATAACATATCTGGAACGCAAAATAAGAGGCTGTAACGAATCTTTTATTACTTTCCCTGTGGCTCCCGTTGCCATGGTCATGTATTCCCCTTCAAATGGCGACTGTATAGTTATACCTTCTTCGTTTGAAGTAATATTTACAGCGCCATCTACAAACTTATTTAATGAAAATAAGACATTATGGATGCTCTGTGTTTTACCAGCTTCTAAGAAATGATTATGAGGTCCTGCGCCATCAGCTTCCACTATTTTTAAATATTCTTTTCCAGTGTCATCTGGGACAATATCTTTTTCAGCTCCACCAATAAATTTTTCAAGCTCGAAAGTGACTTCTTGGTTATTGTAATCTGTAGATAAATAAAAACTGTTTTCAAGTCTTGGAGAGAAATCTACTTCTTCTTCTATTATCTTTCTTTGGGCTTGTCCGTTTACTATATAATCTCCATCTATATAAGCTGTAATATAAGTTTTATGAGATAAAATAGATGATTCCGTTTCTCCTTCACGAATAGCCATCATGCCTTCAAAACTAATATACCTAGTAATTCCAGCTCCTATAATAATTAAGATAAAAGCTAAATGCAGAATTAATGTAGCCCATTTTTCTTTACGCCATAATCTAAATTTAGAAATGTTTCCTATAAAATTTATCATAAACACTACCATGATGGCTTCAAACCACCAAGTGTTGTAAATTAAATTCCTGGTATAAGGGGTTGGAGATGTGTCTTGTCCAGCATCCATAAAGGTTCCTATTGCCATTGAAGCAGCAAAAACAAGAAATAAAATGGAAGTTAATCTGGTAGAAAAAAGAATTTTAGCGAGTTTATTTTGCATGATATAGAGACTCTTAAATTTGGTCGTGCAAATTTAAGGTATTTAGTTTATTTTGTCGTGTTAAAAAAGCGAAACTTTATTGTTTATTCTGTCTTTCTTGAAAAATATTTAAAAACAAAAATGTACTCATTTTTCGAGCTTTTTGTTTTGCTTTTGAAGCATATTCGCCTTCAAAAAGTTCATCAATGGTTTCAAACCAAAGGTTTAACCAACTTCCAAAGTGCTCTTGTGTAATTCCATTATTATTTTCTTGATCTACTTGCACATGGACTGCTAATGGATTTCCATAATATTTATGTTCTAATTTTCTAGTAATAAATAAACTGGTTTCCCAGAAAGTAGTTAACCTATCTATATGTGCAGGCCAATCTTTAATGACACGATTAAAAAAAGGACCCAAAAATGCATCCTTTCTAATTTTAGCATAAAACGCTGAAACCAATAAATAAACATCTTCTCGTGTTTCTAAATCTTTTTTATGCATAGTCTATTTTTAAGATAACTGAATAACATTAATTACTATTAAAGCTATATTTACTATTAATGTGGCTATAAGCATGTTAAAAACCAGTTTACTTTTTAATTGAGCAAAAATAACCGCATTATAACCCATAGAAAATATAACACACAAAGTTAGTTGAATAAAATTAAATGAGTCTGCAGTACTATTCATTAAAATATACATGGCAGCAATAGAACCAATACAACTTTGCAAAATAATAGTTAATGGGATATACAAGATGTAGTTATCTCTAAAATCGTTTAGAGATTTATGATAGAAATTCATTTTTTAGTGATTTAAATTCTTCATACAAAATTCTATATTTTATCTTTGTTATTTTATGATTCAAATCATACAAATATGATTCCATCTACCATTCTTGAAACCTATCATCCTAATTTGAAAACCTTTTCAAAAGATGCCATTATTTTTAATGAAACCGAAATGCCAAGGTATTATTATCAGTTAAAGTCAGGGAAAGTAAAAATGTTTAATTTAACAGAAAACGGCAAGGTGTTTACCCAAGGTTTTTTTGAAAAAAACACGTCTTTTGGAGAACCACCTCTATTTGGGTCTTTTCCATATCCAGCTAGTGCTATGTGTCTTGAAGATTGCGAAGTATATGTTCTTGAGAAAAAAGTGTTTTTAAACTTACTTAAAGCTCATCCAGATGTTCATTTAAAATTTACAAAACTCCTTTGTAACAGAATGCTTTATAAGGCAAAAATCATGAAGGAACTATCGATACATCCACCAGAACATCGAATTTTAACCTTATTACATCATTTAAAAGATTCTGCAAATACCGAAGGTTTATTTGAAGTAAAATTAACGCGTCAGCAAATTTCAGATCTAACAGGACTACGTGTCGAAACAGTTATTAGAGCTATTAAACAATTAGAAAAAACTAAAAAATTAATACTTAAACAACGCAAAGTTTATATTTAAATATCCTTAATTTAGACACATGATTTCAGTAAGCATCATTGGCGCAGGAAATGTAGCTAATCACCTCTTAAAAGTGTTTGATAAAACAGAAGCCGTTTCTGTAAAACAATGGTACAGTAGAGATATTAGTAAAATAAGCTCTTTTAAGAATAAAGTTTCAATTACAGATAATTTGTTGGAGTTAAAAGAAGCCGACATCTATATTATTGCTGTTAGCGACGATGCTATTGCAACGGTTTCTAAAGCTTTACCATTTGAAAACCGTTTAGTGGTTCATACTTCTGGAAGTGTTAGTATTTACGATTTAGACAAAAAAAACAAACGAGGTGTTTTTTACCCACTTCAAACGTTTTCTAAAGACGCTAAAGTAGATTTTAAAAACATTCCTATATGTATTGAAACCATTGGTAAAAAGAATTATCCACTTCTCAAATCGTTAGCTGAAGCAATAAGCAATAAAGTATATAAAATAAATCCTGATCAACGGAAAACGCTTCATTTAGCTGCTGTTTTTGTGAATAATTTTACCAATCAATTGTATCGTGTAGCTCATGAAATAACAGAATCAGAAGGTGTAGAATTTGATATATTAAAACCGTTAATTTTAGAAACAGCCAAGAAAGTACAAAATTTGTCTCCTTATATGGCACAAACAGGTCCTGCAAAACGCAACGATAAAAAAACCATTAAAAAGCATTTAAAACAGTTAGAAAATGAACATCATAAGGACATTTATAACCTGCTTACCAATTCAATAAAAAAAACACATGGAAGATAAAAGCTATAAAGAATATCTAGAACATATTACTACCTTAATTTTTGATGTCGATGGTGTCTTAACAGATGGCACTATAACCGTTACAACCACTGGAGAGATGTTAAGAACCATGAATATTAAAGATGGTTATGCCTTGAAAACTGCCCTTGATAAAGGATTTAATGTTTGTATTATTTCTGGTGGAACAAACGAAGGAGTTAGAAAAAGGTTAGAAGGTTTAGGATTAACAGATATATATCTTGGCGCACACAATAAAATAGAACAACTAAACGACTATTTAAACAAACATCAAATAGAGGTTAAAAACGTGTTGTATATGGGAGATGATATTCCAGATTATCCTGTTATGACATTGGTTGGTTTACCATGTTGTCCTCAAGATGCAGTCCAAGAAATTAAAGCAATTTCTAAATATGTGTCTCATAAAAATGGCGGAAAAGGAGCTGTGAGAGATGTCATTGAACAGGTTTTAAAAGTACAAGGAAAATGGCATGGTAACTTTGATGCTAAATACGATTAATTTAAGCGTAGGTTCGCTTTGCTCTTTATAACAAAATAACTTCTAACATTTGAACATTTTAAATCTTATTCGCTGGAAAAATCTATTAATGATAGCATTCGTGCAATTCTTAATAAAATATGCTCTTTTAGAACCTTTTGGAGTCACTATTACTTTAAATTTATTTGGATTTTCATTATTAGTTTTAACAACAGTTTGTTTAGCTGCTGCTGGTTATATTATAAACGACATTTACGATATTGAAACAGATGTAATCAACAAGCCCGAAAAAGTTATAGTAGGCAAAACTATTTCAGAAAAAACAGCCAACATTTTATTTATAAGCTTAAATGTTATTGGTGTGGCAATTGGTTTTTACTTATCACATTTAGTTGGAAGAAGTGGGTTCTTTACGTTATTTGTTATTATTTCAGCCTTACTTTATATTTACGCATCGTATTTAAAACAAGTGCTATTAATAGGAAATATCGTTATTTCTCTGTTAGTTTCATTAAGCCTTATTATTGTAGGCTTATTTGAATTACTTCCTGTAATGACAGTACAGAATCAAGAAACACAAATAACTTTTTTTAAAATAATTATAGACTATGCTATTTTTGCATTTGTTCTTAATTTTATTAGAGAAATTGTAAAAGATATAGAGGATGTTGATGGCGATTATAAATCTGGAATGAACACTTTACCAATTGCTATAGGCAGAGATAGAGCAACAAAAATTGTTTTTATCTTATTGTTAATCCCTTTGTTTGGTGTGGTGTATTATGTTATTACACACTTATATAAACAGTTGTTTTTAGTTGGTTATTTTTTACTTTTTGTAATAGCTCCATTAATATATATCATGATAAAATCTTTTTCAGCAGAATCAAAAAAAGACTATCAGGTTTTAAGTAACCTGCTTAAATTAGTCATGTTTTTTGGTATGTTATCGCTTTGGCTTTATAAATATATTTTACTTGATTAATGTTAAACAATAAACTAAATAACCACCATCTTATTTTAGCTTCTGGTTCTCCAAGAAGACAGCAGTTTTTTACTGAGTTAGGTTTGGAGTTTGAAATTCGTTTAAAACCCGTAAAGGAAGAATTTCCAAACCGATTAACCCATTTTGAAATCAGCGATTATCTAGCCCAATTAAAAGCACTTCCTTTTGAAAATGAATTAAAAGAGACAGACATCCTTATTACTAGCGACACCATTGTTTGGCACAACAACAAAGCTCTTGGAAAACCTAAAGATGAAGAAGATGCTTTTAACATACTTAAATCTTTAAGTCAAGCCACACATGAGGTTATTACCTCGGTTTGTTTTACAACTACTAAACTTCAGAAAACCGTGAATGCCGTCACCAAAGTTACTTTTAAAAAACTTGAAGATGATGAAATTAATTACTACCTAAAAACCTGTAAACCCTTCGACAAAGCTGGAGCTTATGGTATTCAAGAATGGATTGGTCAAATAGGAATCACAAAAATTGAAGGCTCCTATTTTAATGTGGTTGGCTTACCAACTCATCTTGTTTATAAAACTTTAAACAGCTTCGTTTCTTCTTAAATATAACTTAAGAGTGCATCTAATTCTTTATTTCTATTCTATCTTTGTGGAACAAACTAATTCTCATAAATGACCTTTTTTGAAACATATCAGACCGAACTTTTAGCAAGTTTATTTATTATTATATTCTTACTAATATTAAGACTAATTTTAAAAAAATTAATTTATAAATTAGGTAGAAAGACAGGTATAAACGATGCACGTATTCGCTTAATAAGCAGGTATACTACGGTTACTTTGGTCATGCTAGCACTTATTATTGAAACTTTCATTTTTGGTGCACAATTAAAAGACCTAGCTTTGGTATTTTCTTCTGTTTTCGCGGTTATTGGAATCGCCTTATTTGCTATTTGGTCTATTTTAAGCAACATCACCTCTGGTGTTATTATGTTCTTTTCATTTCCTTATAAAGTAGGAGACAAAATTCAAATTCACGATAAAGACTTTCCGTTAGAAGGTATTATTGAAGATATTCAAGCCTTTCAATTACATCTACGCCTAGATAATGGCGACTTAGTAACTTATCCAAATAACTTAATGTTACAAAAAGCCGTAACACTTGTCAAAAAAGATGCTATTGACGAAGGTATTGACGCTCTCTAAATAAATCTTATATTTATAGTCATATTTATGCGTTATGGCAAAAAAGAGAACCAATAAATACAAAAAACATATTAAACAGTCTCCAGGTTCTATCATTTACACTGGAGAAAACCCAACAGAAAAACTCTTTATAGATGCTTTTGATTATAACAATAGTTTTATAAACGAGTTAGAACTTAAATCGGTTGAAGAAGCTTTTAATTTTAAAAAAACAGAATCTGTTTCTTGGATTAATATAAATGGACTGAACCATATTAAGGACATTGAAAAAGTTGGTAAACACTACAATCTACACCCACTAATTATTGCAGATATTGCCAACACCTCGCAAAGACCAAAAATTGATGTTTATGACGACTACATTTTTGTAGTTTTAAAAATGCTGTATTATGATGATAATGAAAACATTAAAATAGAACAAATAAGCTTGGTGCTTGGGTCTAATTATGTGCTGACATTTCAAGAAATTGAAGGAGATGTTTTCAATAATGTTAGAGACCGACTTCGTTTAGCAAATGGTAGAATAAGAACCCTTGGTCCGGATTATTTACTGTATGCATTAATTGATGCCATTGTAGATCATTACTATATTGTTGCAGAAACAATGAGCAATAAAATTGAAGACTTAGAAGAAGCTTTATTTAATGGGAACATAAATGAGAATTTAAGTCAGGAAGTCTTAAACCTTAAAAAGGAGGTTTTAAAAATTCGTCGTTCCATCTTCCCTATACGTGAAATTATAAGTCGTATTGAAAAAAACGAACACGCTTTAATAGAACAAAATACAATTCAATATTACAGAGATATTTATGATCATGTGATTCAATTATCAGACTCTGTTGATATTTCTCGAGAAATGATTTGGAGTTTAATGGATATGTACATGACTACTATTAGTAATAAAATGAATGAAGTTATGAAAGTACTTACCATTATGGCATCTATTTTTATTCCACTTACATTTATTGCTGGCATTTATGGCATGAACTTCGATAACATTCCTGAACTACATTACAAGTACAGTTATTATATTCTTTGGGGAGTGATGATTCTTATTTTTATAGGAATGATTTATTATTTTAAGAAGAAGAAATGGCTTTAAAAATATGTAACCGTTAAAGAAACATTAAAACCAGCAAGCTTGCTGGTTTTCTTTTTATATTTATTGCTTTCAAAAAAACCAACTATGCAAAGAGTATTACTTGTAGTAATTATAACACTATTTTCAAGCTTAAATATATATTCTCAAGCGCCCAAGAAACCTAATGCTTCCGAAATTTATGAGTCTATTAAAAAACTCAATTTTTTAGGTTCTGTTCTCTATGTAGCAGCGCATCCAGACGATGAAAACACAAGACTTATATCATACATGTCTAATCATGTAAAAGCTAGAACAGCTTATTTGTCTTTAACACGTGGTGATGGTGGGCAAAACTTAATAGGACCAGAAATAAGAGAACTTCTTGGTGTTATAAGAACTCAGGAATTATTAACAGCCAGACAAATTGATGGTGGCGAACAACGCTTTACTCGAGCCAACGATTTTGGCTACTCCAAACACCCAGACGAAACACTGGAGATTTGGAATAAAGAAGAGGTTCTAAGCGATGTGGTTTTGGCTATCAGACAGTTTCAACCAGATATTATTATCAATCGTTTCGATCATAGAAGTCCTGGAAGCACCCATGGGCATCACACCAGCTCGGCTATGTTAAGTGTTGAAGCTTTTGATATTACAAGCAAGAATACAGCTTATCCAAACCAATTACAACAAACTGGTTTGTGGCAACCAAAACGCTTGTTCTTTAACACCTCTTGGTGGTTTTACGGTAGCCAAGAAAAGTTTGACAAAGCAGACAAAAGCAACTTGTTAGAGTTTGACACTGGTGAGTTTTATGTTTCAAGTGGTTTAAGCAATACAGAAATTGCGGCTTTAAGTAGAAGTCAGCATAAATCTCAAGGCTTTGGAAACACAGGAACTCGTGGGTCTCAAATGGAATATATTGAGTTGATAAAAGGAGACATCCCAAAAGACAAGACCAATCTTTTTGAAGGCATTGACACCACTTGGAATCGTGTGAATGGTGGTAAAGCCATTGGCAATATTCTGCAACAAGTTGAAGCTAATTACAATTTCACAAACCCGTCAGCTTCCATTCCAGAATTGGTTAGAGCTTATCAACTCATTCAGAATTTAGAAGACTTACACTGGAGAAATTATAAAACCAAAGAAATAAAAAACATTATTTATGCCTGTGCTGGATTGTATTTAGAAGCAACTTCAGAAACTAGTCAGGCAACCCCAAGTGAAACTGTTAAACTAAATTTAGAAGTCATTAATCGAAGTTCCTACCCTATTAAATTAGAAACTATAGAATGTAACAAGACTTCTATTTCAAAACAAATAGCATTAACAGAAAATAATGGGTTTGAATTTCAAGAAATTTTAGAAATACCTAGTAACCAAAAACCTACTACCCCATATTGGCTAACAGAAAAAGGAACATTAGGTATGTATCAAGTTTCTAATGAGGCATTAATTGGAAAACCAGAAACACCACGTGTTTTCGAAGTATCTTTTAAATTACTTTTCAATAATACGCCAATTACTTTCACAAAATCTGTCATTTATAAAACGAACGATCCTGTTAAAGGAGAAGTTTACAAACCTTTCGAAATTATTCCTGAGGCTTCAGTGAAGATTCCAGAGAAAGTCATCATTTTCGAAAACAATCAGGCAAAAGATATTTCAGTTATTGTTAGGTCTGGACGAGATAATTTAAACGGTTCTTTAAGTTTAAATTATCCTGAAAATTGGCAAGTATCACCAGCAAAACAAGACATTCAGATTACAAATAAAGGTGAAGAAAAAACAGTGTTTTTTCGTGTTACTCCTCCAGAAAATCAACATGAAGGACATTTAATCCCTGTTATGACTGTAAACGGAAAAAACTACTCCAAAGAGTTAATAGAAATAGAATACGAGCACATTCCGTATCAAACGGTACTACTGCCTTCGGAGACTAAAATTGTACGATTAGATATTCAGAAAAGAGGTAAAAACATTGGTTATATTGTTGGTGCTGGAGATGTGGTTCCTGAAAGTTTAAAACAAATAGGTTATAACGTTTCTCTGCTTAAACCCGAAGATATCAATCCTGAAACTTTAAGTCAATTCGATGCTGTTGTGGTAGGAATAAGAGCTTATAACACTTTGGAAACCATCAAATTCAAACAACAACAATTATTCGATTTTGTTTTCAATGGCGGGAACATGATCGTGCAATACAACACAAGCCGAGGTTTAAAAGTAAACGAATTAGCACCTTATAAATTAGAGCTTTCTAGAGACCGTGTAACAGACGAGTTTGCTAAAGTAAAATTCTTAGCACCTACACATCCTATTTTAAACACGCCAAATAAAATTACTCAAGAAGACTTTAAAGGTTGGACTCAAGAAAGAGGTTTATATTTCCCAAACTCTTGGGGAAAGGAATTTACTCCCATTCTTTCTATGCACGACAAAGGCGAATCGGCTAAAAAAGGAAGTTTATTAGTAGCAAAATATGGTGAAGGCTATTATATGTATACAGGATTAAGTTTCTTTAGAGAGTTTCCAGAAGGTGTTCCTGGAGCCTACAGACTATTTGCCAACATGTTAAGCATTGGAAAATAATTAACCATACCACATTTACCAAAAAAGTAAACTATGAAAAAATACAAATGGAATAATATGTACACGCTTGTACTAATAGCTAATGCTATTTACATTGCAGTCTTTTACTTTATCACCAAAGCCTTTTAAATATGCAAACATTAGACTGGATTGTTTTAATTGGAACACTTATAACTATTGTAGGTTATGGAACATGGAAAACTAGAGGAAGTAAAAATGTACAGGATTATGTGCGTGGTGGCAACGAATCTAAATGGTGGACCATTGGTTTATCTGTTATGGCAACTCAAGCAAGTGCTATAACGTTCTTATCAACTCCTGGTCAGGCTTTTCATGATGGTATGGGCTTTGTACAATTTTATTTTGGCGTACCAATTGCCATGGTTATTATTTGCATGGTCTTTATTCCTTTATACCATCGATTAAAAGTGTATACTGCCTATGAGTTTTTAGAAAATCGATTCGATTTAAAAACCAGAAGTCTTACTGCTATTTTATTTCTTATACAACGTGGATTAGCTGCTGGTATTACCATTTACGCTCCTGCCATTATACTTTCGGCAGTGTTAGGTTGGAACTTGACTTATTTAAATATTGCTATTGGAATTTTAGTTATTATATATACCGTTTCTGGTGGCACGAAAGCCGTTAGTATGACCCAAAAACATCAAATGGCCGTTATTTTCACAGGAATGTTCATAGCTTTCTTTTTAATAATAAGCTATTTACCTGAAAACATCACGTTCACTAAAGCCTTAGATATCGCTGGAGCAAGTGGAAAAATGGACATACTAGATTTCTCATTTAATATGGAAAATAGATATACCGTTTGGAGTGGTTTAATAGGAGGCACTTTTTTAGCACTCTCCTATTTTGGTACAGACCAAAGTCAGGTCCAACGTTATCTCTCTGGAAAATCAGTCAAGGAAATGCAAATGGGACTCATTTTTAATGGCTTATTAAAAGTACCTATGCAGTTCTTTATTTTACTAGTTGGTGTTATGGTCTTTGTATTTTATCAGTTTAATGAATCGCCAATAAATTTCAATCCGGCTACTGAACAAGTGATGCAGAATTCGGAATACACTGAAGCTTTTCAAGAATTGGAAGCCGAACAACTTGCTATTTTTAACAACAAACAAAATTATATAAATAAATATGTAGCCACTGGAGAACTACAATATGCTGATGAAATTGCTCTAGCTAATGAAGCAGATAGAGCCAATAGAGAAGCAGCCAAATTATTGATCCAGGAAGCTGCTGATAAAAAAATTGTTCGTGTTGAAACCAATGATAAAGATTACGTCTTTATACATTTTATTTTAAATAATTTACCTCGCGGTTTAATAGGGTTGCTTTTAGCGGTTATATTAAGTGCTGCCATGTCCAGTACTGCAAGTGAGCTGAATGCGCTAGCTTCAACAACTTCATTAGATTTATACAAACGAAGTATGGTTCCCGGTAAGAGTGAAACTCACTACTTAAAAGCTACTAAATGGTTTACATTTGGCTGGGGAATTTTAGCAATATTAATTGCTTGTATAGCTTATTTAGCAGATAACTTAATTCAGTTGGTGAATATTATAGGATCCATTTTCTATGGAAATGTTTTAGGTATTTTCCTCTTGGCTTTTTTCTTTAAATACGTTCGTGGCAATGCTGTATTTGTTGCTGCTTTAATTACTCAGGCTATTGTAATTATTGGTTGGTGGTTAGATTGGATGCCGTATTTATGGCTAAATTTATTTGGGTGTGCACTGGTTATTGCTATTGCTTTTATTCTGCAGAAAATAAACGCTAAACCCGAATAGCCACATTTTAGGATTTCATTTCAAGAATTTAAACAAGTGCCTTTCAAACATTTAATGAAACCAATTATATTTAATAAAAAAGCCTCACAATTATAACTGTGAGGCTTTTTTATTAAATATGATATATTTTAAACTACTATTTCTCCCACTCAGCAATAGAGTCCATATTCATTTTAATAAAATCATCATTTCCAGCTTCCTTTGCTCCTTCTAATGATTTTTTAGCTATTTCTATAGCTCCTTTTTTATCTCCAGATTTTGCATAGATTAAAGATTGTTGTCTCAATTGCCAAAAAGCTGGTTTTTCAGACATACCCATAGCTTTATCGATCCAAGCTTTAGCTTGCTTCATGTCTTTTCCTTCTTGAGAATAGTAAACAGCAGAAGCATAATAATCGTTGGCTGTAGGCGTTCCGTTTAAAGCGTCATTAATGGAAGCTAAGACTTTGTCGTCTGTAGGCACTTGAAAAGGTACTGCTGCAAATGTTTTTTCCCAGATAAATTCTATTGAAGCACTTGAATTAGTAATTTGGTTAATGTCAATTGTAAAAGTTTCAACATTAAATGGAATAGCATGTACTTCTGCATTCACTCTCGCTGCTACTTTGCTATCATCCCATTTATCTGGAGTTCCACCATTATCTGTGTCAGTATAAAACATAACTTCCCAAACAGCTTTACCTGGTTTAACAAATATCGCATAAGAACCTGCTTTTAATAATTGGTCCATAATAGTTACATTATCACTAAAAGTAATAACAGTATTTTTATTAGCTCCAGTTCTCCAAAGTTTATCGAAAGGAACCAAATCTCCAAATACCACACGTCCTTTTACTCCTGGACGAGAATATTCTATAGTAACATCTGTTAATCCAACTTTCTGTTCAACTTTACTTAACGGACTAGGTTGTGGTGTTGTTACTTGTGCATTCATGTTAAATGATAGAGCAACAACTGCAATGAATAGTAATATTTTTTTCATTTGTGTTTAATTTATTGTTAGTATTAAATAATTAATAAAGATAGGCATTGATGGCTGTTTTTCTGTTAATAAAACATTAAATATCAAGCCTCAAAATACAGCGAAATGAACTAATCTTCCCAACCATATTTATGATATACACTTCTTACAATTTGGCTAAAATTTTCTAAATGATTTATATATTGCTCCGTAGTTAATATGCTTTTAAGTTCTAAATTCATATCATCTACAATAGCATCAAACCTTGTATGAATTTCATCAATAGAATAATTTTTGTCAGCATCATTTAAACGGCTCATTTGAAAAATTGAAGAGTATACAACTGTATCGTATTCATTTCTTTTGTCTTCAGATAGGTTCATTTCATTAACTCGGTCATGAAACCATTGTTCAATATTAGCTCTTTCTTGAACGGTATATACAGTATCTACCTTTGCTGCTTGTCGTCTAATTTCTTTTTCAGATTTTAAGTTTTGAGAAAATGCTGATGATATTGATATCAAAAAAGTAGCAATAAATAGGAAGTGGATTTTTTTCATTGTTATATAAGTTTAAGTTCCAAATATACAACTTTATAAAAAATGAATTTTAATTATTATTGTTTTTTCATTTCATAACACAAGCAATTCATTTCCAACAACTTTAATTACTTTGCAACAGAAAAAAAACACATTTTATCGAATTAAAACAGACTAAAACAGTTATAAAAAAAAATCGATTATCTTTAAATAATATTTTAAAGCTATTAACTATGAATCTTAAAAAATTACTTTTTACTTTATGTATGGTTTTGCCATATGTATTAATCTCTCAAGTTACTTTTAACAATGCTAATTCGAGGGTAGATAATACAATGCTTAATAGTGGCTGTGCTATTGGTGTTGCAGATATGAATGGAGACGGATTAGACGATTTGGTTCGTTTAAGAAACGCCAGATATTTAGAAGTTGAATATCAAAGCACTACTCCTGGCGGAGATTTTACTAGACTAAATTACGGAAGTATTACAGGCTCTGGAAGTGAATGGGGAATGGTTATTGCAGATGTTAATGAAGATGGATATAACGATATTATTGTTGGTGGTTCTTATAATTATTTAAAACTTCTTACAGCAAAAAATAATGGAACAGATTATGATGAAACTATCTTAAGTAGTCCTCAAATTTTCTTACAGAATGCTAATTTTGCAGATATTGATAACAATGGAACTATTGATTTCTTTGGCTGTAATGATGTTGGTGTATCTTCTGCATATTCTAATAATGGCAGTGGTTCCTTTACCTATAATAATAGTGGTTTAATAAATGCGACGTCAACAATTCCTTCAGATAACTCTGGAAATTATGGAAGTATTTGGGTCGATTATGATAACGATGGAGACCAAGATCTTTACATTTCTAAGTGTCGATTAGGGGTCTATAATCAATATGATGGTAGACGTGTTAATCAATTATTTCAAAACGATGGCAATGGTAACTTTACAGACGTTGGTGTTGCTGCAGGTCTGGTGCCTTATGCGCAATCTTGGTCTGCTAATTTTGAAGATATAGATAACGATGGCGATTTAGATTGTGTCTTAATAAACCATGATGTGTCGAGTATAATTTATGAAAATAATGGTAATGGCACTTTTACAGACATTACAGCATCATCAGGAATTGCAACACAATTAAGTAATCTAGGTGCTGGTGGTATCCAGGTCATCATGGAAGATTTTGATAATGATACTTTTGTCGATCTTTTTATAACCTCTAGATATACAAGTAACAAACATGTCCTTTTTAAAAATAACGGAAATAAAACCTTCTCAGTAATGCCAACACCTTTTCCAGCTGGCAGTCTAAGTATCCAGAGTGCAGCTGTTGGAGATTTAAACAACGATGGATTTATTGATGTTATTGCTGGTTTTGGTACAGGCTATAATAGTCCAAGTAACAATCCAGACATCTTATATCTAAATAATGGAAATTCTAATAATTGGAGTGAAATTACATTACAAGGTGTTGCAAGCAATAGAAATGGTATTGGGGCACGAATCGAATTACATGGTGTTTGGGGAAAACAAATTAGAGAAGTCCGTTCTGGTGAAAGCTATGGAACTATGAATTCTTTAATGTCTCATTTTGGATTAGGCACTGCAACATCTATAACTAAAATTGTTGTTATCTGGCCTTCTGGAGCTGTAGATGAAATTTATAATCCTAATATCAATGAATCTTTTGTAATTGTTGAAGGTTCGCAACCTTTAAATACCGAATCCTTTTCAGCAGAAAACTTTAGTATTTATCCAAATCCAACAAGTAATTACATAACTGTTAATACTAAAAACATTGAAGACGTTTCGTATAAATTATATGATATTACAGGGAAACTTGTTAAACAACAATCGGTACTTTCTAATTCTAAAAATCAAATTGATTTAAGTCATTTTTCAAATGGACTTTATTTTATTCATTTAACTTCAAATAAAGAATCTTACGTACATAAAATAATTAAAAAATAATATACCATAAACCAATTCATTTTAAACAAAAAACTTCGAGGAATCGAGGTTTTTTGTTTTAAAAACAATACCTAATAAACATGTTAAAATTGTCTAATTTTAGTGATTTAAAATTGGACATTTTGTATGTTTACAAAATAATTAACCAATAACTTGGCGAAAAATATTAAGTGATAAAAAACATTATTTATTTATCTAGAAACTTCTTTAGATTCGATAATTTCAAATTAAACCTAATTATTAATCATAATTTCGCCTCTTTATAAATATTTAAATATATATTACAATAATTATTTAAAACAATAATCTTATGGATCTTATAGAAAAAGCTTTAGAATTTGAACAAACAAGTTTAAAATCTCTATCTACAAGCGATCGTATAAAAATTTCTAGAGAAGCTAAAGAACTTATTCTAGAATTAAACGAGTTATATAAAACTCAAAAAGATGAAAACATCATGGACATCATGAAACGTCTTACAGCTATGAAGCGCAAAGTAGAAAAGCGATTAAAAGGTAGACCACACTCAACTTAATTAAAAATAAAGCATGTAGTAATAAATATGAAACAAAAAATATCTGTTTTTTGGTTTCGAAGAGATTTACGTCTTGTTGACAATGTTGGTTTGTATTATTCTTTAAAAGGAGAATATCCCGTTTTACCAATATTTATTTTTGATACTGAAATTTTAGACGAACTTCCAAAAGATGATGCTCGAGTTACTTTTATTTATAGAACACTTCAAAATCTAAAAAGAGAACTACAAGAAAATCATGAGAGCGATATTGCTTTGTTTGAAGGAAAACCCTTGGATATTTACAACAAATTAATTCTTAAATATCACATCCACTCTGTCTACACCAATCACGATTATGAACCTTATGCTCAAGAACGCGATAACAAATTAGAGACTTTTTTGTCTGGTAAAAATATCTTATTTAAAACTTTTAAAGATCAAGTTATTTTTGAAAAAAACGAGGTTGTAAAAAATGATGGGAAACCTTATTTAGTGTATACACCTTACATGAAAACCTGGAAAGCTAGGTTTAAAACAAAAACTTTAAATTCTTATAATTCAGAAAGTCAATTACATAATTTATTTCAGATTAAAAATGCACCAGATATAAGTCTTAAAAATTTAGGTTTTATTCCTTCAAAACAAAAAATATCTGATTATACATTTCATTCTCACCTCATACAAACCTACGAATCCACAAGAAATTTCCCAAACCAAGACAGCACTTCCAGGTTAGGACCACATTTACGATTTGGAACAGTAAGCATTCGAAAAATAGTCCAAAAAACCATTTTAGAAACCAATGAAGTGTTCTTGCAGGAATTAATTTGGAGAGAGTTTTTCATGCAAATCTTATGGCATTTTCCACAAACAGTATACAATAGCTTTAAGCCAAAATACGATCAGATTATTTGGCGTAACAACAAAAAAGATTTTCAACTTTGGTGCAATGGTCAAACAGGTTATCCTTTAGTAGATGCAGGTATGCGACAATTAAATCAGACTGGGTTTATGCACAATCGAGTTCGAATGTTGGTTGGTAGTTTTTTATGCAAACACTTGTTAATAGATTGGCGTTGGGGAGAAGCTTATTTTGCTAAAAAATTACACGATTACGAAATGGCTAGTAATATTGGAAACTGGCAATGGGTTGCTGGTTGTGGCGTCGATGCAGCTCCATATTTTAGGATTTTTAACCCAACCACACAAATTCAAAAATTCGATAAAGATTTAAAGTATATTTCCAAATGGGTTCCTGAATTTCAAGAAATCACCTATCCTACCCCAATGGTAGATCATAAAGAAGCACGAGAACGTTGCTTACAAGTTTTTAAAAATGCTTTAAGATAAAACATAACAAATTTTTAAGAAGCTAATACGTGCTTTTTAGTAAATTTAGTAAACCAAATTATTTATCAATGATACGTTATTTAGTGTTGTTTCTTTTTTCATTGTCTATCTATTCTCAAAGTGAACCAAATCATGTTTTATTTATTGGAAACAGCCTAACCTATTCAAACAATCTTCCTGAAATCCTTAAAGATATAGCTACAAATTTTAACGAAACGGTTATAACAACCTCTTTGTGTTATCCCAATTACGGGCTAGAAGACCATTGGAATGATGGCAAAATTCAAAAAATAATGAATAAAGAACATTTTAATTATGTTATCATTCAGCAAGGACCATCATCTCAAATGGAGGGTAAAAACACGTTGATTGAGTTTGGGTCAAAAATTAAGGCATTATGCAGCAAAAACGGAAGCCAATTAATTTATTTCATGGTATGGCCATCTAAACATTATTATACTACTTTTAATGGTGTTATAGAAAACCATAAACTAGCTGCAAAAACCAATAATGCTTTGTTAAGTCCAGTTGGTGAGATATGGCAAGCTTATAATAATATTAATGGATTAGAGAGTTTATACGGTCTAGACGGGTTTCACCCTTCTAAAACTGGGAGCTTTCTATCTGCGCTAATCTTGTTTAAAACAATGTATCCCAACATCAATTTAAATGACCTTTCATTCGAGAATTCTAATTCGTGGGTTACAAATAAAGAGTCTTACAACACCATGATTGAACTAATTAATACTAAAACTATAAAACATGAAAACTAAAGAAGTTGCTCAAAAATGGGTAGAATTATGTAGAGAAGGAAAAAATTTAGAATGTATTAACCAACTATATCATGATGATGTGGTAAGTAAAGAAATGCCTGGTATGCCTGATGAAGTTATAACTGGAAAGCAAAATGTTTGGAATAAAAGTAAAGAATGGTTAGACAGTGTTGAAGGGTTTCATTCTAGCGAAATAAGCGATCCTGTTGTTGCAGGAAACTTCTTTTCTGCAAAAATGGCATTCGATTGTACCTTTAAAGAACATGGGAGACAGAAAATGGAAGAGGTATGTGTTTATGAAGTTAAAGATGGAAAAATTGCAAGTGAACAGTATTTCTATAGCATGGATTAACAACTTATAATTTAAAAAAAAAGCTTCGATAAATTCTCGAAGCTTTTTTTTAAGCAATACGTTCGATCTTGGCGCCAATGGCTCTGAGACGTTCGTCTATGTTTTCATAACCTCTATCTATTTGTTCAATGTTGTGTATTGTTGATGTTCCTTTAGCAGACAATGCAGCAATTAATAAAGATACACCAGCTCTAATATCTGGCGATGTCATGGTTGTTGCTTTCAATTGCGATTTAAAATCGTAACCAATAACAGTTGCTCTATGAGGATCGCAAAGAATAATTTTTGCGCCCATATCAATTAATTTATCGACAAAGAACAAACGGCTCTCAAACATTTTTTGATGCACTAATACACTCCCTCTTGCTTGAGTTGCAACAACTAAAATAATACTTAATAAATCTGGTGTAAATCCTGGCCAAGGCGCATCGGAAATAGTTAAAATAGAACCGTCAATATAGTTTTGAATTTCATAACCATCTTTATGTGCTGGAATATGAATATCATCTCCTTGACGTTCTACTGTAATACCTAATTTTCTAAAAACATCAGGTATTTGACCTAAATCGTCCCAACTTACATTGGTAATAGTTAGCTCACTCTTAGTCATGGCAGCCAAACCAATCCAGCTTCCAATCTCAATCATGTCCGGAAGCATTCTATGTTCAGTACCTCCAAGGTTATCAACTCCTTCTATAATCAACATGTTTGAGCCAATACCACTAATTTTTGCTCCCATGCGATTAAGCATTTTGCATAATTGTTGTAAATAAGGCTCACAAGCTGCATTATATATTGTCGTAGTTCCTTCTGCTAAAACAGCAGCCATAACGATGTTAGCAGTTCCAGTTACTGAAGCTTCATCTAGAAGCATGTAAGCTCCTTTTAATCTTTTGGCTTCAACACCATAAAAATGATCTTCGCGATTGTATCTAAACTTAGCGCCTAGATTTATAAACCCTTCAAAGTGGGTGTCTAAACGCCTTCTACCAATCTTATCTCCTCCTGGCTTAGGAATATACCCTTTTCCAAAACGAGCTAAAAGTGGCCCAACAATCATGATAGAACCTCTTAAACCTTTGCCGTCTATTTTAAATGCTTCAGATTCTAAATAGGCAAGATTAATTTCATCTGCTTTAAACTTGTAAGTACCAGTTTCAAGTTTGTTAACTTTTACACCTAGTTTTTTTAATAACTCTATAAGTTTATTAACATCCACAATATCTGGTATATTGTTAATGGTAACAAGATCGGGTGTTAATAATACAGCACATAAGATTTGAAGTGCTTCATTTTTTGCTCCTTGAGGCTGGATCTTTCCTTTTAACTGATGGCCTCCTTCAATTTTGAATATTCCCATTAGTGCTTAGTAACGTTTTCTTGGTCTATTTGAATGACTTCCTCCTTTTTTATGATGTGTTTTTTTAGCGTTTGATGAATATTTTTTCTTGCTTCTCATTAAACTAGTGGCATCTGTTAAATCTTCATCAAAGTTTTTAAGGTCTAATTTTCCACCAGATAATTCTCGTAAATGACCAAAAATAACATCATCTTCTACAGTATCTTTATTCCAGTTTAGAAAACATTTTTTCATATGGTTTGCAATGGTATAAACCAAAGCTTCTTTCATATCACCTTCTTCCCATGTACATGCAACATCAATCATGGTTTTAATATTGTTTCCGTAGAATCTATATTTTGGAAAATTTTGAGGGTATTTTAAAGTTTCAGGTCTGGCATATAATTCTTCACGAGAAGGCTTTGGGTACGGAGAATCTACATCAATATCAAAATCTGCCATAATAAACAGCTGATCCCAAAGTTTATGTTGAAAATCTGGCACATCACGTAAATGAGGCTGCATATTTCCCATAACTGAAATTATGGCTTTAGCCACTTTATTACGTTCTTCCTTAGTTTCACGTGTTTTTGCATACGTTATCATTTTCTGCATATGTCTGCCATATTCTGGAATAATTAAATGATCACGTTCTGTGTTGTATTCTATGTTATCTATCAAAATAAAAAGGTGTAGAGTTATAATTTGTGCATGAAGTTAATTATGCATCCGCAAAATACAAAAAAAAAGACTAAAGACTAATAACACCTTCTACTTTTTCTGATACTTCAATATATTTTTCAATAACATGTTCTGGATTATTCATTTTTACACTAATAGAAATGCTTGTATATTTACCATTCTTAGATTCTGTCGTGTTAATAACTGCTCCTAAATTGTCAAAAATCACTTCAACTTCTGCAATTTTTTTAGCATCGGACTTTACAATAAATTTATAAAGATATTCGCTTGGCCAAGTAGAAGTATCGTATAATTGAGCTTTTAATTTTTTATAAAAAGCTTCTGTTTTTTTTTCTGCACTCATAGATTTTTTCTTAAAATATTTACAATGAAAACCGTATTTTAAAATGTTATATCAATCATTTTATCTTCATTATTACAAGTTGTAAAGATACTATTTCCTTTACATTTTTTATTTCTGATTTAAATTCCGAATTTTACAACCAAAATCTTGCCAATTTGAGCTCAAAAAAAATTGTTATTACAGGAGGTCCTGGAACTGGGAAAACGTCTTTAATAAACGAACTAATAAAAAGAAATTATATCTGTCTTGAAGAAATATCCAGACAAGTAATCCTCGATGCTAGAAAAGAAGGGATTGAACAGCTTTTCTTAACCAACCCACTATTGTTTAGTGAGCGATTATTAGAAAGCAGAATGGCCCAATTTCAAGAAGCTAATAAAATTGAAAAGCCTTTTGTTTTTATCGACCGAGGTGTTCCAGACGTTTTGGCATACATGGATTATGCCAATGAATCCTATCCCAAAAACTTTAAAGATGCCTGTCAAGTTTGCAGATACGATCAAGTTTTTGTTTTGGCGCCTTGGCAAGACATTTTTACAAGTGATAGTGAACGCTATGAAAACTTTGACCAAGCTGTTCAAATACATGAACAATTACTAAACACCTATAAAAAACACCAATATAATTTAATAAACATTCCTTTTGATACCATAGAAAATCGTGTCGATTATTTAATAGATACTTTAAACAAGCTGTAATGCAGCATCCCATAAACATATTAGAACGCTATTGGAACTTCACCTCCTTTAGACCATTTCAAGAAGAGATCATTGAGGCCGTCTTAGAAGGGGAAGATGTTTTTGCCTTACTACCAACAGGTGGTGGGAAATCTATATGTTTTCAAATTCCAGCACTTGCAAAAGAAGGGATCTGCATAGTTGTATCTCCCTTAGTGGCTTTAATGAAAGATCAAGTAACATCTTTAAAGCTTAAAGGAATTAAAGCCTTAAGTATTACAAGTGGAATATCTTATAATGATTTAGATACACTTTTAGATAATTGTATTTATGGAAATTACAAATTTCTTTACTTATCACCCGAACGTCTGCAACAAGAACTGGTTCAAGACCGGATAAAACAAATGCACGTCAATTTAATAGCTGTAGATGAAGCCCACTGTATTTCTCAATGGGGCAACGATTTTAGACCTGCTTACAAAAACATTCAGTTATTAAGACAAATTCAACCAGGTGTTAATTGTATTGCTTTAACCGCTTCCGCAACTCCCGAAGTAGTTGAAGATATTGTAAAAGAACTCGATTTTATTCAGCCTAAAATATTTAAACAATCATTTGAGCGCTCTAATCTTGCCTACATGACTTTTGATGAGGAAGACAAGCTTTATAAATTAGAATCCATTTTAAAGAAAAATCCACAAGCGTCTATTATTTACGTTAGAAGTAGAAGAATGACTATAGAGATAGTAGATTTTCTACAAAAAAAAGGAATTAGTGCAACCTCTTACCATGGTGGGTTGTCTAGTAAAATAAAAGAGGCAAACCAGATGCAATGGATTAACAACCAAAAACAAGTGATGGTTGCAACGAATGCTTTTGGAATGGGGATTGACAAACCAGATGTTAAAACGGTTATTCATTTAAATTTGCCAGAAAGCATAGAGAGTTATTTCCAGGAAGCAGGTAGAGCTGGAAGAAATGGAGACAAAGCTTTTGCTATTATTTTAAAAAATAAAAGCGATGTGCTATTGGTTAAAAATCAGTTTTTAAAAGTGTTGCCTTCCGTTGATGATGTTAAATATATTTACAGGAAACTTAGTAACTATTTTCAAATTTCTTATGGTGAAGGTCAAGACCTTTTATTTGATTATAATTTCTATCAATTCTGCCAAACCTATCAATTAAATAGTCTGTTAGCCTACAATACGCTTCAGTTATTAGATAGAACAAGCATTATTAGCCTGTCAAAACAATTTAATAAACGAACGAGTTTACAATTTATAGTAAGCAACACCAGATTGTTTACGTATTTAGAAACCCATCATGATCTAAACAACATCGTGAAGACCATTTTAAGAACTTATGGTGGAATATTTGAAAACGAAATTAATATAAATTCTGTTCTTGTTTCAGAAAAAGCATCTGTTACAGAAGACAAGTTGTTTTCAGCGTTAAAACTTTTAGAGAAAGATGATATTATTACACTTAATTTGCTGACTACAGATTCTGAAATAACTTTTTTACAACCAAGAGAAGACGATAAAGCAATTAATAGAATTTCGCATTATATTGTGCAACAGAACGATTTAAAATATAAACAAGTCCACGCTGTAATTAACTATGTTGAAGACAATAAAACTTGTAAAAACGTACAACTGCTTACTTATTTTGGTGAAAAGCAAGTAAAAGCATGTGGTATTTGTTCGGTTTGTATCTCAAAAAAATTAAAAAAGGCTAAAACAGATATTCATCAAATTAAAGAAGATGTTTTAAAAGTATTATCTCAAATTGATTTAAGTTCAAGAGACTTAGCTAAACACATTAAATGTTCTGAAAAAGAATTACAAGCGACACTAAAAACACTTTTAGAACACCAGTTAATAGGTTTAACAGATAGAAACACTTATAAATTAAATAAGTAATGAAAAATTTAAGAATTGTATTTATGGGAACACCAGAATTTGCTGTTACCATTTTAAAAACTTTGGTTGAAACCAATTACAATATTGTTGGAGTTATTACAGCTCCAGACAAGCCTGCTGGAAGAGGACGAAAATTAAACGAAAGTGCTGTAAAGGAGTATGCCAAATCTCAAGGTTTACACATCATGCAACCTACCAATTTAAAAAACGAGCACTTTATTGAAGAACTAAAGTCTTTAAAAGCCAATTTACAAATAGTTGTTGCTTTTAGAATGTTACCTCAAATTGTTTGGCAATTACCAAAATACGGAACATTTAATTTACACGCTTCCTTATTGCCAGACTATCGAGGTGCTGCACCTATAAATTGGGCTATTATTAATGGAGAAACAAAAACAGGTGTTTCTACCTTTTTTATTGATGAAAAAATAGATACTGGAGAGATTATTTTACAAGAAACCGTTTTAATTGATCCTAAAGAAGATGCTGGAAGTTTACACGATAAACTGATGCATGCTGGAAGTCAATTAGTTTTAGAAACAATTAAACTCATTGAAACAAATAAAATAAGTACCAAAGCACAACCTTTAGAAGACGAAACAAAAACAGCTTTTAAACTACATAGAGAAAACTGTAAGATTGATTGGAATGACTCTTTACACCACATATATAATAAAATAAGAGGCCTAAGTCCATATCCAGCTGCATGGACTTATTTAAAAAATGATACAGACACTTTAGATGTTAAGATTTACGCATCGATCATTGAAGAAGAATTACATGCTTTTTCCATTGGACAGATTATATCAACTAAAAAACAACTTAAAGTAGCTGTAACTGGAGGCTTTATAAACATTAAAGAAATAAAACTTCCAGGGAAGCGGAAAATGGATGTCAAATCACTTTTAAATGGGTATAAATTCCATGAGTCTGCAAAAATGCTCTAAAGCCTTATTCTTATTGATATTATAAAAAATCCGATGAAATACACTGTGTTTATTAACAAATGTGTTAAGTTATTAACAATAAAGAGTATTTCCCTTGCTATTACTTGCATGGTTTAAGAATCCGTATAAATTTGTAAAGGATTTAACAAAAAATGTTTAACCAACAATTTATTAATAATTAAAATTAAAATTATGAACAAATCAGATTTAATCGATGCGATGGCAGAACACGCAGGAATTACTAAAGCAGCTGCAAAAAAGGCTTTAGAATGTGCGTTAATTGAAATTGAAGGAGCTTTACAAAAAGGTAATAGAGTTTCTTTAGTTGGATTTGGATCTTGGTCAGTTACTAGAAGAGCTGCAAGAGAAGGAAGAAACCCACAAACTGGAAAAACTATAAAAATTAAAGCAAAAAATGTAGTTAAGTTTAAAGCAGGATCAGATTTATCTAGCGCTGTAAACTAGTTTTAACTTCTTTAATATCCAAAAAGCCTTCTTTACTTGAAGGCTTTTTTTGTTTCTTACAATTTGAATTTTAAGAAAAAAAATACTACATTTAATTACTAATCCTCAACCACATGATTACAATACAACCAAAAAAAGGTGATTTGTTAATCGCAGAACCCTCAATTATTGGAGATGTTTCTTTTAATCGATCTATAGTTTTGTTAGCAGATCATACAGATGAAGGCTCTATTGGGTTTATTTTAAATAAACCTTTAGAGTATACTATTCACGACCTAATACCAGAAATAAAAGCTAATTTTAAAATATATAACGGTGGTCCTGTGGAGCAGGATAATTTATATTTTATACATAAAATTCCAGAATTAATTCCAAATAGTATTGAGATCTCTTTAGGTATTTATTGGGGTGGAGATTTTGATCGAGTTGCCGAACTTATTGCTAATAATGAAATAAGTGAAGATAATATTCGTTTTTTTCTTGGCTATTCTGGTTGGGATTCCAACCAATTAAATGAAGAATTAAAAACTAATTCTTGGGTTGTAACCGAAAATATTTATAAGAAATCTATCATCGAAAAAGATTACCAATCTTTTTGGAAAGAAAAAATGGTAGAATTAGGTGGCGAGTATAGTATTTGGTCTAATGCTCCAGAAAACCCAAGCTCTAATTAAGTAATCAATCTTATTTTTACATTTAATCTCTGGAGTAACACTTTACAAACTTCATTGTCAAATTGTTTTTTTCTATATTTTGTTATTGGTTGAATACCTACTATAACATTTGTAATAAACAATTCATCTGCTTTTTGTAGTTCAAAAGGCGATATAGAACTTTCTTCCAAAGTATATTCAGGCATTAATTTAATAATTTCTATCAGCTGTTTTCTCATGATGCCTTTCAAACAACCATCCATTAATGGTGGCGTTTTTATAACATGTCCTTTCACTAAAAACAGATTTCCATTTAAAGCTTCAACCACCTGCTTATTCGTGTTTAAAACCAAACAGTTATTTAGATTGTTTTCTTGGGCATAAATACTACCTACAACATGCAAGGCTTTATTGTTTGTTTTTAGGGTAGATAATAAACTTGGAGACAAGTAATAATCTTTAAACAAATCTACTTGATATGGTGATTCGTTTAGTAAATAAAAATCAGATTCTAACGGCCTTGCAGAAATTAAAAAATCAATATTGTTTGACTCTGGCAAATACAACCCACCTTCAACTCTATTGACAAACATTTTAACTCTTACCGATTTGTTTAACAGCTCTTTATGCGACAATAACTCAAGTATTTGTTCTTGTAAAAATTCCATGGTAAAATACATTGGGATTTCCATTCTTAATATTCGCATAGAAGCCATTAATCTAAAATAATGATCTTCCCAAAAGAGCAGTTTCCCATGAGTCACTTTTATAGTTTCAAAAAGTGCATCTCCATAATTTAATCCTCGATTATTAATAGATATTACTTGAGTTTCATCTATTATTTTTCCATTAAAATTTACCATAAAAAATCCCGAAATAAATTCGGGACAAATATAAGTTAATAAAGTAAAATTATACTAAGCAGAACCCAATACCTGCTTTAAATCTGAAATCTGATTTTCCCACAGCATTTTAGATTCTTCTATCTCGTCTTCTTCGGTAAAATCTGTAACAATCAAACTCACGTCTTTTGTAATTTCATCTACTTGAATTTTAATTTCAAAATAATACGATGCATCTTCATCCACAACCCATTTAAATTTGATGCGTTCACCACTCTTTTTACTTACTAATTTGGCTTGTTCTTCTACGCCATCCCAAATAAACTTAAATAGCTCTCCACGAGAATTTACATTTTCTGCAAACCATTCCGATAATCCAGAAGGTGTCGATATATATTGATATAATAATTGAGGTGAAGCGTGAATGGGAAACTCCATTTCAAATTTAATTTTTTCGTCCATTATAGAATTTATGTTTATAGCGCTCAATATATACATTAATTAATAAGTTTTAAAACAATTTTTAATAATAATTAATGCAAATTTATGTTTGCTCTCAATAAATTTGTTTTTATATTTGCAGCCGTTAAAAAGAAGAGTTCGTAGGTTTTTATAAAATTTAAAACATGCTATAGCTTTACTTTTTATAACCATAGAGATATTTATAAAATACTCTAAAATACAGTATGGCGAGGTAGCTCAGTTGGTTAGAGCGTTGGATTCATAACCCAGAGGTCACGAGTTCAAATCTCGTTCTCGCTACAAACGTATTAGTACAGGAATAAACGGTTTAGTTCACTCTAAACCGTTTTTTTTATGCAAACATTAAATGATTTTCTTATTTTTGAACACGAAAACAAGTGCTTTTTAGAACACGATTTGTCACACAAAAAAACTTTTTCACCCCCGAAAATCTACCTAGCCAATGGCGACTTAAATCGCAGGTGGTATGTCTATTTCTCATTCCGAAATCCTAAAACTGGAAAATTAGAGCGACAAAAGAACATTTACGGCATTGCTAACAAGCTGAGAACGAAGACAGACCGTTTAAACATCCTAAATCATTACAAAAAATCACTTCATCGACTTTTAAAAGAAGGCTACGATCCTTACAAAGATAATTTAGATCGCTTTTTGGCTAATAAACCAAAAGCGTGTTCAAATATGTCTCCAAAAAAAATAGTTCCAGCGCCTATTATCGAGAAGGAAAAAGTGACGCCTTATCCTTTTATTAAAAGATCTGTTTCAACAACTCAAGTTTTAGAAGTTCCAAAAGCTGAACCTTTAAAAGTTATCTCAACTGTAAAAGAGGTTGAACCTATAATTGTACCTGAACCAATTAATACGGTTGAGCCAGAAAATAAAGATGAAACAAAAATGAGTTTACGCGAAGCTTTCGACTTTGCGCTAACGATGAAAGAAAAATTGGTAAAACCCAGAACTTTGCAAGATTATAGAAACCGTTCTAAAGTTTTTATTAAATGGCTTAATGAAGAATATCCTAATGTTATTCATGCAAATCAGATTACACGAAAAATATCCATGGATTTTCTAAACCATCATTTAATTAAAAATACACCGCGAAGTAGAAACAATTGTCGTGTAGATTTAAGTAGTATGATGCAAGTTTTAGAAGACAATGAAATTATTCCAGTAAATGTTATTCGTAAAACACCTGTTTTAAAAGCGAAGCCAGAGAGACATAAACGATATAATCCTAAAACCTTAGAGGCTATTTTTGAATATCTAAAAAAAGAGGACCCTACTCTCCTATTATATATTCAGTTTATCTCATATAATTTCATGAGACCTATTGAAGTATGTCGTTTAAAAGTGAAAGATTTAAATTTAGAAACCAAAACACTATCATTTCAGGCTAAAAACAGCCCACTAAAGACCAAAATCATTCCTGAAATTATTTTAGATGTGCTACCAGACATCTCAAAATTACCTAAAGAGAATGCTTTAATCACACCAGATGGCATTGGGAAAGTTTGGGATACCCAAACAGATAATAAACGTGATTATTTTTCAAAACGCTTTAAGAAGATTGTAAAGACGAAATTTAATCTTGGAACAGATTACGGTTTGTATAGTTTCAGACACACTTTTATTACCAAATTATATAGAAAATTGGTTGAAAATAGTTCACCATTTGAAGCCAAAAGTGTTTTAATGAATATTACAGGACACACCTCTATGGTGGCTTTAGAAAAATACCTTCGTGATATTGACGCACATTTACCAACCGATTATTCAGACTTAATTCGATAAGATGCTAGACAAAAATCAGGTTTTTAAAATCATTCGAGATAATCTAACAAGGGATTATATTTTTTATATCCCTGAGCGTTATTATCCGTATATAGAAAATTCTTTTATAAAGGATATTATTAAGCCTGACATGCTCAATATTATTGCTTATTTTAATTCGGAACGAAAAATCACGTCAAATACATTAGAATTTAATGGCTTAGACATATTAAATAAGGAAACTCTTTTAAATAACACTATCGATCTATTAATTACCCAAAAAGAAATTCTAAGCGAAACAGCTTTCAATCATCTATTAGAGCAGTATAAAGAGCATGTTGATGCCCATGGAATGATTATTTCTTGGATGTCTAAAAACCTGATGATTGACCTTCCAATGACATCTTCAGCTTTATTAAACATGTTTAAATCTCAGGCATTGATTTTTGAGAAACATCAAGTGAAATTTAGAAGCTACTTTGGCTTTCCAGAAATAGATAAAAAGGTAGAAGTAAATGAGTCTATAAAAGATGGAAATCCAACTATTGAAACGATACCTTTTACTAAAATAGAAATACCAGAAACAACGCCATCTGTAGATGAAGAGCTAAAAACAACTCCTGAGAAAGTTGAAAAAGAGGAAAAAGAACCACTGATGACAGATGAAAAAGCACGAAGGTTTTTATTAGAAACTGTTTTTAATATTGACTCAAAACACCTTGAAGAATGGGATTAACCCTATTTATATCTGACTTCAATTGTGGTCAAAAAGGTGACAGTTATAACCAAAATCAACATTTAAAACACAATTATACGTCAAACAAACGTTTATTTAACGCATAAAAAAAATGGAAAAAGAATTTTATAACTGTGAGTATTGTTTTAAAGAATTTGAACCCAAAAGACGTCGTGTACAAAAATTTTGCAGTAATACCTGTAGATCAAAAGCGCATCATGCTAAAAAATCAAGTAAAGATTTAGTTGCTCTAAATGAACAAACAGTTGATAGCTTAGAAATTGAAAAACAAAATATTTCTAAGGTTGATAAAATGAGTTTTGCAGGAGTGGGAAATGCTACAGCAGGTTCTTTAGCTGCTGATGGACTAAAACGTGTATTCACAGCTCCACAAAATATGCCAGCCACCAAAGCTGATATTGCTAATATGGAAGCAAAATTAAAACGTTACCACAAAGTTGCTAACTTACCTCCTAATCAATTAGGAAAAACGCCATATTTCGATATAGAAACTAACGAAATTGTATATTCATTCTTTCCTCTATGAGGATACCCGTAAAAAACACACAAAACATCTTCTTATTTTACACAACTATTTAGGCTAAATCATTGTTTTGAGTTTAAATACGTACTACTACGTATAGGAATTTTAACTTAAAAAAAATATATTAGTAGCTTTATATAATGTGGATATAGACAATTGTCTTTATCCAATTGTTGCCAGTAATTTTTTGAGAATCAGCCAACTTTAAAAAATACCCAATATTAGGTATTTATTTGCAAGCTAATATTGAATATATTACTAACCAAAACCAACCAATTATGAAAAATCAATTTACGCTTCTTTTAATATTCATAATTACTATGAATACTTACGGACAAAAAACAAAATTTTTACTTGAGGAAAATTTTAAAGATTATATACCAATTTCAGCTATTGAGTATGAAAGTCCTGTAGTAATAGCTGACTCAATCGGAGTTTTTGATACACTTACTGTTAGGGAATTAGCTACAAATAGAATCAAGCTCGATAAATTCTTGACAGACCAGTCAGTTTATGTTACGATAGAAAAAGTAGATTCTAACGGAAAAGTATCATACGCTGGAGCAAGTGCGACAGTCGAAAAAGGAAGTTATACAGTTACGGTTGACTTTGTGAAATTTAATACTATCGATATGATTCAAGCTGATGGGAATTGTGGCGGTTTAGCAAAAGTAGGTGTTGGATTAAGAATTCGAGCGAATATTGAAACAAAGAAATCTGGTCTAAATATTGGGAACTTGTTTGGTTTAGCGATTGCAGCAGAAAAAAATAAATTAGTGGGAACTTTAAGTTTTGATGTTATCGGAATTGATTCAAAAGAGGTCACAACTTTATTGCCAATCCCTTCTGAAATTAGTCAGTCATCAATCCAAAGTGCACTACAAGCAATGGCAACTATTAAATCAAAATTGTATGATGATGACACGCAACTGCACCCAAAAATTGTTGCAATTAAATTAACTGATGGATGTGGGATTGATGGTCTGATAGCTAAAATGAAAGAAGAGGCAAAAGTTAAAAATACTATTAATCAGCAGCAACAACAACAACAACAACAACAACAACAACAACAACAACAACAACAACAACAACAACAACAACAACAACAACAACAACAACAACAACAACAACAACAACAACAACAACAACAACAACAACAACAA
>NZ_JBJFLO010000009.1:152852-156628 GCF_045363175.1 Xanthomarina sp. GH4-25
CAGCAACAGCAACAAGGCGGATAAAACTACTGGCAACATTGTATATAAAAAATAGCGCAAGTCATTGCTAACACAAAGGTTTGGGCATTTTTGGAAAGTCGCCAAATTTTTAAATTTGACGATTTCCAAATAAAAAGATAAATAGTAAAATTTAAAAATTCGGCTTGCGTTTAATCCGAAAAGTAACAGCTTATTTTCAGCGCTACTTTTCATATACGGAGCCGTTGTGTACAATGCCTCCAGCCGCATAAATCCTATTCAAAGCTCACTCCGGATTTTAAAAACAACAACGGAATTGAACTCGCAGATCTCTAAAAATCGGATTGACAAACTGTGCGTAAACAGGAACTTGAAAACCCGAAACTTAACATAACGTCGGACCGACAACCAGTACGGAGAAAAAAAGCAATTATGCACTGTACACAACAATGTATAAAAATAATCGCTATTTTAGTGCCTAACCAAGGGTCGTTGCGCTTTTGCTACTTCTGAATTTCCTGCGGAAATTCCTCGCGTGCAAAACCGCAACTATTCTTATACCAGCCGTTGGCATTCATTATAACAAACCGTAGAATATGGCAAAAACCGTAGGAACTGCATTTGCAGAATTTAATAAAGACTATGTGAATTTAGTTTCGGATAGAACTACTAAGGCTCGTAGTAGTCGTGATTGGTTAATTAATCAACTGGTAAATTTGCCAAATAAAATTGATGACTTCCCTAAACTGTTTGATAATATGAGTTTAAAGTTCGGCTCTTTTGCTCGAAACACAAAAATTTTACCATTAGATGATGTCGACTTATTATTAACTTTTTCAGCAGATGGAACAACTTATTCAACTCATATATATGGTCAGAATTATTCTTTAAACGTGCCCGAATCAGCAAAGAATTTACGAAAATTATGTAATGATGATTATACATTAAATTCAATTAAAGTAGTAAACAAAATAGTAAACTCTTTAAATCAAATAGAACACTATAAAAAAGCTGAAATACATAGAAGACAAGAAGCAGCTACGCTTCAATTGGATTCCTACGAATGGAATTTCGATATTGTTCCTGCTCTACATACAGATACTAATTATTATTTAATTCCTGATGGTTCTGGAGGTTGGAAAGCTACTGACCCAAGAATTGACCAAAAAAGAGTTAATGAAATCAATCAAAAACATAACAGTAAAATTCTTCAAATTATAAGAACTTTGAAATATTGGAATAAAAGACCAAATATGCCTACAATTTCTTCTTATTTTTTTGAAAACCTAATATTGGATTTCTTTAATAGTAAATCTGAAATATCAACTTATATAGATGTAAATCTTATAAATTTTTGGCATCATTTGCAAACAGCTATTTATCAGTCCTATCAAGACCCAAAAGGATTTCAAGGCGAATTAAATAATTTAACATTTGACGAAAAAACTAAAATTGCAACCAAAGCTTCAGATGCCTACAAAACAGGTTACGAAGCATACAATGCTGAAACTAAAGAAAGTAACCAAGAGAAAGCTATAAATAAGTGGAGAGAGATATTTGGGGATTCTTTCCCAAAGTATGAATAACATTAATAATTATGAAAATTCCATTCAAGAATTCATTTGACAATGCAAGAACATATGATAAATATGCAAACTATACATTGTATACTTCAACAATCATTTTAATCGTAGCTTTTATAATACAATCAATAAATAAAGATTGGAGCTACATAAGTGATTTTCTAAACTCTTTTAATTCTTTTTTTATTCTTGGTTATGCAATTCTTGAATTTACAATTCAGCATATTTTTTATGAAGCAAGTATACAAAAGAGGTATGATTTTATCGACAATTCATTTGAAACGTCTTTTTCAGAAGAAAATTCAACCGAATATTTCACAAATGATGATATAGAAAAAGGTGTTTATAAAATGGCAGTAAATGGATTTGAAAATTCTTTATTCACTTACAACATTTCAAAAAGGATGGTGAAATCAATCTGGATAAAAAACATAATTATAGGGTTTTTATTTCTTGGTATTTCTATTGCTGGCTTTAATAATGTATTTGTTATGCTTTTTCAACTATCACTTCCTCTTTTACTTCTTTATCAAGCATTAAAACTAACCATCTTCGTAAACAGAATAAACAAGGTTTATGAAAATTACAGAAGACTATTCCAAGATTTAAAGAACAAGAAAAAAAGAAAATCTAAAAAGCCAGAAATCCTTATTAACGTTATCGAATATGAATCGACTCTTTCTTGGGGTGGAATTATACTTGATAACGATATTTATGAAAAGTTAAATCCAAAACTTTCAGAAAAATGGAACAAAATGAAAATTAAGTACGAAATAAAATAACGAAATGCCAACAATGGCTATAAGTAATTGCTTGTTCTCGTCTTCTTCTGAAAATCCTCGCGGATTTTCAGTTTGGTGCGTACTTGCAAAGTTAAGTGCTAACCCACGCAACTACTCATAGCCGAGACCGTTGTGCTTAATATTGATAAAAATTATGAAAAATAAAATACTATTACTTCTGCTTTTAACATCGACCTTTATTTTCGCCCAAAAAACAATAAAAGTAAAAGAAAATGCTGGTTATGGAAAAGCTAAATTTTATGTTTTAAAATCGGATGGAGTAACAAAACACGGAGAATACAAAACAACTTCATATACGCCACCTTTTAGAAATGTAATAACAGGTAATTATATTAATGGAAAACGAGAAGGGCTTTGGACTGAAAGATATGACCAATCAGGAAGTCAAATTAGAATGCAAGGGAATTATCAAAATGATAAAAAAATTGGAAAATGGAAATACTTTGACTCAGAAGGAAACTTAATACAAGAATTTGACTTTGATAAAAATGAATTTGTGTCAAACTCTGAATGTAATACTGACAAAACTTTCGAAGTTGAACTAAACGGAGTTTTAGAAACTAAAAGATTGAATTGCCCTCCAACTCGGATAGGTGGACTCCAAATCTTTACAAAAGATTTATATAGACGGATTATGAAAAAATCACCTTTTGAGATAAATTCGACTGGTAGAACAACAATAAATATTGATGAAACATTGACCTTCTTTGTAACAAATGAAGGTAGTGTTGAAAACATAGAATATTCGGGAAAAGAGGAAAATGAAGAACTTTGGAAAGTAATAAAAGACTTTTTAACCGAAAATAATGACAACTGGATAAGCGGAAAATTGGATAATGAAAGAGTTAAAGCAAAGATTTCGATTCCAATAAGAATTAGAATGATGTACTAAAAATACTAAGCACAACAATGACTATAAGTAATTGCTAGTTCTCGCCTACTTACGAAAATCCTCGCTGATTTTCTATTCGGTTTTTATTTGTTAACTTAGTTGCTAAACCACGCAACAAACCATATACAAACACGTTGGCAATAATTATGACCCGTCCTGAATAAAGGCTACATAATTTTAAACATTATGTATAGAAATGACAAAGTAATTAGACGTTACAGTGAACCTTTTAAACTGAAAATTTTAGCCGAACTTACAACCGGAAAACACACAAAGAGTGAACTATGTAAACTCTACTCTATCGCACCTACAACCGTAAATGAGTGGATTAAAAAGTACAATCGTAAAGACTTAATGAACACCAGAGTAAAAGTGGAAACAAAAGACGAAATATCTCGAATTAAAGCCTTGCAAAAGGAAATAGAACAGCTTAAAAAACTACTACTTAAAAAGGATCTGGATGCCATGGTATTGGATTCTTATCTGGAAGTGGCAGCTGAAGATCTAGGCTACAAATCT